>DASXLI010000001.1:0-34153 GCA_036496285.1 Binatia bacterium
CGCCGCGGGCACGCCGACGAGGCCGCGGACGACTATCGCACGGCGCTGGCGCTCGACCCGACGTTCGAGCCCGCGGCGCTGAACCTCGCCGATCTGCAGCGGGCCGCCGGCCGCGATGACGAGGCGGAGCGCATCATCCGCGCGGCGCTCGCACGCACGCCCCGCTCGGCGCCCGCTCACTACGCGCTCGGCCTCACCCTCGTCCGCCAGAAGCGCCTGCCCGCTGCCCTGGACGAGCTGCGCCAGGCCGCCGCGCTCGCTCGCGACGAGGCGCGCTTCGCCCACACCTATGCCGTCGCCCTGCACGACACGGGCAAGCCCAGCGAGGCGCTCGCCGCCCTGCGCGCGGCCCTGCAGCGCGCGCCGTACGACCGCCCGGTCCTGTTGGCGCTCGTCGGCTACGAGCGCGAGGCCGGCGACCTCGCCCAGGCCCGCGCACACGCGCGTTTGCTGCGCGACCTCGAGCCCGACGACTCGAACGTCGCCCGCCTCCTGGGCTCGCTCGACGCCCCCGCGCCGTAGCCCGCGGGCGCGTCAGCGCCGCGCCTCGACGATGTGCCCCCAGAGCGTCAGGTAGCGCGCCGCGAGCGGGAACACCGGGAACGTCACCCGCGAGAAGCCGGCATGCTGGAAGGCCTCGGCCAGCTCCGGCGCCGTGTAGAGATTCGACTCCCACCAGTGTCCGATCACCAGCCGCGTCAGCGGGTTGCGGCGGGTGATGAAGAGGACCAGGCGGCCGCCGTCGCACAGGCGTTCGCGCAGACCGGCGAGGGCTTCGGCGAAACGCGCGCGCGGCACGTACTCCAGCATCGACGCCGTGACGACGAGATCGTAGCCGCGCCATGCCGCCGGCAGGTCGTCGAGCCGCAGCACGTCGGCCTCCGTCAGCGCGACGTGCGTGTCGCCGCGCCGCCGGAGCATCGCTCGCAGGCGCTCGAGCATCGCGGGCGTCAGGTCGAACGCATCGAGGGTCGCGAGCGGCGTGCCGCGCCGTGCCGCGGCGTCGAGAAGGGCGAGGGTGAGCGCGCCGCTGCCGCACCCGGCTTCCAGCACGCGCAGGCCGGGACGGTAGAGCAGCGAGCTGGCGCGGAAGAACGCCCGGAGTCCCTGCGGGTAGCGCACCGCGCAGATGAAGCGCGTGTAGGACGCGTGGCGCTCGGTAAAGAGCTCGCGGGCGTCGGCGGCGACGGTCACGCACCGTGTCTACTTCAGGGATTGCAGGCCCGCCACCGCGGGTGCCACTCTGGCGGCGTGCGAGCGACCACCCAGCACCTTCCGCGGCTCGCGCTCCGGCTCACGGTCCTGGTCGGTCTGCTCTGTGCGGCCGGCCCCGCGCTCGCGACCGACGTGCGGGTCGTCGCCATCACACCGGGAAGGAGCGCCGACCTCCTGATCGACGGCCGCGGGCCGCTCACGGTGGACATCGGCTCCACCATCGAAGGCGTCACCGTGCTGCGCGCCGACTACAACGGTGCGCTGGTCCGCGTCGACGGCACGACGCGGACGCTCGCGCTCACCTCGGACTCCTCCGCCGGCCACGTCGCAGCCGGCAGCACGTTGACCCTGCCCGCCGACGCGCGCGGCCAGTTCTGGGTCAAGGGCTCCATCAACGAGCGTCCGGTGAGCTTCATCGTCGATACCGGCGCCACCTTCGTCGTGCTGTCGCGCTCGGACGCCGCGCGCCTCGGCGTCGACTACTCGCACGGCAAGGCGGGCCGGGCGATGACCGCCAACGGCCCGGTGCGCGGTTGGCTGATCGTGCTGCCGACGCTGCGTGTCGGTGACGTCACGGTGCACGACGTCGAGGCGGCGGTGAACGACAGCGAGATGCCGTTCGCACTGCTCGGCATGAGCTTCCTGAACCGCTTCGAGATGCAGCGTCAGGGCACGACGCTGGTCCTGCGGCGCAGCCGCTGAGCCGCGGCGCAGCACGGTCGGCGCGGCCGCTGCCTTTCCTTGGACAGCGCCGCGTGCGCACGCTACGTGAGGCGGCGCGATGTGGAACTCCGGGGGGGCGGTCCTGGCGCGCGTGTTTGGCCGCGTGCTCGCGTGGCGCTGGGCGATCGTCGCCTTCTACGCGCTCCTCCTGGCACCGGCGGCGTACTTCGCCGCGCAGGTCGGCCAGGACAACTCGATCGATCGTCTGATCGTCGCGAGCGACCCCGACTACGTCGCCACGCGCGAGTTCGAGAAGGTCTTCGGCGGCGGCGAGTTCGCGATCGTCCTGGCCGAGGCGCAGGACCCCTTCGCGCCGGCCGCGCTGGAGCGGCTCGACCGCCTGGAGCAGGCGATGGCGGCCATCCCAGGCGTCGAGCCCAACTCGGCGCTCTCGGTCTATCGCCGGGCCAAGGCCGGCTTCACCGCGACGCCGGAAGCGAGCGAGGCGTTCCGCCGCTTCGTGACCGGCACGGACCTCTTCCGCAAGCAGGGCCTCGTGGGCGACGACTTCCTCGCGATCCCGTTCGTGCTCGAGGTGCGCGACGGCGCGTCCCGCGCCGCGGCGCTCGACGCCATCGACCGCGCGATCGCCGCGATCGACACGCCGCCGTCGCCCTTCCGCGCGCTCGACCGGCTCGGCCAACCCTACGTGAACGTCTACCTCGACGAGACCGAGGCGCGGAGCGCGCCCATCTACTTCGGCCTCTTCGGCGTGTTCGTGGTCGTGCTGAACCTGAGCCTCTACCGCTCGTGGCGCACGCTGCTCGCGTTCCTCATCACCCTGGGCGTGTGCCTCGCGGCGGCGGTCGGCTACATCGGCGCGACCGGCGGCACGTTCACGCTCGTCTCGCCGATGGTGCCGATGACCGTGCTCGTCACCGCGACCGCGACGCTCGTCTACCTGCACTCGCGTTTCGTCGACCGGCCGCCCGAGCGCGGCGTCGACGAGCACCTCGTCTTCTCCCTCTGCAACAAGTTCGTCGCCTGCACGGCGTCGATCTTCGCGACCGGCGTCGGCTTCGCGGCGCTCTCGGTGTCCGACATCCGGCCGATCCGCGAGATGGGTCTATGGGTGGCGGTCGGCGTCGGGCTCACCTGGGTGATCGCGTTCACGCTCTTCCCGTCGCTGCAGAAGATCCTCCGCACGCCGACGCAGCCGGTGCGCCGGACGGAAGGGGGCCTCTTCGCGCGCCTCGCCCAGCGCCTGCCGCTCTTCACGTACCGCTGGCGCTGGCTGCTCGTCGGCACGGCGGTCGGGCTCTCGGCGCTCGGAGCGGTCGCGCTCTTCGGGCTGCCGGGCCTCGTCGCGCCGACCCGCATCCTCACCGATCCGGTCGAGTACATGAGCCACGACTCCCGCCTCTACCGCGACCTGAAGCGCCTGGCGCCGAAGATCCCCGGCCTCTCGGTGACGCAGGTCTGGTTGAAGGGCGGCCTGGGCAGCGTCTCGGAGCCCGATGTCCTCGACGGCCTGCATCACTTCACCCAGGCGCTCGAGCAGGACGCCGACGTCGGCACCGTGGTCGGCCCGACGACCATCCTCCGGCTGATCCGCTACATGTCGGGCGCCGGCGACGGCTGGCCCGACGACGCGGCGACGCGCGAGCAGCTCGCCGCTGACCTCGAGGGCATGGTGCCGACGCAACCGCTCCTGCAACGCTTCGTCCAGCCCCACGCGCTCGCGCAGACCCATCTCACGGTCATCAGCCGCGTCACCGAGGACGAGGGCTTCCGCCGGCTCGACGCCGCCATCCTGCGGCACTGGCGGGACGCGGTGCGCGACTACCCGGCATTGGCACAGCTCGAGATCCGCAACGTCGGCCTGACGCCGCTGCACGCGAAGATGGCGCAGAACCTGGTGCCGACCCTGGTCGAGAGCTTCGCGCTCTCGGCGGTCGTCATCTTCGGGACGTTCCTGGTCGTGTTCCGGAGCGGCACGGCGCGCCTCATGGCGATGATTCCGTCGCTCTTCGCCATCCTCGTGATGTTCGGGGTGATGCGCCTGCTCGGCATGCGCCTCAACATCGCGACGATCCTCATCGCCTCGACCGTGCTCGGCACCTCCGAGAACGATCAGATCCACTTCTTCTACCACTACCTGGAGGGGCGGGCGGACGGCACGGTGGAGCATGCGCTGCACCAAACGCTGCGGATCGCGGGTCGTGCCATCCTGTTCGCGACCATGATCAACGCCGGCGGCTTTCTCGCCTTCGGCCTCGCCGACCTGCCGCCGATGCGTGAGTTCGGCATGCTGTCGGGGCTCGCGTTCGCGCTTTCGATGCTCGCCGACTTCACGGCGCTGCCGGCGGCGCTGTGGATCCTGTCGCGGTCTCAGCCGGGCGAGGCGCAGGGCGCGCCGCCGACCTCGCGCACCAGCTGATCGAGCAGGATCTGCTCGTCGGGATGCAGGTCGCCGCGGCGGGAGAGCAGCAGGCAGAGATGCGACCCGGCCGGCTCCGGGTCGCCGAGGGCGACGTAGGCCTCGGCGAGGCGGAGATGGTTGGCCGCCGTCTCCGGATGGCGCTGCACCAGGCCCTCGAGGAGGGCCAGGCCCTCCTCGGAGTCGCCGTGCGCGAGGAGGTTCGCGGGCGCGACCACGTAGAGCGTGCCGAGCACGCGGGTCGCCGCACCGTCGCGAAACTCGGGGTCGAGCTCGCGCGAGCGCCGCGCATAGCGCTCGACATCGGGCACCTTGCCGGCGCCGACCAGGCCCTCCTGCTGCACGAGCCGTCCCGTGACGACCGCACGGGCGTACGTGTATCCGGGCGTGTCCTCCTCGTACTTGCGCACGGCGTCGTAGGCGTAGCGCCGGTCGGCGGGCGTGTCCTTGCCCTCGGCGATCAGCGCCTCCAGTGCGTCCGAGGTGGCGAGCGCGTCGCGCCCACCGGCCACCACCTCGAGGCTCCGGTGCACGGAGCCGCTGACGAGTGCACACGCCCCGAGCACGCTCAACCCGCCGCAGAGGACGAGGAGGCGGACCTGGACGGCGCGGAGCGCACGCGTGGCGCGGAGCTCGCGGGCCCGTGCCCGCACCGCATCAGCCGCCATAGCGCGCGACGAGATCGGCATAGTCGGCCGGCGACGCCGCCTCGAGCGACGAGATACCGACCTCGGCGCAGGCGCTCTTGCCCTCGCCCTCGCACACCGTCCGCAGGCTCTCGCGGAACTTCTTGCGCTCGTCCTCCGACGCCGTTGGAAATGCCGCGAGGGTGAGGGCCGGAAGCGTCGCGCTCTCCCACACGACGTGCACGTCGCCGCCGCCCTCGAGATGCGGCAGCTCGCTCCGCTGCGCATCGTCGATGAGCGCGCAGCGCACCTCGCCGGCGAGGAGCTGCTTCGTGCTCTGCAGCGGGCGCTGGTTCTGCACGATCTGGAAGTCGCCGAGGACGAAAGCGCCGCGCGCGACGATCCGCTCGACGAAGCGCGCGTCGTCCGTGTGGTCGCTCGCGAGCTTCGCGCCCTTGCACCCGGCGAGGTCGGTCGCCTCCTTGCTCACGACGAAGTACTGCTGGCCGCCGACCAGGCGCGAGCCGACGCGGCCGATGATCGCGAGCTGGTGCTTCGTACGCAGGGCCAGGAGGGCCGCGAGCGAGAAGATCCCGTAGTGCGGCTTGTCGGACTGGATGAACGCCTCGGCCGCGGGCCGGGTGGTGACGTAGAGGCCCCTGGCGCCGTCGTCCCAACCATTCAGCCTCGCCGCCATGCCAACGAACTTGTCGACGTAGGGCTGTGCCAGGGTCGGGCTGCCGACGCCGTGCTCCTTCAGCACGAGGACGCCGATCGGCTCGGCGAACACCGGAGCGACGTGCGCGAGCGCCGCGAGAACGGCCCCGGCGAGCAAGGTGGATCGCGACACGGAGCGGCTGTTTCGCATTCGACGCCGCAAGACACAAGCGCCGCGCGCCTGCGTCAGGGCGAGACGCCCACGTGGCAGGCCGCCGCGGGAATGGGGGTGACGCCGTCCGGGGCCACCGCCGATCCCGGCTCCACCGTGCAGCTGTAGTCCGCGGCCGCGGTCGGCGACGCGCCGTCGCAGCGGTCGAAGTCGACGCGCAGGATCGTACCGCTCACGCCGCTCGTCGCGATCAGGGTGAGGCGCAGGCGATCGGCCTCGTGGTCGCTGTTGCTGTCCTGGTTGTTCGGCTCGCCCTTGTCGAACAGATTGCCGCTGGTCAGGTCGGTCACCCGCGCGCGCACGTCGGTGCCGCCGCCGATCGACGGCAGGCGCACCCGGTCGGGCGGGTAGTCGAGGAGCAAGCTCGCGGCGCCGACTACGCTCGCGCTGTCGAGGCTGATCGTGACGCTCGTCTCGGCGCTGCCGGGCGATCCGACCGGGCAGCCGACCGTCAGCGGTGTGCTGGCCGGGGAGGGCGTCGCCGTCGGCGCCGGGCCCGGAGTGGCCGTCGACGTCGGCTGCGGTACGGCACAGCCGGGCGGGTAGGCGGCGACGCTCGGCGCGGCGAGCGCCGCGGCGCAGCCGGCGCGCTCGGCGCTCGTGCACGCCAGACACGCGGCGAGGTCGCCGGCGGTCGCAATCGGGCCGCCGCAGGCGCCGACGTTCGGGCACGTCGGCGCCACGCCGATCGCCGCGACCGCGATGTCGTCCACGCCGTCGCACGTGCCGTCCTTGCCGCCGCAGGCCTTGCAGATCTTCGTCTGCGCTGCCGCCGCCGCGTCGGCGAGCGCTTTTGCCGCCTTGCCGTCGCCCGGATCGGGACAGGGGTTCGCGTGCTTGCCCGCGAGGCGCGTGTCCCAGCACTTCGCCAGCGCCTTCCAGTCTGCGTCGAGCAGCTTTGCGCCCTCCTTGCCGATCGTCGACTGGCACTTGCGGAGCGCCTTCTGCAGCTTCGGGTCGGACGGCAGGAGGCTGTCGAAGAGAAGCGTCCGCGTGCGGTCCGTGGCGGCCCCGTCGACGCAGCTCTCGCACGTCGCCATGGCGGCGCAGTCGCCGACCGCCGCCGCACAGGCCGCGCCCTCGAAGCCCGGACACGTCCCCGGCCAGCCGAGCGTCGCGACCGCGAGGTCGTCACCGGTGCCGCAGGCGTGGTCGGCGCCGCCGCAGCGCTTCGCGAGCGCCTTCGCGAGATCGGCGCCCGCCTTAGTCCGGGCCGCCACGGTCGCCGCCTCGTTGGCGCAGTCGGTATCGACGGGCAGCTTGCCCGAGCGCTTGCGTGCCTCGCAGCCCGCGGTCGCCGCCAAGGTGGCGTGCGCCAGCTTCTGCGATCCCGCCAGCAGTGCGCGCTGGCACGCCAGGATCGGATCGGCGGCGCCGGCGGGCGGGACGCTGCCCAGCATCAGGAACACGACGCACAACAGCAGGACGAGGAGGCGCATCATTCGCTCCGGACGTGCAGGCTGCACGTCGCGTCGGACACCGGGGTGACGCCGTCGGCGGCAACGGCGTCGGACACGGTGCAGCTGAAGGCACGCGCCGCGGGCGGCGTGCCGAGGCAGT
Organism: Binatia bacterium; assembly: GCA_036496285.1. Classification (GTDB taxonomy): domain Bacteria; phylum Desulfobacterota; class Binatia; order UTPRO1; family UTPRO1; genus DP-19. The sequence continues at coordinate 7,394 of DASXLI010000001.1, forward strand.
CGAAGCGCACGGCGAAGAGCGGACCCGCCGGGATGCCGTCCACGGAGATCAGGGTGAAGCGCAGGCGGTCGTCCTGATCGTTCGGCTCTCCGTTGGCGAAGAGGGAGGCGCTCGTGAGGACGGTGATGCGCTCTTTCACGCTCACCGCGTCGCCGCTGCCGGGGAGGTCGACGGTATCTTGTGGATAATCGAGGAGGAGCGTAGCGGCGCCGACCGCCTGCGACGCGGCGAGATCGATCGTCACGGTGTCACTCGTGCACGCGACCGGCGCCGGCGTCGGGGACGGCGACGGCGTGGGGTCGCCGATCAGCGCGCAGTGGCATTGCACGCACACCCCATTCGCGCCGCACGCGTCGTTGGAGCCGTCACACTCCTCGCCGCTCTCGACGACGCCGTTGCCGCACGTCGGCGACACAGCAGCGCAGGTGCACGCCGCCGTGCACTGCTCGCCGGCGGCGCAGCCGTCGGCGCTGCCGTCGCACGCCTCGCCGCTCTCGTGCACGCCGTTGCCGCAGACCGCCGGCGCCGGCTCGGGATCGACGACGTCCGGGATGCCGTCGCCGTCGCTGTCGGCGGCGCCGGGGCGGAAGGTCGCGGTGAAATCGGCGGAGCACCCGCTGCCGGCGAGCGTACCCGCGACGCCGCCCTGCGCGTCGAACTGTCCGGCGATCGAGACCCCGTCCACCGTCACCGCGAAGCTGCCGTTGGAGGCGACGGTGCCGCCGGCGTCGGCGCGCACCGTGTGGCCCCCGCACACGAGATAGACCACGTCGATGCTCCCGGTCTGCAACGAGATCGGCTCACCCTCGGTGGTGGTGCCGACGAAGAAGCCCTTCGGGACGACGATCGGCGGGGGCGGCGCCGGCACGTCCTCGCCGACGAACGTGATGTCGAAGGGCGGCAGGCCGGTGTCCACCGGCGAGCCCGCGACCTCGCGGTCGTCGCTCGTGCTGAAGATGCGGATGCCCGGGCTCTTCAGCGTCCGATCGGTCACGTAGAGCTCGCGCCGGCTCGGCTCGAGCGCGATATCGACGAGGAACTCCGACGACGAGAGCAAGGTCGCCGTGATCGTACGCGTGGTCGGGTCGAAGCGCACGAGGCGGTTGATCGAGTTCAGGTCGAGCAGCAGCGCGTATGCCTGATGGGCGTCGAGCAGGACGAAGTCGGTGATGTTGGCGCCGAGGTCGCTCTCGGTGACGATGAAGCCCGCCGAGCGGTTCGTGCTCGTGTCCACGCGCTCGATGCCGCCGTCGCCGATCGTGCCGAAGCTGCCGACCGAGCTCGTGAGGATGTCGCCGGTCGCGGCATCGACGGTGAGCCCTTGCGACTCGGTGAACGGGTTCGTGCCGGCGAGGCGGATGCCGTCGATCGCCGCCGTCGAGGGGTCGACGTCGACGAGCGTGTCACTCGTGGTGTCGATCACCGCGAGCACGCTCGCGTCGGTCGGCTGGAAGAAGTTCCGGCGGTTGAGCCGCTCGAGGCTCACGTAGAGGCGGTCGCCGACCAGCGCCATCTGGTCCATCTCGGGGATGCCGTCGGCGTCGGCGAGCGGTGAGAGATCGATGCTGCCGCGCAGGAAGCCGTCGCAACTCGGCCCGACCGAGGGATCGACGATCGCGAGCTGCGCACGCTCGTACAACGTCACGTACGCCTTGGTCGGCGCCACCACGAGGATGTCGTGCGGGTTCGTGCCGTTACCGACCGAGCACTGCCAGACGGTGGTCCAACCCTGCGCCGGGTCGATGGCCTGGATGTTGTCGCCGCCGAGACGGTTCACGACGTAGACGATGCCGCCGTGCGTGCGGGCGACGGCGTCGCTGTGCACGTTGCCGAGGCTACGCGCCACCTGCTCGGGATGGCCGACCGGGAAGAGCGAGTAGCTGCCGGTGTCGAAGTCCGTCGTCACGACGAAGACGCTCGCGCCCTCGCTGCTCGGCGGCGGCGTGCTCGAGCCGCCGCCTCCACCGCCCCCGCCGCCGCAGCTCGCCACGGCGACCGCGAGCAGCGCGGCCGCGACGACGCGCCGTCCTCGAACGGATGACCTCATGTACGCTCCTGTGGGGCGGCCCCCTGCCAGCGCCAGCGGATGCTGCCGAACACGGAGCGTCCGGGGAGGGGGAAACCCCCGATGTCCTCGATCTGGTTGTCGGTGAGGTTGCGCAGCTCGAGGCTCACCTCGAACGCCGGCCAGGGGAGCCGGCTCGTCACGCCGATCGTGTGCACCGTCCGGCTGTCGACCTCGCGGAAGTTGGCCTGGTCGAGGAAGTTCGAGGCGAGGAAGTCGAGCTCGTAGAAGAGCTGCGCCGGGCCGAGGTGATACTCGGTGCGCGCGTAGAGGGAGTGCTCCGGCCGGCCAGGCAGGTGATTGCCGTCGCGGGCCGGTATGCCGCTCTCGTCGCGCGCGTCCTGGAACGTGTAGTTGAGGGAGAAGTGCACGCGCTCGAAGGCGTCGAGCGCGAGCGTCGCCTCCGTGCCGAGCACCCGCGCGCTCGCGACGTTGCGCGGCACCGCGGTGCGCTGCGAGTTCTGCACCAGCACGATCAGGTCGTCGACGAAGGAGACGAACCCGTTCGCCTCGGCGCGCACGTGGCTGATCGGGCCGATGCCGTCGTGCGTGAACGCGATGCCCATGTCGGCGTTGACGCCCTTCTCGGGATCGAGCTCGGGGTTGCCGATGATCGAGCCGCGATTGCCGAAGAGCTCGGTGAACGTCGGCGCGCGCGCATAGCGCCCGGCGTTGCCGCGGAACGCGAGATGCGGCGTCCAGTCGAAGCGCAGGCCGAGACGCGGGGTGACGAGGTCGATGTCGCCGCCTTGCGCGTGATTGTCGACGAGCCCGCCCGGACCGACGGTCCCGCCGAAGTCGTCGTGCAGGTGCTCGTAGCGGAACGACGGCTGCACCAGGAACCGCTCGTCGAGGAGCGCGAACGTGTCGCCGACGGCGATGTCGAAGCGCACCCGTGACTGATCGGGACCGGTCGGATCCGAGGCGAGCTCGTCCACCGGATGAAAGACCTCGCCGCCGACGTCGAGCCGGCCCTCGACGTCGTGGCTGCCGAGATGGGCGACCATCTGGTTGTCGAGGCCGGCGGTGTCGGTCTGGTTGCGGGTCGCGACGCTGCCGAGGCCGATCTGACCCTTCACGTCGCGAAACTGCTCGCGCTCGTACACGTAGTAGCCGGTCGTGCCGCCGTCGAGATTCGCCTTGCCGAACGGATGACCCTCGAGGCGCAGATACGTGAGGCTGCGGATGTCGCGCAGCGAGGCGTCGTCCGACTGGAAGGCGCCGATGCCGGGCACACCCTGGTGGTTCAGGTAGACGTTCTGCACGCCCGTGAGGGTGGCGCCGTTGGCGCAGCTGTACCGCACCTTGGCCAGGACCTCGCCCGCGTCGAAGGCGTTGTTCTTGCGGTCCGTGGTCTCGTCGTCGGAGGGATTGAGCGGCGTGCCGTTGTCGTCGTGGAAGGAGAAGTTCCCCTCGGAGCCGAGATACGTCGCGGTCAGGAGCCCGCTCCACGGCCCGTGCTTGTCGGAGACGGTCAGGACGGCCTTGCGCGTGCCGAACGAGCCGCCGCCGCCGAGGAGGCTCACCTGCGGCGTGTCCGTCGGCTCGCGCGTGACCAGGTTCACGACGCCGGCGAGCGCCGACGCCGAGAAGGCGAGGGGCGACGTGCCGCGGTAGATCTCGACGCGCTCGAGCTCGTCGAGCGGCAGGTCGGAGAGATTGACGGTGTCGCTACGCGCGCGCGTCAGCGGGATGCCGTCGAGGAAGAAGCCGACCTGGCCCGGACTGCTGCCGCGGATCGAGATGGTGGAGAAGTCGCCGAGCCCGCCGAAGCGCCGCACCTGCACACCGACCTGGTCGTCCAACACGTCGGCGAGGGTCTTCCCCTCCGCCGGCTGGGTGGTGATCGGCACGACGGTCGTCGCCGCCGTCGTGTCCGAGGTCTGGTTCTCGGCACGCGGCGCACGCACGTCGATCGTCCCGAGCAACGGGTCGTCGGCCCGGGCCGGCGCCGGTAGCCACGTCGCGGCCGCAAGAAGCAGCATGGGAAGCGCCCGTCTCACGGAGGGAAGTCGCAGTCCCCGGTGGCGCAGAGCGCAATCGGCGTCGAGAGCCCGGAGACCGCACGCAGGCAGAGCAGAACGTCGGCCGCGGTGAGCGCACGGTCGCGGTTGGCGTCGCCGCAGTAGACGCCCTTGCACGGCGCCGTGCCGCACAGGTTGATCGCGTTCGGCAGCTGCGACACCTCCCGCAGGAGGAGGAGCACGTCGTTGGGCGCCAGGGTGCCGTTGCCGTCGGCGTCGCAGCACTGCGCGCAGGTGTCGGTCGAGTGGACAGCGACGATCGCGTCGAGGTCGAAGCCCGACTTGCCGACGCCCGGGGTCGGGAACGCGCTGCCGGGATCGGGGACGCTCGCACCCGGGTCGGTGATGCGCACGAAGCGCGCCGTGCTGAGGCCGATCGTAGCGAGGTCGAAGCTGTCGCCGCCCGAGACGCTCGGATCGCGCGGGTCGATGCCGTTGTCGGGATTGCTGAGCACGGGCGTCACGCCCGCGAAGCCGGCAAAGGTGGTCGGATTGTTGGGGAACGTGAAGAAGTGCACGCCGTCCGCGCTCGCCGACACGATACCGACCTCGATGAAGACGCCGGAGTTCGGCACCCGGAAGGCGTTCTCGAAGACGGTGAAGTCCGGGCCCGGCCCGTCGACGATGACATTGTCCTCGAACGCGAGCGTGATGGAGCCCCCGTCGCCGAGCGAGACGACATCCGTCGACTGTGACGTGAGGCCGCCGCCGAAAGGCACGCCGAGCGCGATGTTCGGCAGCAGGTCGGACTGGAAGCCGCCGTTCGTTCCGGCCGTGAAGTTGGTGACCGCGTCGGCGCAGGGATCGGCCGAAGCCGAGCTCGTGCGCGCGAGCCAGCAGAGGCAGAGCACAGCGGCGAGCGCGCACGGCCGGAGGCCGCTCGCGCTCGCGGACACGGCGTCGCTACGCACCGGGGGGCAGGCAGCGCAGCTTGAGCGTGTCCTTGTCGGCACGCTTGCCAGCGTGCGTTCCGTCGAGGCTGATCGAGATCGTCTTGCCGTTGGCGGCGACCGAGATCGGCACCCCGGCGCTGCAGACGGCGCCCGTGCTGGGCAACACGGCGTCGATCGCGTTCTGTAGATTTGACAACGCGGGGACGATCTGGTGGCTCGAGACGACCGCCGAATCGACCGGCGCGGAGATGCAGGTCGGCGTGCGCGCGTCGGTGATGCTGAAGCAGCCGCCGACGAGCACGCTGCAGCTGCCGTTCACCGTCCCGTCGCGGTCGCACGCCGCGCCGTCCGTGCAGGTCCAGCGCGTCTTCGGGGTGCCGTTCTTCGCGCGGTCGGGCGCGCCGCCCCACGCCTCGACCTGGCACTCCTTGCGGCCCTTGCCGCCGGGCGTCAGGCCGTTCACCGGCGTGAGTGTGTCGATCTGCAACGCACCGCTGTCGACGACGAGCACCTCGCCGGTCAGCCGGTCGATGTCGAGGCCGGTCGAGAAGGCGAACCCGGAGGCGAGCTGGCTCACGGCGCCGCCCGGCGTGATCGAGACGATGGTCGAGCTCGAGAAGTCGTCGATGAAGGTGCCGCTCAGGAGCAGGTTGCCGGCTCCGTCGAGGGCCATGTCGTAGGCACCCGAGAGGCCGCTCGCGAGCGATCCTTGCGACATGCCGGTCAGGTCGTACTTGCTGACGCTGCCCACGAAGGTCGTCGAGTCGACGTCGCCGACGAGCAGCACGTTTGCCGATGTAAGCGCGAGGCCGGAGGTGTAGTCGAGGCCGGTGACGACATTGCTCCCGACAAACGCGGTGACCTTCACGATGCGGCCGGCACCCCCGCCGGCGGCATCACCGACCAGCACGCTGCCGCTCGGAAGGGGCAGCACCGCCTGCGCGAAGGGAATCGAGCCGGCGGGCGCCATCGTGAGACCCGAGGCGGCGACCGGTCCCGCCGCGGTACGCGGCGTGCTGAGGCCGAAGATCGTGTCGCCGGTCGTGGCGCCCGTGAGCTCGCCGCCGTTGTCGCTGAAGATCAGCCGGTCGTTGGCCGCGTCGTACGCGATACCGCCGATCGCGTTCAGTCCGGTGACGACCGTGGTCACGGTGCCGTCGGCGTCGACCCGGATGATCGACTCGCCGTTCGCCCCGAACGACCCTTGGCCGGTGAAGATGCTCGTACCGGCGACGGCCACGTCGCCGTTGGCAACCCCGGGCAGCGGGATCGCCCCCACCACGTAACCCGGCTGCGCGACGAGGGCCGCCGCGCCGAGCGCCGGCCGCAGCACCGCCAACGTCATGCCTGCAATCGTGAGAATCCAGCCGCGAATGCCCATGATACCCTCCGTCGGCGTGCATCCCGCAGCGCCGGTGTTGGGCCTCAGGGGTGGAGAGACCGAGAGGTCGGCAATCGTCTTGAGCGTGCTGCCCTCGCGCCCCCTCTACCCGGAGGACGTTGAGAGAAAGCCTCGAGGGCTAGGTCTCCTGGCTCGTCGGCGGCCTACTTGCGCTGCCTTCCCATCCACGTGGGACAGTGGCTTAGGTTGCGCGTTCGTTCCGACTTACAGTGGCGGGAGCCGCGCCGGATTCTCACCGGCTTCCCTTGTCAGCCCTTTCGGCGAACGGACGACCTGATGCCCGCATTGCGCGGACATGTCAAGGTTCGGCCGGCGCGCGCGACGCGACGAACACCGGCTGCGGCTCATCGACGCCCTTCAGCATGCGCTTCCCGGCCGGCTCGAAGGCGAACGGCGCGCCGCGCGCACCGTCGACGACGGCCGGGGTGACGAGGATCTCGCGCGGCACGGCGAGGTCGCCGACGCGGGAGGCCAGGTTCACGACCGGACCGTAGTAGTCGCCGTTTCGCATCAGCACGTCGCCGGCCGCGAGGCCACCGCGCGGCCGCACGATGTCGTCGTCGGCGAACTGCTCCATCAGCGTGAGCGCGATGTCGCACGCGGCGTCGGCGCGCGGGGCGACGAACATCACCGCATCGCCGACGTGCTTCACGAGGCGGCCCGTGCGCGACGCCACGACGTCGTTCGCGAGCCCCTCGAAGCGCTCGACCAGCGCGCCGAGCTCGGTGACGGAGAGCCGCCGCGCGAGCGGCGTGAAGCCGACGAGGTCCACGAAGCCGACCGTCACGCCCACGAGATCGCCGCGCTCCTCGCCGCGCACGATGCGCTGGCGGCGTACCGCCGCCTCGACGTGGGCGCGCAGGAAGCACTCGATCGTCTGTGGGATCACGCCGATCGCCTGCGAGGCGTTGAGATTCGCCTGCGCCAGCGCCACCGACGACGCGTGCAGCTCACGCCCGGGCAGCTCCACGTTGGCAATGAAGAGCGCGATCGCCGCTTCCGCGATGCGCGCCACCGAGGCGCCGAGCACGCGGCTGAACTGCAGCAGCGCCGACGTCCCGAAGAACGCCGCCGTCGCGGCAAAGCTCTGGAAGCCGACGATGTCGGCCTCGGTGAACTCGGGCACGTCCGGCGCGGCCGGCATGAGGCCGGAGGCCACGCGTGCCCGCTGCAGCAGCTCCGGCGCGATGCCGGCTCGCTTGGCCGCCTCGGCCAGCGTCACGCGCAGGCCCGGGCGGATCGCCAGGTCGCCCGGCAACGTGATCAGCGAGCGGTCGTTGCGGTTGACCGCCATCTGCTCGAGCGAGATGCCTTGCGCGGCCACCCACTCGAGTAGGGCCAGGCGGTCGGCGGCGTCCGGCGCGTCCGGGTCATAGAGACCTGCGGCGCGAAACTCAGCGGCGGTCGGGATCGTGGGCATGCTGTCCGTCGATTCTCGCGTTCCTGATGGCAATGGCAAGCGCAGCCTCGGCGGGCGCCGTGCGGGCCGCGAGGGCGAGGCAGTGGCGCGGCGTCGGCGCAAGGAGAGCGAAGTGCCAGCGTTCCGGGTCGTCGCCCGTCCGGGCCGCGAAGCGCGCCCGGACGGCGCCCCCGGGCTCGATGGTGAAGGCGGCATCGCGGAGCGCCGTCGCGAGCGCCGCCGCGCGTGCCTTCACGTACGCCTCCTTCAACGTCCAGAGCCGGACGAAGACGGCATTGTGCGCGTCCGGAGCGGCGGCGCGCACGGCCGCCGCCTCCTCGGGCGAGAAATAGCGCTCGGCCAGGGCCTCCGCCCGGTGCCGCCGGTCCCAGCACTCCACGTCGACACCGACCGCGCGCTCGCGCGCAACCGCGCAAACGACGAGACCCGCCGTGTGCGAGACGTTGAAGCGGAGCGCCAGATCGCCCACCGTCGGGTCGATCTCGGGCCGGCCGGTCGGGCCGACCCGGAAGCGCCACGCACGCGGGTCGACGTCGGCGTAGCGCGAGAGCGTCGTGCGCACGAGCTCGCGGGTCAGCAGGTGCTCGCGCCGGCCGCGCCACGTGCCGAAGCGCTGCCAGCGGTCGAGCTCGGCCGGCGACAGGAGGAGGCGGCAGTTGTGCAGCGTCGTCGGCAGCGGCAGCCGCTCCGTCTCGAGGTACCAGACGTGCACGGCGCCGGGCGCGAGGATCACGCGGCCCCCGCCGCGTGCGGCCGCGGCAGGACCGCGAAGCGCGCGAGATGGGCGGCGAGCGCCGCACCGTCGTCCGGCGCGGCGGCGAGCGCGACGTAGCCGTCCGGCCGGACGAGGTAGGGCGCATCCTGCGCGAGCCCGGCGTCCGCCGCCCGCTCGCTCCACGGCAGCTCGTGCAGGGCGATGCCACGCGCGTCGCTCGCGGCGCGGACGCGCGCGCCGGCATGGCCGTAGACGTGCACCTGCCAATCGAGCGCCGCAAGCGGTGCGAAGTTGTCGCCGCCGTCGTGCGGCACCCATGGGAGGCGGTCGCCGCCCCGCACCCGACCCGCGGCCCCGGCGCTGAGCGCGCTCTCCCGATACCGGATCTCCGTCTGCGAAACGCCGCGGAAGGCGAAGCGCGGCGCGCCCGGGATGCGTATCAGCAGCGGCAGCAGCAGCGGTACGACGCGCGCGCGGAATAGCTCGCCGAGGACGCCGCGGCTCGCGACCAGGCGGAAGAAGCGATCCGTGGTCGCGACGAGCGTCCGTGCGAAGGCGATGCGCTCGGGCTCGTAGGTATCGAGCAAGTCGGCCGAGCCGCGCCCCTGCACGACCGCCGCGAGCTTCCAGCCGAGGTTCGCCGCGTCGCCGATGCCGGTGTTCATCCCCTGGCCGCCGACCGGGCTGTGGATGTGCCCGGCGTCGCCCAGGAGGAAGGCACGCCCGAAGCGGAAGTGCGCCGCGACGCGGTGATGCACCCGGTAGCTCGAGAACCAGTTCACGGTCTCGATGCCGAGACCGGTCGTCTGGCGGATCGCCTCGGCGACGTCGGCGAAGCGGAGATCGTCGCCGCGCTCGCACTCCGCCGGCGCGAAGCCGATCAGCCGCACCGTGCGGGCGTCACGGATCGGGAACACCAGACAGAAGTCGCGGGTGCTCACGCAGACCTGCGCTCCCTTGGCCGCGACCTCGCTCGGCACCGGTGCGTCGGCGACGAAGAAGACGTGCTGATACGTGCCGCCGGGGAAGTCGGCGCCGACGAGACGCCGAGTCGCGCTGCCGGCGCCGTCGCAGCCGCAGAGATACGCGGCCCGTACCTGCTCGTCGCCGTGCGGCGTGCGAAGCGTCGCACGGACGCCGCCGGGGTCCTGCTCGAGCGCGACCAGCTCCGTCGTGCGCTCGACCTGCGTGCCGACGCGCGCCAGGGCATCGACGAGGAGCCGCTCGTGGAGATCCTGCGGGTAGGTGAGCACGTAGGGAAAGGGGCTCAGCCCCGCGCCGATGTCGCCGAGCGGCAGCTGCGCCACGCGCCGGCCGTCGCGCCGCAGGGTCAACTGCTCGAGCTTGATGCCGCCGGCGACGACGTCACCGGCGATCCCGAGCTGGGCATAGAGCTCGAGCGTCCGCGCGTGCACTGCGATCGCCCGCGAGGTCTCACCCGGGCCGGCGCTCTCGTCGACGATGCGGACCGCCACGCCGAGCCTGGCGAGCCAGAGCGCGAGCGCGAGTCCCGTCGGGCCCGCGCCGACGATGAGCACCTCGGTAGCCATGGGTCTGCGGGGTCCGCACGGCCAGCTTACTCACGGGCCCCGAGAAAAGGCGAGGCCCGCCTCCGCAAACAGCGCGGAAGCGGGCCTCGGCGAATCGGAGGTGCGGCGAGCGCGGACGACTAGACCGCGCTATTCCCGTGCTCGCCGGTACGGATACGAATCACGTCGTCGACGGTGGTGACCCAGATCTTGCCGTCACCGATCTTGCCCGTCCGCGATCCCGTGGAGATCGCGTCGACGACGCCGCTCAGTCCCTCGTCCACCACCAACACCTCGATCTTCAGCTTGGGGAGGAAGTCCACGGTGTACTCGCTTCCCCGGTACATCTCGGTGTGTCCCTTCTGCCGTCCGAACCCTCTCACCTCACTGACGGTGAGTCCGGCGACGCCGACGCGGCCGAGATCCTCCGTGACCGCGTCGAGCACGGATGGTCGGACGATGGCTTCGACTTTCTTCACGGGTCAGGCCTTCGACCGCGGGGCCATCGAGCCCATGGCCGAGCGTGCGCCCATCCGCATCGGTGCATCGATGACCGCCGCGGTGAAGCCTGCCGCACCCTGCGGCGTCGCGCCGGCGTGGAGCGCGTACTCGGGGTAGGCCGGGATACCGTGCTCGTGGAGATCGAGACCCTGGAGCTCGCCCTCCTCGGACACGCGCAGGATGCCGATCGCGTTCAGCACGTAGAACATGACGAGGCTCGTGACGAACGTCGCCGTCACGATCGCGGCGCTGCCGATCATCTGGGCGGTCAGCACGGTGAAGCCGCCGCCGTAGAAGAGCCCGGTGAGCGGCGCCGAGTTGTCGGCCGCCAGCGGACCGGTCGCGCCGTACTGGCCGCACGCGAAGAGCCCGAGCGAGAGCGTGCCCCAGATGCCGCAGATGCCGTGCACCGGGACCGCGCCGATCGGATCGTCGATGCGCAGGAACTCGAGGACGTCGACGGCGACGACGACGATCACGCCGGCGATGCCACCGAGGAGGATCGCGCCCGTCGGCGAGACCCAGTAGCAGGGACAGGTGATCGCCACGAGACCGGCGAGGAAGCCGTTCACCGTGAAACTCACGTCCCAGGTCTTCGTCTTCGGGTAGGCGTAGAACATGGCCGTGAGGCCGGCGGCGCAGGCCGCGAGCGTGGTGTTGGCCGCGATGCGGCCGATGCCGGCGAAGTCCATCGCCGACAGCGTGCTGCCGGGGTTGAACCCGTACCAGCCGAACCACAGGATGAAGCCGCCGACCGTCGCGATGGTTAGATCGTGCGGCAGCATCGGCGCGCCGCCGTCACGCTTGAAGCGCCGGCCGAGACGCGGTCCGAGCACGATGGCGCCGGCGAGCGCAACGAAGCCGCCGATGCTGTGCACGACCGTCGAGCCCGCGAAGTCGTGGAAGGCCATGCCGAGGCCGGGAAGCACGTTGCCGTCGCTGCCCATGGTCGCGAGCCAGCCGTCCGGACCCCAGGCCCAGTGGCCGAAGATCGGATAGATGAAGCCGGAGACGCCGATGCTGTACACGATGTCGCCCCAGAAGCCGGTGCGGCCGATCATCGCGCCCGAGGTGATCGTCGAGCAGGTATCGGCGAAGGCGTACTGGAAGAGCCAGAAGGCGAGGAACGCCACGCCCGAGGTGCCGTACGTTGCCGGCGTGTTCTGCAGGAAGAAGAACTCGGTGCCGAACCACGGCGTGCCGGAGCCGAACATGAACGCGAATCCCCAGGCGTAGAAGAGGATGCCGCAGAGGCAGGTATCGATGACGCACTCCATGAGCACGTTCACCGTCTCACGCGAGCGACAGAAGCCCGCCTCGAGCATGGTGAATCCCGCCTGCATGCCGAAGACGAGAAACGCGGCGACCAGCGTCCAGACCGTGTTGATCGGGTTGACGATGTCGTTGCCGGTGAGCACCGGGTCCTCCGCGCGCACGGTGGAGCCGGTGACGTTCATGACGGCGAAGATCGCCGCCATCAGGGTGGCGACGCCGAGCATCTTGCCCGCCAGCAGCACGTAGCCGTAGTGGCGCCACTCAGGGTCCCGCAACCGCGCTCGCAGCCGCGCAATCTTGTTGATGCGCTCACGATGGATCTTCTTCACTGTTCACCTCCGGATTCGCGTTGGGAGATCGCGGCGATCTCCGCTGGCGATCGAACAGCAACGGCCATGCCCACTTCGAGGGAGCCCGGGCTCCACCCTTCGATGGGCCCCGAAACATCACTTTCGGTGGAGGCAACCCACTGAAAAGTCTGCGCCCAGCTGCAAAAACGGCCGGAATGCAATCTGCAAAGGGACGGTGCCCAATGAGGCGGCAGCGCTGAACGCAAAAGCAGCAGAGGGGCAGGGCGCCTAGTCGTGCAGGCCGAGGAGGCCGACGCGATAAGCGTAGCGCGCGAGCTCCACCCGGTCGCGGAAGCCGAGCTTCTGGAAGACGTTGTTCAGGTGCGTCTTCACGGTGCCCTCGGTGATCGAGAGCCGCTTCGCGACCTCGGCGTTGCGGAGGCCGAGCGCGACGCAGCGGACGATCTCGCCCTCGCGGGCGGTGAGCTGCGCGTCCGTGCCGCCGTTCCACTGCTCGGTGAGCTCCGCCTGCATCTCGGGCGGCGTCCACACGAGACCCTGCGCGGCGGCGCTGATCGCTTCGATCAACGTGTCGATGCCCGCGCGTTTCTGCACCACACCGCGCGCGCCGAGGCGGAGAGCGGCTACGCCGTCCTTCATCCGGTCGCTGCCCGTCACGACCACGACCCGCGTCACCTGCGAGAGCGCCTCGATGTCGTTCAGCATCGGGCGCTCGAGATCGAGATCGAGCAGCAGCACGTCGCATGCGACCGACGACAGCGTCGGCAGGAGGTCGCTCGCGCGCTCCACCTCGGCGACCACCTCGAACCCCGGGCGCCGGCCGAGCAACGACCGGAGACCCTGGCGGAAGAGCGTGTGGTCATCCGCGATGATGAGACGGACCGGTGTCTTCACGTGGCGGGCTCGGTATCGACCTCGAAGGGCGCTCAAACACGCGAGCGCGTGACCGCGGGGGCGGTTGCAACCCACATGCCTGCGCCAACCGCCGTCCCCAGACGACGCGGCCGGCCCGGAGGTGCCGCTTCGCTGGGCACTGCCTCCACCGCGGGCAGCGCAGGCCCCGCTGCTAGCGCACGCTACGGCTTGACGACGATCGACACGACGATCGTCGGCTGCCCCGGGTCGTCGGTGCGCACGACCACCTGATCGCGCTTGATCCCGTGCAGCAGCTCGCCGCTGTAGCGTACGGCGAGGTCGTAGGCGTGGCCGGCCGTCAGCGTCGTGATCGCCGTGACGAGCGCGGGCTCGCTCGGGTCGACGCCCTGGATCGCGAGCGGCCCCGACGCCTTCGTGATGCGCACGTGCTGTACCGCGTCCGGCGATGACGCCTGCAGGAGGAGGTGCTTCGGCTCGACGGTGACCGCCGGCGTGACGTCGAGGTTCATGCGCACGGTCAGCGGCGGCGCGTGCGGATGGGAGGTGACGAGGGTCACGATCGGCCCGGAGCGGCCCGCCCGCGCGTCGGGCTTGACACTGATCGAGAGCAGATAGCGCGTCTTCGGCGGCGCCGCCGCCGGATCGGGCGCCACGTGGACCGCGAGCACCGGGTCGGCGTCGGCGCGCAGCACATCGAAGGGCTGGCCGTCGTTCGACGCGAGCGCCAGCTCGACCGGCTTCAGCTCCGCGGCGGCGCCGCGCACGAGCGGGGAGTCGGTCGGGGTGATCGCGAGCGCGGGGATGACGTCGGCTTTCATCGCGAGACCGATGCTGCCGTTCGTGGGATCGTCGCTCGCGACCCGCACGGTCTTCACGATGCGTCCCCGATAGTTGACCGTATCGAGCGTCGCGGTGACCGTACCGGTCGCGCCCGGCGCGATCGTGTCGTCGGCCTGGACGATGGTGCACGCGCAGCCGGGCTGCACCGTCACGTGCAGATCGGCGCCTCCCGCGTTGCGCAGCGCGAACGTGTGGCGGATCAGCGTGCCGGCGTCAACCGTGCCGGCGTCGAAGACGCTCTCCAGTGCCTCGATCCGCGGTGGGAGCGAATCCGCCGCAACCGGCGATCCGAGCGCGAGCAGGAGCACGAGGAGCGCGGTACGCACGCCGATCTCCTAGGGCCGGCCGCGGGCGCCGTCAACCACGGAGCCTTTGTCCGGGGAGCCGTTCCCAGGTACACGGCTAGGAGCATGACCGCCGCTCCGGCTCCCGGCGCTCCCCCCGAAGCGTGCCCACCCGTCCCAGCCCACGGGGCACACCGCGCGGGCGTGGCCGTGCTCGGGCTCGCGGCGCTCGGCGTAGTCTACGGCGACATCGGTACCTCGCCGCTCTACGCGATCAAGGAGTGCTTCGCCGGCGACTACGGCCTGACGCCGTCGAGCGCCAACGTCCTCGGGGTTCTGTCGCTCGTCTTCTGGGCGCTCCTGCTGGTCATCGTCGTGAAGTACCTGACCTTCATCATGCGCGCCGACAACCACGGCGAGGGCGGCATCCTCGCGCTGCTGGCGCTGCTGCGGCCGGCCGAGCACCCGACGTCGTTCCTCATCACCTGGGGGCTCTTCGGCGCGGCGCTGCTCTACGGCGACGGCGTCATCACGCCCGCCATCTCCGTGCTGAGCGCCGTCGAGGGTCTCGAGGTCGTCGCGCCATCGCTCGAGTTCTGGGTGCTGCCGATCACGGTCGTCATCCTGGCCGGACTCTTCATGGTGCAGCGCCGGGGCACCGCCGGGGTGGGCGCCGTATTCGGCCCGGCGACCCTCGTCTGGTTCGTCAGCATCGCCGCCATCGCGCTGCCGTGGATCGCGACGAACCCCGGGGTGTTCGCCGCGCTCGATCCCATCCACGCGGTGCGCTTCCTCCTGGCGCACGGCTTCCACGGTTTCCTCGTCCTCGGGTCGGTCGTGCTCTGCATCACCGGCGGCGAGGCGCTCTACGCCGACATGGGACACTTCGGCCCCCGGCCGATCCGCATGGCCTGGTACACGGTCGTGATGCCGGCGCTCCTGATCAACTACTTCGGCCAGGGCGCGCTCCTGCTTGCGAGCTGTCCGGCGGGCGCGAGCCTCGCCGACGGCGTCTGCCGCGCCGCCGCCGAGCGCCCGTTCTACTCGCTCGTGCCGGGCGGGCTCGTGATCCCGATGATCATCATCGCGACGATCGCCACTGTCGTCGCCTCGCAGGCGCTCATCTCCGGCGCGTTCTCGTTGACGCAGCAGGCAGTGCAGCTCGGGTTCGTGCCGCGCGTGAACATCGTCCACACCTCGGCGAGCACCGAGGGGCAGATCTACGTCCCGTCCGTGAACGGGATGCTGGCCTTCGCCTGCATCGCGGTCGTCGTCGTCGCGGGCAGCTCGTCGCGCCTCGCGGCCGCCTACGGCATCGCGGTGACCGGCACCATGAGCATCACGTCGGTACTCTTCTACGCCGTCGCCCGCCGGCGCTGGAACTGGTCGCGCCTGCGGGCCGGCGCGCTCGTCGGCCTCTTCCTCCTCGTCGACCTCGCGTTCCTCAGCGCCAACCTCGCGAAGCTCTTCCACGGTGGCTGGTTCCCGATGGTCGCCGCCCTCGGCGTGTTCAGCGTGATGACGACGTGGCGCATGGGGGCGCGCTGGCGCTTCCGCGAGCTCGCCAAGGTCCGCATCCGCTTCGACGACTTCTTCGCGAGCCTGAAGCTGCAGAAGCCGGTGCGGGTGAAGGGGACCGCGGTCTTCATGACGCAGGACCCGGAAGGCACGCCGCTCGCGCTCCTGCACCAGTTGAAGCACAACCAGGTGCTGCACGAGCAGGTGATCATCCTCACCATCCTCACCTCGAACGAGCCGGTGGTGCCCGCGGAGGAGCGCGTCTCGGTCGTACAGATGGCGGCCGGCTTCTGGCGGGTGGTCGCGAGCTACGGCTTCATGGAGACGCCGGACGTGCCCGAGATCATGCGCTGCGCCGCGCGGCACGGGCTCGAGACCTTCCGCGGCCGGACGAGCTACTTCCTCGGGCGCGAGACGTTCGTCGCGACCGGGCGCTCCGACCTGCCGCGCTGGCGGCGCGTGCTCTTCATGTTCCTCGCGCGCAACGCCCGCTCGCCGACGGAGTTCTTCGGCATCCCGCCGAACGAGGTCGTCGAGCTGGGCGCACAGATCGAGGTCTGAGGCCGCACGACACTTCGCACGTCAGCCCGTGCCTCAAGTTTGGCCGGCGCCCGGCCGATACCCGGTCGTGTCCGTGCGCGTACCCCTCGAGTTCGTGAACGAGACGATGCGTCTCGCGCACCCGATCTCCGATGCCGAGGGGCGGCTCGTCGCCGGCGCGGGGTCGGCACTCACGGCGACCGTCGTCCGCGCGCTCCGCCGCCTGGCCATCCAGACCGTCCTCGTCGTCGACAACGACAGCGTCGCGAGCTGGGAGCGGGCGCAGGCGCTCGACGAGCGGCTGCGCGAGCTCGAGCGCCGGCTCGATCGCGAGCCGACCAACGAGGCGATGATCGCGCTGCGCGCCGCAATCACCCGCCACCTGTGCAAGCGCACGGTCCGGCTCGAGCAGGAGCGGATCGGCGAGCCGACGGAGTAGGGCGATGCCGGCATCCGCCTCCGCCCACCCACGGCATCCGATCGACGAGTCGACGCTCAAGCTGCGCGTCGCCCGCCTGCGCGCCGTGCCGACCCTGCCGCGCCTCTTCGAGCGCGTCGCCGCGGCGCTCGAGGATCCCGCCGTCGACTTCGACCACATCGCCGAGCTGATCGAGGTCGACCAGGCGCTGACGTCGCAGATCCTGCGCATCGCCAACTCCGCCTTCTACGGGAGCGGCGCCAGCATCAGCCGCGTGCGCGAGGCGCTGCTCACGCTCGGCTCCACGGTCACGCGCAGCATCGTGCTGTCCGCGAGCGTCTTCGATCCGCGCGCCGTGCGGCTGCGCGGCTTCTTCGAGCACTCGGTGGGCTGTGCCGCCGCGGCGAGCGCGCTCTCGCGCGTCACCAAACGCGGCAATCCGGAGGAGCTCGCGGCCGCCGGCCTGCTGCACGACCTCGGCAAGGTCGTCCTCTACAAGGAGATGCCCGACGTCTTCGAGCACATCGTGACCCGCGCCACGGCCGAGGACCGGAGCTTCCGCTCGGTCGAGCACGAGCTGCTCGGCACCGACCACGCGGAGATCGCCGGCTGGATCATGGAGCGCTGGCGCTTCCCCCCGACGCTCGCCGAGCCGATCACGTTCCATCACAACCCGGCGCGCGCCCGCACGGCGCACGACGAGACCGCCATCGTCCACATCGCGAACGTGCTGGTCCGGGCACTCGGCTACGGCAACGGCGGCGACACGCGCATCGGCTGCATCGATCCGGCGGCCTGGTCGCAGCTCGGCCTCGCGGCCTCGTCGCTCGACCGCGTGCTCGAGGTCTTCGACGCGAACCTCGATCGGGCGCTCAACTACGCCGTCTTCGAGTAGGCGTCCCGCTCAGTAGCGCCGCGGCGTCGCCGCGGCGGTCGGGGTGGACGGGGGCGTGGGCGAGGGGAGGCTGATCTCGCCCCGCTTCGGCGCGGGCCGGTCGTCGTCGTCGCGAACGAGCTCCTTGCCACCCGGCACCCCCGGCTGCACCTCGACGATCGTCGCACGGCCGCTGCCGTCGCGGTGCGGGATGCGGCCGCGCTCGAAGGGCTCCTCGGCCGCTGCCCGGGCCGCCGCGACGCAGAGGACGGCCGCGAGAAGGTACCCGACCGCCCGCCGCGCTCGTCCCGTCCCCATCCGGGGGTGCGTAGCACAGGCCATATGAGGTGTCAGACGTCCAGCGCGTGCATTTCTCACACTACCTGCTATGAGGGGGCACCTCGCCATGATGGAGCCCGCGCGCATGCACGACCCATGCACTTTCGCGACCGGTTGCGATTCGTCGTCGACACAGCGCAGGCGTCGCCGATCGGCCGGAAACGCCAGCATTCATCGCTCCGCGGCGAGGCGACCGGCATGGCTCCATGCGTCACGCCGCATGGCATTTTTCTTGCCAGCGAGGCCCACCATGTTGAGCTCGTCGGGCTTGTCGCGCTCGTTGCTGGTCGCCGCCGCGCTCGTCGTGTCCCTGCTCGGGGTCGCCGGACGGGCGCACGCCTGCGCCGCGCTCCGTGCCCAGGCCCGCATTGATCAGTTTACCTGCGCCGCCTGCTCGGCCTCGGGCCAGGACAACCTCGAGCAGACGATCACGGAGGTCACGGGGTCGGCGCTGATCTTCAACGGCCACGCCTCGCCGACGCTCACGAGCCTCGTCGTCGAGCTGCAAGCCCGGCCGGTCGGGACGAGCCTCTACCATACGGTCGGCCGCCAGGTGCTCTCCACCACCGGCACCGACTACCCGCCGGCGCGCATCGTCCAGACCTGCAACGGGCCGATCACCTCGGGCTCGATCGCGGGCCGCATCCGCCTGGTCGATGGCAACGAGAATCCCCTCACGTTCGACCAGGTGAAGGCCATTCCCCTCGGCACGACGTCCCTCAACTTCATCGCCACCTTCGCCGGCTCGATGCCGGACCTGGTGCCGGGGGCGCGGGCGCGGGTGAAGATCGTCACGACCGCCATCAACACCGACGGCACGCATCCGTGCTCGATCGACGCCGACGGCAACGGGACCATGGATTCGGCCGTCAAGACCCTGATTTTCCAGAAGACCGTGCGGGTCCCGACTACAGCCTTCCTGATCAACCCCTAGGCCCGTCCCAGCCCGTTTTTGTTGCTGCCTGAAGGGTCGGGGGTGTAGGATCATGGACGCTTCGGCGTCCGTATGTCCCTTCACTCCCTCCGAGAGGAACTGCAGCGCCGAGAGGCTGAAACCCTCGCTCCCTATGCAACCCGTTCCAGCGACACGCGCGGACGGGTCCACGAGGAGCCAGAGCACACCTTTCGGCTGCCGTTCCAGCGCGATCGCGATCGCATCGTGCACAGCTCGGCCTTCCGGCGGCTCGAGTACAAGACCCAGGTCTTCGTCAACCACGAGGGCGACTACTACCGGACGCGCCTCACGCACTCGATCGAGGCCGCCCAGATCACCCGCACGCTCTGCCGGGCGCTCGGCCTGAACGAGGACGTCGGCGAGGCGGTCGCGCTCTCGCACGACCTCGGGCACACGCCCTTCGGCCACGCCGGGGAGCGCGTCCTGAACCGCCTGATGGAGAGCTACGGCGGGTTCGAGCACAACGCGCAGAGCCTGCGCATCGTCGACGTACTCGAGGAGCGCTATCCGGACTTCCCCGGCCTGAACCTGTCCTGGGAGATCCGCGAGGGCATCGTCAAACATTCGTCGGAGTACGACCGGCCGCTGGTGCAGCAATTCGAGCCCGCGGTGAAGCCGGTGCTCGAGGCGCAGATCGTCGATTACGCCGACGAGATCGCCTACAACAGCCACGACATCGACGATGGCCTGAAATCGGAGATGCTGGCGCCGGCCGACCTGGCCGAGGTCGAGCTCTGGGTCGAGGCCAACGACTGGGTGACCCGGATGCACCCCAGCGCGAGTCTCTCCGTGGAGCGCTATCAGACCGTCCGCCGCATCATCGATCGCCTCGCGACCGACATGATCGAGAGCGTCCACGCCCGCATCGAGGAGCACGGCATCCGCAGCCTGGACGACGTCCGGCGCTGCCGCATCCGCCTCGCCGGCTTCAGCCCGGAGATGGCCGAGCGCAACCGTCACCTGAAGCGCGTCCTGCTCGAGCGCCTCTACAGCCACTACCGCGTCACGCGCATGGCGATGAAGGCGCAGAAGATCATGACCGACCTGTTTCACACGTACATGGAAGAGCCACAGCAGATGCCGCCCCACATCCACCAAAGGATCGAGACCGGCGAGCCCAAAGCGCGCGTCGTCGCCGACTACATCGCCGGCATGACCGACCGCTTCGCCCTCGACGAGTACAAGAAGCTGTTCGATCCCTACGAGCGAGTATAGCCATGAAAAAAATGCTGGATCTCCTCATTCACCTCGACGATCACAAGCACGACAAGCTCGGCCGCCTCTTCGTCGACACCCTCGACGACAAGGAGATGCGCCGCGAGCTGCGCGACTATCTCGGTGCCAAGATCACCGTGAAGGCGATGGCACTGAACGGCCATCGCCTGCGCGTGAAGGTCGAGCTCCCGGATTTCCAGACCGAGAGCGACAACCTGGTGCGGCTGGCACGCGACCTGTCGAGCCGGGCACGGCCGCAAGCCGCGCTCGGCCAGCTCGAGGAGGCGCTCAAGATCTTCCCGCTGAACGGCTCGGCGCTGAAGGGCCTCGGCCGCGCCTGCTACGGCCGCGCCGACTACGACGGCGCCGCATCGTTCTTCGTGCGCGCCAACGAGGTGCTGCGCGAGGACGGGGAGGCGCTCCGCGCGCTCGGCACGATCTCGCTCCGCGCCGGCCGCGAGGCAACCGCGATCACGTACTTCGAGCGCGCCGTCCAGGCGAACCCGAAGGATCAGGCCGCCGAGCAGGCGCTTACCGCGCTGCGCGAGCGCGTCGCCGGCCGCTTCAAGGCCGCCGCCGAGGCGGCGCCGGGCCGTCCACAGCGCGCCGCGACGGCTGCGGCACGGCCGGTCGTCGGCCGCGTGCGCGAGCGCTGAGCCCGGCCCCGGGTTATTGGCGGATCATCGCCGAGACATACGCTGCAATCACCGCGTTCGCCTCGCTCGTCATCGACGCCCAACTTGAACCGCGTGCCGGGCGGGCTACTTGCAGGCGAGGGGACCGAGGCACTGCGCGGACCCCGCGTTGCCGGCGGCCCTGTTGCCCCCGCCGTCGGTTCCCTGGGATGCGTCGATGCCGATCGCGAGGTTGCCGTCCGCGGTGTTCTTGGCGAAGGTCGCCGGCGAGCCGCTGACGAGACCGTCGCGACGGTTGCCGATCGCGAGGTTCTTCTCGACCGTGGTGGCCGACGCGGTGAGGGTCACGCTCGCACCGTCGTTGGCGTTGCCGATCAGGGTGTTGCTTTTCACGGTGTTCGGATGCGACGGACCGGCCACCTCGATGCCGTCGAACGTGTTGCCGCCGATGACGTTTCCGCTGAACGTCAGCGTGCCGGCGCTGATCGACGAGATCCCGTCCGCATTGCCGATGATGGTCGACCCTGCGACCGTTCCGGTCGACGACGTCTGGAGGAAGACGCCCGCCCCCGTGTTGCGCGCGAGGAGCGCCTTCTGCACGCTGCTGCCGGCGCTCGCGGCCGCCAGCGTCACGCCGCTGCCGTGATTCAGGGTGGCGGTGACGCCCGCGAAGCTGCCGCCAGCGGCAGATGACGCGAGGCCGTCGGTCGTGTTGCCGACGAAGAAGCTGGCGCTCACCTTCGGGATGGCGTCCGCGCCCACCGTCACACCGGTCGCCCCGTTCCCGGCGAAGATGCTCTTGCTGATGGTTTCCGTGCCGGTTCCGTCGAGTGCGGCGCCGTCGGCGACGTTGTCGCGCACCTCGACGTTCACGAGCTTCGTCCCCGCACCAAACGCGCGCACGCCGGTCCCGAAGCCGCGGATGACGCCGTTCTCGATCGTGACGTTCGCGTTCCCTGCAACGTCGACGCCAAAGACGCCCGGCGCCCGGTCACCCTGCAGACGGTGGCCGTTCAGGTTGATCGTGATGCCGCCCGTGTCGACGACGATGCCGCTCGTGCCGGCGCAGATCGGCGTGTCGGCGCCGAGCGTGATGGAGCTGCTGACGTGCATGTTGCAGGTCGGGGTGATCGTCGTGGAGCCGGGCTTCGAGACGAACGTCGGCGGGCAGGCGATCGCGGCGGAGCAGGGGTCGAAGAATCCCGCGTTCGCCCGCGCCGTGTTGCCGCCGCCGTCGACGGCACCGTTCGGCGCCGAGAAGCCGGAGCCGTTGCCGTTGCTGACGTTCTTGGTCACCGTCGTCGAGGCCTCATTGGTCGCGATGCCCGCGCCGACGTTCCCGATCGCCGTGTTGCCCTGGACCAGCGTGGCCTGCGGATCGAAGTCGACGAAGATGCCGTTGCCGGCGTTGCCGATCGCGCGGTTCTTCGTGATCTGCGTGTCCTGCGACGGGTCGAGGAGATGGATACCGTCCATGCCGTTGCCGGCTACCAGGTTGCCCGAGATCACGTTCGGCCCGCCGTCCGTCGCAACATGGAGCGACGACGCGACGAAGATCCCTTCCTTGGTATTGCCGATGCTCGTGTTGCCCGTCACCTTCGATGCGTCGAAGTTGTCCAGCGACAGCCCCGCGCCGCCGTTCCCCGCAAACGTGCTCGAGGTAATCGCCACCCGGATGGTGTCGCTCACCGCGAGCCCCGTGTCGCCGTTGCCCGTCGCGATGACCTTCGTGATCTTGAGGTCCTCTGTAGCCACGACGGCGCCCTCAGAGGCGTTGTCGACGAACATGCTCGCCGAGACCGTTCCACGCCCCGACGTGAGGTCCAGGCCGAAGTCACCGTTGTGGAGGAAAACGCAATTCGTGATCGAGAAGTTCGCGACCTTCAGCATCGCACCCTTGGTCGCATTGTCGCGTAGCGTGAGGTCGGCGAGCTTGAGCTTCACCGGGATCGAGCCGGCGCCGAGCGCCAGCTTGACTCCGATGTCGAAGCTCTTGACCGTCCCGTTCTTGATCGTCACCCCGGAGTGGCTGTTCACGTCGATGCCGACGTGTCCCGCAACGCCGTCGCCGCTCAAGGTGAAGCCACCCAGATCGATCGTGATTCCATCGGTCCCGACGATGATGCCCGTGCTGGCGCAGGCGGCGTCGCTCTGCAGCGCGACGTCCGCTGTGACCGTGGCGCCGCAGAGAACCGCCGCCGATGCCGACGACGACACGGCCACGACCGCCAGGAGCGCAAGCAGGGTGGTGCGGAGGTGCGCGATCATCGAGGTCGCCGGACTCTGCCTCGTTCGGGGCACCGGGGTCAATCTGCGGCTGCACGCAGGGGTTCAGATACGTCCGCTGACCCGGGCGCTCCAAGGCCACCGCTGAGGCGGCGCCGGGCCGTCCACAGCGCGCGACAACGGCCGCGGCACGGCCCGTCGGCCGCGTGCGCGAGCGCTGAGACGGACGGGGCGCTACCGGCTCACGGACACGGTGCCGGCGCCGTCGGGCACGTCAGCGGCGCAGGAGCATCCTTGGCCGAGAACTGCCCCTTGCCGCCGGTGATCGGCGGATCGGTGCCGGAATCCTTCTTCACCAGGCCGCCGAACTTGGCGCAGTAGGTGATCGTCCCGCTGGTGAAGCGCACGGCGACGACGTCTTGCGTCGCCTCATCGAGTGAGTAGTCGAGCGGTTGCACCTTGGCCTGACACACGACCTTGAGGAGCTTGCCGTGCTTCAACGCCGCAACCTTGCAGGGACCGTTCACGTAGGTCGTGTCCTTGTACTTGTAGCTCGTGGCCGTGCTGTTGCGCTGCCAATTTGCGCTCGGCAGAGCCAGGCAGACCGTGTCGCCGCCGCCGTTCGCGTTGAAGACCTGGAAGTCGGCGCCGTAGGTGACCGGATCCATGCCGATACCGCCCGGCGTCGTATCGAGGGTGAGATCCTTCGAGAGGAAGATGATCTTCCGCTTGGTGTGGTCGGCCTTGTCCTTGATCAGCAGCTTCTTGCCTGTGATCGGCCTGACGTCCGTTCCGGGCGGGTCGACGGTCAGGGTGAAGTCGCCTTGCGCGCCGTTGTCGCCGTCGACGACGATCATGTACGGCTGGCCGGCGGTCACGCCGACCGTTGTCGAGCAACTGCTGCTCACGCACGTGAGCTCGGCACCGGCGCAGCTCCCGTCGCGCACGTAGAGGACCGTGGAGAAGTCCGTGACGCCGCCGCAGGTGGAGATCTTGGCGAAGCCCGATACGTCGGGCGTCCATTGATAGACGGACTCCGCGGAGACGTTGCTGCCATTGCAGGTTCCCATGAGCTGGCTCGGACCGCTGGTGGCGCCGTTGAAGACACCCCCGGCGGCGGGAATCGGGATCGGGGCGCCACAGGTGCCCGGAGTCGGGGCCGGCGTCGGAGTGAGCGTCGGCGTCGCCGGCGGTGTCGAGGTCACCGTCGCTGACGGTGTCGCGGTGGCAGTGGGCGTCGACGTCGCGGTGCTGGTCGGCGTCGCTGTCATCGTAACGGTCGGCGTGGACGTCGGTAGCGCGGCTACAACGACGAGCGTTACGCTCGTTGGTCCGATGGTCTCCTGGAAGAACTTTCCCGGAGCGATCGAGGTGCCCGTAACCGTCGCAAAGTCTCCGGTGTGAGAGGCGAAAGTCATGACCTGGAAGGTGTCGCCGAGGTTCGGCTCGTAGCTGTTGATGAGGCTGATGTTGAGCGTGCCGGCAAGGGTCGCAGCACCCGAGATGACCGTTTTGTCGAATTGCGTGCCGGCTGTCAGCCCGCCAATCTCTACGTCGTAGGCGCTGCTCGCGCCCTGAGCATACCCCGACGTGATGGCGAGTTGGCCGGGAGACAGTCCGGGACTGAGGATGCCTCCGCTGTTGTTCACGTTGGCGGTGAGCGTCCCGGAGCCCTCCACGCTACCTCCTTGAATGTTGCACGCTCCAAAAAGCGTCAGGGCGCCGCCGTCGAGGCGCGTCACGCCGCCAGTCTGCGTGTAGCTTCCGTCGAACTCGAGCGTGCCCGTTTGGGCACTGACGAGACCCGCATTGTTCAGCGCGATGAAGTTGCGGAAGGCCGTCAATCCCGTACCTGCCGACTTCTGGAACGTTCCCGCGTTGTCGATGCGCGGCGCGCCGCCCAGGTACTGCATCTCCGAATCGACCTGGATGTCGAAGACGGATCCGCTGTCGATCGTGAGCACCCCACCGATTCCCATCTGCATCTGGCCGGCCGACCACGTTGCGTTGCTGTTGCAGTTCAACGTGCGCCGAATGATCTTGAGCCCGGAGGTCGACATCGACAATCCGCCGTTGGCGTTCGTCGTCCCCGTACCGTCCATCGCTCCACCATTCCACGTCAACATCCCCGTGACGTTCAACGTGCTCGTTCCGGTGAGCGTGCCCGATTGTATCCAGCTTACGGCACTGACGGATCCTCCCGTCGTACTCAAATCCAGGGTGCCGAGAAGGGTGACGGTTGAGAGGGTCACCGAGGAGCCTGTGAAGGTTACGGATCCACTGAACGTGGTGGTGGTGGCGCTGTAGCTCCCGGCGTGGCTCAGCGTACCGCCCAGGGACACGCTCCCGCCGGTGATGCTGGCCGAAGCGCCGAGATTGCGCGTCCCACCGCCGAACACCATGGTTCCACCGGCGGCGTTGTACGTCCCGGTGTCGGTTCCTCCGCCGTCAACCTCGAGCGTACCTGTTTGCACGCTCACGAGTCCCGTGTTGTTGAAGGCGATAGAGGTACCGAAGCCCGTCAGCCCGGTGCCAGCCGACTTCTGAAAGGTGCCGGCATTGTCGATGTGGGGCGCACCTCCGAGATACTGCATCGATGAGTCGAGCTGAATGTCGAAGACGGTGCCGCTTGCGACCGTCAGGACGCCGCCGCTCCCCATCTGCGTCTGTCCGCCGGACCACGTCGCGTTACTGTTGCAGCTAAGCGGGCGACGGATGACCTTGAGACCTGCGGTCGGCATCGACAATCCGCCATTGGCGTTCGTCGCTCCCGTGCCGTCCATCGATCCGCCGTTCCAGGTCAACATGCCGTTCACGTCCAACGTCCCCACACCCATCAGCGCTCCGCTTTGCGTATAGTTGTTGACCGTAGCGCTGGCTGTCAGATCCGCCGTTCCATTGATGATCACGTCATCGGTCGCAGCGGGGACGCCCACGGGATTCCAGTTGTTGCCGTCGAACCAATCATTCGCGGAGAATCCGCCAACCCACGTCTTTGTGGTCGCATGCGCCACTGTGGACAGCATCGAGCTGAACGCCAGCGCGAGGACGGAAACGACCAGGGCGCGATTGAAGCGTGACATGGGCTGATCCTCTTGGTGAGAGCAGTGGGGCGATCGGGATGTGGATCGCTGGGGAGATTCGCGAATGAGGAGCGAATACTCCTTCGGGCAACCCGAACGGTCAACGGAAATATCGCGGAGTTCGACGAAAAGCCTCGAATGCGTGCGCCACATTGGCGCAATCACGTCGTCGGCCGCGTGCGCGAGCGCTGATCCTCGCGCGCTGCTACTTCGGCAGGAAGAAGCTCCCCGGAAGGCTGACGTCGTTGGAGATCAGCGTCCAGGCCGGGCATGCGCCTGGCGTGTGACACGCCCCGTTCCCGAAGCACTGGAAGTGGAACTGGGCGTGGGGGATGTCGTCGGCGCTGCCGTCGATCCGGAACACCGTGCAATAGACAAACGCCGGATCGCCGCCCTCGGGGAAGAATACGTTGCCGGTAATCGTGAAGGGCGCGTCCTGGACGAGCGAGAGATTGATCGCCCAACGCTCGTTCCCGATGTCCTTTGAGATCAGCTCGGCCCGTTGGTCAGGGGTACCGATGATTCCGGCGGGTGCAGCCAGGGCAACGCGCGGCAACAACACGACGGCAAGAAGCAGAATGAAGCTGCGCATGGGGAGCTCCTTTCGGGGGGTGGGTGCCGCGGAAGCTAGGCCCGTCGCTTCCCGGCACTCAAACACTTTCTCCACCGCGCGCTGCGCGTGCCCCAGAATGAGACAAGGAACGGCTGGGCCCCATTGCCACGAGGCCACGCGATCTTGGCGGCGATTATGCTTCTGTTGACACCCGCTATGCCCACGGGCATATAAGCGGGGGTCGTGAGAAACGGCTTTAAATGGGCGCG
>DASXLI010000002.1:0-17352 GCA_036496285.1 Binatia bacterium
CTCTATCCGTTAGGCCGCGCCGTTGGCCGCGGGCTGTGTCGGGTAGGGCGCGGTGAGCTTGCTGTTGGCCGCGAGCGCCTGCGCCCGCAGGCCGAGCGCCGCCGGCGGCGTCGCCGTGCCGCGGGCTCGTGTCCACGCCTCGGCGATGCTCAACGCCTGCGCCGGCTCGTCCGCGGCGAGGGCGCCCGCGCCGCGCTCCTCCCACAGACCGTCCGGCGCTCCGCTGTCGTTGCCGCCCCGTACGAGGTCGTGCAGCAGCCCCTGCGCCTCGCCGTTCAACCCCACCTTGCGCATCGCGCGCGCCAGCCGGATCTGATCTTCGACCGGCAGGCTGCTGGTCGCGATACCGTGCTCGAGCACGAGCGACACCGCCTGCTCATCCGCGCCCCGGCGGAGGGCGTCCGTCAGCGCGCTCGTGGCGAACCGTCGGCGCTCCACCGAGCCCGTGTCGGGCGAGAGCCGCTCGAGGCGCTTGAAGCCGGCCGCGGTATCGCCGCTCGCCGCGTCCAGACGCGCGAGACCGAGAATGCCGCGCTCGGTGAGCCGTGGACCGTACTCGCCATGCGCCAATTGCTCGTACGCTGCCCGCGCGCCGGCGGTGTCGCCGGCCGCGGCTGACGCGGCCGCCACGTCCTCGATCGCCGTCCCCTCGCGTCCCGGCCCGAGCCCACGCCGCACCCGGTCCAGCGTCTGCAGCGCGCCGCGCGGGTCGCCGCTCGCCGTCTGGCGCCGCGCCTCGATCTGCAGCGTCTCCGCGTCGCTCCGCAGCGCCGACGGGCAGAGGGCCGTCAGCCGATCCAGCTCGACGGACGCGTCTGCCGTCCGGCCGTCGAGCAGCGCCAGCGCAGCGCGCCCGCGCGCGGCGAAACACGCCCCGACTCCGCCGCCCTCGAAGGCGCGCGCGTACGCCTCGCGGGCCTGGTCGAGCTGCCCCTGCTCGCGTGCCAGGTCGCCGCGCAGACCCTCGATGATCGGCCGCACCGGGTCCCTGCCGGCGTCGGTCGCGACGCTGCCGAGCTCGGCCGCGAAGCCGAGCGTGCGATAGACCAACGCCAGGTTCAGGCGTGCGCGCCGTGCGTCGAAGAACCCCGGGGCGCGTCGCAACGCCAGGCGATACGCGTCGACGGCAGGCAGCACGTGGCCGGACGCCATGCGCGACACGAACTCGCGGTCGGCATTGAGATAGCGCACGCGATCGTCGTCCGCGGGCGCGACCTCGGGCAAGCCGGAGCCGTCGTCCGTGCGCGCGAGCGCGGTCGCGAGCGCGCGCAGATCGCCCGACATCGCGTAGGCGGGCGCCTTTGGATCGGGAGCGCAGAACGGCACGCCGGACACGCGGCGCCAGGTGCACGGGAAGGCCTCGTCCGCGCCGCGCGCTGCCTGGGTGAGCTCGGCCCCGTCCCCGCCCGCGTCCGCGACCGCGATGGTCGAGCGCAGCGCGCCGATCGCGGCGGGCGACCGTTGCGTCTTCGGCGATGTCCGTGGCGTCGCCGTTGGACGCGGCGTCGCCGTTGGACGCAGCGTCGCGCTCGCACGGGACGTCGCCGTCGGATGTGTCGTCACGGCGGCCTCGCTGACCGCCGCAGCCGTCGGGGCCACGCTCGGCGCGGGACTGCGGGTGGGATGCGGCGCCGCGGGCGAGGCCGTCCGCGCGGGAGGGGCCGCGCTCGGCTTGCGCTCGGGCGTCGCTTTCGGGTGCGCCGGCGTGGGCTCTGCCGTCGGCTGTGTGCCCGCCGCCAGGAGGTCGACGATGAGCCGTGGCGGATCGTCCTCCGAATACGCGTGCACCCCGCCGAGGGCGCCGCTCGTCGTGATGCGGATCGCGGCGCTGCCGCGGCCGCCGGCTTCGAGCGCGACGCTGGTCGCGCCGACCGCGGCGCTGTCATTGTCACGGAAGGTCGTGCCCCGGATGGTCGAGTCGACGACGGCATGCGGGACGACGACCTCGACGCCGTCCTGCCCGCGCGACGCCAGCGCGCCCACGACCGGCTCGTTGATGAAGAACACCACCTGCTGGCGGTCGTGCATCGGCAGGAAGTGCGGCGGCGAGGCGAAGAGCGGCTCGCTCCGCGCCGCCGGCACGCCCGCCAACAGCAGTCCGGCAAGCAAGCCGGCCCGAAGGACGGAAGGCACCCGTGGGTGCCGTGGCGGTCGTGCGGTGTTGGTCATGGGAAATTTTTGCCGGGTCACAGCAACACCTGTGCCGGGCGCGGGAGACGGCCGAGACACGCTGTCTGCTGGAAAAGGGCGTGGGTGGGAGCGCGGCCGCCAGGGTTTTGGCGGATCGCGCCGTCAGAAACTTGGCCGCGGGCCGGGCGGCCGACGCGACACCGGTGCGGTGATCCGGCTGGGTCAGCGCGCCGCGAGGGCCCGCTGGTGCTGCGCCCACGCCCGCAGGGCCGGGCCCAGACGCTCGTCGAGCAGGGCGCTGACTGCCGCCCACGCCCGTTGCTCCTGCGCTGCGAGGAGCTCCGGCGCGATTGCGGCCACGCTGTCGGCGCCGTCGCGAGCCGTGTGCCCGTCGAGGATCGTCACCTGGTGCTCCAGAACGAGGGCGAGGCGCAACTCCTCGAGCAGCGCCGCCAGCAGCGTGTTCGCGTCACGGTCCTCGCCGCGGTGAAAGAGCTCGACCACCCGTTCGATCTTCGCGGCCACGATCTCGAGCGCGGCGGCGAGCTCACCGCGCATATCGGCCGCGAAGGCCGCCGGCGTCGTGGTGCCGAGCACGAGGCGTCCGACGCTCGCCGCCGCGCGGCGTGCGTAGCGATCCTCCTCGCCGGCGCTGTACCGCACCCCGTCGAGCTCGACCGACGTCACGATCTCGTCCGGATCGACGTGGACACCGAGCGCCTCGATCATCTCGCCGACCGTCGTGCCGACGGCGTCGAGTGTGCCGACTTCCCGCTCATTGATGAAGATGTGCATGGTCTTCCCTCTCCGCGTACGTCGTGCCGCCGAGCAGCGACGTCATCGTCTCCGCCCCGCGTGCCAGATCGTGGTACAACCGGCGCGTCAGCTCTGCGAGAAGCGCGATGTCGTTGCCCTCGAGGCTCTCCTTGCCGAACTTGAACATCTGCGTCAGCACCGCGACGTCCGGGTGCATGCCACCCTGCTCGATGATCGCCCGGTCGAGCACCTCGACCTCGCGCCCGAAGCGCTCGATCACCTCGATCGGCGCCCGGCGCTTGACCGCGGTTCGCAGCTCGCTCGCCAGGGTCTCGCCTTCGTGCGCCAGTCGCTCGAGCGCCGCGAACGGCGCGCGGTCGACCGACGTCGCGACCCCGCTCGGAACGCGCGCCTTGTCCAGCAGCACACACCACATGTCGCGGTAGGCCCGCCGCACCTCGTCGTCGGGACGCGGCGGCCGCTGGCCGAGCACGCTGCACTCGTAGCGGCCGTCGCCGTCGAAGCCGGTACGGTAGAGGCGCGCCGTCCGCGTCACGGTGGCGAGACGGTCGAGCGCGGTCCAATCGTTCGCCAGCCGCGCCACGACGGCCGCCGCGACCGTCTCCGCGTCGATCTCCGTGCGGCAGAAGGGCTGCAGGCACGTGACGTTGTGGTCGCACGGCGCGCACGGCGCCGTGGCGTGCAGGAGCACGTTGTCCTCGGAGTACGGACCGGTATCGAACGGCGAGGCCGGGCCGAAGAAGAGGCCGATGACGGGCGTCCCGACCGCCACCGCCATGTGCATCGGGCCGGTATCGCCCGTCACCAGGGCATCGACGCGATCGAGCAGCGCGCCCAGCTCGGCGACCTTCGTCTTGCCGCAGAGATCCGTCACGCCGTCGCCGATCTCGCGCGCCACCGCCGCCGCGAGGCCGCAATCGCCCCGCCCGCCGATCAGCGCCACCTCGTAGCCGTTGTGGGCCAGCGTCCGGCCGAGCGAGACGAACGCCTCCGCCGGCCATTGCCGGATCTCGCGGCTGGCGCCGAGCTGGAACGCGACGACGCGCCGTCCAGCGGGCACGTGCGCCAGGAGCGGTGCGACCGCGGCGCGCGCCGCCTCCGTGACGTCGTAGCGCAGCTGCTGCCGGCCGGCGCCGCCGCCCGCCATGGCCCGGTAGTAGTCGACCAGGTTGAAGCAGGCGAACCGGCGGTTCAGGCACATGCTGGCGAAGAGCCGCGCCCACGGATGATGGATCACTCGCAGGCCGTCGTCCGTCATCGACCAGCCGCGCACGTCGGGGATCGCGAGCAGCCCCATGAAGACGGCCGTCATGCGCGAGCTGGAGAAGTTCAGCGCCATGTCGTACGTCTGGCCGCGCAGCTCCTCCAACAGCTCCTCCACGTAGCGATAGCCGTCGAGCAGCGCTGCCCCGCCCTTCAGCATCAGGCCGCCGAGACGGTCGAGGTCGACGCGGATCACGCGGTCGAGGCCGGGAATCGCGTCGCACACGTCGGCGAAGTTGCGCTCGGCGAGGATCGCGATCTCCGCCTCCGGATGATGTACGCGCAGGGTCGCCACGGCCGGCGCCGTCTGCAGCAGATCGCCGAAGCGCGTCAGGTTCACGATCAGGATGCGCCGCGCGCTCACGCCCGGATCTCCCGCAGGTACAGCTCGTCGAACTGGTGCAGGAAGAGGAAGATCGCCTCGGGCTCGCTGAGCGCGCCCTCGCGGTCCGGGATGCTCGCGACCAGCCCATCGAGCGTGAACGGCAGCGCCGGCGGAAACTGCGCGAGGAACTCGCCGAACGCCCCTTCCGACCGCTGGCGCAGCACGTCGCCAACCGTCGTGGTGCGGGCGCGCCCGAGGAAACGGTCCTGCTCGCGTCCGACGACCGTCGCGAGCAGACGCTGCAAGCGCTGCCGGTAGGTGTGCTCGGCGAGGGCACGGCGTCGCGCCCGTCCCGCCATCGGGATGCGCTCCTCGGGGTGCGCGAGGTAGTGCTCCGTGAGGGCACGCATCTCGCTGATCGAGGACGCGATCGCCAGCTCGCCGCCGTCGAAGAGCGGCGGCAACAGCGCGCGCCCGTCCGTCACCTGGAACGCGCCGCAGCCCGCGAGCTCGAACGTGCGCGGGTTCACGAAATCGCCGCGCGGATCCATCTCGTCGTGGTAGGTCGAGGAGTGCAGGTTGAGGTTGACCTTGGCGGCGTTGAAGACGCGCACCGACTCCTCGGTCGACATGCGGTCGCCGTCGCGCTGGATGACGCGCGCCAGATCGCCCGCCCCGCCCCAGTCGCTGCCCCAGATGCGGAAGTCGAGGTCGAGGAAGCGACGGAACGCGAGCCGGCGATTGCGATAGCCCGCGCCGACGAACGCCACGTCGCCGCCGTACTCCTCCTGCTCCTCGGCTGTCAGCGAGAGCGGCCGGTGTACGTCGGGATCGAACGCGCAGGGAAGATAGTCGAGATGCGCGCCGCTCACGCCGCGCAGGGCGTCGTGGCACTCGCCGTCCTGGATCGTGAAGAAGTAGTCGTAGTGGCCCGCCACCTCGCGCCAGTACGTGAGCACACGGAAGTCCTCGACGAACCACATCACCCGCACCGCGCCGAGCCGTCCGATCTCCTGCAGCGCCGCGGGGGTGAGGGGCGCCTGGGCGAGCGCGAGCACGATGTCCGGCTCGTGCGCCTCGACGGCGCCGACGACGCCGGCGCCGAGGACGTCGGCGTAGCTGCGCTCGAGGGCGCCCCGCCGCGCGCGCCGCGTCCCAAAACGCTCGAGGGCGCGATAGCCGTCGTGGAACGCCGCCAGGTCGAGGAAGACCGTCTCGTGCCCGAGGGCGGCGAGCGCACGCGCCGTGTAGCCGGCGATCGGCCACGAGCCGCCGTACATCGGGGACACGACCAGGATCTTGAGACGGACGCCGAGCCGCGCCGCCGACCCCCGCCACGCCGTGAGGGCGCGCCGGTAGGCGTCGCCCGGCAGCAGCAGCGACGGCGCGTAGCCGAGCACGCGCGTGCGTTGCGCTCCGGTCGCGGCGTCCTCGGAAGGGTCGGGCTCGAGCTCGATCTGTACGCGCTCGAGCAGCCCCGCGAGATCGCGGCTCGCGAGCGCCACCCGCCACACCGCCGGATCCGGCTCGACGACGACGATCGTCCCCGCGAAGCGCTCCGCGAGCGCCTCGACGTGGTAGCCGAGGCCGAGGCCGACGACGACCGCACGCACTGCACCCGCCGCGGCGAGACGCTCCGCGGCGCCCCGCGCCCAGCGCACACCGTCCCCGTGCGGATCGCGCGGGTGATGCAGCGGGACGCCGCCGATCGCCAGCGTCGGGGCGCCCGCGGCCGTCGTCCCGAGCTGGAACGACGCGGGCACCTCCGCCACGGCGATGGTGGAGAGCAGTGCCGGAGCGCGCGCTTCGAGAACCCGCCGGTTCTCCTCGCGCAGGATCACGGGATCGCCTCGCCGAGGCGTGGCGGTCCGTGCGTCTGCGACGCCGCGCCGACGCCGCCGTCCTCACCGTCGAGCGTGCGGAGCAGCGTCTGCGTCAGCGCGTGCGCCGGTGCCTCGCGCAGCACGGCCTGCGCGACGTCGCGGCTCTCGTCGTTCCGTCCGGCGGCGAAGAGGCAGCTCGCGAGGGCGCAGCGCACGTCGGCGTCCTCACCGATCCGACTCAGGTAGTCGCGCAGATGCACCTCCAGCTCGGCGAGCCGATCGAGCGCGTCGGCCAGGGTCACGAGGCCATGCAATGCCGCGCGATGGCCGGGGTCGTGACGGCGCGCTTCGGCGTAGGCCCGCCACGCCTCCTCGGCCTCCGCCAGCCGCCCGAGGCAGAGCCCGAGGGCCGCCCACGCATCGGCGTCGCCTCCCATGGCCGTCGCCCGCTCGAGCCAGGCGCGCGCCCCGGCGTCATCACCGCGGCTGAGCGCGATGATCCCGAGTCCGGTCTCGCCGCGGCCGGTCCCTCCGGCGGCACCGAGAATGGACGCGAACTCCGCCTCCGCCTCGTCGAGCCGACCGAGGTGCGTCAACGCGACGGCACTCAGCTCGGCGACCGACACACGCTCGGCGCCCTCGTCGGCGGCCGCGGCCGCGTGGCGCAGTACCCCGCTCCACTCCCCCGCGGCACGGGCGCGCATCGCGGCCGCGAGCGCGCCGTTCGCTACGTCCGGCGCCACCGGCGCGACGGCCGCGTACACGTCGGCACGCTGCAGGCTGGGCGTGGCGACCGCCGAAGCCGTGGCACCGATCGTCGGCGTGATCTCCTCGTACAACGCCAATGTCTCGCGCGCGGTGTGCGCCCAGGTGAACTGCCGGGCCTGCTCGGCCGCGGCCTCCGGCTCGAGCCGACGCGCGGTCACGATGGCGCGACCGATGCTCTGGGGATCGTCCGGCTCGCAGTAGGCGATGGTGCCGTCCAGATAGTCCGCGATCGCGCCCCAGCTCGACGCCGCGACCCGCGTCCCGAGACGCGCGGCCCCCAGCGCCGCGAGCCCGGGGAGCTCGTACCAGCTCGGCGTGCAGTGCACGGCAGCCTCGCGCGCCGCCGCCTCGAGCAGCGCCGCCGGCACGTGGCCGAGGAGCACCGTCGTGCCGCGCCGGCGGAACGCCGCGCACAGACGCGCGTACTCCGGCTCGTAGGTGAAGTCGCCGGTGACCAGCACGACCGCGCGGCTGTCGTCGCGCAACGCCTCGAGCAGCATGAGCTGATTGCGCCGCGTCTCCAGCCGTCCGACGCAGAGAACGAAGTCCCGTACGCCGTGCATGGCGCCGAAGGTGCCGGGCGCGACGGGTGGCTCGATCGTCTCCGGGTCGGCGCCGAAGGGGATCACCCGCACGTCGCGGCCGAGCGGATGGTCGGCCTGCACGCGCCGACGCTCCGACGGGCCGCAGCAGAGGAGCACACGCGCCAGCGCCGCGACGCGGCCGTCGGCCGGTGCGGCCGCGGGCGAGCCGTTGCGGCTCGCTGCCACCGCCGCCGCGAGGCCCTGGCGGTCGAGCGCCGCGCGCTGGCCGCCACGTGGGTCGATCGCGAGCCGGAAGAGCGCCACGGCCGCGTTCGCCGTTGCGGTGAAGCGCGCCGTGTCGGCGTACAGCGCGGTGACCACGAGCGGGACCCGAGCGCGCTCCGCCTCCTCGGCGGCCCGTCGCGTCTCCGCTGCCGTCAGGCCGATCGCGTGCACGACGTCCGTGCCCGGGGGAATGGCGTGCGTGGGCGAGAAGCGTACATCGGCGCGCAGCCGCGCCAGCTCCGTCATCAAGCGTCGCGCGACGTCGGTGTCGTCGTCCGGGTGCGAGAACAGATTGGCCCGGCCCTGAAAGAGCACGCGCGGCCCGCTCCCTGCGGTCGACGAGCGAGCTCCGCCCCACTCCACGTTGGCAGCCATGTCACCTCGAGAGTCGACTGCCACCCCGCCGCATGCCGCGGGGTGGCAGTCGTCCACCCCAACCCGCCCCACTCCACCAGTCCGGCGTCGAGAGGGAGCAAACCCGATGCCAGGCAGCATGCCCAGGCGGAGACGTGGCAGCGGGCCGGCCGGTGCGAACGGATCCGCGGCCGTGGCGGATTTGTGTGCCGCGGCGCCCTCCGGGTCAGCGGATTGACCCGGCAGCGACTGCCACCCGGCTCAGACGGTCCGCGACTGGAAGAAGGCTTCGCGTCCGGCCGCCGGCCGGTAGCGAGCCGCCTGCGAGTGGCCCTGGTGCGCGCTGGCGAGCGCGCTGGCCGCCGTCCGCCGAGCGGCGTCGGCACGTTGCAATGCCCGCGCATGCGCCTCGACGACGGCGCGCATGAGCGCGTCGATCGCGCGCGTCTCGTCACCGTCACCGGCGTCCGATACGCGGCGCGCGGCGCCGATCCCCGCGAGCGCCGGCAGCAGCGCGTCGAGACGATGCAGCACGGCGCCGACCTGGCGCCAGTCACCCGTCGCGACGTGCGTCTCGAGCTCGCCGTACAGTGCGGCGACCGCGGTGAGCTGGGCGTGCGTCTCGTTCGTCACGATCGCCACGCCGGCCGCATCCGCGCTGCTCTCAGGCGGCATCGACCACCGGCACGCCACGGGCGAGGATCGTCCGGTAGGCATCGGCGATCGTCCCGAGCAACCGGATCACCTGATCCATGTGGCCGACGCTCTTTTGCTGGTTCGCCTCGGTCAGATGATCGAGCATGAAGCGATAGAGACGGTCGAGGTTGCGGGCGATCTCCCCGCCAGCCTTGTGATCGAGCGTCTGCAGCAGCTCCACGATCACCGCTTGCGCGCGGCCGAGCTGGTAGCCGAAGCGCACGAGGTCACCCGCCTCGAGGCCCGCCCGAGCCTGCCCGAGGAACTTGAGCCCACCGTCGAACATGAGCAGCAGCAGCCGGCCGCGGTCGGCCGTCCCGACCTGCGTCTCCTGATACCGGTGCGCAATGGATTGTGCGGCGATCACCCCGTGGTCCCTCCTCCAACGCCAAGCGAGCTCAACAGGAACGCGCCCTGCGACTTCAGCGTGTTGACGGTCAACTCGAGATTGGCAAACGTCTGTTGCAAGCCCGCCTGGTAGTCGGCGATGTGCTGCTGGCCGGCCGCGAGCTGGTCGTCGATCGACGAGATTTGATCCGTCAGGCTCTTGTTGCGGATGGCGATCAGGCTGCCGACGCCCGTGATCTGCGTCAGGTAGTCGTGCAAGCGGTCCGCGACGCCACCTACCGTGCCGCCGCCGGAGAAGAGCTGATCGACCGACTTCTCGTCCTGGGCGAGCGCGGAGTCGAGCTTGCTCGTGTCGAACGCCAGCGTACCGTCCTCGTTGGTCGTGATGCCGATCTGGCTCAGCTGGCTCAAACTGCCCTGCAAGCCCGAGACCCCGCTCGAGAGGACGGCATGCAGGCCGGAGACGATGGAGCGCACCGTACCATCGAACGCCAGCGGCCCCGCGGTGACGCTGTGGTCGGTCGCGGTCGTGTCCTGCCTCACCTGGCTCTGGCTGTTGACGTAGTTGATCACGTCGTTGAAGGCGTTGACCACCGACTGCACGTTGGAGTTGACGCTCGCCGTGTCCGTCCCGACCGTCACGGTCGCCGGGCCCCTGTCGAGCAGCGTCACGCTCACGCCCGGGATCACGTCGTCGAAGGTGTTGTGCTCGCGCGACAGCGGATCGGTGAAGCCGGTCACCGTGAACTGCGAGTTCGCCGCCTGCTGCGTCACGGTCACGCCGAGCGTGGTGTCGTCCTGGACGATGGTCAGCGCCTGCGACGCACCGGTATCCGTGCTGGCGATGCGCAACCGATAGTCTGGGCTCGCGGCGGTGCCGGCGTTCACCACCGAGGCGCTCACTCCCGCCGCGAGACCGTTGATCTTGGTCGCGAGTCCCTGCAGCGTGGTCGTCGCGTCGATCGCGATCGTCTGATTCTGCCCGCTCCCCACGCGGAACGTGAAGGAGCCCGCGCCCGCCGTGACCGTGGAGGTGGCGCTCAGCGCACCGACCGAGGACGTCGCGATCGCGCCTTGCGCGAGCGCCGTGACGTTGATCGACGTCGTGCCCGGCGCGGCGGTACCGCTCGCTGTCGCGGTGAGCACGGCCGTATTGCTCGAGGTCGCCTGGCGGGCGATCACGTCGCCGTTGTCGCGGACCTTGTCGACCGCCGTGAGAAACGCCAGGACCTTGCTATTGAGGGTCTGTAGCGCCGACTGCTGCGCGGCGACACCGTCGCGCTGCGTCTGCAGCTGGTTCAGCGGCTGCGACTCCAGCGCGACGAGCTGCGAGATGATGCTGCTCGTGTCGAGGCCGGTCGCGAGACCGCCGACGGTGATGGTTCCGGCCATCGCTTAGCTCTCGCTATCGTGCAGCAGGCCGCGCGGCTCCGCGAGAGTGCGCAAGCTCTTTGCGAGGCTCTCGGGCGGGACGGTTCGCACGACCGTGCCCGTCTTGGAGTCGATCACCTGCACCACCACGCGCCCATGCTCCTCGTCCAGCCGGAATTGCAGATCATAGTGGGGAAAGTCAGGCAGCGATACGACTTTTTTCGGCGCCGGCGCGGTCTCGTGCGGCTCGGGGACCTCGGATGCATTGGCAGACGCCTTGTCCGGCGGGGCAGTGGTCCGCTGTGGCGTGAAGCGACGGGCGGTTACCGTCTCGTCGTGCGCCACCGTAGCCTGCAAGCCCGCCACGCTGGGTATCGTCATCGTCGACTCGTGTACTCATGGCGGGACGGGCTCGTCACCCGTCCCGCCATGAGATGTTGCGGACTACTCCTTAGCGCAGCAGCGACAGCGCCAGGGCCGGCTGCTGGTTGGCCTGCGCCAAGACGGCAACGCCGGCCTGCTGCAGGATCGTGGTACGCGTCAGGTTCGCGGTCTCCTGCGCCACGTCCACGTCACGGATGCGTGACTCTGCGGCCGCGAAGTTCTGGCCCGCGACGCGCAGGTTGCTGATCGCCGTGTTGAGGCGGCTCTCGATCGCGCCGAGGGTGCCACGGCGCTGTGCGACGGTTGCGATCGCCGAGGTGATGGCGCCGAGCG
Source organism: Binatia bacterium (assembly GCA_036496285.1). Taxonomy (GTDB): domain Bacteria; phylum Desulfobacterota; class Binatia; order UTPRO1; family UTPRO1; genus DP-19. The sequence continues at coordinate 11,382 of DASXLI010000002.1, forward strand.
CGGACTGCGCCGCCGCCGACGTCGACACCGAGATGCCGGTCAGACCGATGCCGCTCGACGACGCGTCGACCGTCTGGAAGGAGATGCGGCTGTTGGCGGAGCCGTCGAGGCCGATCTGCAGGGAGACGGTGGTGCCGCCCGAGAGGAGCTGGACGCCGTTGAAGGTCGTCACGTTCGAGATGCGGTTGATTTCGGAGACCAGCGCCCCGAACTCGTCCTGGATGGCGCTGCGCTGGGTGTCGCTGATCAGGCCCGAGGCCGCTTCCGAGGCCAGCTCGCCCAGACGGGTGAGGATGTTGCCGGTCTGGCCGATCGCCTGCTCGCCGATGCTGAGGGCCGAGAGGCCGTCGTTCGCGTTGCGGACCGCCTGCGACGCGATGCTCGTGTCGGCGCGCAACTTGTCCGCGATGGCGAGACCGGCCGCGTCGTCCGACGCCGAGTTGATGCGGAGACCGGACGAGAGCCGCTCGAGCGACTTGTTCAACGAGTCGGTCGTGTCGGCGAGATGTCGCTGGACCGTCAGCGACGCTACGTTGGTGTTGATTGTGAGACTCATGGTTCCTCCGTGGTTGTCGGTCCCGTCCGTCCGTGTCCGGGCCTCGTTCTGCAAAAAGGGGGAAGTCGCCGACGGAGCCAACCCCGCCGTTGTGGCGCGTCTTTCCGCTTCGCAGGAACTATCGTCGGCGCCCCGGGCAAACTTGAGGCGCCGCGTGGGCGCGATTCGGCGCACCGGCCGCTCTTCGGGCGCTCGCCGCCGGCCCCGGGAGAACCGGGGCTTACGCAGTCGCTGTGCGAAGTGACGTGGGAAACGCCGCGCGCACCGGGGTCGCCGCAGGGTTCCTGAAGTATAGAAAAAACACTAGTTGCGCCGCATCTCGCATGCCAACTATTCTTGGTCGGACATGGTGCCGTCCATTCGTCGGATCGCGTTGGCGATCGTCCTCGCCCTCGGCGCGATCATTTCCCTGCTACAGGCGCGCCCGGCCTTGGCGATCAACCTGACCTGCGACAACAGCTGCCCCAACGGCGGCGGGAACGCGTGTCTCGTCGGGTGCCCGCCCGGCGGCTCGACCTGCAACATCACCCAGGACATCACCGCCTCGGCGGGCTGCGTGCTCGACTTCGGCAACCGTGACGTCGTCTTCAAGGCGGCGTTCGACGTCGGCGCCTCGACGCTCGACGTCACGGCCCGGTCGATCACGGTCTCGGGCCAGCTCCTCGCCACCAGCACCACGGCACACGGCGGCGTCGTCAGGCTCACCACCACCGGCGACCCCACCGCCACCCCGGCGCTCGGCTTCATCAACGTCCCCGGCCGCATCGACGTCGGCGGCAACTCGGCGGGCACGATGACGCTGAACGCCAAGGGCAGCATCGACCTCGAGGGCGACGTCGCGCTCACCGCCGACGGCAAGGGCACCACCAGCGCCGACGGCGGTGTGATCTCCGCCAAGGCCGGCACCTTCATGAAGCTGAATGCCGACGTGTCGGCGAGCAGCGGCAACCAAGGGAGCGGCGGCGAGATCACGTTGCAGGCGGCCACCAAGCTCGACGCCCTTCAACTGATCGAGGCGATCGGCGGCGCCAACGACGGCGGCGACGTCGACCTCAGCACGGGCGACGACCTGACCGTCAGCAAGACGATCGACGTCAGCAGCGCAAACGGCGGCAGCGGCGGGTCGATCACGCTGCGCGCGGGCGCCGACTTCCTCCCCGGCAACCTGAAGCCCGGCGGCAACATGACCGTCTTCGCGACCGCGACCCTGCGGGGCGACGGCAATCAGGACGCCGACTCGGGCTACGACGGCGCCGACATCACGCTCACGGCGACCGGCGTGATCGCGCTCGCAGGCGTCGTGCACGCGATCGGCGGGAGCCCCGACGGCACCGGCGGCTCGCTCTCGATCGACAGCAGCGACGCCGCACCGAACGTCATCGGCCCCCTCGACTTCCCCCTCACGGTCAGCGGCGCGGTCACGCTCACGAGCGGCGGCTCCGACAGCGACGGCGGCTCGGTCGACATCCTGGCCGGCACGACCGCGACGATCACCGGGCCGATCACCGCGGGCGCCGGCAACGGCGGCGACGTCTCCATCGTCGGCGGCCGCGACGTGAGCATCCAGGCGCTGGTCGACGACAGCTCCAATACGGTCCTTGGTGGCGGCGGCTCGATCACCTTCAAGGCCGGCGACGCCGACGGCGCGGGCAAGCTCACCGTGGCAGCGAGCGTGAACGGCCGGGCGGGCACGAACGGCATCGGCGAGGACCAGTTCTACTCCGGCTGCAACCTGACCATCTCGCCGAAGGTCTCGATCAACGCGACCGGCGGGGGCGCGACGAGCGGCGCCCGCATCGACATCGCGTCACCGGGAACGCTCTTGATCGGCGCCAACGCCACCATCGCGAGCGCCAATCCCGGCGGCCAGATCGTGCTGACCCACGCGAAGCCGCCGACGATCGACGGGACCGCGAGCTTCGCGCCGCCCAGAACGGACAACCCGCAGGCGACGTCGCCCTTCTACCCGGCCTGCCCGGTCTGCGGCGACGGCAAGCTCGAGCCCGGCGAGATGTGCGACGCGACGGCCCCCGGCGACCTGTGCTGCAACCCGGCCTGCAACGGCTTCACCTGTCCGACGGTCACCCCGACGCCGACTGCCACCCCGACCTCCACGGCGCCGACCCGGACGCGCACCCCCACCCGCACCCCCACCCCGACCTTCACCGTCGCGCCGACGGAGACGCCGACCATCACGGCAACGCCCTTCTCCGGACCGACCGACACGCCGACGCCCACCGCCACGACGACGGCCACGCCGACGCCCACCGTGACGGCCACGCCGCTGCCGTTGATCGAGCCGAAGTCGCTCCTCGCCTGCGAGCGCGCGCTCGGCGCTGCCACCTCCACACTGGTGTCGAGCAACGCCGCGGCGCTCGATCGCTGCGGCCTCGACGCCTTCACCTGCATCCAGGCCAACCCGGCCGGCACCGCCCGCGACGCATGCCTCGCCGGCGCCAAGACCCGCTGCGCCAGCAAGATGGCCGGGATCGACGCCGCGCGGAACAAGTTCGCCGCTTCGCTCACCAAGTCGTGCGGCGGCGATCCGCCGCGCGTGCCCTTCGCGCTGCTCGAGGCGCCGTCGGTGCTCGGGTTCTCCAACATCGACCCCACGTGCCGCTCAAAGGCCTTGGTCGCGCTCACCTCGCTCGGCGCGATCTCCACCTGCGTGCAGGTCCTCGGCACCTGCAGCACCGAGCAGGCGCTCGATACCGCCGTCCCGCGGTTGGGCGACCTGCTCTCCACGCTCCTCGACGTCGGCGACTCCGGGCTCTGCGTCTCGCCGCCGACCGGCAACATCGACGGCCTCGGCGACCCCGCGCAGGGCAAGCTCGCTCTGCGCTGCCAGAAGCAGACGAGCGCCGCCGGCCGGAAGCTGCTGCAGCAGCGCATCACCACCGCCAAGTCGTGTGTCGACGCTCTCCTGAAGTGCCGCCTCACGGGCAAGCCCGCGACCGGCTGCGGCAAGCTCGCATCGCGCTGCCAGGCCCGCCTCGCCGCCCTGACGAACGGCCCGAAGAGCGCGGCGGCGAAGCTCGCCGCGAGCGTCGATCGCGCGTGCCACCCGCTGGGCTCGCCGGCCCTCTTCGGACCGACCGGCGTCGGCTTCGACAGCGCCAACGTCATCCAGCGCTGCGACCAGCTCGGCGTGAGCCCGCTCGGCGACGCGACGGCGGTCGCGAGCTGCGTCGCCCGCTCGTTCGGCTGCGCCGCGACCTCGATCGTACGCGCGGCGCTGCCGCTGGTCGACGACGAGCTCGGCCGGTACGGCCTCCAGCTCGACTCCGATCCCTTCTGCACCGAAGCCACGCCGACGCCCACAGCGACGGCCACGACGACGCCGACCGGCACCCCGACCCCGCTCGTCACGCCGACGCCGGTCCCCACCACGACCGCGACGCCCACGCCCGTCGGCACCCCGAGCGTCACCGCGACGCCCACGGCCGGGCCGACCTCCACGCCGACCGAGACGCCCACGACCATTCCCACCGCCTCGCCTACCCCGCCGCCGCAGCCGGGCTGCGGCAACGGCATCGTCGAGCCGGGTGAGCAGTGCGACTTCGGCGACACCGTGGACGGCGACGGCTGCTCGCACGACTGCCAGTTCGAGCAGCTCATCCCGGGCAGCGGACCGCGCACCAACGACTGCGTGGCGGAATGGGCGGTGGTGAACCCGCACAACCAGCCGGCGCTCGGCTCGGACGGCCTGCCGTCGATCGTCCAGAGCTGCGTGGACGGCGATCCGAGCTGCGACGCCGACGGCGCCGTGAACGGCGAATGCGCCTTCCGCGTTGCGATCTGCTTCAACGTCACCGATCCGTCGATCCCCGAGTGCTTCTCCTCCACCGGCCTCAGCAAGTACACGCTGGAGATCCCGCGGCCGGAGTCGACGCCGGCGCGCAACCCGACCCGCGCCGCCAACGCCGCCGCCCTCGTCGCCGCGTTCGGGCAGCTCACCCCGACGGCGCCTGGCGGCCGGAGCGGCAACATCTTCACGTTCGATCCGCCCCTCGCGCTCGCCGCGCCGAACAACTGCACAGCCACCGCCGAGATCGTCGTGCCCCTGCCGGGCTTCGGCACCAACAACGAGGCCCCCCAGCACGAGGAAAAGCTCCGGGCGACGGCGGAGAACGCGCCGCTGCCCGGCCACAGCTCCGGGCTCAGCGACCGCGACTCGCTCCGCCTCGACTGCATCCGTCCCTGAGGCCGCCGTGCAGCCCGAGGCGGCGATCCGCGCACAAGCGTCGCTCCTCGGATTCGATGCCTGCGGCTTCGCCGCCGCGGAGCCGGTGCCGCGTGACGCCTTCCTCGCCGGCTGGCTCGACGCCGGCTGCGCCGGCGAGATGCGCTATCTCGAGCGGCACGCCGAGCGCCGCCTGACCGTCGCCGGCATCCTGCGGACGGCGCGCACGATCATCAGCCTTGCCTATCCGTACCGTCCGCCCGTGCCGGCGCCGATCGACTGGCGGGGCGACCTGCGCGGCCGCGTCGCGGCCTACGCGCTCGGCGCCGACTACCACGGCGTGATCGAGCACAAGCTCGAGGCCTTCCAGGCCTTCCTCGCCGAGCGCTTCCCCGGCTGCGCGTCGCGCCGCTACGTCGACACCGGCGCACTGCTCGAGCGTGAGTGGGCGGTGCGCGCCGGGCTCGGCTGGTTCGGCAAGAACACGATGCTCCTCAGCACCCGCCGGGGCTCGTGGTTCTTCCTCGCCGAGCTCGTGACCGATCTCGCGCTCGCGCCGGACGAGCCTGGCGGCGACCACTGCGGCCGCTGCACCGCCTGCCTCACCGGCTGCCCGACGGGCGCGCTGCGCGACGGGCTCGTGCTCGACGCCCGCCGTTGCATCTCCTACCTCACGATCGAGCACCGGGGCCCGATCCCGCCCGACCTCCGTCCGGCGCTCGAGCAGTGGATCTTCGGCTGCGACGTCTGTCAGGAGGTCTGCCCCTGGAACGCGCCGACGTCCGCGGACCCGGCGCGCGAGGCGTGGCAGCACCCCTCGCTGGTCGAGATCCTCGCGCTCGACGCCGCGGGCTTCCAGGCCCGCTTCGGGCGTACGCCGCTCCGCCGCGCCAAGCGCCGCGGCCTGCTGCGCAACGCCGCCGTCGTGCTCGGCAACACCGGCAACCCCGCCGCCGTCCCGGCGCTCGCCCGCGCGCTCGACGATCCCGAGCCGCTCGTGCGCGGCCACGCGGCGTGGGCGCTCGGAGCGATCGGCGGCGGCAGCGCCCGCACCGCGCTCGAGCGCCGGCGTGGCGCCGACCCGTCCGCCGAGGTCGACGGCGAGGTCGAGCGGGCGCTCGCGGCCTGCTAGACCAGCGGCCGCGGCGTGGCCGCCACGGCGTCGAGCTGCTCGAGCAGCCGCGCGCGCACGCGCTCCGCGGCGCCCGTCGCCCCGCCCGGCGCCGCCGGGT
>DASXLI010000003.1:0-23558 GCA_036496285.1 Binatia bacterium
CCCGCCGTGATCCCCGGCGGCCGCAGGTTGCGCGTCCGGTCCCGCGACGGGCATGCTTCGACGGTCCATGGCGCGCCGTCGCGAAGATCGGCTCAGCCCGCGCAAGCGGCCGCGCCAGCAGCGCGCGCACGAGACCGTCAACGTCCTCCTCGAGGCCGCCAGCCGGGTGTTCGAGCGGCGAGGCTATGCGGCCGCCACGACCAACCGCATCGCCGAGGAGGCCGGCGTCTCCGTCGGCTCGCTCTACGACTACTTCCCGAGCAAGGAGTCGCTGCTCGCCGCGCTCCTCGATCGCCACCTCGAGCATGGACGCCGCATGCTCGGCGCAATCGCGGCGTCCGACGGCGGCCTGCCGCCGCTCGCGATCCTCACGCGGCGCTTCGTCGAGGCCGTGATCGCGCTGCACGCCGCCAATCCGGCGCTCCACCGCGTCCTCTTCGAGGAGACGCGGCTCCATCCGCGTCTGCGGCAGGCGATCGGCGCGCTGGAGGACGACCAGATCGCCGCGACCGAGGCAATCCTCCGGATGCACCCCGAGGTGCGCGTCGCCGACCCGGCGCTGGCAGCGCGCCTTGTCGTGCAGGTCATCGAGAGCCTGACCCACACCGTCGTCATCCATCCGCGCCCCGGCGAGCACCCCGACGACTACACCGCCGCGATCACGGCGCTCGTGAACGGCTACCTCAGCGGCGGCGCCCCGCCCCCGCTAGGCGCGCCCAACCCGGCCGGCCGCCGCTGAGTCTCGCACGCTCCCATGACCGCTCTCAGCTTCCGCGGTCCTGGGATGACCGTCCACGCCCATCCGGGATTCCCTGCGGTCCGATTCTCTTGCCACGGCCTGTGCCCTCAGGCTCCCCGCCGATCGCGACCACGTGCGGCTCCTACCCGCGCCGAGAGAAGTGGGGAACGCGCTTCGCTGCTGAGGCAACGCATACGTCTCGATCCCGCCTCTTCCGCTCGTTGGTTCGATGGTTGGAAACGCAAGGAATGGGAAGTTGGTGAAGAGGCGGGCCGTAACCCCAGCGTTGCACGCGCGAGGACGTGGCTGTCGAGAGTGGGCTGGCGCCGTCATGGCCTGCTGGATCCCACGGACGTCCCGGGCGGCTAGGCCAGTAGCGGCTCCTCCCAGTGAGGAGCGCCTGTCCGAGCAGCGGTGCTTGCGTGCGAGGCCGACCGACCGGCCACGCCGCCTCGACCGCAGATGTGACCGTAGGTCTTCGGCGATCTAGAGCAGGAGTCCGTCGCCCCAGGTGTAGTACCAGTGCGTCGGGTCGACCCAGCGCGCGACGTCGTCGTGGCGCTCCGGCCGCACGCTCAGGCGGGGCGCGCGCGGGAACGCGAGCTCCGGTACCGCCAGGAATCCGGAGCGACGGAACAGGCGGCGGTGCTCGGTGCGGTGCGCGGCGAGCGCGGCGACGCCGTCGACGTCGGCGCGCCGGGCGAAGTCGATCACGTCGTCCATCAGCCGGCGGCCCGCGTCGAGCGCGCCGCGCCGCCAGTGCCAGTCCATCACGAAGAGCAGGCGGACGCCGCCGAGCGCCGCGACGCGCACCACGGCGGTGGCGGCGACGCCCTGCGCGTCCTCGACGTCGCGGTGCCAGTACGGGGAGGCGTCACCGTCGGGATAGCGCCAGCGCAGGTGTGCCTCGTCGCGTACCACGCTGATCGGCGGCAGGTGCTCGACCTCGTCGAAGAGCGCCGTGTGACGTCGGTCGAAGCGCGGCACCGACCACGTCGGCACGGCGCGCGCCAGCGTGTCGCGCCCGCGCGGATCGGGCGACGGGCCGGCCGAGGCGCACTCGACCATCGAGTCGTCGTTGGCGTGCGACCCGAGAAGGCGCGCCTGCAGCACACGCCAGCCCGCGCGCAGGAGGCGGACCGGCCGCACCAGGACGGGAAACGGCCCGAGCGGCGTGCGCTGCTCGTACGCCAGCACGCCGCGCAGCGAGTGCTCGTTGGCGACGCCGTACGTGACGCCGAAGCCGTGGGCGCGCGCTTCGCGGATCGAGTGCTCGGCGAGCGCCTTCATGAGGCCGCGCCGCTGCCATTGCGGATGCGTCATCGTGTCGACCGAATGGCCGGCGACGTCCTCGCGGCCGAACGCGCGCATGCGACGCGGCAGGAGCGCCATGTGGCTCACGACGGCCCGTTCGGCGCGGGCGAGGATGATGACCGACGGGCCGGCCGGGCCCTCGAGATTCAGGTGACGCCAGGCGGCGAGCGGCGGGGCGACCCCGAAGCACGCCCGCATGCACTCGATGATCGCGGCCTCGTCCCCCGGCGCGTAGGTGACGATGTCGGGTACGTCGACTGAGGGATTGCTGACCATCGAGAGACCCACGGGATTGGCTTTCGTTCGCCGCGACGACGCCGTAGTAATTGGGGGATCGTCGGCTGAAGGCCGGAATCACCAAAACTGCCCGAAGGGCGCGAGAATGTCGAGACTCTGGATCGTCGTCGTGTGCGTGCTCGTCGCTGCGGGCAGTTTCGCGCAGGAGCCGTCGCCCGCCCCGGACGTGAGCGGCAACACGCCGCGCAGCGCACTGCGCGGGTATCTCACCGCCAGCCGCGCCGGCGACTACGAGCGCGCGGCGACGTACCTGGACCTGCGCTCGCTGCCGCCGGCACGACGCGCCCAGGGCGCGCGGCTCGCAATGGAGCTGCAGATCGTCCTCGACCGGACGCTCTGGATCGACGTCGACAGCCTGAGCGACGAGCCCGAGGGTGCGACGGACGACGGACTTCCGGGCAAGCGCGACCTCGTCGGCACGATCTGGGCGCCGAGCGGCCGCGTCGACGTGTTCGTCGACAAGGTCGGCGGCGAGAACGAGCCGGCGTGGAAGATCACCGGCGGCACGATGCGGCAGGTTCCGACGCTCTACGCCGACTTCGGCTACGGCCGCCTCACCGAGATCCTGCCGTCGCCGTTCTTCGACGTCCGCTTCCTCGACGTGCAGCTCTGGCAGTGGCTCGGGCTTCTCGCGGTCGCGCTCGGCGCGACGGCGCTCGCGTGGCTGCTCACGGCGATCGTGCTGCGGATCGCGAAGGCCGTCCTCGCCCGCTCCCGGCGCGACTACGAGGCGCCGCACCTGCCACTCGCCGTCGGGCCGGCGCGCTTGCTGATCGCGGCGCTGATCGTCGACGCCGCGCTCGCGGCGCTGGCGCTGCCGGTGCCGGCATACCGCGTGATGTCGGGCACGGTGGGGGCGCTGCTGATCGTGGCCGCCGTGTGGCTCCTCCTGCGCCTGACCGACGTGTTCGCACACGCCGCGGAGCGCCGCCTGGCGGCGCAGACCAAGCAGGCGGCCGCCGGCATCGTGCCGCTCGGCCGGCGCGCCGTGAAGGTCGTGCTGACCGTCATCGCGGTGCTCGCGACCCTGGAGAACTTCGGCTTCAACGTCACCGGCGTGCTCGCGGCGCTCGGGGTCGGCGGCCTCGCCGTCGCGCTCGCCGCGCAGAAGACGGTCGAGAACCTCTTCGGCGGCGTCTCGCTGATCGTCGACCAACCCGTGCGCGTCGGCGACCTCTGTCGGTTCGGCGACCGGACCGGCACCGTCGAGGACATCGGCTTGCGCTCCACGCGCATCCGCACCCCCGAGCGGACGGTCATCGCGGTGCCGAACGCCGACTTCTCCGGCATGCAGCTCGAGAACTTCGCGCGCCGCGACCGCATGTGGCTGCAGGCAAGGCTCGGGCTCCACTACGAGGCGAGCGGCGACCAGATGCGCACCGTGCTGAGCGAGCTGCGAAAGCTCCTCCTCGGCAACCCCAAGGTCGACGCCGACAGCGCCCAGGTGCGCTTCGTCGCGTTCGGGGCGACGGCCCTCGAGATCGAGGTCAGCGCCTACGTCCGCACCACCGACGCGGCTGAGTTCGGCGCCATCCGGGAGGACCTGTTCCTCCGTATGATGGACGTGATCGCCGCCAGCGGAGTGGGGTTCGCGGCCGCCAAGACCGTCGTGGCGCCACCCCCGTCACCGAGCTGAAACGCCGGCGCCCACGTGGCATCGAAGGTACAGACTCGCTACATCAACGATGCGAAAGGAGAGCACATGAACAAGACCTTGGGTTTCGTGATCGCCGGAGCTGCGGCGAGCCTCATCCTCTCGGGCGCGGTCAGCGCGCGCGCCGACGAGAAGGCGGGCGGCGACGTGTACTGCTCGGGCGTCAATGCCTGCAAAGGGCAGGGCGCGTGCGCCGGCAACGGCCATTCCTGCGCCGGCCAGAACGGCTGCAAGGGCACGGGCATCACCAAGTCGACCGAGAAGGACTGCAGCGCCAAGGGCGGCAAGGTCGTTCCCGACCCGCACCCCGGCAAGTAGCCTTCGCAGCGAGGAAACGGCGGGCCCCGGGGGTCTTTCCGGGGCCCGCGCGGACCCGCTGCGCGAAAAATTATTTGAGTCGAAGGTAGCGCTCCGCTAGAGCGCTCGTCATGCGGGCTCCTCGGACGCTGGCTGTCGTCGGGGTGACGCTCTCGCTGGCCCTCTCCGTCGCCGGCTGCAGCCTGCTGCTCTGCGCCTTCCAGCCGATGACGTGCGTCCAGGGGCTGCAGGCCGCGAGCCGGATGCCCGCACCACCCCGGGGCGCGCTCGCGCTGCGCTCGTCGCTGCCGGCGATCATTCTCGAGACGTACGCCATGCCGCCCAACACCTCGCTGACCCTGAGCGACACGACCGCCGGGCTACCGTCGAGCCAGACGCTCCTCTTCGACGTCGTGATGGGCGGTCTCGAGACGTTCGAGGGCACCGTCACCTATCCCGCGGGGTTCGAGTTCCTCGGCTTCCCGCCGGTGAAGGACCAGCAGATCGGCTTCTACGTGCTGCGCCAGGGGGCGACGCCGATCGGACCGCCGATCCCGATCCGCTCGCTCGCCTATCCGTTCGCGCCGACCGAGATCGCGTACGCCGACCTCGACGCCGACGGCACGTTCGGCGATGCCGACTTCGGCATCAACCACGGCACCACGCTCGGCGGCGAGCACACCTTCACCTTCACGATGCCGCTCGGCGGCGACGGGCAGATGAGCACGATCTTCGCGGCGCTGGATCTGAAGGCCGAGGTGCACCTCTACGGCGGCATCCTGCGCAACCCGGTCACGCCGGGCCCGCAGATGGTCGAGGGTGACTTCACCTCGGTCGATCCCGACACCGACGGCGACGACGACGCCGCCGGCGTCGCGCCGTCGCACCTCAGCGCCACGCCGCAGACGGTGACGATCGATCCGTCGCCGCTCGCGATGCTCGATCCGTTTCTCTGCTACAAGGGCAAGCTGACCGGCGGCAAGCTGTGCGAGGCCGGCTCGCCCGCCAACGCCGGCGTGGCGTGCACGGTCGAGGAGGATTGCGGGGGCACGACCGGCACGACGCGGCACTGCATCCCGAACAAGCCGCTGAAAGGGGCGCACCGCGTTCTCGACGACGCGTTCGGCGACCGCGACTACGCGGTCGGGAAGCCGCTCACCCTGTGCAATCCGGCGGGCGTCGACGGCGCGACCATCCTCGACGCGACGACGCACCTCCGCGCGTACGCGACGAAGCCGGCAAAGAAGATCTGCTCGCTCGGCTCGTCGCAGAACGAGCTCGGGGCGTGCGCGAAGGATGCCGATTGCGGCAACGGCGCGTGCGCTGCTCCGCCGGCAATCGCCGCGTGTCCTGTCGAGCTGGTCAACGCGCTCGGCTCGGTCGCGGTCGCGATCACGAAGGTGGGGTCGGTCCTGGCGCCGAGCGGCGCCGCGGTCGGCGCGCCCGCGGCCGCCCCGGGCGCGAACGAGGTCGACTACTACAACTGCTACGGGGTGAAGCCGCTGAAGAAGGTCTGCGTCGAGGCGCCCGACGCCACGTGCCACACGGACGCCGACTGCGGCGACACCGCGCCGTGTGTGGCGGGCTTCCCGAAGAGCCTGCACGTCGGCGTGAGCGACGAGCTGACGACGGACCGCGGCCTGCAGATCGTGAAGCCGACGCGCATCTGCCTCGCGGCCGCCGTCCACGGCCAGGCGGTCAAGCACGCCGGCGCCGACCTCCTCTGCTATCAGGTGAAGGCGCTGAAGAAGCGCTGCGTCGGCTCGTTGCAGAATCTCGGCGGGCCGTGCAAGGGCGAGCCCGATTGCGGCGGCTCGCCGGGGGTGACCAACCTCTGCCTCGCGCAACCGAAGCGCACGCCGACCACGGGCGTCCACGTCACGAGCCCCTTCGCGCTCGAGATCCTCGATGAGAGCGACGAGCAGGAGCTGTGCGTGCCCACGGTCTTCGCCACCACCTGCTGACGTTCCTGCGCGCCGATCCGGTGCTGCGCCCCTGTGACCGGGGCGCCGGCCGTGCCGCTCCGCGGCTTGCCTGGCGCCCACCTCTTCTGCGAGAGGAGGGTCGGAGGTCACCGAACCGAGCGTGAGCGAGGCACTGTCGGAGAGCCCGATCCTCGCCGACGACGAGCCCGGATGGCCGTCGTCCAACGGGCACCGGGTGGTCTTTCTCGTCGACGCCGCGAGCGCGTACGAGCGCCGTCTGCTCGAGGATTGGATCGCGCGTACCCGTCCGGCGCACGTCGCGCCCGGCGAGGTCGAGGCGATCCCGATCCCGCCCTCACGCCGCGGCCGCCGCCGGCTCGACCCGCGCCTCGAGGCGCGGCTCGCGACCGGTGACGACCCGTTGCTCGCGCCGGTGCGGGTGGCCTGGGATCCGGGCAACGTCGATGGCAAGCGCGAGGCGCGCCTCTCCGATCTCCTCACGCTCGGCGATCCGCGCGATCCCGGCCCGATCCGCCAGCGCTGGGTGCGCCGGCGATATCCCGAGCGCTGCCGCATCGTCGTCGGCGAGCCGGCGCCGATCTCCGATCTGCGCGCGCGCTGGCGGCGCGCCGGCGGTGCCGATGCCGCGCAGACGACCGGCCTCGCCGAGTTCGTGGCACGCCAGGCGGCGCTGGCGTGCGAGCGCGCCGAGCGGCGGCTGCGCGGCGCCCGCTACAAGGTGCCGCGCTTCGTGCACGAGGACATCCTGGCGCGCCCGGCGTTCCGCGGCGGCGTCGCGCGCCTGGCGCGCGAGCTCGGCCGCTCCGAGCAGCAGGTGGCACGCGAGGCGTCGAAGGACCTGCGCGAGATCGCGGCGCGCCACAGCCCCTACGTCATCGACCTGACCGCGCACCTCATCCGCCTCCTCTACACGCGCGGCTACGGCGAGGCGCTCTTCTACGACCGCGCCCAGCTCGAGGAAGTCGAGGCCCTGACCCAGCGCTTCCCGGTCGTGTTCCTGCCGTCGCACAAGTCGAACCTCGACCACCTGGTGCTGCAGTACGCGCTGCACGAGAACGGCCACCCGCCGAACCACACCGCGGGCGGCATCAACATGAACTTCTTCCCGGTCGGCCCGCTGGTGCGCCGAAGCGGCGTCTTCTTCATCCGCCGCCACTTCAAGGACGACGCGGTCTACAAGTTCGTGCTGCGGCAGTACATCGACTACCTGGTCGAGAAGCGCTTCTCGCTCGAGTGGTACATCGAGGGCGGACGCTCGCGCTCGGGGAAGCTGCTACCGCCGATGTTCGGCATGCTGGCGTACGTCGTCGATGCCTATCGCCGCGGCAAGAGCGAGGACGTGTACCTCGTGCCGACGTCGATCGCATACGACCAGATCCAGGACGTCAGCGACTACGTCGCGGAGCAGCGCGGTGCCGCGAAGCAGCGCGAGAGCTTCGGCTGGTTCCTGAAGCTCATCCGCTCGCTGCGCAGCCGCTACGGCGACATCCACATCCGCTTCGGCGAGCCGGTGTCCTTGCAGCAGGCGCTCGGCCCGCCCGATCCCGAGGCCGAGCCGAACCCCGACGAGCAGAACCTGGTGCTCCAGAAGCTCGCATTCGAGGTCGCGGTACGCATCAACCGGGTGACGCCGATCACGCCGACCTCGCTCGTCACCCTGGCGCTCCTCGGCGTCGGCGGCCGCGCGCTCACGCTCGAGGAGACGGGCGTCTCGCTGAAGAACATCGTCGACTACGTCCACCGCCGCCGCCTGCCGACCACCACCGAGATCGGCGACCTGGACACGCCGGCCGGTCTGCGCCGCGCGCTCGACGCGCTCGTCGGGAGCGGCGTCGTCTCGCGTTTCGCGGAGGGACCGGAGCCGGTCTACGCGATCGGCGCCAACCAGCACCTCACCGCCGCGTACTACCGCAACACGATCATCCACTTCTTCGTGAACGGGGCCATTGCCGAGCTCGCGCTGCTCGCGGCGGCCGAGGACGGCATCCGCGACCGCATCGCGGCGTTCTGGGACGAGGCGATGCGGCTTCGCGATCTCCTCAAGTTCGAGTTCTTCTTCGCGGACAAGGACGCGTTCCGCGCCGAGGTGCGCGACGAGATCGAGCTGCACGATCTCGACTGGGAGGCGAGCGTGGCGGTCGGCAGCGCCGCGATCCGCGCCCTGATCCGCCGCTTCAAGCCGTTCTCGGCCCACCGCATCCTGCGGCCGTTCCTCGACGCCTACCGCGTGGTCGGCGATGCGCTCGAGCGCCGCGACCCGTCCGCGCCGTTCGACGACGCCGCGTTCATCACGAGCTGCATCGCGCTCGGCAAGCAGTATGATCTGCAGCGCCGCGTCCGCAGCGAGGAGTCGGTGTCGAAGGTGCTCTTCGGGACGGCGCTCCGCCTGGCGCGGAACCGCGGCGTCGTGGACGGCCCCGCGACGGCGATGCTCGAAACGGCCGTGCTCGCGGAGCGCCGGCGCGCCTTCGCCGAGGAGATCCGCACCGCTGTCCGCCGCGTCGACGCGATCGACGCGCTCGCGGCGAGCCGCCGCGCCGGGTTGATCGAGTAGGGCCGGTACGGGAATCGGCCCGCGTCGCCGTCAGTCCGGGATCTCGATGACCTTGGCGCCCTGCGAGATCGGACGCGCGGCGGGCTCCGCGCCGCTGCCACGCGCCGCGAGAGGCGGCGAGCCGGCGCCCGAGGGCAGCGTGCAGCCGGTCTTGGCGGCCAGCGCCGCGAGCGAGAGCTCGCCGGAGGAACGCGAGCCATCGCGGAAGATCCACGTCGGGTAGCTGTGGACGTTGGCGGACCGGCAGGCAGCCGCCGGGCGATCCGGATCGGACGGATCGCTGCACTCGACGTAGCGCACGTGGTCCATCGCGTCGCCGAGCGCCATCCGCTGGGACCGGCAGTGCGGGCACCACGAGGCACCGTAGAAGGTCGCGCCGCTCTGCCCGAGGCAGTGGCCGAAGGGCGTGAGGTTGGCGGCGTCGGCGCGCGCCGACGCGAGCGCGAGCAGGCCCGCGGCCGAGAGGAGAAGAAAGCGACGTGCTGTCATGGGCGCGCACGATACCACGCCTTGACGCGGGCCGCGCCGTGGGTTATTGGTGAGCGAGCGTTCAACAATTATGGGACGACCCGCCACATGGAACGAGCCCGAGCTGCTCACGACGGTGATGCGGCTCTTCCGCCGCAAGGGATACTGTCAGACGTCGCTCAAGGACATCGAGCAGGCCACGGATCTGCATCCCGGCAGCCTCTACAAGGCATACGGCAGCAAGGACCAGCTCTTCGTCGCGGCGCTGCACGCCTACAATGAGCGCGTGGTTGCCGAGCGCGTGCGTACGCACCTCGACCACGCGGAGCGGCCGCTGCGCGGCGTCCGCGCGATGTTCGTCTCTACCTTCGATGGCAGCGAGACGGACATTCCCGGTTGCCTGCTCACCAACACCGCCGTCGAGAGCACGGCGCTCGGTCCGGAGGCACGCCGCGCCGTCGCCGAGGGCTTCGATCTCCTGCGCGACGGCTTCGCGCGCGCGCTGGAGCGGGCGCGCGCGCGCGGCGACGTGCCCCCCTCCACGCGGCCGGCCGTGCTCGCAGCGCGCCTGCTCGCGCTCTATCAGGGCGTGCTGGTCCTCGTGCGCTTCGGAACCCCCGCGGATCACCTGAGCAAGATCGTCGACGAGACGATCGCATCGATGAAAGGAGCCACCCCATGGACATCACCTTCTGGCAAACGTACGCGAGCTGCTGGTCGGCGCCCGAGGCCGAGCGTCGCCGACTCCTGAGCCGTCTCGCCGTACGCGAGGTCACCTATCGCGACCCCAACGTCGAGGTGCAGGGGCAGGACGCGTTCTCCGACTACATGGGCGCCTTCCAGCGCGGCTTCCCCGGCTTCCGCTTCGCCATCGCGCGCGTGGATGCGCACCACGGGCGCTCGCTCGCACACTGGCATCTGGTGGACGGCGCGGGAACTCCGGTGCAGGACGGCGTCAGCTGCGCCGCGCACGACGACCAAGGCCGCCTGCGCGACGTGACCGGATTCTTCCCGATCGCGGCGCCGGCCGCGCGCTAGTCCCGGCCGCGCCGCGCCAGGTCCTCGCGGATCGTGCCGGCGGCGCGCGAGAAGTGGTAGGCGGCGATGAGGTTCGCCACCACCAGGATCAGCAGCGAGTAGCGGATCGCCTCGGGGCCGTACGTCGGGGTCAGGTAGTCGTTCAGCGCGCCGACCGCGAGCGGCCCGAGGCCGAGGCCGATCAGGTTGATGACGAAGACCAGCACCGCCGAAGCGGTGGCGCGCATCGTCGGCGTCACGAGGGCCTGGGTGAGGGCGTAGACCGGGCCGAACCAGATCGCGCTCATGACCGCCGACGGGAGCAGCAGCACGAGCGCGGTGATCGGGGTCGGCCAGAAGAGGCTCGCCCAGGCGCACGGGATCTGCACGAGGGTCGCGATCGCCGGCACGTACAGCATGCGGCGCGCGTCACGCATCCCGAGGCGGTCGGAGAGGACGCCGCCGGAGATCGCGCCGATCATGCCGCCGACGCCGAGCACGATCCCGAGCAGGGTGCCGAGCTGGCCCGTCGGCATGTGGTGCACCCGGACGAAGAACGTCGGGCCCCAGATCGCGAACGCGTAGCCGCCGAAGGAGTGGAACGCCGCCGCGAGCGCGAGATGCCGGAACGAGCGCAGCGAGCGCAGCGTGGTGAACACCGTCGCGAGGCTCTCCGGCGTCAGCGCCGCGGCGGTGCCGTGCAGCGCGTCGGTGATGCCGCGCTCCGGCTCGCGCACCGTGAGCCGCACGGCGATCGCCAGCAGAAGGCCGGGGATGCCGACCGTGAAGAACGCCGCCCGCCAGCCGTAGAGCTGCGCGATCCAGCCCCCCAGCACGAGCCCGAATGCCAGTCCGACGTGCACGCCCATCGAGAATACGGCCAGCGCCGTCGCCCGACGCTCCGGTGGGAAGTAGTCCGCGATCAGCGAATGCGCCGGCGGCACGAACGCCGCCTCGCCGATCCCGACCCCCACCCGCGCCGCGGCGAGCTGGCCGAACGTGCGCACGAGCCCCGACGCGGCTGTCATCGCGCTCCAGGCGGTGAGCCCGAAGGCGATGATGGCGCGGCGCGAGCGGCGGTCGGCCAGGCGGGCGATCGGAATGCCGGCAAACGTGTAGAAGATCGCGAACGCGATGCCGGTCAGGAGCCCCATCGCGGTGTCCGAGACACCCAGCTCCTCCTTGATGGGCTGGAGCAGGATCGCGAGGATCTGCCGATCGACGAAGTTGAAGACGTACGCGACGAACAGCAGCGCGAGCACATAGCGCGCATAGGCGGGCGAGACAGTCGTCGTGCGCGCCGGCAAGCCGTCGCCAACTAGCAGCGCACCGTCATCAACGCTAGCCGGGCCGTGGCCGCGTCACCGGCCGATGATGCTTGGCGCCCGCCGCGCGGACCTCTGATCTCAGCCGTTCGCCGCCGCGGCCGGAGCCATGTGGACGTTGACGTTCGTCGCGGGCCGCGGCGCCGGGGCGTCCTTCGCGACCAGGCCGCGCTTCTGCAAGTCGGCGATCGCCATGTCGAACGTCACCATGCCCTGCGACTGCCCGGTCTGCATCATCGACGGGATCTGGTGCAGCTTGCCTTCGCGGATCAGATTGCGGACGGCCGTCGTCCCGGTGAGGATCTCGCACGCGGCGATGCGGCCGCCGCCGACCTTCTTCATCAGGCGCTGCGCGATGACGGCCTCGAGCGACTCGGCGAGCATCGTGCGGATCTGGCTCTGCTGGCCCGCGGGGAAGACGTCGATGATGCGGTCCACCGTCTTCGGCGCGCTCGACGTGTGCAGGGTGCCGAAGACGAGGTGGCCGGTCTCGGCGGCGGTGAGCGCCAGCGAGATCGTCTCGAGGTCGCGCATCTCGCCTACCAGGATCACGTCGGGGTCCTCGCGCAGCGCGCTCCGCAGCGCGGCGCTGAACGACACCGTGTGGGCGCCGACCTCGCGCTGGTTCACGAGGCAGCGCTTCGACTGGTGCACGAACTCGACCGGGTCCTCGATCGTCAGGATGTGCGCGTCCCAGGTCTCGTTCACCATGTCGACCATGGCGGCGAGGGTGGTGCTCTTGCCAGAGCCGGTCGGGCCGGTGACGAGGACGAGCCCGCGCTCGCGCTTGCACAGCTCGGCGAGGAACGGCGGGAGCTGCAGCGACTCGAACGACGGGATCACCGTCGGGATGGTGCGCAGCACAGCGCCCGGGCCGCGGCCCTGCATGAAGACGTTGACGCGGAAGCGGCCCGAGTCGGCGGTTGCCCACGAGAAGTCGAGCTCGTGGTCGGCGTGGAAGCGCTCGCGCTGCTCGGGGGTCATGATCGACTCGACCAGCGCCTGAACGCCGGCGGCGTCGAGCGAGGCATGGTCGGTCGCGACGAGATCGCCGTCGACGCGGACGCGCGGCGGGCCGCCGGCGCTCAGGTGCAGATCCGAAGCTCCCTTGCCCACGGCCTCACGAACGAGCTCTTCCATCGTCGGCATGCGTGACCTCCCTGGCGCCCCTGGCGCGCGCGGAAGTCGCTGCAACCGATGTACCAGACGCCGGGGCATCGGGATTGCGACTTTCCGCCCGCCCAGCCGTGCATCACCGGGGCGGGAAGCGACACGGCGGTACCCGCGTGTCGCTCCGTCGAGATAGTGCCGCGGTGGCGCAGTCGATTCGCTGCTCCACAATGGCCGCAGACGCTCGGCCTCGGAGTCTGCTAGCGTGCGCGCGCGCATGGGTATCTTCGAGCTCGTGGCCCTGGCGTTGGCGATCATCGCGTTCCGACGAACGAGCGGCATCACGACGCTCAACGGCCGGCTCGCCGAGCTCGAGCGCGAGGTCGCGGAGCTCCGGCGCGGGCTCGGTGGGACCGGCGCGCGCCAGGAGGAGAGCCCGGCAGAGCCGCTCGCACGCGCGGACGGGCCGTCGGCGACCGACGAGGCGCCCTCGCGTGACGCGGTCGAGGCCCCGCTCGCGTCACCGGTCGACGTCACGCCCGCCGATGGCGGGACGGTGTCGCCGCCACCGCCGCCCGCGCCGCGGCGTCCGCCGATCGATTGGGAGCGCTGGATCGGCGTGCAGGGCGCCGCGGTCCTCGGCGGCAGCGTGCTCGCGTTGGCGGGCCTGCTCTTCTTTCGCTACTCGATCGAGCACGGGCTGATCCCGCCGACGGTGCGCGTGATCATCGCGACGCTGACGGGCCTCGCATGTGTCGCGGCGCCGGAGCGTCCCTGGCGCACGCGCTATCCCGATGCGGCGAACGCGCTCGCCGGCGCCGGCATCGTGATCCTGTACGCGGCCTTCTGGGCGGCGAAGGAGCGCTACGATCTGATCGGCCTCGGGCCGGCCTTCGCGTTGATGACCCTCGTGACCGCCGCCGGCTGCCTCCTCGCGGTACGCCATGCGTCACTGTCGATCGCCGTGCTCGGGCTCGTGGGCGGCTTCCTCACGCCCTTCCTGCTGGCCGGCGACGCCGACAACCCGATCGGCCTCTTCGGCTACATCCTCCTCCTCGACGTCGCGCTCCTCGTGGTGGCGCGCCGGCGCAACTGGCCGCTCCTCGGGCTCCTGAGCCTCGTCGCCACGGCGCTCTATCAGGCGTTGTGGATCGGGCTCCGGATGACTCCGGAACGTTCGTTCACCGGCCTCGTGATCCTCGGCGTGTTCGCGGTGCTCTTCGCGGCGAGCTTGCGGAGCTCACCCACCGGGAGCGGCGAGCGCTGGCTGCCGGCGCAGGCCGGCGGCGTCCTGCTGCCGTTCGCGTTCGCCGTGTACTTCGCGCTCGATGTGCGCCTCGGTCCGCATCTCTATCCGCTCGCCGCCTTGCTGCTTTTGCTCTCGGGCGCTGCCGCCTGGACCGGCCGGGCGCAAGGCCGCTCCTGGATCGGCACCGGTGCGGCCGCGGCGACGGTAGGGATCGTCGCGGTCTGGCTCGTCACGCGCTCGCTCACGCCGGCGCTCGCCTGGGAGGCGGCGTTCGCGAGCCTGGCGCTCGCGGCCGTGTTCCACGGTTTCGTCGAGATCGATCGCTCTTGCGCCGATCTCGACGGCCCGGCCGCCGCTGGGATGGTGTCGGCGGTGGGGCTTCTGGTGGCCGGGATCGCCGCATCGATCCTGCAGCGGAACCTGCCACCGTGGCCGTGGCTGGTCGCGTGGCTGGGGCTCGGCGCGCTGCTGCTCCGACACGGGAGCTTTCCCGGCCGTGCGTTTCTCCAGATGGTCGCCGGCGCCGGCATCGGCGTCGGCCTCGGCGTGCTGCACACGGCGCACGGCGGTGAGCCGGCGTTCCCCGCCTGGCCCGTCTACCTCGGCGTGATGCTGGCGATCGCGGTCGTCATGCAGGGCGTGGCGATCGCGCGGGCGTCCGCGCCTGGGTATCGCCAGGCTGAGGAGGGCGCGGCGCTGCTCGCGCTCTTCGTGCTCCTCTCGCTCGGACACGTACCGCCGCCGATCGACGCGCCGCTGCTCTTCGCGTCGATTCTCGTCTTCGGCGTGCTCGTCGCGCTCACGCAGACGCGGATCGGTGCCGGCGACGGCTATCTTGCCGCGACGATCGCGACCGCCGTCGTGCACTCCGGTTGGACGCTCTTCGGCGACGTTGTCGACCAGGCGAACGTCGCGGCCGTTCTCGCGCTGCAATGCGCGGCGGTCGTCCTCTTCACGCTCTGGCCGCTCGCGGCCGGACGGCGCTTCGGGCGCGCGCTCGGCGCGTGGCGGGGCGCTGCGCTCGCGGGTCCGGCCTGGTTTCTCGCGCTGCGCGAGCTCTTCGTGCGGTGCTTCGGTGACCGTGCGATCGGCGTGCTGCCGATCGCCCTCGGCGCGCTCGCCCTCGTCGCGGCCTCCCGGTCACGCGACCGTTGGGCCGTCGACGATCCGATGCGACGGTCGGTGCTCGCGTGGCTCGCGGCGATCGCGCTCGGGTTCGTGAGCGTCGCGATCCCGCTCCAGCTCGAGAAGTCGTGGATGACGATCGGCTGGGCGCTCGAGGCCTGCGCGGTTGCCCTGCTCTGGCGCCGGCTCGACCACCCGGGCCTCAAGTACTTTGCGGTCGCGCTCGCCGCACTGGTGACGGCGCGGCTCACTCTGAACCACGCCGTGCTCGGCTATTACCCGCGCCCGGCGTGGCGCATCGTCAACTGGCTGCTCTACACCTATCTCGTGCCCGCCGCCGCGCTCGTCGGCGCGGCCCGGGTGTTCGCGCCGGCGGAGCTCGCGCGCCTGCGGCCGTGGGAGCGCAACGAGCTCACCAAGCGCGGCGTCGCGCCCGCGACCGTCGTGACCGGGCTCGGCGCCGTGCTCGTGACCTTCGTGTGGATCAATCTCGCCATCGCCGACTGGTTCGGCGCCGGGCCCCATCTCGTGCTGAGCTTCCAGCGACTGCCGGCGCGCGATCTGTCCACCTCGATCGCGTGGGCGCTCTACGCCCTCGTGCTGCTGGGGATCGGCATGGCCCGCGCCACGGTCGGGCTGCGCTGGCTGAGCCTCGGTTTCCTCGTGCTGACGATCGGCAAGGTGTTCCTCTACGACCTCGGCGAGCTGCGCGATCTCTATCGCGTGATGTCGCTGCTCGGTCTCGCCGCCTCGCTCATCCTCGTCTCGTTCGCCTATCAGCGGTTCATCTTCCGCAACACCACGGAGGAGGAGCGATGAGAGCGTCGCGTTGGCTCCCGATCGCCTGCGTCGCGCTGTGCGCGCACGCTGCATCTGCCGGCGCTCCCGGCACGGCGGTATTGCGGAAGCTCTTTCCGCGCGTCGCCGACATCCGCGGCGACGCGGCCGGCCTCGTCCGCCTGCCGCTGCCCCCCGAGGTGCTGACGTCGTGCCGGCCCGACCTCTCGGATCTGCGCATCGTGGACCAAGACGATGAGGAGGTGCCGTACCTCATCGACAGCGGTCTCGACGCAGACGCGCGGGTCGCGCTCGAGCGCTCCGCGGACGCGACCATCGTTCTCGTGCGGCACGACAACCTCGGGAGCGCGGCCGCACCGGTCCAGCGGGAGACGTACGAGATCGCGCCGCCGGTGACGTTGCCGCGCGAGGAGCAGTGGAGCCTCGTGCTGCGAACCCGGCAGCCGAGGTTCGTGCGGCAGGTCGAGGTGTCGGCCGTCGCCGACGACGGCCGGGTGACGCCGATCGCGGTCGGGGAGTCGCTCTTTCGCTTGCCGAACGCCGGAGAGCATCTCGCGCTGCCGCTGCCCTCGTCCACGACCGGCCGGCTGCGGATCGCCCTCACCGGTGACGACGGCGTCTCCCTCGACCCGACGTTCCAGTTCGTCAGCACGCGCCCGCTCCCGGCGCGCGAGACGCTCGCGCTCACCCTCGTCCAGGTCGCGTACCGCACCGAGCGCGGCGCGTCCGAGCTGGAGGTCGCGCGCCCGCGCGGCGTCGTGCCGGACGTGGTGCGCATCACGACGACGACGCCGCTCTTCGACCGCCGCGTCCAGGTGTACGACGAGGGCGCGGGCAGCGGCGGCGCCCTGCTCGGCGAGGCACGGCTCGTACGCCTCGCGGGGACGCCCGCCATCGAGCACACCGAGATCGCCGTGCGGCCGGCGCTCGGCGACCGGCTCCGGCTGCGGTTCGACGATGGGGACAGCCCGCCACTCCACGCCATCTCGGTGGCCGTGGTCGTACGCCGGCCGGCGCTCGTCTTCGCCCTCCCGGCGACGGATGGTGCCCCGGCGGCGACGCTACTCTTCGGCGGCGGCCGGGTGCAGCTGCCGCGCTACGACGTGAGCGCGCTCCTGCCACGGACGGCGCGCGTGCTCGAGGGTGAGCAGGCGCTGGCAGCGGCCCGCCTCTACGATCCGACGCAGATCCACGCTGCGACGCTCGGCGAGAGCAGCGCCAACGCCGATTTTGAGGACGCCGCGGTACTCGCCTTCGCGATGCGCCCCGGCACCGCCGTCGATCCGCGTCTCTACACGCACCGCCGCTCGCTGACGGTCATTCCGTCGCACGACGGCCTGACACGCTTCGATCTCGAGGCCGCGGATGCCGCGGTCGCGCGCCCCGACCTCGCCGACCTGCGCGTCGTCGACGCGCACAGGGCGCAGTGGCCCTATCTGCTCGCGCGCGACCACGAGCGTCGCACCGTCACCGTGACGGTGCACCCGCCGACGATCGGCCGGGGCGAGTCGCGCTATCATCTCGACCCGCCCGCGCTGCCGCTCTCGCTGACCGGCCTCACGCTCGACACCGACGCGCCCTTCCTCGATCGCGCGTACCGCGTGATCGCGGTGCTGGACGGCGATCCGCGCCACGAGGAGCGCGTCGTCGCCTCCGGACGACTCAGTCGGCGCAGTCCAGACACCCATCCGCTCACCATCGCCCTCGACGGGACGCGGGTGCGGTCGCTCGACCTGATCGTCGACGACGGCGACGAGACGCCGTTGCAATTCCGGCTTGTGTCAGCGGAGATGCCCGTCACCGCCGTCTTCTTCGCCGCGCCCGGCGGCGACTACACGCTGCTGCTCGGGAATGCGGACGACCAGGCGCCGCGCTACGAGCTCGCCGCCATCCGCGATCTCGTGCTGGCGCTCGCGAGCGCTCACATCACCCCCGCACCGCTCGCGAGCAATCCGGAGTACAGAGTGCAGGCGCGCTTGGGGCGCGGCGGCACGGCGCAGACGGTGCTCCTGTGGGCCGTGCTCGCCGCCGCCGTCGTCGTCCTCGGCGGCGTGACGCTGCGCCTCGCACGGACGGAGACGCCGCCGATGTCGGACGGCGAGCCGCGCTGAGCGGAGGGCGGGCCCGATGCACGCGGGCGCGCGGCGATTTGCCTATGCCGGCGCGCTGCCCACAATGAGCGTGTGCCGTCGCGCCAGACCTCCACCCGTGCGAGCGCGGGCCGACGACCGAGCGCGAGGGCGACGCGCCCCGAGCGTCGGGCGCGCACCGCGACGTCCGTGCCGATCACGGTCGACCCGGCAGAGTCGGCGAGCGTGGCCCACCTGCGCTACGTAAGCGACGCGGCGCCCGGCATCCACCGCCGCCGGGCAGGCCGCGGCTTCGCCTACGTCGACGCCGGCGGCAGCACGATCCGCGACGCGGCCGAGATTCGTCGAATCCATGCGCTCGCGATCCCGCCCGCGTGGACGGACGTCTGGATCTGTCCCCTCGCGAACGGCCACATCCAGGCGACCGGCCGGGACGCGCGCGGGCGCAAGCAGTACCGCTACCATCCGCGCTGGCGCGCGACGCGGGACGAGACCAAGTACGGCCGCATGATCGCCTTTGGCGAGGCGCTGCCGCGCGTCCGCGCGCGCCTCGAGCATGATCTCGCGCTGCCAGGACTGCCGCGCGAGAAGGTACTGGCGACGGTCGTGGCGCTGATGGAGCGGACCGCGATCCGCGTCGGCAACGAGGAGTACGCGAAGGCGAACGACTCCTTCGGGCTCACCACCTTACGCAACCGCCACGTCGCGGTGGCGGGCGACCACCTGCGCTTTGCGTTCCGCGGGAAGAGCGGGAAGCGGCACACGATCGACGTCGCCGACCGCCGCCTCGCGCGCATCGTGAGGCGGTGCAAGGACATTCCCGGCTGGGAGCTCTTCCAGTACCTCGACGAGAGCGGCACGCGCTTCCCCATCGGCTCGGCCGACGTGAACGACTACCTGCGCGAGATCAGCGGCGCCGACTTCACCGCCAAGGACTTCCGCACCTGGGCCGGCACGGTGCTGGCGGCCGAGGCGCTGCAGGATCTCGGCGCCGCGCCGACCGCCAGCGCCGCGCGGCGCAACCTCACGCGGGGCATCGCCCAGGTCGCGGAGCAGCTCGGCAATACGGTCACGGTCTGCCGCAAGTGCTACGTGCACCCGGCCGTCATCGACGGCTATCTCGCCGGCACGTTGCTCGACGCGCTGGAGCGGCTCGCGCAGACCACGTCCGCGACGCCCGGCCTGCGGAAGGGCGAGGCGGTGCTGCTCGCGCTCCTGCGCGCGGCGCACGCGGATGCGGCGGAGCCGGTCGCGGTGAAGCTCGCCCGCAGCGTCGCCGCGGCGCGCGCTAGCGCCGGCGGTACACGTCGGGGTCGAAGCGCTCCATCGCCCACTCGGGCTTCGCGAGCGCGGTGAAGCCGGTCTGCGTGTAGAGGCCGTGCGCGTCGCGGGTGTTCAGGAGGAAGCGGCGGAAGCCCTGCAGCGCCGGGTGGGCGACGACGGTCTCCATCAGCCACTTCGAGAGGCCGCGGCCGCGGTGCCCGGGCAGGACGAACACGTCGGCGAGGTAGGCGAATGTGGCGTAGTCGGTCACGACGCGCGCGAGGCCGATCTGCCCGGCCGGGCCGTAGAGCCCGAAGCAGAGCGAATGCTCGAGCGCGTGGTCCACGACGTCGTAGGGAATCTCCTGCGCCCAGTACGAGTCGCGCGCGAGGAACCCGTGGATCAGCCGCCGGTCGAGGCGCGCGGGATCGGTGCTGATCACGTAGCCGTCGCGCGCGACGTCGGGCATGTCGCCGTGGTGGGCGGGCACGGTCAGGCCGTCGCGCCGCGCGCGTAGATCGCGGCGTTCGCGAGCTCGTCGCAGCGCTCGTTCTCGGGATGGCCGTCGTGGCCACGCACCCAGTGCCAGTGGATCGTGTGGATCTGCGCCGCGGCGTCGAGCTGGCGCCAGAGGTCCTCGTTCTTCACCGGCTTGCGATCGGAGGTGCGCCAGTTGTTGCGCTTCCACTTGGCGAGCCACTCGCGCATGCCGGTGCGCAGGTACTGCGAGTCGGTGTACAGCTCGACCTCGCAGGGCTCGCGCAGCCGGCCGAGCGCCTCGAGCGCGGCGGTCATCTCCATGCGGTTGTTCGTCGACTGCGGCTCGTAGCCGCTGATCTCGCGCCGCGTCTCGCCAGCGACGAGGATCGCGCCCCAGCCGCCCGGTCCGGGGTTCCCGTGGCACGCGCCGTCCGTGAAGATCGTCACCCGCTTCATTCCCGTCCTTCCGTTCCGACGAGCAACGAGCGCGCGATCGTCAGGATCTGCATCTCGGTGGTGCCGCCGCCGAGCTCGATGAGCTTGGCGTCGCGCGCCAGGCGCTCGACGACGTACTCCTCCATGTAGCCGTTGCCCGCGAGGATGTGGATGGCCTCGAAGGCGACGAACGTCCCCATCTCGGCGCAGTAGAGCTTGCCGGCGCAGACGTCGGCGAGCGACTCCTTGAGCGTCCGCCCGGCGAGCCAGTCGGCGTAGACGATGCGCCGGCAGTTCGAGAGCGCGACGTACATGCGCGCGAGGCGCGCCTGCACGAGCTGGAAGTTGGCGATCGGTTGGCCGAACTGCCGGCGCTGCTGGGCGTAGTCGCGGGCGATCTCGAAGCAGCGCTCGGCGATGCCGTACGACATCACCGAGAGCCCGCCGCGCTCGACCGCGAGGCTGGCCTTCACGTGGTCGCGCTCGCGCACGCCGCCGCCGAGGAGCTGATCGGCGGGCACGCGCACGTCGTCGAGAAAGATCTCGCCGGTCGGCGAGCCGCGCATGCCCATCTTCTTCATCGCCGGGCCGGTCGAGAGGCCGGGTGTGCCGCGCTCGACGATGAACGGCTGGATCGTGCCGTCGCCGCCGCCCTCGTCGCTGCGCGCGTAGACGAGGAAGACGTCGGCGTAGGGCGCATTGGTGATGAAGGTCTTGCTGCCGTTCAGCACCCAGTGGTCGCCGTCGCGCCGCGCGGTCGTCTTCATGCCGCGGAGCGCGTCGCTGCCGGCGCCCGGCTCGGTCAGACCCCAGGCGCCGATCCTCTCCATGCGCATGGCGGGCAGCGCGAAGCGCTCGATCTGCTCCGGGGTGCCCTTGGTGAGGACGTTGGCGCCGAAGAGGCCGATGCTGGCGCCGTAGCTGAGCGCGAACGACGGGCTCACCCGCGTCATCTCGACCGTGAAGGTGGTGCGGGCGTAGCGCGCGGCGTTGGCGTCGAGCCCGAGCGCGCCGCCGGCGGGCTCGCCGCCGCGGCCGGCGCGACCAGCGCGCTGTGGCATCATCGCGTCGAGCCCGAGCGTGCGGTGCATGTGGCGCATGAGGTCGTAGGGCAGGAGCTCGCCGCGCTCCATGGCGGGCACGTGCGGATCGATCTCGGTCGTGAAGAAGGCGCGGAACGTGTCGCGCAGCATGCGCTCGGTGTCGGTCAGCTCGAGATCCATCGGGTCCTCACCTCATTCACAGTCGTCGGACCAGCCCGGGTCCTTGTCGGGATGCGACTCCAGCCGGGCCACGCAGCGGGCTGCCTGCGCCAGGTCGACGGCGTTCTCGTAGCGATCGTCGCCGCAGGAAGGCAAGCCGGCGGCGAGCCCGGCGCGCAGCTCCGCGAGGGCGCGCGCGGGCGTGCCGGCGCGCGCCAGCGCCTCGGCGTACACGAGGCGGTTGTCGACGGTGCAGGGGTAGAGCGGCGAGCGCGTCGCCTCCTCCATCAGGCGCACCGCCGCGGCGCCGTCGCCCCCGGCGATGCGCGGGGCGCGCATGAGGAGCGTCGCCTCGGCGCGAGTCGCGGCGCCGTTCGGCGGGTCGCTGCCCGGAGCCGCGCCGGCGCGCGCGGCGCGGAAGTCGACGAGGAGCTCCGACGGCAGCTTGATCTGCATCGGGTTCCACGAGCCTTCGGCGAGGACGCCGCGGATGCTGCCGTGCGCGAGGTGGCACGCCGGCGGCGCCGGCTCGTGTGCGAGGCAGTGCGTGCTCTCCTCGAAGGCGCGGTCGACACGGGCACGTGCCGCCTCGGACGTCGGGCCGAGGCTGCGCGACTTGAAGCCCACCATGCCGAGGAAGCCGCGCGCCTCGTCGCGGTCGTGATCGGACAGGGCCATGCATTCGACCAGGCAGCGCGCCCGCTCGAAGGCGCCGAGGACGCGCTCACGGAAGCGCTGGCGCGCGGCCTCGGTCGGATTCAGCGTGGCGCCCTCGCCGCGGCTCCGGTAGAGCGCCCGCGCCGTGGCGAGCTCGTCGGCGAAGCGCGCGCAGTCGCAGGGCGGCGCGCCGGCGGTGCGGCCCGGGGCCGCCGACGCGAGCGCGAGCGCCAGCGCGACGGCGATCGCGCCTGCGTGCCGCGCGGCCATGGCTCAGGGCTTCGGCTTCTTCGCCGACGCCGCGAGCAGCTCGCCCAGCGTGCCGAGCCCGCGGCGCTCGCCCAGCTTGGAGGCGATCGTCTCGCGGTCCTCGCGCTTCTGCGCCGACTCCACCTGTTCGCGCTCGCGGCGCGCCGCCTCGACCATCGAAAGGCCGATGCGCCGCTTGTCGGGCTCGACGCCGACGACCGTCACGTCGACCTCCTGGCCGACCTGCACGACGTTCCGCGGGTGCGCGACGCGGCCGGTGAGCGACATGCGCGAGACGTGCACGAGGCCGTCGACGCCGGGCGCCAGCTCGATGAACGCGCCGAACGCCTCGAGGCGCCGCACGGTGCCGCGCGTCGTGGTACCGACCGGGAAGCGCTCGGCGGCGCTCACCCACGGGTCGGTCGCGAGGGCGCGCAGCGACAGGCTGATGCGGCCGCGTCCGCCCGGTCCCGCGGGCTCGAGCTTGACGATCTGCGCGTCGACCTCCTGCCCGACCTGCACCACGTCCGACGGACGCTGCGTGCGCCCGTAGCCGAGCTCGGTCACGTGGATCAGGCCCTCGACGCCGCCGAGATCGACGAACGCACCGAAATCGCGGAGCGACGTCACTGTGCCGCGCACCGTCGCGCCCACCTGCAGGCGTTCCCAGACGGTCGCGGCCTGCGCGGCAGCCTCCTCCTCGAGGAGCGGCCGGCGCGCGACCACCACGTTCCGGCCGCCGGCGCTGATCTGGGTCACGCGGAAGCGCAGACGCTGGCCGATGTACTGCGCGGGGTCGGCGCGCCGCAGGTCGATCTGCGACGCCGGGCAGAACGCCCGCACGCCGGCGATCTGCACGTCGAAGCCGCCCTTGTTCTGGCCCGTGACGACGCCTTCGACCGGAATGCCGTGCGTGTGGGCCTGCTCGAGCTCGCCCGGCAGATGGCTGCCGCGGCCGAGGGTCCGCTTGATGATGACCGATCCGGAGCGGCTGCCGTCGTCGGTGACGGTGCCTTCGAGCTGATCGCCGATCGCGAGGCGGATCTCACCGGTCTCGGGATCGCGGAACTCGGAGACGTCGATCGTCGCCTCGGCCTTGTTGCCGATCGCGATGAACGCGGTCGTCGGGCCGACGGCGATCACGCGGCCGCGGACGCGCGCGCCTTCCGCGAGACGCGGTCGCGTCTGCTGCACCGCCTCGCTGGCCGCGAAGAGCGCCGCGAAGCTCTCCTCGCCGCTCGGCGCGGGGGCGACGCCCGCCGGCGTTGCGACCTCACCGTCGTCCGACG
>DASXLI010000004.1:0-40126 GCA_036496285.1 Binatia bacterium
TTGCGATCGTGCACCCTGATGCGATGGCGCACATGGCTTTCCCGGCGACGTTCGTGATCGGCCGCTTCGGCACCATCGAGGAGGTCGACGACGAGGCCTGCCGGCTGCTCGGCTACGTCCGGGAGGAGCTCCTGGCGTTGCACGGGACGGACCTGCTGCTGGCCGAGGATCGCCCCCGGGTTGCCGTGTCGCTCGACGGCATGCGCGACGGGACGGTCTCCGCCCGCACCGGCCGTCTCGTCCGCAAGGACGGCAGCGTGGTCGGCGTCGACGTCACCGCACGCACCCTGCCGGACGGTTGGATGGCCCTGACGGTCCAGCCCACCAGCGAAGGGCCGCGCTGACGGGCGCCGTAGGCGCGCCGCCGGCCCCCTCGCCCCTCGGCGCCACCTGCGACGGGGCGGACGTCCACTTCGCGATCTTCTCGCAGCACGCCGAGGCGATCGAGCTCTGCCTCTTCGCGCCCGACGAGCCGGCACGCGAGACGGGGCGCGTCGGCCTCGTCCGCGGCGCCGACGCCGTCTGGCGGACGCGGGTCGGTGGGGTCGCCGCCGGCACGCTATATGGCTACCGGGTGCACGGACCGTTCGCGCCGCGGGACGGGCACCGCTTCAACCCGGCGAAGCTCCTCGTCGACCCCTACGCGCGCGCGATCACGCCGCTCCGCGAGTGGAGCGACCGCCTGCTCGGCCACGTGCCGGGGCGGCCCGAGGAGGATCTCGCGCGCGACGAGCGCGACGACGCCGACGTCGCGCCGCGCGCGATCGTCGTCGACAGCGCCTTCGACTGGGGCGGCGACCGACCGCCGTGCACGCCCTGGGACCGGACGGTGATCTACGAGGCGCAGTGCAAGGGCATGACCGCGCGCCACCCGGCCGTCGCCGCGGAGCTGCGCGGCACCTATCTCGGCTTCGTCGCGCCGCCGGTCCTCGAGCACCTGGTCGGCCTCGGGGTCACCGCGGTCGAGCTGCTGCCGATCCACCACGTGGTCTCCGAACGCCACCTCGCGCGCCTCGGCCTCACCAACTACTGGGGCTACAACACGCTGGGCTTCTTCGCCCCGGACGCGCGCTTCGCCTCCGCGGGCGGGCGCGGCGAGCAGGTGCGCGAGTTCCAGACCCTGGTGCGGACGCTGCACCGGATCGGCATCGAGGTGATCCTCGACGTCGTCTACAACCACACAGCCGAGGGCGACCGTCTGGGCCCGACGCTCGGCTTCCGCGGCATCGACAACCGCACGTACTACCGCCTGACGGACGGCGATCGTCGCGACTACGTGAACTACACCGGCTGCGGCAACACCCTCGACCTGCGTCAGCCGGCCGTGCGCGCGCTCGTCGTCGACAGCCTGCGCTACTGGGTCGAGATCATGCACGTCGACGGCTTCCGCTTCGACCTCGCCTCGGCGCTGGCGCGCGATCCGGAGACGTTCGACGCTGGCGCCGCGCTCTTCACCGATCTCCGCGCCGAGCCGGCGCTCGCCGACGTGAAGCTCATCGCCGAGCCCTGGGACGCGACGGCAGACGGCTACCGCCTCGGCGCCTATCCGCCGCCGTGGCGCGAGTGGAACGATCGCTACCGCGACGGCGCGCGCCGCTGGTGGCACGGCGAGCCCGCCCGCGCCAGTGATTTCGCGACCCGACTCTGCGGCTCGCTCGACGTCTTCGGGGGGCCGGGACGCGGCACGACGGCGAGCGTCAACTTCATCACCGCGCACGACGGCTTCAGCCTGCGCGACCTCGTGAGCTACAACCGCAAGCACAACGAGGCCAACGGCGAGGCGGGCCGCGACGGCACGGAGCAGAACTGGAGCTGGAACTGCGGCGCGGAGGGCGCGAGCGACGACGCGGACATCCGCGCTCTGCGGGCTCGCCAGCAACGCAATCTGCTCGCGACGCTCCTCCTCTCGCGCGGCGTGCCGATGCTGCGCGCCGGCGACGAGATCGGGCAGACCCAGGACGGCAACAACAACGCCTACTGCCAGGACAACCCGACCACCTGGCTCGACTGGGAAATCGACGACGAGCGGGCGGCGCTGCTCGCCGTCGCGCGCCGCCTGACCAGCCTCGTCCGCCGTCACCCGGCGCTGCGCGCCGCGTACGCCGGCCCGGACGAGCTCGTCTGGCACGAGGTCGACGGGTCGCGGCTCGGCGAAGCGGCCTGGCACGACCCCGAGCGCCGCACCCTGGCCCTGTGCGTGCGCGCCGACCTGCTGCTCCTCGTCAACGCCGGCGTCCGGGAGGTCACGTACACGCTACCAGCGGCCGCCGCGGAGCAGGCGGGCGCCTGGGCGCCCCTCTTCGACAGCCTGCACGACGAGGTCGTGAGCGCGCCGGCCGTCGATGGGCGGTACCGCCTGGCGCCACGCTCGCTGGCCCTCCTCGCCCGCGGCGCGTCGAACCCGTGTTGACGACGCGCGTGCCGTTCTCTACCCCTTGAAGGGGTCGGAGGGTCCGGGTGAGCGGCGAGGACTGGTACAAAGACGCGATCTTCTATGAGCTGCACGTTCGCGCCTTCATGGACAGCAACGGCGACGGCATCGGGGATTTCCCGGGCCTGACCGAGCGCCTCGACTACGTCCGCGACCTCGGCGTGAGCTGCATCTGGCTCCTGCCGATGTACTCGTCGCCGCTGCGCGACGACGGCTACGACATCTCCGACTATCGCAACATCCATCCCGACTACGGCACGCTCGAGGACTTCCAGCGCTTCCTCGACGCCGCGCACTCGCGCGGCCTGCGCGTCATCGCCGACCTCGTTCTGAACCACACCTCCGACCAGCACCCCTGGTTCCAGGAGGCGCGGCGCTCCGCCGACTCGCCGTACCGCGACTACTACGTGTGGAGTGACACCGATCAGCGCTATCGCGACGCCCGCATCATCTTCCTCGACAGCGAGACCTCGAACTGGACGTGGGATCCGCTCGCGCGCCAGTATTTCTGGCACCGTTTCTACCATCACCAACCCGACCTGAACTTCGACAACCCGGCCGTGCGCGCCGCCATGCTCGACGTCATGCGCTACTGGCTCGATCGCGGGCTCGATGGCTTCCGCCTCGACGCCGTGCCGTACCTCTTCGAGCGCGAGGAGACGAACTGCGAGAACCTGCCGGAGACCCACGCCTACCTGCGCGAGCTGCGTGCCGAGATCGATGCGCGCTACCGCGGCCGCATCCTCTTCGCCGAGGCCAACCAGTGGCCCGCGGACGTGGGCTCCTACTTCGGTGACGGCGACGAGTGTCACATGGCGTTCAACTTCCCGCTGATGCCGCGCCTCTTCATGGCGCTCCGCCGCGAGGAGCGCCGCCCGATCATCGACATCGTGCGGCAGACGCCAGACATCCCGGCGAGCTGCCAGTGGGGCACGTTCCTGCGCAACCACGACGAGCTGACGCTCGAGATGGTGACTGACGAGGAGCGCGACTACATGTACCTCGAGTACGCCACCGACGCGCGTATGCGGCTGAATCTCGGTATCCGCCGGCGTCTCACGCCGCTCATGGAGAATGGACGCCGCCAGGTCGAGCTCCTGCACAGCCTGCTGCTGTCGCTGCCCGGCAGCCCGGTCCTCTACTACGGCGACGAGATCGGCATGGGCGACAACATCTTCCTCGGCGACCGGAACGGCGTCCGCACGCCGATGCAGTGGACGCCGGACCGGAACGCCGGCTTCTCGCGCTGCGATCCGGAGCGCCTGTATCTCCCGGTCAACGCCAATCCGCTCTACCACTATCAATCGCTCAACGTGGAGACGCAGCTGCGCACGCAGACGTCGCTGCTCAACTGGGTGAAGCGGCTGATCCGCGTGCGCCGCAAGTATCCCGTCTTCGGACGCGGCGCGATCGAGTTCGTGCTGCCGGAGAACGACAAGATCCTGGCGTACGTGCGCGAGAACGACGGCGAGACGATCCTCTGCGTCAACAACCTCTCGCGCTTCGCGCAAGCCGCCGAGCTGAACCTGCGGCGCTTCAAGGGCCGCGTCCCGATCGAGCTCTACGGTGAGACGCGCTTCCCGACGATCGGCGATCTGCCGTATCTCCTCACGCTCGCCCCGCACGGCTTCTACTGGTTCCGGCTCGTCACCCCGTGATCGTCATCGTACACGGCTATGACGGCTCCGGTCCGGGGCACTGGCAGCGCTGGCTGCACGACGAGCTGCGGGCGCGCGGCGACCACGTCGTGTTTCCCGAGCTGCCGGCGCCGTGCGCGCCCTGCAAGGACGCATGGGTTGACGCGCTCGCCGCCGTCGTCGCCGCCGCGCAGGCGCCCCCGACCTTCATCTGCCATTCCCTCGGCTGCTGGGCGCTCGACCATTTCCTCGCTGCCCGCCCCGCCACCCCGATCCATGCCGCGCTGCTCGTCGCCCCGCCCTCCCCGCTCATCCCGTTCGAGCCGGTCGAGAGCTTCATGCCGCCGCCCCGCCGGCGCGACGCGTGGGCGCCGATCGCCGCCCGCACGCTCCTGGTCGGCAGCGACGACGACGACTACGCCAGCCCCGAGGACATCGCCGAGATCGCGGACGCCCTCGGCGTCCCGCACCGCATCCTGGCGGGCGCGGGCCACATCAACGTCGCGTCGGGCTACGGCCCGTGGCCGTTCGCGCTCGAGTGGCTCGACTCGGTCCGGTCGACGGCGGCCTCTCGCGCCTAGATCGGCACCCGGATCCCGCGCCGCGCGAGCGCGACCGTGAGCGCGCTCAGCGCAAGCACGCAGAGCGCGACCGCGACGAGACCGCTCGCCTCGGGAAGCGCGAGCGACGGCCCGACCAGCAGGTCGATCGGGTAGTACACGAGCAGGTACTGCAGCACCCACGCGGTGAGCGCGCTCGCGCCGAGGCGCACGAGCATGTCGGAGAAGTGCCAGCCACGTCGCTCGAGGGTCGAGAGCCCCGCGATCAAGGTCGCAGAGGCGGCGCTCGCGAGCAGCACGAAGCTGCTGCTGCCCGTCACCTTGTTGAATGGCACACCGCCGAGCCGCAAGAGGAGCGAAAGGACGAGGCACGTGAGCGCGATCGCGATCGCGCGGCGCTCATAGGCGGCGCGGTCGCGCGCCGCGAGGGGATGGCCGACGACGTAGCCGATCAGCGTGAGCGCGAGGAACGGCACGCAGTCCGTGAGCGAGCGGTGCACGGCGTTGTTGCCGGGGCCGTAGTGGGTCGCGGTGATCACGGCGGCGATGGCGAGGATGACAACGTCCGGCAGGCCGGCGAGCGCGACCGCGGCCAGGCCGCCCGCACCGAGCGTCTGCAGCACCCCCCAGCGAAACTCGACACGGTGCGCGAGGATGCCGTCCAGGACGGCGCCGAGCCCGATCAGCAGGAGGAAGCGCCGGGCCGCCAAGAGGCGCGCGTCGCGGCGGTCACCGCTCCGGCGGCGCTCGAGGAAGAGCGCGAGCGACACGCCGACGAGGAACTGGAACATCGGCGCGGGGAGGTCGAGCGGCAGGAGCTCGTCGCCGAGGTTGTGGCCGAGCCAGTACGGGCGCTCGGCCGGCAGCACGTTCACCAGGTTCGCGACCAGCATCGCGATCACCGCCAGCGCCCGTGCGACGTCGAGGAAGCGCAGGCGCTCGCGGCTGCGGCGCCAAGCGTCGTCGGCGGTGGGCGCGTCCGCGGTCACCGCGTCCGGCCGTTGCCGTGCGCGATCGCTGGCGACGGCGCCGGCGACGGACTCGGTGAGGCCACGAGGACCGGCACCGCTCCGCCGACCGGACGCGTCGGCAGCTCCGGGCCGCAGGCGGGATCGCCCGGCTTCAGGGTCGGGAGCTGCGCCTTCTCGATGACGCCGAAGATCTCGTTCGGCCGCGCCAGCGAGCGGAACAGGCGGTCCATCACCGCGGCCTGCGTCCGATGGCTCTGGAGCGCCCCGATCTTGCCATCGACCTGCGCCTGGTTGAGCGGCAGCGAGAACCATTTCGCGGGCGGGAAGCTGACGGGCGGCTCCGGCAGGAGCCCGCCGACGTTGGGCGGCGGGGGCCAGCGGCCGTCATGCACCAGGTACGTGAGCAGCAGGTCGGGGATCTTCGAGTCGCCTCCGGGCTCGGCGCCGAGCGACTTGAGCGCCGCGATCACGAAGGTGAAGGTGGCGCAGTGGTCTGGGTGGGTGTCCATCGGGGTCGGCAGCGCGATCCAGTCGGGATCCGCGAGCGCGACCAGGTGGGCGATCTGCCCGATCAGCTCGCGGCTAGTGTAGCGCGCGTTCGGATTGAACGCCTCCGGATACGGCGGCCGGTCCTCGCGCGTGAACGGCGACTCGTAGGCGGGAACGTGTGGGCCACGCCGCCAGATCTCCGCGAGGCCGCCGTCCGGAAAGCCGAGAAACGTCACCGAGAGCGGCAGGATGTGGTACTGCTCGAGCGCGACGAGCGCCTCGGCGCGCCGCAACTCGCCGAAGCCGCGGTAGTCGACGGCCGTCGGCTGGCGGTGCCCGGTCGCGAGCGCGACGGCCTCCGGGTAGCCGTCGCCGCTCGTCATGAAGAGCACGTGCACCCGCCCACCGCCGTCGAGCACTTGCTGCATGAGGCCGCCCGCGCCGAGCGACTCGTCGTCCGGGTGCGGCGCGACGACCAGCAGCCGGAGCTTCGGCGGTACCTTGAGCTCCTCCGCCGCGTCCACCCAGCCGGCGGACTGCACGGCGGCCAGGAGCGCGGCCGCGCCCAGGGCCGCCCG
Organism: Binatia bacterium; assembly: GCA_036496285.1. GTDB lineage: Bacteria > Desulfobacterota > Binatia > UTPRO1 > UTPRO1 > DP-19. Next base: position 6,667 of record DASXLI010000004.1, read on the forward strand.
GTACCCCACCCTTCGTCTCTTGCCTTTACCGGCGAGCCGCGTCACCCTTCCCCCAGACGAGCCGAGCCCATCCCCCTATTGATATCGGCATCGACCGGCGCCGTCACCTAGGCTTCGAGCCGGCGCAATGGAGCGATCATGACGACGTACCGCACCTGTCCCCTCTGTGAAGCGACCTGCGGCCTCGCGATCACGACCCGCGACCGCGAGATCCTGAGCATCCGCGGCGACGCCGAGGACGTCTTCAGCCATGGCTTCATCTGCCCGAAGGCCTACGCCCTGAAGGAGCTCGACGCCGATCCCGACCGCCTGCGCCGGCCGCTCGTCCGCCGGAAGAACGGCTTCGAGCCGGTCGGCTGGGACGACGCGTTCGCCGAGGTGGAGCGCGGTCTCTCGGCGGCGATCGCCGCGCACGGCCGGCAGTCGGTCGGCGCCTACGTCGGCAACCCGAACGCCCACAACCTCTCCGGCATGCTCTACGTCCCGGTGCTGCTGCGGGCGCTCGGCAGCCGCAACGTGTTCTCGGCGAGCACGGTCGATCAGATGCCGAAGCAGGTTTCGGCCGGGCTCATGTTCGGCAACATCCTGAGCATCCCCGTGCCCGACGTCGACCGCACCGACTACCTCCTGATGCTCGGCGCGAACCCGCTCGCCTCGAACGGCAGCCTCCTCACCGCGCCGGACATGAAGGGCCGTCTGCGAGCCCTGCGCGAGCGCGGCGGCCGCCTGGTCGTGGTCGACCCGCGGCGCAGCCGCACCGCGGAAGAAGCCGACGAGCACGTCTTCATCCGCCCGGGCACCGACGCCTATCTGCTCGCCGCGATGGTGCACACCATCCTCGCCGAGGGGCTCGAGCGCACCGGCCGGCTGGCCGGGCATCTCGCCGGCCTCGACGAGGTGCGCACGATGGCGCGCGCCTTCGCGCCCGAGCGGGTGAGCGCGATGTGCGGCGTCCCCGCCGCGACCATCCAGCGCCTCGCGCGCGAGCTCGCCGCCGCACCGCACGCCGCCGTCTACGGACGGATTGGTACCTGCACGCAGGAGTTCGGCACGCTCGCAAGCTGGCTCGTCGACGTGCTGAACGTGCTGACCGGCAATCTGGACCGCGAGGGTGGTGCCATGTTCACCAAGGCGGCCGCTGGTGCACGTAACGCGCAGGGGCCCGGCGGCCGGGGTCGCGGCGTCGAGCTCGGCCGCTGGCGCAGCCGCGTGCGCGGCCTCCCCGAGGTCTACGGCGAGCTGCCGGTCGTCTGCCTGGCCGAGGAGATCGAGACGCCGGGCGACGGACAGATCCGCGCGCTCGTGACGATCGCCGGCAACCCGGCCCTCAGCACGCCGAACGGCGGCCGGGTGAGCGCGGCCCTCGCCACCCTCGATTTCATGGTGAGCGTCGACATCTACCTGAACGAGACGACGCGCCACGCGAACGTCATCCTGCCGCCGGCCTCGACGCTCACGCGCGGCCACTACGATCTCGCGCTCTACCAGCTCGCGGTGCGGAACGTCGCACATTACTCGCCCGCGGTGTTCCCCGTCGCGGACGGCGATCTCGATGAGTGGCGCATCCTGCTGCGCCTGACCGCGATCGCGAGCGGCCAGGGCTGCGCGCCCGACGTCGACGGGCTCGACGACATGGTCGCCGCGGCGTTGGTGCAGCGCGAGGTCGGGTCGAGCACGTCGCCGCTCGCCGGCCGCGACGCCGGCGAGATCATGTCGGCGCTCTCCACCCGCCGCGGGCCCGAGCGGCTCGTCGATCTGCTGCTGCGGAGCGGCCCATACGGCGACCACTTCGGCGTCCGCCCCGACGGGCTCACCCTCGGGGTGCTGGAGGAGCATCCGCACGGCGTCGATCTCGGGCCGCTGCAACCGCGCATCCCCGAGCTGCTTCGCACGCCGTCCGGCAAGATCGAGCTGGCGCCACCGTCGATCCTCGCCGACGTCGAGCGGCTGCGCGCCGGGCTCGAGCGCACCAACGGGCACATGGTGCTGGTCGGGCGGCGCCACCTGCGCTCCAACAACTCCTGGATGCACAACCTCGACGTGCTGGTGAAGGGCAAGCCCACCTGCACGCTGCAGCTGAACCCGACCGACGCCGCCCGCCTCGGCCTCGACGACGGCGCGACCGCGCGTGTCGCCTCGCGCGTCGGCACCGTCGACGCGCCGGTCGAGGTGACCGACGCGATCATGCCGGGTGTCGTGAGCCTGCCGCACGGCTGGGGCCACGATCAGCCGGACGTCGCGATGCAGGTCGCGCGCGCGCACGCCGGGGTGAACAGCAACATCCTCGCCGACGAGTCTGCATTCGACGCGCTGTCCGGCAACGCCGTCCTGAACGGCATCCCGGTCACGGTCGAGCGCTGCTAGCCACGCGGCGCGGCGGGGCCCACGTTCATGGGCCCCGCCGGCGCGGCTATTTGCAGGTCAGCTTGGCGTCGCTCGTCGGGCCGCCGCTGAAGACGCATGCCGGCGCGGCCGGCGGCACGCCGAACACGACCTCGCCGCACTGATCGGTGCCGGGCACACCACCCGCGGGCAGCGCCTGGTCGTTCAGCTCGAGCGTCACCGTCAGCGGCTCCTGGCCCGGCGTGAGCGCGTACGTGGCGGTCACCGCCTTCAGCACGACGGTCACGAGTCCCGGCACGCTCTTCGACTTGTTCGTGATCGTCACCTTGTTGATGCCGTTGTGGAGCGGCGGCTTGTTCGCCTTGTCGAGGTAGCTCCACTTGCTCGGCGGCGTACCCGCGATCTTCCAGCCGATCGCCTGGCCGGACGAGAGGTAGGCGCCGCCCGGGATGCGCTCGTCGAGCACGAGGTTCTTCTGCGCGTCGAGGATGCGGATGTGGACGCCGAACTGGTCGAGCGCCAGCGTCGGACCGCCCGTCGGAATGATGAAGGCGCCCTTCAGCGAGAGCTTCTCGTCGCCGGTCGGCGCGCCGAGCTTGGTGAATGTGACCTTCGGCTTCACCCAGGTTCCGGTGCCCGCAGGCCGCGAGCACGGGTCACCACCGCCGACCTTCGGCGCATGGAAGGCGAGGCCGATGCAGAAGCCGTCGCCGTCGCTGTCGTTGTCGGCGTCCGCGGGGCAGACGTCGTCGCGGTTGCAGATGCCGTCGCCGTCGGGATCGACGAGCTGGCAGGTCGCCGAGCAACAGTCATCGGTGCCGTTGGCGGCGCCGTGGTCGCACTGCTCGCTGCCGTCGACGACACCGTTGCCGCACGACTCGAGCGTGCAGTTGCTGTCGCAGCCATCGCCGTCGGCGGTGTTGCCGTCGTCGCACTGCTCGCCCGGGTCGAGGAAGCCGTCGCCGCAGGCGGGCGCCGCCGGCCGGGTGGAGGGAACGCAGACGAGGTGCGATTTCTCGACGCTGAGCTGCTCGCTCGCGAGATGGTTCGCGGCGGCGACGTTGGTGCGCGCGAAGCGCGTCTGGCCGGAGGCGTCCTTGATGGCGTAGCAGTGGAGCTGCGCGGACGGGCTCAGGAGCGGGCCGCCGTTCACCGCGACCGCGTTGCAGATCGTCTCCGGGCCGGTGACGCGCGTGATCTTCGACTCGAACGCGTCGGCCAGCGTGCGCTGCTGCTCGCTGAACTTCGGCGTGCCGCTCGGGATCTTCGCGGTGTAGCACTTGAAGTGGTCGAGGTGCAGCGCCGACGGCTGTCCGTCGCGCGTCGACGGCACGCAGAGCAGCTTCGCCTTCTTCGCCGTGAGCGGCCGGACGCCGAACTCATCGTCGGCGGTGAGGTTGCGCGACGCGAAGCTCTGCTGCCCCGCCGCGTCGCGGATCTTGTAGCACTGCAGCTGCGCCGAGGGATCGTTGATCCCCTGCCCGTTCACGTCGACCGGATCGCAGAACGAGTCGGTCTTGATGACGTTCGTGAGCTTCGACTCGAAGGCGTCTTCGAGCGCGAGCTGCTGTTGCACGAAGCTCGGGCCACCGGACGCGGTCCGCGCCTTGTAGCACTTGTAGTGATCGATGTTCGGGCCCGCCGTCGTGGTCGGGACCGGCGTCGGGGTGTGGGTCGCCGTGGCCGTGACGCTCGGGGTTGCGGTAGGGGTGGCCGTCGGGGTGATGAGCGGCGTCAGCGTCGGGGTGCCGCCGCCCCCGGGGGTACCCGTTCCACCGGTCACGGCCGGGGTCGCCGTGCGCGTGGGCGTCGGGGTTCGCGTGGGCGTGACGGTGCTCGTGGCGGTGGCCGTCGGGCAGGTGAATGCGCTGCAGGTCGCGTTGCAGCAGCTGCCGTCCGCGCCCGCGCCCTTGTCGCAGACCTCGCCGGCCTGGCGGATGCCGTCGCCGCAGACAGGGCAGTTGGGATACGGACCCGTCGCGACGATGCTGTCGATGCGCGCCGGGTTGAAGACGACGCCGGCCCCGATCTGCGGATTGGCGCCCGACGGATGGGTGGTGACGACGGTGCCGCCGGGATTGGCAAGGTACTGCGAGCCGCCCTTCAGCTGCATCGGCTGGCGCGAGATCAGCTCGATCTGCGAGCCGCCGGGGATGTTCGTCGAGCTCACGCCGGCGTGCCCGTCGATCTTGATGTTGTCGCTGACCGTCAGCGAGCAGCCGGCGAGGGAGATGCTCTGTCCCTGGCCGCTCATCGTACCGCCGGTCGCGATGATGTTCTTCGCCACGGTCAGCGCGGCGTTGGACGCGAGGCCGGCCGTGAAGTCGACGAAGCCGCCCACGCCCGTCGCGGCGGCGCCGTTCGTGGTGATGGGGCCCGAGACGTTCAGCGCGCCGCCGGCGTCGCCCGTGACGTCGCCGCCGTCGTCCTGGCCGCTCACGTCGATCGAGCCCGTGAGGGTGAAGTCGCGGCCGGCGCTGAAATCGAAATCGCCGCCGTCACCGCCGGCGCCGCCGCTCTGCATGATGATCGCGCCGGAGATGGTGAGGTTGCCGTCGAGCGGGCCGATCGTATTCGGATTCTCGTCACCCGAGTCGAGGAAGATGGTGCCGCCGGAGCCGTCGAAGGTGCCGCCGCCGGTCGCCTGGATCGCCGTGCCGGTGCCGATGATCTGCAGCGTGCCGGCCGCATCGGCCTCGAAATCGCCGCCGTCGCCGCCCGACGTCTCGGCGTCGCTGCCGTTCAGCTTCATCGTGGCGTTGTTGATGTTGATCGTGATGCCGCCGCCTGGGGTGATGCCGCCGAGCCCGTCCTCGCCGGCCGAGATGTTCATCGTGCCGCCGAAGCCGCCGCCGACCCGACTGCTCACGTCGACCGTCTTCGTGATCGTCACCGAGTCGCCGGCGTCCACCTCGAGGTCGCCGCCGTCGCCGCCGCCGCCGGTCGCGTCGATCTGCTGGTTGATCTGGATGTCGCGGGCCGACTGCATGTCGACCTCGCCGCCCGCGGCCTGGTTGTCGCCGCTTACCGTGATCGCGCCGTTCGAGAACACGTTGCCGCCGAGCGAGGTCAGCGACACGACCCCGCCATCGGCGAAGCGGTCGCCGGTGTCGGTGAAGCTGGTGATGCCGGTGGCCACGAGGGTGGCGCCGTTCTGCACGGTGAGGTCGCCCTGCGCGGTGAGGTCGACCTCGCCGGCACCGTCGCCGGACACGTCGAACAGCGCCCCGTTCACGAGTGTGATCGTGCCGCTGCTGTCGATCGTGATCAGGCCGCCCTGGACGATGAAGCCGTTCTGCATGACGAAGTCGCCGCGCGCCTTCAGCTTGCCGGTGCCGGTGATCGTGACGTTCCCGGCGTTCATGATCTTGATGAACGCCTGGCCGTTCATCTGGAACGTCTTCTGGATCTGCAGGAGGCGGCCGCCGATGTCGAAGACGCAGCCGCCGCCGGTGACCTCGATGGCGCTGCTCACGGTCACGGTCGTGGCATTGCACGGTCCGCTCGGCGACGCGCAGAGCACGCTCGTCGTGTTGGCGACGGGATCCGGGCCGCAACTGCGGGCGACCGCGCCCGCCTGGCGGGGTGCTGCCAGGAGAGCACAGGCGAGCGCGACGACGATCAGGGTTGTACGCATCATGCCGGGTAAAGTCCTTTCACAATTGGGGCTGCCGCGGCCCGGGCGGCGAGAGGTGAATTATGCGAGCACCCGACCGGCGAGGTCAAATAGTTTCGTGGGTTGAATCCATGCCGGGCGCCAGGGTTGACCTGCCTCGTTTCACTCCATAGATCGGTCGCATGCCTGATCGCGCACGCGTATTCAGCGATGCACCGGCTCTCGACGCCGCGGACGACGCACCGCGCCTGCTCGACACCTGGCGCAAGATCATCGCCAGCGGCAACATCCCGGAGGGCCGGCGCATCGACGCCGTCTCGCGCTGGCTCCTGATCACGCGCGCCTGCGTCTTCTCGATGACGCTGACGTCGGGCTTGATCGGCGGGTTGCTCGCCGCCGCCACGGCGGCGCATCCCAACTGGAGCTATTTCGCCCTCGCGCTGCTCGGGCTGGTCCTCGCACACGCCACCAACAACATGATCAACGACTACTTCGACACCACCGGCGGCGTCGACACCGAGGACTACACGCGCGCGCTGTACGCACCGCACCCGCTGCTCTCGGGCCTCATCAGCGTGAACGGCCTGCGCGCGACGATCGTCGCGTGCAACGTCGTCGATCTGCTGATCGGCATCGTGCTGCTGCGTGCGCGTGGCTGGCCGGTCGCCGCGTTCGCGCTCGCGGGCCTTTTCATCAGCGTCTTCTACGTCGCCCCGCCGCTCAAGCTGAAGCACCACGGGCTCGGCGAGCCGGGCGTGTTCGTGGTCTGGGGGCCGCTCATGATCTGCGGCACGTACTACGTGACGGCGGGCACCCTGCCCTCGTGGACGTGGGTCGCGTCGATCCCCTATGCGATCGTGGTGACGACGGTGCTGATCGGCAAGCACATCGACAAGTACGAGCAGGACCGGGCGCGCGGCATCCACACGCTGCCGGTCCTCCTCGGACGGGACGTCTCGTTGCGCCTGAACCAGGCGCTGATGATCGGTTTCTACGTCACGGTGGCCGCGCTCGCATACTACGGGTTCCTCGGCTGGGGTGTGCTCCTGGTCGCACTCGCGCTGCCCCGGCTCGTCCAGGTGCTGCGCGCCTACTCGCAGCCGAAGCCGGCGGTCGCGCCGGCCGGCTACCGCATCTGGCCGCTCTGGTTCGTCGCGCTCGCCTTCCATCACAATCGGCTCGCGGGCGGGCTGTTCGTGCTCGGCCTCGTGCTGAACGCCGTCCTCGGCCTGTAGTCGCGTCCGCGAGCCGTGCGTCGCGCGTCGAGAGCCCCCGCGCCCGGCAGTCGCGCGCGCGGGTCGCAGAGCGGCCGCCCCATCATGGCGCTCCTCGACCTGCTCGGGCGGCGCTGGGCGCTGCGCGTCCTCTGGGAGCTGCGCCAGGGCGCGCTCACCTTCCGCGGGCTCCAGGAGCGCTGCGACGCGATGTCGCCGAGCGTGCTGAGCCAGCGGCTCGCGGAGCTGCGCGCCGCCGGCATCATCGAGCTGCGCCAGGCGTCGGGCTACCGCTTGAACGCGGAGGGCGCCGCGCTGCTCGATGCGCTCGCGCCGTTGCACGGCTGGGCGACGCGCTGGGCCCGGCGCGCGTCCGCCGGCACGCGCCGGAGCGCGCGACGTCCGGCGTAGTCCGCCCGGCGGCCGCGTGCTAGCGTCTCCCCGTGGGCCTGGATCGCATCCGCGTCGTCCTCGTCCGGCCGCAGCACCCCGGAAACGTGGGCGCGGCGGCACGAGCCATGAAGAACATGGGGCTGGCCGACCTCGTGCTGGTCGGGTCGCGGCTCGACCTCGACGCCGCTGCCGTCATGGCGGTACACGCGCGCGACGTGCTCGAGCGTCACCGCCGCGTGGACGACCTCGCGCAGGCGATCGGCGACTGTGGGCTCGTCGTGGGCACGAGCGGACGCGCCGGCGACGAGCATGCCGAGTGCGTGCCGCCGCGCGCGCTCGCCCCCACGATTCTCGCGGCGAGCGCGCGGAACGACGTCGCCCTGGTCTTCGGTCCCGAGGACCACGGTCTGACGAAGGAGGAGCTGACGCATTGCCACCGCGTGCTGACCATCCCCTCGACGGCGGCATACCCCTCGCTCAACCTGGCCCAGGCCGTGCTCATCTGCAGCTACGAGCTGCAGCTCGCCGCCGACGGGGGCGCGGACGCCGGCTTGGAGCCCCGCACCCTCGCGCCCGCGGCGCTCGGCGAGCAGATGTTCGCGGTGCTGGAGCGGGCGCTCCGCGCGATCGGCTTCGTACACCGCGACAACGGCGCGCACATGATGCGCGCCTTCCGGCGCCTCTTCGGTCGTGCGGCCCTCGACGAGTACGAGACGCACATCGTGCTCGGGCTCGCACGGCAGATCGAATGGGCGGCCGGCCGGGCAACGGGTGAGACGTTGACCTCGCGTGCGGATGTCGGATCATAGTGGGGACCCCCAAGGAGGAGACTGAATGACGAGACCTGCCCTCGCCGTCCTCGTGCTCGTCGCCCTCGGCATCGCCGCGTGCGCGCCCCGGCCGTACTACGGGTACGAGCACCAGATGACCGACCGTGACGCCTGGGAGATCGTGCGCCGCGACCCGTGCCGCTACGACGAGTACAGCCGCTTCGCCCGCGAGCACAAGAACCCGGACAAGCGCCGCGAGGTGGTGTGGCGCCTCGCCCACGATGGATGCAGCGCGAATCGGCAGTACAACCAGCAGCAGGCGCCCGGGTACTACAACGACTATCGCTGATCGTCCGTCCACCTTCAGGTGACACGCTCCGAGGAGCGCGCCGGCCTCGTCTTCGCGGCCCTGTGCGCAGCCGCGGGGGCCCTGGTCCCCGCCGTCGCCAAGCTCACCACGGACCGCGCCGACCCGCTGTTCGTCGCCGCCGCGACGGCGTGGTTCGCCGGCGCGGCCGCTTTCGTGGTGCTCGCCGTCCGCGGCGAGCTCGCGCTCTTCGTGCACCCGCGCATCGGGCCGCGCCTGCTCGCGGTTGGTGCGCTCGGCACCGGCGCGGCGTTCTGGCTGCTCTTCCAGGGCGCCCACCGGGCGAGCGCCATCGAGACGACGCTCTGCCTGCAGAGCGAGCCCATCTACTCGCTGATCCTCGCCGCGCTGGCGCTCGGCGAGCGGCCGACGGCACGCCGGGTCGGGTCGGTCGTGCTGGTGCTCGGCGGCATCGTCCTCGCCCTCGGCGCTCGCGGCGCGGCGCCGCCGTCGCCCGGCATCTGGCCGCTCCTCGCGACCCCGCTCTGCTGGCAGCTCTCGCACCTTATCGTCGTCCGCGGGCTCGGTGGCGTACCGCCCTCGGTGCTGACCGGGGCGCGCTACATCGACGGTGGGATCGTGCTCGGCGTCGCCTGGCTGGCCGCCGGCGCCACGACCGGCATGCCGGCGGGCGGGTCCGCCCCGGTGCTCTCGACGCTCGCGCTGCAGGGAGTCATCGTATCCTACGTCGGCACCATGCTCTGGTACGCGGCAATCACCCGGCTCGACCTCGCGCGCACGACGGCGATCGTCGTGCCGTCGATCCCGCTGCTCTCGTTGGTCGCGACGTTCGGCCTCCTCGGGGAGCGGCCGAGTGGCGCGCAATGGGCCGGGATGCTGGTCGCCGCCGGCGGGGTCGCCGGGTTCGTCACGGCGCCGCATGCGGTCTCGACGCGGCCGCGCGTGCCGATCTGGAGCGCGCCGCTCGCCGCGCCGCGCCCGCGGCGGCGGTCATCGGGCAGGTGAAGGACGCCTGACCATGCCGTCACGCCTCGAGGAGTACGCGCTCATCGGCGACTGCCAGACCGCCGCGCTCGTCGCGCGCGACGGCTCGATCGACTGGCTCTGCCTGCCACGCTTCGATTCCCCCGCGTGCTTCGGGGCCTTGCTCGGCACCGAGGAGCACGGGCGGTGGGTGCTCACGCCGGCCGCCGACGGCGTGCCCGCGCGCCGACGCTACCGTGGCGACACGCTCGTGCTCGAGACCGACTACGAGAGCGACGAAGGCGCTGTCACGGTCGTCGACTGCATGCCGCTCCGCACCCGCGAGCCGGACCTGGTGCGCCTCGTCGTCGGCCGCCGCGGGCGCATGGCGATGCGGATGCAGCTGATCATGCGCTTCGACTACGGCTCAGTCGTACCGTGGGTGCAGCGCACCAGCGACGGTCTCCGCGCGATCGCCGGCCCGGACTCGCTGCTGCTGCGCACGCCGGTCGCCCTCGAGGGCGAGAACCTGACGACCGTCGCGCGCTTCGAGGTCGCAGCGGGGGAGCGCGTGCCGTTCGTGCTCACCTGGCACCCGTCGCACGAGCAGCCGCCCCCGCCGATCGATGCCGAGGAGGCGGTCGGCGCGACCGAGGAGTGGTGGCGGACGTGGTCCGCTCGCTGCGAGGCGGACCAGCGCTGGCGCGACGCCGTCGTGCGCTCGCTGATCACCCTGAAGGCCCTGACGTACGCGCCGACGGGCGGCATCGTCGCCGCCCCGACGACGTCGCTGCCGGAATCCCTCGGCGGCGTCCGCAACTGGGACTACCGGTACTGCTGGCTGCGCGACGCGACGTTCACCCTGTATGCCATGCTCATCTCCGGCTATCGCGAAGAAGCCTGCGCGTGGCGCGAGTGGCTGCTGCGCGCCGTCGCGGGCCGGCCGTCCGAGCTGCAGATCATGTACGGCCTCGCCGGCGAGCGCCGTCTGTACGAGCTCGAGCTTCCGTGGTTGCCGGGCTACGAGGGCGCGAGCCCGGTGCGCATCGGCAACGCCGCCTCCCGCCAGCTGCAGTGGGACGTATACGGCGAGGTGCTCGATACGATGTACCAGTGCCGCCGCCACCAGTTGAAGGACGGCACCTCCTGGGCACTCGAGCGCAAGCTGCTCGACTACCTCGAGTCCGCGTGGGACCAGCCCGACGAGGGCATCTGGGAGGTGCGCGGCCCGCGTCAGGCGTTCACCCATTCGCGGGTCATGACCTGGGTCGCCGTCGACCGCGCGGTGAAGTCGGTCGAGCGCTTCGGGCTCGAGGGGCCGGTCGACCGCTGGCGTGCACTGCGCGCGACCATCCACGATCAGGTGTGCCGCGAGGGCTTCGACCCGTCGCAGAACACGTTCGTCCAGGCCTACGGCTCGCGCCTGCTCGACGCGAGCCTGCTCATGCTGCCGCTCGTCGGCTTCCTGCCGGCGAAGGACCCGCGCGTACGCGGCACGCTCGCCGCGATCGAGCGCCATCTCGTCCAGGACGGCTTCGTCGCGCGCTACGCCACGAGCGAGACGGTCGACGGCCTGCCGCCCGGCGAGGGCGCGTTCATCCCCTGCTCCTTCTGGCTCGCCGACAACCTCGCGATGGTCGGCCGCCAGGCGGACGCCGAGGCGCTCTTCGAGCGTCTGCTCGGCCTGCGCAACGACGTCGGCCTGCTTGCCGAGGAGTACGACGTCGGCGCGCGCCGGCTGGTGGGCAACTACCCGCAGGCCTTCTCGCACGTCGGCCTCGTCAACACGGCACACAACCTGACGCGCCACCGCGGCGGTCCCGCCGACGACCGGCGGCAGCACTGAGTCCGCGGCCGTGCCCGTCCCGCGCCGCATCGCCGTCGTCGGCCACGTCGAGCACGTGACGGCGGGCAGCGTCGCCGCCCTCCCGGCGCCCGGCGAGATCGTCCACCTCGACGAGCCGCAGTGGTTTCCCGGCGGCGGCGGGGGCGTCACCTTCCACCAGCTCCTGCGGAGCCCGGCGGAGGTCCATCTCTTCACCGCGCTCGGTGGCGACGATGCGGGCAGCGCCGTCGCCGCCCGGCTGGCCGCGACCCGCGGGGTCATCCACGCGGTGCGCCGGGCCGAGCCGCACACCCGCGACCTCGTGCTGCTGACCCACGGCGGCGAGCGCACCATCGTCGTGATCGGCCGGCCGCTGCAGCCGCGCTTCGCCGATCCGCTCCCGTGGGACGTGCTCGCCGGCTGCGACGCCGTCTTCTTCACCGGCCAGGACGCCGACGTCCTGCGCGCCGCCCGTGCCGCGCGGCTGCTGGTCGTGACGGCACGTCGCCGTCCCGTCCTGGTGCGCTCGGGCGTGCGCGCCGATCTCGTCGTCGGCAGCGCCTCCGATCCGCTCGAGGCGGGCACGCTCGCCGACTATCCGGTTCCGCCGGACGCACTCGTCATGACCGACGGCGGCGCCGGCGGCCGGATCGAGACGGCCGGCGGCATCGAGACGTTTCCCGCGGCCTCCGCCCCGGTCGTACAGCGGGGCAGCTACGGCGCCGGCGACAGCTTCGTCGGCGCGCTCACGTGGTTCGCGGCCTGCGGCCTCTCGTTCGCCGACGCCTGTCGTCGCGCGGCGCCGTACGGCGCCGCGGTGCTCGCCGCGCCGACGCCGCTCGAGCACCAGCTCGCGCTCGCGGAGCCCTGACCCGGCCCGCCGTCAGCGCGGACGGGTGATCGCGCCTTCCGACGCCGACGAGACGAGCGCAACGTACTTCGCCATGACGCCGCTCGTGTAGCGCGGCGCCGGAGCCCGCCAGCCGGCCAGGCGGGTCTTCATCTCCTCGTCGGAGATCTCGACGTCGAGCCGCCGCCCCGTGATGTCGAAGCTGATCACGTCACCCTCGCGTACGGCCGCGATCGGCCCGCCCACCGCCGCCTCGGGCGCGACGTGGCCCGCCATCAAGCCGCGGGTGGCGCCGCTGAAGCGCCCGTCGGTGAGGAGCGCCACGTGCTCGCCGAGCCCCGCGCCCATGAGCGCGGCCGTCACGCCGAGCATCTCGCGCATGCCGGGACCGCCGCGCGGCCCTTCGTAGCGGATCACGACGACGTCGCCGGCGTTGATCCTGCCGTGCGTCGCCGCGTCCATCGCGTCCTCCTCGCGCTCGAAGACGCGCGCCGGCCCGCGATGCGTGAGGCGCTCGTGGCCCGCCACCTTCACGACGCAGCCCTCGGGCGCGAGGTTGCCCTTCAGGATCACGAGCCCGCCCGACGGCTTGAGCGGCTTGTCGAGGCCGTGCACGACCACCTGCTCCGGGCGCTCGTGAGCCTGTGCCGCCTCCTCGGCGAACGTCTTGCCGGTGACGGTCATGGCGCTACCCTCGGCGAAGCCGCCCGCGAGCAGCCGCTGCGCCACGATGCCGGTGCCGCCGGCGCGTCCAAGGTCGACCGCGGTGTACTGTCCGCCCGGCTTCAGATCGCACAGCAGCGGCGTCCGCCGGCTCACCCGATCGAAGTCGTCGATCGCGAGCGGCACGCCGATCTCGCGCGCCAGCGCCAGCAGGTGCAGCACCGCGTTAGTCGAGCCGCCGCTCGCGGCGACGCCGGCGATCGCGTTCTCGAAGGCGGCACGCGTCGCGACCGCGCGCGGCGTGATGCCGCGCTTCAGCGACTCGACGACCAGCCGCCCGCAGTGCGCGCCGACCTCCGCCTTCCCCGGATCGGTCGCCGCGACACTCGCGGTGCCCATCGGTGAGAGTCCGAGGAACTCGAGCGCCATCGCCATCGTGTTCGCGGTGAACTGACCGCCGCACGCTCCGGCGCCCGGACACACGTGGTCCTCGAGGTCCTTCAGCGCCGCGTCGCTCATCTTGCCCGCGGCATTTGCGCCGACGCCCTCGAACAGATCCTGGATGGTGACGTCGTGCCCCTGGAAGCGTCCCGGCTGGATCGAGCCGCCGTAGAGCACGAGCCCCGGCACGTCGAGCCGCAAGAGCGCCATCGCGCCCGCGGGAATGGTCTTGTCGCAGCCGACCAGCGCGATGATCGCGTCGAACATGTGGCCGCGCCCCATCAGCTCGATCGAGTCGGCGATGATCTCGCGGCTCACGAGCGACGTCTTCATGCCCTCGGTGCCCATGGTGATGCCGTCGCTGATGGCGACGGTGTTGAACTCCATCGGCGTCGCTCCGGCCTCGCGCACCCCGCGCTTCACGTGCTCCGCGAGCTCGCGCAGCCCGAAGTTGCAGGGCATCGTCTCGGTCCAGGTATTGGCGACCCCGATGATCGGCCGCGCCAGAGCGGCGTCGTCGAAGCCGATCGCCTTCAGGTATGAGCGCGCCGGCGCGCGGTCGCGTCCGTCATACAGCACCCGACTCCTATGCCGCGGATCGAAGGTCGCCATAGGGCCGTTACTCTGACCCGCCCGACGACGCCGTGCAAGGCCGAGGCCCAGGGCACAGCGAGAGGGCGCTCTCACGTCATCGGGCACATGAAAGCAAGCCGAAGGATACCATCCAACCCCTACCGCGTGTCTTTCGGGCGCCCAAGGCACCGATACGCGGGCAAATCGTCAACGCGCACCACCGCGCCACACTCACTCCGGGCCGCCGCTTCCCGCGTCGAGCCTTGGCACCCCAACATTTGATAATAGTCAGACATCGTGCTAAAGTAGCCCTAATCAAATGCCACGTTGTGATCATCAGCTCCCATTGTCCTTGACGACTCCGTGCGGTTGGGGCGGCAGCCGGCCAGGCGCAGGCCGCAAGCAAGGACCGAATCCTCACATGCGGCACCGCTCGCGCGAGCGTTTTGGTCGCACCGCTCCAGCGCACGTGACCCTTCGGGCGGTGAAGGGTCTCCCCTCACTCCGCACCATCAAGATCGTGCGCGAGATCGAGCGCACCTTCGCCAAAGGCTGCGCCCGCCCCGGGTTTCGCCTCGTGCACTACTCCCTGCAGGGCAATCACGCGCATCTCATCGTCGAAGCTCGAGACCGCCAGACACTCGGGCGCGGCATGATGGCGATCGGCGCTCGTCTCGCACGTGCGGTTAATCGGGCGGTCGGACGCAGTGGCCGCGTCCTCGCCGATCGCTACCACGTACGGCTCCTTCCGACCCCGAGAGAGGTGCGGAATGCACTCCGTTACGTCCTGCTGAACGCGCGACGCCACTCTACGGCCGCACGGTCGGCGCTGAAGCAAGACCCGGATCTCGATCCCGCCTCTTCCGCCCGTTGGTTCGATGGGTGGAAGCACAGGAGCTCGGAAGACAAGGAAGAGCTAGATCGTAGGCGGAGCGTTGCGCGAGCGAGGACGTGGCTCTTGACGGTCGGCTGGCGCCGTCACGGCCTGCTCGATCCCGCCGACGTTCCGGGTTGACGTGCGGCGCCCCCGACGTCGTCGACCCCAACGGGCTCAATTGACGCTCCCCGCATCGAGGCGTTAGGAACCGCGCAGGAGACGCCCATGCTGCTCAGCACCATGCAGGATCATCCGCTCACCATCACCGACCTCTTCCGGCACGGGCGGACCGTGCACGCGCGGAGCGAGGTCGTCACCTGTGAGGGCGAGACGGTGCGGCGCGCGTCCTTCGCGGAGGTCGGCGACCGGGCGGCGCGGCTCGCGGGGGCGCTCCGCCGCCTCGGGATCCGCGCCGGCGAGCGGGTCGCGACCTTCTGCTGGAACACGCAAGAGCACCTCGAGGCGTATCACGCGGTGCCGTGCATGGGCGCGGTGCTGCATACGCTGAACGTCCGCCTCTTCCCCGAGCAGCTCGTCTACGTCGCGAACCACGCGGAGGATCGGGTCGTGCTGGTCGACGGCTCGCTCGTCCCGGCGCTCGCCCGCGTGCGAGACCAGCTCACGACCGTCGACCACATCGTCGTGATCGGCGAGGCCGACGTGAGCGAGCTGGGGCCGGGCGTGCTCCGCTACGACGAGCTCCTCGCCGCCGAGCGTCCCGAGTACGACTGGCCCGCCATCGACGAGCGCGCCGCGGCGGCCATGTGCTACACGAGCGGCACCACCGGCAACCCGAAGGGCGTCGTCTACAGCCATCGCTCGACCTACCTGCACTCGCTCGCGATCTGCTCCGGCGCCGCGTACGCGCTCGCCGAGCGCGACCGCATCCTGCTCGTCGTCCCGATGTTCCACGCCAACGCGTGGGGCCTGCCCTACGCGGCGTGGAGCACCGGCGCGGATCTGATCCTCCCGAGCAGACACCTGCAGGCGGCGCCGCTCGCGCGTCTCATCACGACCGAGGACCCGACGATCTCGGGCGCGGTGCCGACGATCTGGAACGACCTGCTGCGCTACGCGGAAACCCAGCCGGTCGACTTCTCGTCGCTCCGGCTCATCGTGTGCGGCGGCTCGGCCGTGCCACGCGCCCTGATCGAGCGCTTCCAGGAGCGCCATGCCGTCCGCATCGTGCAGGCCTGGGGCATGACCGAGACGAGCCCGTTCGCGGCGATCGCGTTCGCACCCAAGGGAGCGACCGACGAGATGGCCTGGCGCGCCAAGACCGGCCGGATCATCTCCGGCGTCGAGATGCGCATCGTCGACGACGCCGGCGCGGCGCTGCCGTGGGACGGCCGCGCGGCCGGCGAGATCCAGGTGCGCGGCCCGTGGATCACCGGCTCGTACTACCGCGATCCCGCGCCGGAGAAGTTCCACGACGGCTGGCTGCGGACCGGCGACGTCGGCTGCGTCGACGCGCACGGCTTCGTGCAGATCACCGACCGCGCCAAGGACGTCATCAAGTCGGGCGGCGAGTGGATCTCGTCCGTCGAGCTCGAGAACACGATCATGGCGCACCCACACGTGCTCGAGGCCGCCGTCATCGGCGTGCCCGATCCACGCTGGGAGGAGCGGCCGCTCGCGTGTGTCGTGCTCAAGGAAGGGTCCGACCTCACCGCGGACACGCTGCGCGCCTTCCTCGCCGAGCGCGTCGCACGCTGGTGGTTGCCGGAGCGCTGGACCTTCATCACCGAGGTGCCGAAGACGAGTGTCGGCAAGTTCGACAAGAAGGTGCTGCGCGCCCGCTACGCCGAAGGCGCGCTCGATGTCCGGGAGACGGCGGGCGAGCGCTGAGCACCGCATGGCCGTCGCCCGCCTGCGGACGGAACGCCTCGTGCTGCGCGACTGGCGCGACGACGACCTCGCGCCCTTCGCCACGTTGAACGCCGACCCGCGCGTCACCGAGTTCCTCCCGGGGCCGCTGACCGCCGCCGAGAGCGACGCCCTCGCCGCCCGCATCCGTGCCGCGCTCGCGCGCCACGGCTTCGGCCTCTGGGCGGTGCAGATCGCGGGCGGCGCCCCGTTCATCGGCTTCGTCGGCCTCTCCATGCCGCTCTTCGCCGCCACCTTCACGCCGTGCACGGAGATCGGCTGGCGCCTGGCGTCGCAGCACTGGGGCCACGGCTACGCCAGCGAGGCCGCGCGCGCCGCTCTCGGCTACGGCTTCGAGCGGCTCGGCCTCGACGAGATCGTCGCCTTCACCTCCGCCGGCAACGTCCGCTCGCGCGCCGTCATGGAGCGGATCGGCATGACCCGCTCCCCCGCCGACGATTTCGAGCATCCGTCGCTTTCCGAGAACGACCCGCTCCGCCCACACGTGCTCTACCGCGCGCGGCGCGGCCCGATCACGCGGCCGATGCGGCCATCTGGTCGGTCGCCCAGCGGAGAAAGTCCTCCTCGGTGACGATGCCGGCGAGCCGGCCGTCCTCCGCCACCACCGGAATGCAGCCGATCTTCTGCCGCACCATGCGCGTGCCCGCATCGGCGGCGGGCTCATCGGGTCGCGCGATGCTGAGATGCGTCTCCATGATCTCGGAGGCCGTCGCGGCGCCGAGGAAGCGAACGCGCTCGTCCTCGCGGACGACCGTGAGCGAGCTCTGCGACGCCGCCAGCAGGTCGCGATGGGTCACCAGCCCGACGACCTTCCCGTCACGCTCGACGACCGGCAGGTGGCGGATGCGCCGCTCCCGCATGGCCGTCCAGGCGACGGCGAGCGTGTCGTGCGGCCCGATCACGACGGGATCCGCCGTCATCAGATCGGCCACCGTCGTCGTGTGACCCGCAGCCGCGGCCGGGACGCGCACGGGGGCCGATCCGGTGCACTCGATCAGCTCGTCCAGGCTCTGCCGCAGCATCGCGGGCAACTCCGCCACCCCGGGCACGAGCGCGGGATCGCTCGTGGCGGTGATCGAGAGGAGCCCGTCGTAGCTCAGGATGGCGAAACCGACACCCATGCCGATGGCGAGCGGCACGAGCGGATGCATCTCGAGCACGCGCCGGCCGAGCACGAAGCGCGTTTCGCGCGGCCCGGGGATGTTCGTGCAGACGGTATGGACGAGCGGCCGGAGCGTGCCGAGGCGTGCCAGCAGGGGCCCGCTCGGTGCCGGCATCATGCCGGCGATCGCGAGCGCGGTCTCGAGCGCGCGCGATTGCCCCGCGGCCTTGAGGGCGCGCGTCTCCTTGACGACGCGCGCCAGACGCTCGACCGGGTCCGCGACGTCCACCGGCAAGGTTGCGAAGAGCGCCGAGACGCGATTCCCCAGGTTGAGCGCGTCCTCGCCACGGCGGACGTTCACCGGCACGAGGGAGCGCATGCCGGCGGGCGGCGTGATGCCCCGCGCGATGAAGTAGCGACGGAGCGCCCCCGCGATGACCGCGAGGACGACGTCGTTCACCTTGCAGCCCGCCGCCCCACGTACGGCGAGAAAGGTATCGAGCGGGAACGCCGTCCAGGCCACGCCTCGATCCGCGCCGAGCGCCCCGTTCAACACCGTCGGATCCGGAGGCGCGCCGAAGGTCGACGTGAGCGCGCGTGCCGCGTCGAACAATCCCCGGGCTCCCTCGATCACAGCGGAAGGGCGGACGACGTCGAGGATGGCCTGAAGGCCGCCGGGGAGGCCCGCGGCGGCCGTCGGGGCGGCGATTCCCCGCTCGGGCTCGCCGCCGCCTGCGGCTGCCGGCCCGGGGTCGGTCATGACCTCGAGGACCTTGGCGCCGCTCACGCCGTCGATCATGCAGTGGTGGACCTTCGTCAGGACCGCGGCACGCCCGCCCGCCAGCCCTTCGATGAGATACGTCTCCCAGAGCGGCATCGCGGCGTCGCACGGCGTCGCGAACAGCCGGTCCACGACCGCGTGCAGCTCGGCCTCACCGCCGGGAGCCGGGAGCCGGACCTGGTGGACGTGCCGCCGGACGTCGAACGCCGGGTCGTCCATCCAGCGCGGCAGGGCGAGGTCGAGCGGCGGCCTGACCGGCCGCTGCCGGTACCGCCGCAATGGGTCGAGCCGCTCGCCCAACAGCGAGACGAACCGCTCGAAGGGAACGGAGCCCTCGAGCAGCATCACGGCGCCGACGTGCAACGGCTCCGTGGACCGCTCGAGGTAGAGAAACGACGCGTCGAGCGCCGAAAGCCGATCGGCGGCGAAATACGATGCCAACGAGGACGTGACCATTGGATGCCCTCCGCGTCTTCCCTGCAGCTCAGGCTGCCCGGTCGCTGCTCAGGGACGAAACCTTCGCCATCAACTCGGCCACGCGCTGCTCCAGCTTGGCCATCCGGGCCTCGAGGCGCCGTACCTGCCCCTGCGTGGCCGCATGGAGCTGCCGGACGACCTGACGCTCGAGCTTGCGCACCGCGCGGTCCGCGCGGCCGACGATATCGGTGCGCAACGCGCGCACGTCCCGCATCACTTCCGCTCGGCTCCGGTCCACCAGCTTGCCGGCGTCCGCCCGCAGGCGCTCGACCAGCTGCATGCCCTCGCGCCGTACGTTCTTTACCGAGGCCGTGACCCGGCCGACCGGGTCGGCCTTCTTCATTTTTCTCGCCTTCGCTATGGTCGCCATGATGTTCCTCCTTCTGATCTCCAAGCCTCTCCAAATTGCTTGCCAACGCGCACATCCAAGCGTGCGTGGGTTTGGCGCCCACGTCGTTCCCAGGTTTCGGAAATCGCCGTGTCGGATTCTCGTCTGCGATAGTCGCGCGGGACGCGCCGGCTCCTCATCGAGGCGCCCGCCGGCCGGGCATGCCTCTCGCATGGCCGCATGACGCCCGACACCGGCCGCCCCATTTTCGGCCGCCGCTTCCGGCAGCAGCTGGCCCGCCTCGTCGGCATCTATTGGCGGTCTCCCGACGCCGGGCGTGGGGCGTTGCTCCTGGCCCTGACCGTCGCGCTCGAGCTCGCCACGGTGGCCGCGAGCGTCTACGTGGCGCGTGCGGAAGGCGCCATCATGGACGCGATCGTGGCCAAGGAGGCGACCGCGTTCGTGCGCACGGTCGCGGCGTTCCTCGCCGTGTCGTTGACGTTCCTCGTGACCTCGACCTACCGCATCTACGTCCGCCAGGCGCTCGAGATCCGCTGGCGCCGTGCGGTCACGGCCAGCTACGTCGAGCGCTGGATGAGCCCGGAGGCGTATGCCCTCGGGGAGCTGCACCGGGGCGCCGTCGACAATCCCGACCAGCGCGTCGCCGAGGACATCCGCGACTTCGTCGCGAGCGCACTGGGCCTCTCCATGTCCCTCCTCGCCGCGGTGGTGACGCTGATCTCGTTCGGCGGGATGCTGTGGGGCTTCTCGCGATCCTGGGGGGTTCAACTCGGCGCCGTGCACCTCGAGATCCCCGGACTCATGCTGTGGGTCGGGCTCGCCTTCGCGGGACTCTCGACCTGGATGACCCACGTGGTCGGCCGCCGCCTCGTCCCGCTCAACTTCGACCGGCTGCGCCTCGAGGCGGACTTCCGCTACGGCTTGATGCGGTTTCGCGATAGCGTCGAGCCCGTGGCGCTGTCCCATGGCGAGGAGGTGGAGCGCCGCGGAGCGATGCAGCGTTTCCGGCACGTGATTGCCAACTGGTGGCGGTTGATCGTCGCACAGCGCAACCTGACGCTCTTGACCACGGGCGTCGGTCAAGCGAATGCCCTCGTCCCCCTGCTGGTCGCCGCGCCCGCGTACTTCGCCGGGTACATGACGCTCGGCAGCATCGTACAGGTGCGTTACGCGTACGGGCAGGTATCGGGCAGCCTGAGCTGGTTCGTGAACGCGTATCAGGAGATCGCGCGCTGGCGCGCCAACGTCGAGCGACTCGCGACGTTCGCCGAGGTGATGGACACGACGTACGCGGAGGTCGCGCAGGGCGGCGTGCAGCTCACGCCCGACGGCGACCGCCTGCGCCTCGCCGACGTCCGGCTGATGGGACGTGACGGCCGCGTGCTTTTCGAGGGCGCGAACCTCGAGCTCACGGCAGGCGAGAACCTCGCGCTCACCGGTCCCTCCGGGCTCGGCAAGACGGTGCTGGTGCGGGCGCTCGCGGGACTCTGGCCGTTCGGCCAGGGGCGTATCCAGCTGCCACGGGCCCGTATCCTCTTCCTGCCGCAGGAGCCCTACTTCCCGATCGGCACCCTGCGTGACGTCGTCTCGTTTCCGTCGGCGGGCGGATCGTTCTCCGACGATCGGGTGCACGAGGTCCTGGAGCTGCTGGGCCTTTCTGAGCTCGTCGGGCGGCTCGACGATATCGAGCAATGGGAGCGCCGGTTGTCGCCGCACGAGCAGCAACGTCTCGCGCTCGCCCGTGTGTTCTTGCACGAGCCCGAATGGCTGCTCCTGGACAAGGCAACCTCGGCGCTGGACGAGGAGACGGAATTGGCCGTGTACACGATGCTGCAACGCCGCCTTCCTCATACGACCACCATCTCGGTGGCGCATCGCGCGACGATCGCGCACTTCCACGCCCGTCGTTGGGTACTGGCGCCCGACGAGGACGGTCGGATCACCCTGCGCACGGCGTGACCGCCTGGGCGAGCCGGCCCTAGCGATGCCGGGCGCGCACCTCGTGTGCCATCAGCACCTCGGCGCGCAGCAGGTTTCCCTCGTCGCGCGAGCGTGCCTTCACCATGCACACCAGGGCGTCGTGGTGGCCGGCGGTCTCGCTGCGGATGGTCTCGTCGATGTCGGGAAACCGCGCGATCGGCGAGTTCTGCAGCAGCTGGGTATAGATCGCATCGAGCTCGCTGGTCTCGAGCGCGAGTGCGAGGGCGAAGGCCTCGTCGGCGGTCGTACAGCGCGCCGCCCCGGTTTGCGCATCCGCCGCGAGCTCCTCGACCGCCGCCAACGACGCGTCGAATCCGATCGGGCTCGGCCACCGCGCCGGATCCTCGGCCGCGACGACCGCGCGCCACGTAGCGAGCTTGCGGGCATGCTCGCGCTCGTCGGCCGCCATTCCCTCCCAGAGCCTCCGCAGCGCCGGATCCTCGAGGAAGCGCTCCGCAAGGAGGGCGTAGATCGCGCCGGCCCGTCCTTCGAGGGCGGTGCATCGGTCGAGCAGCACCAGGAAGTCCATACCCTGGGGCGGAGCAAATGCCGGACCAACTCGGCACGCGCGTTGCTTTGATCCAAGGCATGAGCCTCGCGAGCACACGGGACACCCGACCGGAGATCGCTCCCCGCCCCACGCTGGCCGGCGATGGCGTGGCGTTCCAGCGCATGGACCCGGAGCGTTGGACGAATCGCGTGATGCGGCGCGTGGGAGGGGCGCTGCGCGCCTACCATCGGCACCGGGTCGTCGGCATGGAGCACCTCGCCGCGGCGCTCCGTACAGGTCGGCCCGTGATCATGGTGGGCAACCACTGCATGGACATCGCCGACCCGCTCATGCTGAGCGTGGCCGTCTACCGGAGTCTCGGGCGCGTCCCGCGCTTCATCGGACACGGCAACCTCTTCTTTACGCTGCCCGTTCTGCGCTCGCTCGCGGCCGACTGGGGCATCATCCCGAGCCGGCACATGGACCTCGCGGCCCGGACGCTCGACGAGGAGCGCCTGCTGATGCTGTACCCAGGTTCGGGAACGGAGGCGATCCTGCGTTCCTATCGGCGCGAACCGTACCGTCTCAAATGGTACGGCAAGCTCGGCTTCGTCGAGCTCGCGGCGCGCCACGACGCGATCCTGCTCTTCGTCGCCGGCATCGGCCTCGACGAGATGTACTACCAGACGGACGTCCCGACGCCGTCGGCGTTGGTGCGCTTCGGCAACGCCGGCGACGACGCCTACTACCGCGGGGCGCGCCTCCAGCTCGGCGCCGCGGGGGTCCACATCCTCCCCGGGGTGGCGCCTCTACCGGTGCGGGTGACGCACGTCGTCTCGCCCCCGCTCACGCTGGCCCGTGGCCTCGACCCGGACGACCGCGACGCGCTCGCGCGCGCGCAGCTCGCGCTCTGGGTCGAGTGCCAGCGTCACCTCGACTGGGCGGTCGCCGAGCGGGATCGCGAGACCGATCTCGTCGACCGGACATGCCGCGCGGCCACGCGATGGCTGCAGCGGATCGGCCTCTGACGGCCCGCGATCACCGCGTCCGCAGGGCCGGGGCCACCCTTTCGATGAAGCGCTCCGCCTGCGACTTCCCGCTCCCGACGTCGGCGAGATCCTGGAACCAGAGGATGATCAGCTCGGCGCCGCGGTCGACGAAGAACTGCAGCTCCTTGGTGACCTTCTCGGTCGTGCCGACGCAGCCCTCGTCGAGGTAGGCATTGATGCGGTCCGGCTTCGCGCCGGGCCAGTGACGCTGGATGAACGCCTGGCGCTCGCCGTCGTCGTCGAAGATGGCGCAGAAGCGCTCGACCGAGATGCGCATGGTGCGCGGGTCACGGCCGACGTCACGGCAGTGGCGGTGCAGGATCTCGAGCTTCGGCTCGAACACGGCCGGGCCCCGGTTGTGGTTCCACCCGTCCGCGACCTCCGCCACCATGCGGAGCGCGACCTTCTCGCCCTGCGCGCCGATCCAGAGCGGCGGATGCGGCGATTGGATCGGCTTCGGCTCGTTGACCGCGCCCGCAACCGAGAAATACTTGCCCTGCACCGTCGCGCGTTCCTCCGTCCACATCGCGCGCAGGATGCGGGCGGTGTCGGCCATCCGGTCGAGGCGGCTGCGGATGGTGCCGAAGTCGTAGCCGTAGGCGGCGAACTCGTCCTCCTTCCACCCGGCACCGAGTCCGACCTCGACGCGGCCGCCGCTGATCACGTCGACGCAGCTCGTGATCTTCGCGAGGTACGCCGGATTGCGGTAGAGCGCGCAGGTCACGAGCTGGCCGAGCCGGATGCGCTTGGTCGCCTCCGCGAGGGCCGCCATCGTCGTCCAGCATTCGAACGTCGGCTCGATCTCCGTGCGCGGCACGGTGTGGAAGTGGTCGTAGAGCCAGAGCGAGTCGTAGCCGAGCCGCTCGAGCTCCTGCGCGACGCTCTTCGTCCGGCTCCACTGCGCCGCGGCGCCTTCGATACCGCGGAGCTCGAGGCGCCAACCCTGGGGCGCGAACGTTCCGATCTGCACCATGGTCGTGCTGTCTACACCAGGGAGCGCGCGGAGCGAAGAGCTGGCTCCGGGTCGGCGGGCCGATCCGGCGGCCGCGCGCGCGAGCTACGGCCGGGCCGGCGACGTGTCTTCGCGCACCGCGACGATCGGCGCGTCGACATAGCGGCGCAGCGACACGCCCGCGAAGTGCAGTTCCTCGCGGGCCGCGAAGCGCGTCTCGAGCAGCGAGCGCACGTGGTCGTGGCGGTCGGTCGTCCATGGGCGGGCCGATAGCAGCCACACCTCGTGCCGATCCTTCAACACGCTGTCGACCCGTTCCCGCAGGCGGTCCGGGTCATTCGCCTCGTTCGGCATGATCGCCACCGTGCGGGCGCTGCCGGCGTAGCGCTCGAACGCGTCGGCCGCATCGCCGACCAGCACGACGGTCGCCGCTGGGTCGTGCGCGCCCACGTACGCCGCCGCGCCGCGCGTGTCCTCCCGCGCGTAGTCGGCGTCGTCGATCTGGCGAAGCGCGAGGAGCTGGAGGCTCGCGAGCCCGATGAGGAGCACGCCGGCGACGGGGCGCAGGCGGGTGCCGAGCGCGCTCGCGCACCAGATCGCCGCGAGCGGCAGCGCCGCCACCGCGTAGCGTGGCCGGTAGCCGACGAGCGCGAGCGACGCGGCCCAGGCGCCGAGCACCGGCGCGAGCACGAGCAGCGCCGTCAGCAGACGCGTCGGCGTGAGGCGGCGCCCGCAGGCGATCAGCGCGAGCACCGCGGTCACTCCGACGGCGCAGACCGTGATCGTCGAGTACGGCGCGAGCACCGACCAGAGCGGCCCCTCGCTGTAGACGGCGTGGTGCAGCTGGCGGAGCGGCGGGCCGAGCGAGAACCCGCCGACGAACGTCAGCACGGTGTACGGCAGCGCGAGGATGGACGTGGCCCGCTGGCTGTCCTCCGCCGACTGCGAGGCGACGTCGTAGAGGAACGCCTGGCCCCACACGAGAAACCCCATGATCGCGGCGACACCCATCGCGAGCCACAGCCGGCGGCGCTCGGGGTGGCGCGCGACGTCCCAGAGCGCGACCAGCCCCTGGGCGGCGACCACGAACGTGAAGTAGTAGTGGAGGCCGAAGCCGAGACAAACCGTGACGGCGTAGCCCCACGCAGCCCCGCGCGCGCCGCCGCCGAGGAGCCGCAGGAAGCACCACGTGCTGGCGAGCGCGACCAGCATGAAGAGCGCGTACGCGCCGCATTCCTGCGAGTACCAGACGGCCATCGGGTTCACCGCCATGAGGGCGGTCGCGGCGAGCGCCGGCGCGCGGCCGCCGACCCGACGGGCGACGGCGTAGGTCAGCGGTACGGTCAGGACGCCCGCGATCGCCGACGGCAGACGCAGCCACCAGTCGGATCCGAGACCCGCCTGCATCATCCCGTGCACGATGATGCCGAAGAGCGGCGGATAGCCGTCCGCGAGACGGAAGATGTCGCCGACCGAACCGGTCGAGTTCTGCGTCCAGAGATACTCGTCGAGCCAGAAGGACTGCGCCGTCAGCCCACCGACACGCACCACGGCGCCAACGAGGGTCAGGAGAGCGAGGATGAGCCCCGGACGGAACGGTCGTCGTACGCGCAGGCCCATGCGTCCGCAAAGTATTGCGTGCTCGGCCGGCGCTGGCGACTGGCAATCTGCGCCCAGTCACGTGTGCGGCGACCTCGCATGCGAGTTGCAGCGCCGCCTCCGCAGGCGGACTCTGTGTCGCACCGGACGGAGGCGGTGCACCTGCCTCCGTCCGATACGCCCGGCTAGCGTTTCCTCGCAGTCTGCGCGCGCGTGCCGCGTCGCCGCGGCTTCGGCGTGCCCGCGGCGCGTGCGCGGCTCTTCGTCGCGCGCGTCGTGCGCGGACGGCTCTTCGTCGTCGTCGTTGCGGCCGCCCGGCTGCGGCGCCGGCTGCCGCCGCTCTTCTTGTCGGTCGAGCGCGGCGGCCGCGCGCGGCGCGCCCGCGCCGGTGGCTCCTGGTCGCTGCCGAAGAGCGCCTCACTGACGCCGTGCACGATGCGCTGCACGAACGACTGCTGCAACGACTCCTTGCGCGCCCGCATCTCGCTGCCAAGCTCGAGAAGGCGCCGCTCGGGGAGCTGCTCGACGCGCGGGAACATCTCGCCTTCCTCTTCCTGGATGTGGTGCTCCACGTTCTCGATCAGGACCTTCATCCGGGCGTCGAACTCGTCGTCCTGCGGCGCGGTGGCACCGAGCTCGCTCAAGAGGCTCTTCACGACCGCGTGCTCCTCGATCGCCTCGTGCACCTCGTCGCCCGACCCGGCAACCTCGTGCTCGACGGCCGGGTAGAAGATCGACTCCTCGATCTTGGTGTGGGTCTCCAGCTCCTGCTGGATCTCCTCGAACAGCTTCTGCTTGCTCTCGTGGGCGCGATCGCCCGCCTTCTCGAAACGACGGAACAGTTGCTTGACGGCCGCGTGGTCGTTGCGCAGCAGCTGGGTCGCCGTGATCCGCCGGCGCGGAGCCTTGCGCGTTGCAGCGGCGCGTCCGCGTGTCGTGCTCGATCGAGCCATGGGTGTCCTCCTCCGTGGGCCTGTCGGCCGAATCTCGGGAGAAGCATCAGCAA
The DNA here is from genome assembly GCA_036496285.1 of Binatia bacterium. Taxonomy (GTDB): domain Bacteria; phylum Desulfobacterota; class Binatia; order UTPRO1; family UTPRO1; genus DP-19. Next base: position 33,195 of record DASXLI010000004.1, read on the forward strand.
GGGCCGTACCAGCGGCGCGACACGTGGGAGCCGCGCCGGCGCGTCGCGGCGCGGCGCCGCGGCGCCGTGCGGCGCAAGGTTTACACGGGACGCGGTGCAAACCGTGCGCGCCGCTGCTCAGGACGCGCGCGGGGAGAGCAACGCGAAGGCGCTGGTGTAGCCGTGCACGAAGGTCGCGCCTTGCACCGGGCCGATCTCCCCGTTGCAGAAGAACCCGACGAGTGGAACGTCGCCGAAGCGGCGGCGGAACGCGTCGCTATCGTGATCCGGCGCGCCGTAGAGATGGACGCCGCGCCCCAGGCAGGAGAAGAGGAATCCGCCCACCGGCAGACTGCCGGCGCCCGCGCGTGCCAGGTGCGCCTCCACGTCCTCCGCCGAGGTCGTCGCGTCGCGCAGGTGGAACTGCACGACGCTGCCCGCCTGCACGGCCGCCCCGATGACGATGCCGCCACTCTCGCGGTCGAGGCCGACGATGTTGCGGATGAGGAAGTCGCCCTGGGTGTAGCGGTCGCGCGCCGGCCGCATGACGAGGCCGAGGAAGAGCGAGTGCCGGAACAGCTCCTGATCGCGCGGCTCGAGCCCCTCGTACAGGCCGCGCAACACCTGCGCGGCCGGCTCGCCGTCGAGACCGCGGATGAGCGGCCCCTCGGCCGCGGTGACGAACATCGGGTCGCCGACGGGGCGGCAACCCTGGGCGACGATCGTCTCGACCTCGAGGTTGCCGCGTAGCGCGACCGCGACGGCGCCCCCGCGATGCAGCGTCCCGTTCGCGACCAGCACGTTCTGCCCGGGCGCGCTGCCGCCGCTCGCGAGGCCGCCGAAGGTGCGGCCGCCGCTGTGATGACGGTCCCAGCCGGCGAGCAACGCCTCGACGTCGCAGGTGAAGGGATCGGCGAGCGCGAGGACGTGCGTCGGGTCGTCCCCGAACGCCGGATCGCCGACGAGCGCCCGCCATCCCGCACCGTCCTCGAGCGGCGGCAGATGGTCGGTTTCGACGTGGAAGGGCGCGAGCGCGACGTCGGGCAGGACCGCCGCGCCGAGCGCGAGGCCCGCCCGGCCCTCGACCTCGTGTCCGCCGCCGATCACTCCGCCGGCCGAGCAGCCGACGGCGACGCGCGCACCGGCGGGGGCGAGCATGTCGGGCAGGTCGGCCCATGCGCCCGCGTGCTGCGGCGAGACGAACGCCACGAGGAGATCCGGGCGCGCGCCGCCGAGCGCGACGTCGATGCTCGCGACCCCCTCGCGCACCGCCGCGGCGAGGGTCGGCGCGAGCGATGTGGTCGACGCGAAACGCATGCTCCCCTTATACCGCGTCCGGCGAGGCGGCGCCGAGACCGAGGGCGGCGTCGTCCGCCGGCCCGCGCTGCGCACGCAGCCACGCGCGCACGGCCTCGAGCACGATCAACGCGACCAGCGCCATGAAGAACCCCGTGAGGCAGGCGTCGAGCCGCAGGTTGAAAATCTGCGCTCGCATGTCGCTGAGGCGCGCGGCCGGCGCGTCGCCCGCCGCAACCGCCGCGGCGAGGTGGTTCGCCTGCGCCAGGAAGCCGATCGCCGGATCGGCGGCGAACATCTTCTGCCATCCCGCCGTCATGGTGACGGCGAGGAGCCACGCGAGCGGCGCGAGCGTCGTCCAGGCGTAGCGCGCCCGCCCGCTCGCGATCACGATCGTCGTCGCCACCACGAGCGCGATCGCCGCCAGCAGCTGGTTGGCGATGCCGAAGAGCGGCCAGAGGATGTTGATGCCGCCGAGGGGATCGACCACGCCCTGATAGAGGAAGTAGCCCCACGCGCCGACGACGATCAGGCTCGTCGCCACCACGCTCGGGTACCAGCTCGTGCGCCCGAGCGGCTCCCAGACGTGCCCGAGAAGATCCTGCAGCATGAAGCGGCCGACGCGCGTCCCGGCGTCGAGCGTCGTCAGGATGAAGAGCGCCTCGAACATGATCGCGAAGTGATACCAGAGCGCCAGCGCCGAGCCGCCGAGCACGCGCGAGAAGATGCTCGCCATGCCGACGGCAAGGCTCGGCGCCCCACCCGTGCGGGCGAAGACCGTGCGCTCGCCGATCTCGCTCGCGAGCGTCGCCATTTCGGGCGCGGTGACCGGGAAGCCCCATCCGCTGATCGTCGCCGTCGCCGCCACAGGATCCGCGCCGACGATGCCCGCCGGGCTGTTGATCGCGAAGTAGATGCCGGGCTGGAGCGCCGCCGCCGCGATCATCGCCATGATTGCGACGAAGGACTCGAGCAGCATGCAGCCGTAGCCGATCATCGGCGCGTCGGTCTCCTCGCGCAGGAGCTTCGGCGTCGTCCCGGAGGAGATCAGCGAGTGGAAGCCCGAGATCGCGCCGCAGGCGATCGTAATGAAGCAGAACGGAAACACCTTGCCGGCGAAGATCGGCCCGGTGCCGTCGACGAAGCGGGTGAGCGCGGGCAAATGGATGTCGGGCCGCATGGCGACGATGCCGAGCGCGAGGGCGCCGATCGTGCCGAGCTTCACGAAGGTCGAGAGGTAGTCGCGTGGCGCGAGCAGGAGCCACACCGGCAGCACCGACGCGGCGAAGCCGTACACGATGATGGCCCAGGCGAGCGTCGGGCCCGTGAGGGTGAACCAGGGCGCCAGGGTCGGGTGCTGATCGACCCAACGGCCGCCGACGAGCGCCAGCGCGAGCAGCACGAGGCCGAGCACCGTCGCCCCGGCGACGTCGTGCGGGCGGATCGCCTTCATGTACCAGCCCATGACCATGGCGATCGGGATGGTCGCGCCCACCGTGAACGTGCCCCACGGGCTCTGGCGGAGCGCGTTCACCACGACCAGCGCCAGGACCGCGATCAGGATGACCATGATGAAGAACACGCCGACCAGCGCGGCGAATCCGGCGACCGGCCCGATCTCGTCCTTCGCCATCTGGCCGAGTGAGCGCCCGTCACGCCGCAGGCTGCCGCAGAGGATGCAGAAGTCCTGCACCGCGCCACCGAGGACGACGCCGGCGAGAATCCAGAGCGTGCCCGGGAGGTAGCCGAATTGCGCGGCCAGGGTCGGTCCGATCAGCGGTCCCGGGCCGGCGATCGCCGCGAAGTGGTGGCCGAACACCACCCAGCGATTCGTCGGCACGAAGTCGCGGCCGTCGTTGATGCGCTCGGCCGGCGTCTGCCGTCGCGCGTCGAGCGCGAACAAGCGCGCCGCGAGGAACGCGCCGTAGAAACGGTATGCGATCGCGTACACCGCGACCGCGGCCACGACGAACCACACGGCGTTCACGCTCTCGCCGCGTACGAGCGCGATGCGCGCCAACGCGTAGGCGCCGGCGACCGCGAGCGCCGCCCACCCGAGCGAGTTCCGAAGGCGCACGGCGGTTCCCTTACGCGAGGCGGCGTCCCCGGTCCAGGGTTGCGACGGCGACGCGCGCTTCCTACTATCGGCGGCGCAATGAGCGAGGAGCACGAGACCGCCACCTACGAGCGCGTCCAGGCCGCCTTCGGACCGAATGCGGCGAAGTACACGACGAGCCCCGGCCACGCCGACGCCGAGGCACTGGCGCGGCTCGTGGCGCGCCTCGCCCCCCGCCCGACCGATCACGTGCTCGACATCGGCACCGGCGCCGGCCACACCGCGCTCGCGTTCGCCCCGCTGGTCGCGCGCGTCGTCGCGTACGACCTGACGCACGCCATGCTGGAGGAGGTGCGCCGGAACGCCGAGGGGCGCGGCCTCACGAACGTCACGGTGTACCAGGGCGCAGCGGAGTCCCTGCCCTTCGCCAATGCCAGCTTCGACCTCGTCACCTGCCGGCTCACCACCCATCACTTCGCCGCCCTCGCGCGCGCCGTGGGCGAGATGGCGCGGGTGCTGCGGCCCGGCGGCCGGCTGCTCGTCGCCGACACGACCGTGCCCGAGGACGACGAGCTCGACGGCGCGATCAACGCCATCGAGCTGCTGCGCGACCCGTCGCACGTCCGCAACTGGCGCCCCTCGGAGTGGAAGCGCATGGTCGCCGATGCCGGCCTGCGCGTGGTCGAGTGCGATCTCGGCTACTACGACGAGGGCTCGGGCATGGACTTCGACGCGTGGACCTCGCGCATCGGTACGCCGCCCGCCGCCGTCGCCGAGCTGCGCCGGCGCTTCGTCGACGCGCCCCCCGCCCTCGTGTCCGCGCTACGCATCGTGCGCGACAACGACGCGCTGCGCTTCGCGCTGCCGCGCATCACGCTGATCGCGGCGAAGTAGCCGGGGACGATGCCCGGACCGCGGCGCGGCTTCTTCGACGCCTGGTCACGCGTCTACGATCATCCGCTCGTGCAGTGGGCGACGTACCGCCCGGTGCACGACGCCGTGCTCGCAGCGCTGCGGCCGCACCGTCCGGCGTCGGTGCTGGACCTCGGCTGCGGCACCGGCCAGCTCCTTCAGCGTACGCGCAAGGATCTCGGGCCGCGCCGGCTCGTCGGCTGCGACTTCTCGGCCGGCATGCTCGGCCACGCGCGTGCACGCGTCGGCGGGGCGCCGCACGCCTCGGCGAGGCCGTTCCTGGTGCGCGGCGACGCCATGCGTCTGCCGTTCCGCGACGGCGCCTTCGACGCGGTCGTTTCGACCGAGGCGTTCCACTGGTTCCCCGACCACGACGCGGCGATCGCCGAGATCCACCGCGTGCTGGCCCCCGGCGGCACCCTGATTCTCGGCTTCGTGAACCCCCCGCTCGGCATGGTGAGCGAGGCGATCCACGTCGCGAGCCGCCTCCTCGGCACGCCCATGCGCTGGCCGACCGCGTCCGCGCTCCGGCGCAAGCTCGAGCGCGGCGGCTTCGCGGTCGTCGGTCAGCGGCGCATCTTCCGCATCCCCGGCTTCCTCGTGCCGCCGGTGCTCACGCAGGCGCGCCGTCAGGGCGGTCCGACGGCACGCGCTCGTCGATGAGCCGGCGCGGATCGATCGCCGTCCACGCGAGGGCGGCGATCAGATAGCACGCGGCGACGCTCCAGAGCGGCGCCTCCCACGAGTGCCAGCGGTCGAGCGAGAGCCCGACCACGATCGGGCTCGCGGCGCCGCCGAGGTTGCCGAAGGTGTTCATCGTACCGCTCACGACGCCGCTGTTGGCGCCGCCGATCTCGAGGCACACCGCCCAGGCGGGCGCCACGCCGAGCGCCGCGAGCCCCGCGGCGACGGCCAGGAAGAGCGCGGCGTGCAGCGGGACGTCGGTGGAGATCGCGCCGGCGATCGCCGCCGCCGCGAGCGGGAAGCCGACGAGGCCCGGCAGCCGTCGACCCGCGCGCGGGCCGAGCCGGAGAGCCAGCACGTCGCTCGCCCAGCCGCCGACGAGCACCCCAACGCCGATCGCGAGGAGCGGCAGCGCCGCCAGCCATCCCACCTGCGTCAGGTCGAAGCCGCGGGCGCGCAGGAGATACGTCGGCAGCCACGTGAGGTAGAAGTACCAGCCGTAGATCGCACCGGCGTACATCACGCAGAGCGCGAGCAGCGTACGGCTCCCGACTACGCGGCTCCAGGGCAGCGCCGTCCGCTCCCGCGACTCCGCGCCGCCGTCGCGCAGCAGCGCACGCTCCGCGTCGTTCGTCCGCGGATGCGCCGCCGGGTCGTCGCGGAACGAGCGCCACCACGCCACGACCCAGACCAGGCCGACCAGGCCGAAGAGCGCGAACGTGTGGCGCCAGGTCGTCACCCCGAGGAGCGCGACCACGAGCGGCTGGGTCACGGCGCCGGCGAACGCGCCTGTCATGATGGCGAGGCCGAACATGCGGCCGCGCTCGGCACGCGGCAGCCAGCGCGCGTAGACCCGCGCCATCGAGGGAAACGTGCCCGCCTCGCCGAGGCCGAAGAGCAGGCGCACCGCGAGAAGCGACGCGAAGCCGACCGCCATCCCGGTCGCCGCCGTCATCAGCGACCACCACACGACGATGCGGGTCAGCGTGATGCGGGCGCCGAAGCGGTCTGCCATCCACCCGCTCGGCACCTCGAAGAGCGCGTACGCGAAGGTGAAGGCGCTGAAGACCAGCCCCATGGCCGCGTCGCTCAGTCCCAGCTCGGCACGCATCGCCGGCGCCGCCGTCGCGATGCAGACGCGGTCGAGGTAGGCGACGGCGACGAGCGCGAGGAGGAAGCCGACGACGCCGTGACGGACCCGCGTCGGCGCCTCGCGGCGCGCCACGTCGTCCATGCGCTCAGGCGCGCGCGCGGAAAGCCCGGTTGCCGAAGCGGTCGAGCGACACCACCTCGCCGACGGGCCGACGCGTCGTCGACCCGTAGCGGCCGAGCGGCCAGCCGAGCGGCACGACCGCGCACGGCGCGACGCTCCACGGCAACCCGAGCGTGCGCTGCGCCAGGAAGCGGCTCCAGAGCGGCAGGGTGATGAGCGCCGCGCCCAGCCCCGCGGCGCGCGCCGCGAGCAGCAGGTTCTGCACCGCGGGGTAGATCGATCCGTAGAGGCTCATCGTCACCATCGGCGGCCACCATGGAATGACGCCGCGCAGACACGCGACGACGATCACCGGAATCTCGTCGAAGTGATCCGCCTGCCACTGCACGGCATCGAGGAGCCGCAGCATCGCCGCGTCGCCGCGGCGGGTGGCTCCGCGGCGCTGGATCGCCATGTAGAAGCGGAGCGCGCCGCGGTTCATCCGGCCGAGCGCCGCTTTGACGGCGGGGTCCTTCACCACGATGAACTCCCAGCCTTGCGCGTTCGAGCCGGTCGGGGCCTTCAGGGCCAGCTCGATGAGATGCAGCACCAGCGCGTCGTCGACCGGGTCGGGCTTCAGGCGGCGGATCGCGCGCTGCGTGCGCATCGCGTCTTCCAGCGACATGGTGAGCTGCGGGGCGCCGTCGGACATGGGCGCGGATTCGAGCATGGTCGGTCCGTCAACGCAAAGCCGGCGGCACTCTGCCAGAGGTGCGACGTGCGGCGGGCGGGGGGGGGGGGGGGGGGGGGGGG
>DASXLI010000005.1:0-65490 GCA_036496285.1 Binatia bacterium
CGGCAGCAGCATGACCTCCCAGAAGATGTAGAAGAGGAAGAAGTCGAGCGAGACGAAGACGCCGACCATGCCGGTGTCGAGCAGCAGGAAGAGCGCGAAGTAGCCCTTGATGCCCTTGTCGATGCCCCACGACGCCAGGATGCAGATCGGGCAGAGCAGCACGGTCAGCAGCACCATCGAGATGCTGATGCCGTCGACGCCGACGAAGTAGTTGATGTTGTACGACTCGATCCACGGCGCCCGCTGCACGAATTGGAAGGCGGTGGTCGTGCGGTCGAAGTGCATGAAGAGCCAGATGCCCATCACCAGCGGCGGCAGCGTGAAGAACAGCGCCGTCTGCTTGATCAGGGCGTTCGCCCGCGAGGGCAGGCAGAGAATCACCGCCGCGCCCATCAAAGGCAGGAACGTGATCCAGGTGAGGATGCTCATCGTCTCCTTCTCCAGACGGCCCGCTAGAAGAGCCGGGCAAGCAGCACGAGCGTGACCGTCCCGACGATCACGTAGAGGTACGCGTTGATGTTACCGGTCTGCATCCGCCGCATCCGCGAGCCGACGTTGTAGGTGAAATCGGCGAGCAGGTTGACGAGGCCGTCGATGACGCGGTTGTCGAACAGGCCGTCGAGCCACGAGATCGCAACCGTCAGGCTGGCGACCCCGTTGACGATGCCGTCGACGATGGCGCCGTCGAACCACGCGAGGATGCGCGAGAGCAGCAGCGTGCCACGGATGAAGACGGCCCAGTACAGCTCGTCCACGTAGTACTTGTTGTACAGGACACGGTACGGCACGCCGCCCGCGACCTCGGCGATCGCGTCCGGCGACGCCGCATGCCGGTAGTACAGCACATAGGCGATCAGGAAGCCCGTCGCGGCGACGGCGACCGAGATCAGCATCAACGTCCACTCGAGGCCGGCCTCGTGGCTCGCGTGCGCCGCCATCTCGTGGCCGGAGGCGAAGACGGGCTCGAGCCAGGCCTCGAAGCGATTGCCGCCGCCGAGGAACTCCGGCACGCCGAGATAGCCGACCAGGATCGAGCCGATCGCGAGGATGACGAGCGGCATGGTCATGCTGCCGGGCGACTCGTGGATGTGGTGCACGACGTGGTGATCGGCGCGGGTCTCACCGAAGAAGGTCATGAAAACCTGGCGGAACATGTAGCAGGCGGTCATGCCGGCACCGCACACGCCGATGATCCAGAGCGTCGCGCTGCCGTACGGGCTCGAGAACGCCTTCCAGAGGATCTCGTCCTTCGAGAAGAAGCCGGAGGTGAGCGGTGTGCCGGTCAACGCCAGGGTCGCGACGAGGAACGTCCAGAAGGTGGTCGGCATCTTGTCCTTCAGGCCGCCCATCTTCCGCATGTCCTGCTCGCCGCTCATGCCGTGGATCACGCTGCCGGAACCGAGGAAGAGACACGCCTTGAAGAACGCGTGGGTCACGAGGTGGAACACGCCGGCGGCATAGGCGCCGACGCCCATCGCGACGAACATGTAGCCGAGCTGGCTGACGGTCGAATAGGCGAGCACGCGCTTGATGTCGTTCTGCACCAGGCCGATCGTCGCCGCGAAGAAGGCGGTCGCCGCGCCGATGCCGGCCACGACCGCCAACGTCTCCGGTGCCATCGCGTAGAGGAAGTTGAGGCGCGCGATCATGTACACGCCGGCGGTCACCATCGTGGCGGCGTGGATCAGCGCCGAGACCGGCGTCGGGCCCTGCATCGCGTCCGGCAGCCAGACGTAGAGCGGAATCTGTGCCGACTTGCCGGTGGCGCCGACGAAGAAGAAGAGCGTCGCCAGGACGACGACCGGCAGGCCCCAGATCGTCCGGCCTTCGAGGCTCACCGCGTGATGCTGGATGTCGCGGAAGACGACGCTGCCGTGGCCGGCCGCGTCGAGGCTCCAGAAGATCAGGAAGATGCCGAGGATGAAGCCGAAGTCGCCAACCCGGTTGACAATGAACGCCTTGTTGCCAGCCGTGGTGTTGATCTGCTCCGTCCACCAGAAGCCGATCAGCGCGAACGAGCAGAGCCCGACGCCCTCCCAGCCGACGAACATCAGCAGCAGGCTGTCGCCGAGCACGAGCGTCAGCATCGCGAACGTGAAGAGGTTCAGGTACGCGAAGAAGCGCCAGTACGCCTCGTCCTCGTGCATGTAGCCGGTCGAGTAGATGTGGATGAGGCCGCCGATGCCCGTGATGACGAGGATCATCACGCACGACAGCGGATCGAGCCAGAACGCGACGTCGGCCTTCAGCGTGCCGATGTCGATCCAGCGCCAGACGTCGTCGAGCAGGAAGCGATGCTCGGGATCGAGGCCCTTCAGCTGCAGGAAGCCGCGCACGGCGATCAGGAACGCCAGCACGACCGGCGTGACCGCGATCGCGCTGATCGCGTTCTTGCCGAAGCGCTTCTGGATCACCGAGCCGCCGAGGCCGTTCACCGCCGCGCCGAGCAGCGGCAGCAGCGGGATCCAACGCAGATACGAGACGGTGGTGATCTCCATCGTCTAGTAACGCAACGAGTCCGTCGCCTCGACGTCGATGCTGTCGAAGTTCTGGTAGATGCCGAGGACGATGGCGAGCCCGATCGCCGCCTCGGCGGCGGCCAGCATGATGACGAAGATCGCGAACACCTGCCCGTCGATGCTGGCGCCGCCGTAGCGCGCGAAGGCGATGTAGTTGATGTTGGCGGCGTTCAGGATGAGCTCGACGCCCATCAGGATGCCGATCGCGTTCTTGCGCGTCAGGACGGTGTAGAGGCCGAGCGCGAAGACCAGGAGCCCGACGATCAGGAAATGCTCGAGGCTGATGCCCTCCATCCGGTCAGCTCTTGAGCTCTTTGCGCGAGATGACGATCGCGCCGATCAGGACCGAGAGCAGCACGAACGAGGCGAACTCGAACGGCAGGACGTATGGCCCGAGGAAGCCGTTGCCGACGGCGTAGGTGCTGGGCGCGTCGGGCAGGCTCGCGACGACCGGCCAGGGCGTGTGGTGCACCGCGTAGCCCATCATCCCCGCCACGCCGCCGACGACGATTGCCGCCGGCAGCCGCCCGACGGAGCGGTTCGAGACCTCGATGTTGGCGATGCGGTGCGTGAGCATGACCGCGAAGAGGATCAGGACGAGGATGCCGCCGATGTAGATCAGCACCTGCGCCGCGGCGACGAAGTCGGCGGCGAGGAAGACGTACAGCGCGGCGACGCCGAAGAGCGTCCCCATGAGGGCGAAGGCGGAGTAGACGATGTTGGACGAAAAGGCGACCGCGGCGGCCGAGCCGACCGTCAGGACCGCGAAGGCGTAGAACACCACAACCGACAGCGACACCTCAGGCATCCATCCTCTCGTGGCCTCTCGTGGGGCAAACCCGGACCGACTGCTAAGGTCCCGCCGCGAATAGCAAACTTCGGGACGCCCCGCAAACCTTTGGAAGTGCCGTCGCGACGCTGCCCCGGGCTGCTCTTACCGCGGCGCGATGGCATGCTGGCGCCTCCAGGGAGGTGGACTCATGCGCATGACCGACTACGTGACGCTCGGGCGCTCGGGGCTGCGGGTCAGCCCGTTCTGTCTCGGCACCATGACCTTCGGCACCGAGTGGGGCTGGGGAAGCGACGCGGCGACCGCCGCGGCGATCCTCGACGGCTACCTCGAGGCGGGCGGCAACTTCCTCGACACCGCCGACATGTACACGAACGGCCGCAGCGAGACGCTCCTCGGCTCGATGATCGCCGAGCGCCGCATCCGCGACCGCGTCGTGCTCGCCACCAAGTTCACCTTCAACGCCGCGCCGGGCAACCCCAACGCCGGCGGCAACGGCCGGAAGAACGTCCACCGCGCGCTGGAAGGCTCGCTCCGCCGCCTCGGCACCGACTACGTCGATCTCTACTGGCTGCACGCCTGGGACACGGTCACGCCGGTCGAGGAGGTCGTCGCGACGCTCACCGATCTCGCGCGCGCCGGCAAGATCCGCCACTACGCCTTTTCCGACGTGCCGGCGTGGTACGCCGCGAAGGCGCACACGCTCGCCCAGCTCCAGGGCAAGGAGCCGGCAATCGCGCTCCAGCTCGAGTACTCGCTGGTCGAGCGCACCATCGAGCGCGAGCACGTCGGCGCGGCGGCCGAGCTCGGCATGGGCATCTGTCCCTGGAGCCCGCTCGCGGGCGGATTCCTCGCCGGCAAGTACCGGCGGGAAGCGCAGGGCGCGAGCGGCGAGGGCCGGCTCGCGACCATGAAGGGCAGCGCCAATCCTTCGGTGCAGAAATTCACCGACCGCAACTGGCGCATCCTCGACGCCGTGCGCGCGGTGGCGGAAAGCGCCGGACGCTCACCCGCGGAGGTCGCGCTCAGTTGGGTGGCGCATCGGCCCGGCATCACCTCGACGATCATCGGCGCGACCTCGACCAAGCAGCTCGAGAGCAACGTCGCCGCCCTCGGGCTCGAGCTGCCGGCCGAGGCACGGGCACGTCTCGACGAGGCGAGCGCGCTCGAGCCGGCGCATCCCTACATGTTCTTCAGCGGCACGATCCAGGGCATGGTGCACGGCGGGACGAGCGTCCGCGCGTGGCGCCCCGCCGGTTGACCGGCGCTTCAGTGCGATGCGCCTGAGACCGGCGCCGCCGCGCCGCGGACGAGCGCCGGGTAGGTCACGCCGGTGAGCTGCTCGGAGACCTCCCAGAGCCGGCGCGCGACCTCGGGGTCGCGTGCGGCGGCGTTGCAGCCGACCACGGTCGGGTGCCCCGACAACTCGGCGAAGCCGTCCGGGCCGAAATACTGCCCGCCGCGCACCTCCGGCGCAGCGGCCGCGTAGAGCGTCGGCAGCGCGCCCATCGCCGCGCTCTGCGAGAACCAGCGATTCGAGAGGCTCATCAGCCCTCCGAGCACCGACGAGCCGCGCATGCGCGGCCCCGCGAACTGGAGGTTCGTGGCCGCGTAGCCCGGATGGCTCGCGACGCTCAGGAGCGGTGCGCCCGCCGCGTCCGCGCGGCGCTGCAGCTCGAGCGTGAAGAGGAGGTTGGCGAGCTTGCTCTGCGCGTACGCGAGCATCGACCGGTAGCGGCGCCGCTGCCAGTGCAGGTCGTCGAGGCGGATGCGTCCGAGCCGGTAGAAGCCGGCGCTCACCGTCACGACGCGCGGGCGCGCGGCCGCGAGCAGCCGATCGGCGAGGAGTCCGGTCAGCGCGAAGTGGCCGAGGTGGTTCGTGCCGACGTGCATCTCGAAGCCGTCCGCCGTCGTGCGATGGGGCAGCGCCATCACGCCGGCATTGTTGATCAGCACGTCGAGCACGCGGTGCCGCGCATGAAACGCGTCGACGAAGGCACGGATCGACGCGAGGCTCGCCAGATCGAGGGCCAGCACCTCGACGGCCGCGCCCGGCACGGATGCCGCGATGCGCGCGGCGGCCGCAGTGCCGCTCTCCGTGTTCCGGCAGGCGAGGACCACGGTCGCTCGCTTGCGTGCCAGCTCGAGCGCGGTCTCCCAGCCGAGGCCGCTGTTGGCGCCGGTCACGACGATCGTGCGGCCGGCGAGATCCGGCAGCGCGGCCGCGGTCCAGGGCGCGCGCGTCCCCTGCCCCGCCGTCGCCGACTCAGCCATGGAGCGCGGTGACCGTCGCGGCGGGCGGCGTCCGTAGCAGCGAGGAGTCCTCCGGGCTAAGAGCGCTCAACTCCACGCTGAGATCCCACAGGTCGCGTGCCAGCGAGCGATCGTGCGACGCGTCCGACGAGGTGGCGGCATCGTGCCGCTCGAAATACTTGCCCGTGACACCCGTCACGCTCGGGTCCGTCGCGAGCCACGCGAGGTTGCCGCCCGACTGGCTGGGCGTGTTCACGTTGCCACGCGCCACGAGGCGCGCCAGAAGCGGCTGGAGGAGCGGCAGCAGCACGGACCAGATCGCGCGGATCGGTGCCGGATACGTACGTGCGAGGCCCGTGCCCGGCGTCAGGCCGGGATCGAAGGCATTGACCGTAGGCGCGCGCCGTCCGAGCGCTTCCAGACGGTGCGCCAGCTCATAGGCGGTCAGGACGTTGCAGAGCTTCGAGGTCGTGTAGGCCCGCGGTCCGACGAGGCGCGGTCCGTCGGGCTCGGCAATCGTCTGCGGGTACGCAGCTTCCGAAGCGCGGCGGATGCGCGGCGGCGGCATGCCCGTGCGCTGCTCCGGATCGTGGGTGCCGCTCGCGACGATCACGATGCGGCCGTCGGCCGCCATGTGGTCGACGAGCAGGTTGGTGAGCAGGAAGTGTCCGAGGTGGTTCACCGTGAACGTCAGCTCCGCGCCGGTCTCGCCGAACGTGAGTCCGGAGGAGAACTGCACGCCGGCGTTGCAGACGAGCGCATCGAGCGCGGGATGGGCGGCGCGGATGCGGCCCGCCGCGTCGCGCACCGAGGTGCGACCCGCCAGATCGATCTCCTCGACGAGCACGCGCGCGTCCGGGTAGCGCCTGCGCAACACGGCCGCCTCGGTCTCCAGTCGATCGGGCGAGCGTCCCGCCATGACGAGGGTGAGCCGCGGGTCCCGAGCCAGAAGCGCCTTGCAGCATTCGAGGCCGACACCGCTGTTCGCGCCGGTCACGACGATCGTCTTGCGGACACTGAGCGTCTCGCGAGCCATCACCCACCTCCAATCTTGACGGCGCTCAGATACCAATCGATCCGAACGCTGTCAAGATGGCGCGACCTGCGCTACGATCGACAGGCATGGCACGGGCACGAGCGGCGCGCACGGCGTCGGCGAAACGCGGCTACCACCATGGCGACCTGCGGCGCGCGCTGATCGACACCACGCTGAAGGTCATCTCCGAGGAGGACGTGGCCGCCGTATCGCTTCGCGCCGTCGCCCGACGGGCGGGAGTGACCTACGCCGCGCCCTATCACCACTTCCGCGACAAGAACGCGCTCCTCGCAGCGGTCGCCGTCGAGGGCTACCGCGCGCTCCGGCACGAGGTCGAGCGCGCCCTCGCTCGCGCGCCGCGACGTCCCGCGGCCCGGCTCCAGGCGCTGGCGCAGAGTTACATCCGCTTCGGCGTCGCCCACCCGGCCCACTACCGGGTGATGTTCCGCCCCGACCTCGGTGATCCCGCGCAGGAGCCCGAGCTCGACGCCGCCGCCGGGCAGGCGTTCCACGGCCTCCTCCTGATCATTGCCGAGCTGCGCGGCCCGGGAACGGGCGCCGAGGAGCTCGAGCGCCTCGCGATCACCGCCTGGTCGATGGTGCACGGCCTGGTCTCGCTCTGGAACGAGGGGCCGCTGCGCAACAAGACCGCCCGGCCGTCCGTGAAGCCGTTCGCCGACGAGGTGGTGCGCCAGCTCGAGCGGCTGCTCACTCGTTGACGGTCCGCTGGGCGATCGCGGCGCACGACCGCTCCGTCCCGACGTCGAGGGTCGCTCCGACGCTCCGCTGCGATCCCAGACCACCGCACCCGTGTCAGGTGCGTGCCTGACGGATATTTGCACATAGGGGATTGGCGTTTTCGCGCGCGACGAAATGTGGATCGTGATGGTGCAGGAAATCCGCATCGTGTCCCTCGCGGTGCGACGAATTTTCTTGAATGTCGTGAAACGATTTGCGAACACCGCATCTCACTCTAGCGTTCTCACCGTCAAATCTTTGGGGGGTCACATCATGGGTACAGTCCATTCCGGGCCACGCGCTCGTCTGGTTGCCGTCGTGTTTGCGACGATCGCGATCGTGACGAGCGGCGCGACGATCGCGTCCGCTGCCACGCTGTGCGTGGACAACACCAATTCCTGCAACGACGGCACGGGATCACCGTGCTACTGCACGATCAACGCGGCCATCACCGCGGCGGTGAGCGGTGCGGACACGATCAACGTGGCCGCCGGCGGCACCTATCCCGAGAACGTCATCCTGAACAAGAACCTCGTCCTGAACGGCGGTCAGGCGGGTATCAACGCCTGTGGCCGCTCGACGGTGGAATCGACCATCACGCCGGGCGCCGGCACGCGCGGCATCGAGCTGCGTACCGGCTCCGCCGGCTCGACTATCAACGGCTTCACCATCTCGGGTGGCAATCGCGGCATCGAGTCGACGACTGGGCCGATCAACGGCATCCAGATCCTGAACAACCGGATCGTCGGGTTCGCCAACTCCGGGATCTTCCTCAACGACAACGGCACCGACATCACCGTCGACCAGAACTACGTCGACGGCACGAGCAAGGTCGGCGCCGGCGATCTCGTCCACCTCGATACCGACGGCTTCAACGGCTTCCACCTCACCAACAACTGCATCCAGAACGGCATCACCGCGACGGGCTTCTTCGTCGACGGCGCCCACAACGTCAATCCGAGCGCCACGCGCGTCCCGGTCATCACCGGCAACCTGATCTCCGGGAACCAGACCGGTATCAACCTCGGCAGCCGCTCGTTCGGCGGCAGCGTCGCGATGGGCAACGCCACGATCAGCGGCAACACGATCGACAACAATGTCTTCGACGGCGTGCAAGGCGGGATCCAGCGGACCACGATCACCGACAACGTGTTCGCCGCGAACGGCCGGAATGGCCTCGTGCTCACCAGCTTCGGCAACCTCGGCGCGGATCGGGGAGGTCAGCTCGACACGATCAACCTGAACTGCATGCTCAGCAACGGCTTCGGGGTCGTGTGCGCCGGCGGCACGAATGCCAACCTCCCGTGCACCGCCAACTCGCAGTGCCCCGGCAGCACCTGCACCACCGTGCTCAACGGCTCGGGCGTGGCCTTCAGCGCCGCGCAGGCGGCGGGGACGATCTCGACCAACGTCGCCAACGACAACAACATCACCGACAACAAGGCGGGCGCCACCTACACTGGCGCCGAGACGATCAACGGCGAGAACAACTGGTGGGATTGTCCGACGGGTCCCAACACCGCGGGGTGCGATACGGCGTCGCCGAGCATCGACACGGTGCCGTTCCTGGCCGCCCCACAGCCGGGCACCCCCTGCGCAGACGTCACCCAATGCACCCTGGAGGGATGGGAGATCGCCAACTTCGACGCCACGACCAACACCGAGGTCGGCGACGCAACGACCACGTCGGGCACCGACTCCGACTTCGTCTCCGGTCCAGCGACGCCACCGCTCGGCACCGGCAGCCTGGGACAGGTCGTTGGTACCAACGGCGACGACGCGACCCGTATCCGCACCAACGACTGCAACGGCATGCTGCTCAGTGACGTCGCGGATCTCCCCTTCTCGTACTGGACGTACGTCTCGGCGAACAACGGCGGGCAGGCGACGTATATCCAGCTCCGCATCGACCAGGACGGGGACGGCTCGACCGACGACAGGCTGTTCTTCGAGCCGGTGTACCAGAACGGCGGCTACAGCATGATCGTGCCGTTCACGCCGGTACCGAACCAGTGCCCGCTCGATCCGATCAACTGCGTCGTCCTCAACACCTGGCAGTTCTGGGATGCACGGGTCGGCGGCTGGTGGTCGGACAACGAGAGCGCCGGCGGGCCGCCTCTCATCACGCTGGCCGACTACGTCGCCGAGCACCCGGGCGCCAAGATCGCCACCGACAACCCGTCCCTGAGGGTGCAAGCGGGCGGCGGTGCGGGCGCGTGGGACAACTTCAGCGGCGCAGCCGACGATCTCACGGCCTGCGGCGAGACCTACGACTTCGAGCTCGGCGCGTGCGCCACGGCCACTCCAACCCCAACCGCCACCCCGACGGCGAGCCCGACGATCACTGCAACGCCGACGGAGACCGTCACGCCGACGGAGACCGCCACGCCAACCGGGACGGCGACCCCGACGAGCACCTCGACGCTCACGGCCACCCCCACCATCACGGCCACACCGACGGTGACGTCGACACCGTCCGTGACCGCCACCGCGACCCAGACCGCGACACCAACCGCGACGGCAACCCCCACCAACACGGCCACACCCGGGGCGACGCCGGTACCGCTCGACCACTTCCAGTGCTACCAGATGCCGCGCGAGCCCTTCACACGACTTTCGGGCGTAAGCCTCGCCGACCACTTCGGTCCGAGCACGGTCGACGTGATCCGGCCGAAGCGCCTGTGCAATCCCGCCGACAAGAACGACGAGACTCCGAATGCGCCCAACGATCCGGATCATCTGACCGGCTACATCATCAAGCAGCGCACCGGATTCCCCGGCGCGAGCGGTGTCACGGTGGCGAATCAGTTCACCACGACGACGATGGACCTGCGGCGGGCCGACTATCTGTTGGTGCCGACCGCGAAGAGCTTGAGCGCCGCACCGCCCGCGCTCAGCCAGCCGACCATCGATCACTTCAAGTGCTACAAGGTCGCCCGGGCGAAGACCCGCGTGACCGGAATCAAGGTGGACGACGAGTTCGGAACGCTCGTCGAAGATATCAAACGGCCGACAAGCCTCTGCATCCCGGCCGACAAGAACGGCGAGGGCATCCCCGATCCAACGAGCAATCTGCTCTGCTACAAGATGCGGCAGACCAGCCAACCGTTCTTCCGCGGCTTCTCGCCGATCTTCATCAACAATCAATTCGGCGCAACCACGATTGGCGTCGATCACCTCCGTGAGCTGTGCGTTCCATCGAACGTGACGTTCTGACGCGCTGAGAGTCGCCCGCTCATCCGCCCGCGATCGCACCCAGCGATCGCGGGCGGATTGACGAGAGCGGCGCTAGCGCGGGGGCGGCGCGCCGCCGCCGGGCGCTGGCCGCACGAGGTCCTTCAAGCGCATTGCCGGGCGCTCGACGAGGTAGTAGCTCGCCGCGGCCGCGCTGAAGGTGAGCGGCAGCGCCAGCGCGAAGACCCGGACCAGCTTGCCGCGAAACTGCGGCACCCTGAGCAACGCAAACGCCCGCGGGATGCAGGCCTGGTGCCAGAGATACATCCCGTAGGAGACGAGCCCGAGGAATGCGACAGGGCGAGCGCGCAGGAGCCGATCGATCGCCCCGCCATCGCGCGGGAAGACCGCGGGCAGCACGACGAAGAGCGCGACGATCGCGTAGCACGTCTGCCCGAGCACCTTCCGGAAGCCGACGTGGAACGCGAGACCGAGTCCCATGTGGAAGCACGTCACCCAGTAGCAGCAGGCGGCGAGGACCCAGATGCCGATCGGATGGCTCGCGACGAAGCCGCGCAGCGCCCCCAGGATGGGGCCGACGCCGCCGGGCCGCGCGCTCGACGCGCTCGCGAGCGCCAGGGCCATGCCGATCGCGAACAGGTCCAGGAAGGCCGGCAGCCAGAACATCTGCGCCAGCACGGCAACGCCGCCCGGCGTCGACGGGAAGGCCGATGCCGTGGACGGCGCGACGCCATGGCGTTCCACCAGAATCCATGCGGCGCGCCACGCGAAGCTCGTCGCGATGAGGAGGCCGATGCCGATCGCCTCCACCCGCGCCGGCGGTCGGCGAAGGCCTCGCGCGACGGCGCGGATGAGCGCCGCGTAGAGCGGCAGGAAGAGATAGAAGCTCACCTCCGTGCCGAGCGTCCACGTCTGGGTCACGCCGCCGGTCACCCGGCCGGCGTCGTAGATCTGGAGCAGCCCGAGGTAAGTGACCCACGACCGCAGGTCGGACGACGGAAACGGGTCGTGGAAGCCGACCGTCAGCAGGATGCCGAAGAACGCGAACCAATAGGCCGGATAGATGCGCAGGAAGCGCCGCCACAGGAAGGAACCGGTCGGCATCGGCGCCTTCCCGCCGAGATGCGCGCTCACGAACGGCCGATAGAGCAGGAAGCCCGAAATCAGGAAGAAGATCGTGACGCCGACGTCGCCGTGGGTGAGAAGCTGCGCCCAGCCTCCGCGGATCGTGTAGCCGGCGAGAAATGCGGTGTGGTAGAGCGCGACCGACGTCGCCGCGATGGCGCGCAGACCATCGAAAGCCGGAAAATGCGCGTGCGCGCCGACGCCGGGCTGCCGCGCGTCGGCGGGATGATCGGCGAGAGGCGCGCCCACGGCGCGGGCGCTGCCGCTCGCTACTCTTCGCCGGCGGCGGCGAAGTCGCCGAGGTAGGCCATGCCGCGATCGAGGATCGGCGCGATCTCGGGATCGGTCTCCGGGCCCTTCTTCGGCTTGTAGGCAATGACCGGCGTCTTCACGAAGCGGCGCAGCATGCTCTCCAGCGAGTAATCGGCACCCTCGAACTCCGACGTGTGGTGGATCGACCCCGTCGGGCACGGCTCGCTGCAGAGGCCGCAGTACATGCACTTGGCGATGTCGATGTCGAAGCGGGTCAGCATCATCGCCTTCGTCTGCGGGTCCTTCTTCGCGTCGATGACGATGCAGTCGATCGGGCAGGCGCGCTCACAGGCGAGGCAGCCGGTGCAGATCTCGAGATCGACCTCGAGGATGCCGCGATAGCGGAACGGCAGCGTGTCCTGGATGCGGATCGGCACGCGGTCGGGGTACTGCACGGTGTAGGGACGCCGGATGAAGTGCGAGAACGTGACCGACATGCCCTCGAAGATCGTGGCGACCGACTCTTTGATGTTGGTGAAGTACCCCAAGCGTCTGCTCCCCTCGCTCCGCGCCTCAGATGATCGGGCTGTAGTAGTAATCGATGTCGCGCAGCTTGGCGCGCCGCAGGTGGAAGCGGACGCGGCTGAAGAAGAAGACGATGATTCCCGCGCCCATCGCCGTCATGGCGAGCTGCACCATACGATCGACCCCGGCGGGCACGACCGTCATCCAGATCGCCGTCGCGACCAGGTTCACGAGCGCGATCGGCACCATGTAGAGCCAGCACAGCGTCATGAGCTGGTCGACGCGCACACGCGGCAGCGTGGCGCGCACCCACATGGCGATGAAGACCCAGAAGTACGACTTGAGAAAGAAGGTCACGAACTGGAGCACCGCGAGCAGTACCGGGTTGTCGGTGACGTGCGGCACCTGCCAGCCGCCGAGGAAGAGCGTCGTGACGATGGCGCCGATGACGTACAGGTTGCCCCACTCCGCGAGGAAGAAGAGCAGGTAGCGCATGCCGCTGTACTCGGTGCAGAAGCCGGCGACGAGCTCGGACTCGGCCTCGGGCAGATCGAAGGGCGTGCGGTTGCCCTCGGCGAGCGCAGCGACGAAGAAGATGAAGAACGCGGCGAACGTGAACGGGCTGTGGAAGAGGAACCAGTGCCACGGTGCCCAGCCCTGCGCCTGGATGATGCCCTGCATGCTGAGCGTGCCGGTGAGCAGCACGATCGGGAAGATCGAGAGCCCGGCGGGAATCTCGTAGCTCACGATCTGTGCCGCCGAGCGGATGCCCCCGAGGAGCGACCACTTGTTGTTGGACGCCCAGCCCGCCATCAGCACGCCCACGACGACGAGGCCGGTGACCGCGGTGATGTAGAGGATGCCGATGTTCAGGTCGGCGACGACCAGGTTCGCGCCGAAGGGGATCACGGCGAAGGTCGCGACGAAGCCGATCACCACGAGGTAGGGCGCGATCGAGAAGAGCCAGCGATCGGCCGCCGTCGGGATGATATCCTCCTTCAGCATGTTCTTGATGCCGTCGGCGAGCCACTGGAGGAAGCCCTGCGGCCCGACCCGGTTCGGCCCGACGCGCGACTGGATGCGCGCCCAGACGCGGCGCTCGAGCCAGCTCGTGACTCCCGCGACCGGCAGCACGAACACGAAGACGACGATCGCGCCGAACAGCAGCATCACGAGCGCGGCGACCAGCTCGTAGGGCATGCCGGCGAGCGATCCGCCCTGCCCCGTCAGCTGCGCGACCAGGCCCTTCATCGATCGATCTCCGGCGCGACGAGGTCGAAGCTCGCCACGACCGCGATGAGATCGGCCAGCATGAGCCCGCGGCTCACCTTGTCGATGATGCTGGTCGCGGTGAACGAGCCGGTGCGGATCTTCACCCGGTGCGGATACTCCGTCCCGTCGCTCACGCAGTACCAGCCCATGTCGCCGCGCGCGCTCTCGATCCGGATATAGGCGTCACCGACTGGCGGCTTGAACTTGCGCGGCACCTTGGCGAGTACCGACCCCTCCGGCACGCCCGCCAGCGCCTGCCGCAGGATCTTGCACGACTCGATCATCTCGTTGATGCGGACGATGTAGCGGTCGAACGAGTCGCCGACGGTACCCATCTCGCCTCGCCCGACCGGCACCTCGAACTGGAACTCCGGATAGACCGAGTACGGCAGGTCCTTCCGCACGTCGAACTTGACGCCGGAGCCGCGCAGGTTCGGGCCGACCAGGTTGTAGTCGATCGCGTCCTCGGCGCTGATCACCGCGACGTTGGCGAGGCGCTCGACGTAGATCTTGTTGTAGGTGATGAGCGCGTTGTACTCGTCGATCAGCGGCTCGAAGCGGTCGAGGAAGGCGACGGCCTTCGGCACCCAGTCGGGCGGCAGGTCCCACGCGACGCCGCCGATGCGCATGTAGTTGAACGTCAGGCGGGCGCCGCACAGCTCTTCCAGCAGATCATTGATGTACTCGCGCTCGCGCAGCGCATGGGTGAACGGCGTGTAGGCGCCGATGTCCATGCCCATGCTGCCGACCGAGAGCAAATGGCTCGAGATGCGGTTGAGCTCGACGGCAATGACCCGGCAGTACTCGGCGCGCCGCGGCACCTCGATGCCGGCGAGCTTCTCCGAGACCATCGCCCAGCCCTGGTTGCACGGCATGGCCGCCACGTAGTCGACGCGATCGGTGTACGGCATGAAGCCGTGGTAGCCCACCTTCTCGGCGATCTTCTCGATGGAGCGGTGCAGATAGCCGACGTCGGGGATCGCCTCGCGCATCACCTCGCCGTCGGCCTTGACGATGAAGCGCAGCACGCCGTGCGTGCTCGGGTGCTGCGGCCCCATGTTGAGCGTCATCTCCTCGGTGGCGAGGCCGCCCGGGCGATCCACTTCGACGTCGTACCCGCCGAGACTCACAGCATGCTCTCCCGTTTGGTGCTGATGCCGTGGTACTCCGTCGGCTCGACGAAGTCCTTGCGCAGCGGGTGGCCGACCCAGTCCTCGGGCAGGAGGATGCGACGCAGGTCGGGATGGCCCGCGAACACGACGCCGAGGAGGTCGAACACCTCGCGCTCCTGCCAGATCGCCGTCGCCCACACGCGGTAGACGCTCGGCATGGCCGGGTTGTCGCGCGGCACCCCGACCTTCAGCACGAGGGCGTGGCGCTTCGGGTACGAGAAGAGGTGGTAGACGACCTCGATCTCGCTCCGCTTCGGGTAGTCGACGCCGGAGATGTTGGAGCAGCAATCGAACGCCGATGCCGCGTCCTTCTTCAGATGCTCGCAGACCTCGGCGATCCTGCCGGGCGCGACGCGGATCGCCGGATCGAACCCGCTCTCGAGCGGGCCGATCGCGTCCCCGAAGCGCGACTGCAGTGCCTGATGGAAGGCGGCGGCGTCCACGCGAAGGCTACGCCCCGGCCGCGGCGACTTCGTCCTCGCCGCGCCGCACGAGCCACTTCTCCTGCATCATCTTCTCCTGCAGCTTGAGGAGGCCCTCGGTGAGCGACTCCGGGCGCGGCGGACAACCGGGCACGTAGACGTCGACCGGAATCACCTTGTCGACGCCATCGCAGACCGAGTACGCGAGCTGGAAGAGACCGCCGCAATTGGAGCAGCTGCCCATCGAGATGACGTACTTCGGGTCGGGCATCTGGTCGTAGAGCACCTTGGTGCGGAGCGCCATCTTCAAGGTGAGCGTGCCGGCGACGATCATCAGATCCGACTGCCGCGGCGTCGCGCGGGGCACGGCGCCGAACCGGTCGAGGTCGGAGCGTGGGCCGCCCGTCTGCATCATCTCGATCGCGCAGCAGGCGAGACCGAAGAGCATGTACCAGAGCGACGATTTACGCGTCCAATTGAGCATCTCGTCGATCTTCGTCGTGACCGTGAACTCGGGCATCGTATTGAGCAGGGACACGCGCGCTCCTTCTGTCTCAGGCTGCCTTCGAAAGATCGTCCGGTCGCTCGGCCGGAAGCTGCTTCACCCACTCGAGATCGCGCTTCACCCAGACGTAGACGAGGCCGATCGACAGGATGCCGATGAAGAGCAGCATCTCGGCGAGCGCGAACGCCCCGCGCCCGCTCTGCAGCCAATCGCGGAACACCGCGACGACCGGGTACATGAAGGCGATCTCGACGTCGAAGATGACGAAGATCAGCGCCACCAGGTAGAAGCGGATGTTGAAGTTGATCCAGGCGCTGCCGGTCGGCGGCTCGCCACACTCATAGGTGTCGAGCTTCGGGACGAGCGGATTCGCCGGCCGCAACAGGCGGCCGAGCCCGAGCATCATGGCCGAGAGCCCGAGGCCGAGCAGCAGAAAGACCAGTACGTTGGCGAAATCGAAGTACATTCCTCGCCCAGCTAACCCCTCTAGGTAACAGCATCCCGGACGAGAAATCAAACCAGCTTCGGGGACGCGGCGGGCGCCGTCGCCTGCCGCGTACGAGCGTGGTGACGGGTGCCGCCCGCTACTTCGTGGCGCGCACCATCGCCTCGACGCGATCGACCCACGTGCCACTGCCGTTCGCCGCAGGCACCGCCGGCTCGAACGATGGAACCGTGGCGGCCGACCGTGCGTAAAGCGCCGTCAACAGCAGCGGGACGATCGCTGAACGAAGCGTGACGATTCGCGGCATAGGGGGCCTCCGCAAAGCTTCGGATCTCGAGGGCGCATTCCGTACCAGCGACCGAAGCTCGGCGTCACGCGAAACCTCGCCGCTCGAAGGGCCCTGCGGGGGCGGTGCAGCGCGTCAGCCTATGGCCGGCGTCGCGGCCGCACGAGCGGCAGGCCGTCCTCGTCGATCCGCACCCGTACGTCGGCGTCGAAGATGCTCCGCAGGGTCGGCTCGGTGAGCACCTCGCTCGCGGGCCCGTCACACGCAAGCGCGCCTTCTTTCAGGAACGCGATGCGACGGAAGTACATCGCCGCGATCGTCAGGTCATGCAGGACCGCCACCACGGTCAATCGCTCGCGCGCGTTCAGCTCGGCCAGCAGGTCGAGGATCTCGATCGCGTGGCGCAGGTCGAGGAAGGTCGTCGGCTCGTCGAGCAGCAGGAGGCGCGGCTCCTGCGCCAACGCGCGCGCGACGATCACGCGCTGGCGCTCGCCGCCGGAGAGCTCGCCGAGCGGGCGATCGGCGAGCGCCAGCACGCCGGTGCGGCGCATGGCGTCCTCGGCGACCGCGACGTCGTGCGCGCTCTCGAGCCCGATGCCCTTCAGATGCGGCGCGCGCCCGATCAGCACCATCTCGCCGACGCGATACGGAAAGGCGATCGCCGACTCCTGCGGCACGACCGCGACCGTGCGCGCCACCGTGCGCCGGTCGTAGGCGCTCAGATCCTTCCCCGCGAGTCGCACGACGCCGCCGGACGGCCGCCGCACGCCCGACAGCAGGCCGAGCAACGTCGACTTCCCCGAGCCGTTCGGGCCCGCGATCGCCAGCATCTCGCCCTCGGCGACGTGCAACGACAGCTCGCGCACCGCGACGTGGCGCCCGTAGGCGAAGCTCACGCGCTCGAGGTCGAGCAGCGGCGCCGTCAAATCTTCGCCCTCTGTTCCCTCGCGTACCGTCACATGCCCGCCCTCCGCCGCTCGCGGCGCAGCAGGTAGACGAAGAAGGGCGCGCCGCAGAGCGCGGTCACGACACCGACCGGCATCTCGGTGCCGCCGAGGGCGGTGCGCGCGGCGGTGTCCGCCCACACGAGAAAGATCGCGCCGGCGAGGTAGCTGGCGGGCAGCAGCAGGCGATGGTCGCTGCCGGTGCGCAGGCGAACGAGGTGTGGGATCACGAGGCCGACGAAGCCGATCATGCCGCTCACCGACACGACGGCGCCGACCAGCAGCGACGCCGCGACGAACGTCACGACGCGCGCGCGCTCGACCCGCACGCCGAGCTCGGCGGCGCGGTCGTCGCCGAGGCTCAGGCAGTCGAGGTCGCGCGCCCGCGCGAGCAGCATGACGAGCCCGACGAGCGTGTAGAGCGCCAGCGCGCCGACCACCGTGTAGTCGGTCGTGCCGAGGCTCCCCATCAGCCAGAAGAGCACGTTGTGCGCCTGGTAGAAGTCGACCACCGAGTTGATGAACATCAGGAGCGCGCCCGCGAACGCGTTGTAGATGACGCCGACGAGGAGCAAGGTGTACGACTCGAGGCGGCGGTCGACGCGCGACAGGCCGACCACGATCCACATGCTCGCGAGCGCGCCGGCGAACGCCGCCGCCGGCACGACGAGCGTGTGGCCGAGGAGCACCGGCCGCAGCACGAGCGCGCACACGCCGGCGAGCGCGGCGCCGCTCGACACGCCGAGGAGATGCGGGTCGGCGAGTGGGTTGCGCAGCAGCGCTTGCAGCGCGGCGCCGGCGGTCGCGAGCGCCCCGCCGACGATCGCCGCCATGAGCACGCGCGGGATGCGCGTGCGGAAGAGGATCACCGCGTCGGGACTCGCGAGGGACAAGTCGAACGCGCGCCGCCAGTCGATGCGCACCGGGCCGATCGCCGCCGCCGCGACGACCGACACCGCCAGCATCGCCAGCAGCACGCCGTTGACGCGCACGAGGCGCGCCCTGGTGAGCTGCCCTACCGCCATGCCTCGGGGTGCACGAGGCGCGCGAGGTCCTCGAAGCCGGCGGGCAGGCGCGGGCCCGGACGTAGGATGCGGTCGGAGCGGAAAGCGTACACGCGCCCGTCACGCACGGCCGCGAGCGACGGCAGCCGCTGCCAGAACCCGGAGGCGCCGCTCTGCTGCTCGGTGCCCATGCTCGTGTCGATGATGACCTCCGGATCGCGCGCGACGACGTACTCGAGCGTGATCCGCGGCCAGGGGACGCCCGGTGGCGCGACGTTGGTCGCGCCCGCCTCCGCGAGCAGCTCGCCGATGAAGCTCGTGTCGCCGACGCCGACCAGCGGATCCTGCCCGACCGCCATCAGCACGCGCCGTCGCGGCAGGCCCGCGACTCTCGCGCGCACCGCCGCCATCTCGCGCTCGATGCGCGCCACGAGCCGCTCGCCCTCGTCGGGCACGCCGGCGGCCGCGGCGATGGTGCGGATCACGTCCGGCATGGCCGCGAGGTGCTCCGGATCCGGCGCCACCACCGCGATGCCGACGCGCTCGAGCGCGAGCGCCGCCTCGTGGTTGCCCGGGCTCGGGGCGCCGATCACGACGTCGGGACGCTGCGCGATGATGGCCTCGACGCTCGGCGCGACGAACGAGCCGATCTTCGGCAGGCTCCGCACCTCGGGCGGGTAGTCGCAGAACGTCGAGACCGCGACCACGCGCGGCCCGGCGCCGAGCGCGAAGAGCGTCTCGGTGACCGACGGCGCGAGCGACACGATGCGTGCAGGGACCGTCGGCCGGGGCGAGGGCGAGGCCTCGTCCGCGCGCGCCGGCAGCGCCGCGAGGGCGGCGATCGCTACCAGCACCGCGAGCGTCCCTCCGCCGCGCCGGCAGCGCGTGTGGATCGTCGGCGTCAGAGCGGACGCTCGCCGGCCTCGAGCACGAAACGATACCGGAGCTGGCCGCTCACGGCCGTGCCGCCCGCGACGCGGAAGCGACTCCGCCGCGCGACGCTGACCGCCGCGGTATCGAGGGCCGCAAATCCCGACGAGCGCCCGACCTGAGCCTCCTCGACGGCCCCATCGCCGCCGACACGCACGGCGACGTCGACCGTGCCCTGCCATCCCTGGCGTCTGGCACGCGCCGGGTATTCGGGCGCGGGGCAGCTCGCGCAGGACGCACGCAGGTCGCCGCCACCGTCGCCGCCGCCAGCGCCGTTACCGACGCCGTCGCCGTGACCCGAGCCGGTGCCGCTCCCCTCGGCCGTGCCGGTGCCATCGCCGATGCCGCCGCCGCGCGACGCTGCGGCCTCCGACGCACCCCCGGCGCCGGCCGGACCCTGCGGGGGCGCCTCGGGCGCGACCGCGCGCCGCGCCGGCGCGCGACGCATCGCCTCGCGCCGCAGCGCCTGCGCCCGCGGGTGAAGCGGTGCCGCAACGGGTGGCGTCGGTGCGAGCGCGGCAACCCCCTCGGCGGGCGCCGGTTCCGTCTCCTCGACGGGCGCGGCGGCCTCGGAGCCTCGTGCGTCGCCGCCGCCCTCGCCGGCGCCCCCTCCGTCCGATCCGCCGCCGCCGCCGAGCAGCGTGACCGCGATCGGGCGCTCGGGCGGAAACGTGAACGCGCCGAGCATCGGCAGCATCGCGAGGAGGAGCGCGTGACAGCCGAGCGAGAGCGCCAGCGCCGCCATCCATCGCATGGGCATCGTCACGATCATCCCGTCGCGCCCTTGTCAACGACGCTGTTCCCACCTCGGCGGCCGCGCTAGATTGCCGCTCCATGGACACGCACGTGGACGCCGACGCCGTCGCCCGTGACGTCGCCGAGATGCGCGCGCAGGGCTTCGTCATCATCGAGCGGCTGCTCGCGGCCGACGATCTCGCGCGCATGCGCGCGGCGCTGAAGCCGCACCTCGAGCGCGAGCTCTTCGGCCGCAACAACTTCGAGGGCCACCGCACCGAGCGCGTCTACTCGCTGGTCGGGGTCGCGCCGCTCTTCGCCGATCTGGTCGAGCATCCACGCATCCTCGCCATCTGCGACGCCTTCCTCGAGCCGAACTATCTGCTCACCGCGTCGCAGGCGATCGAGATCCACCCGGGTGAGACGCCGCAGCCGCTCCACACCGACGACACCTTCTACCGCATCCCGCGCCCGCGGAGCGCGGTGAGCGTCAGCACCATCTATGCGATCGACGACTTCACCCTGGAGAACGGCGCGACGCAGATCATCCCCGGCAGCCACACCTGGTCCGACGACGTCGTCGAGCGCCTGCTCGCCGCCGCCGACTTCACGACCGCGCCGCGCGACGCGCGCACGCCGCAGATGCCGGCCGCGCTCCCCGAGGGCTATTCGGAGCGCCTGGTCGATGCGACGATGCCGACCGGCTCCGTGATCGTCTTCCTCGGCACCCTGGTGCATCGCGGCGGCGCCAACCGCAGCCAGCGGCCGCGCCTCGCCCTCTCGAACCAGTACTGCGAGCCGTGGGCACGCCAGCAGGAGAACTACACGCTGTCGATCCCCAAGGAGAGCGCGCGTGCGCTCTCGCCGCGCGTGCAGGAGCTCATCGGCTACAGCATCCACCCGCCGTTCATGGGACACGCGCTCGGGCTGCACCCCCGGCGCTTCCTCGAGCGCGGCTGAGCGGGCGCGCTCAGCGCGGCGCGCGCAGCATGCGCGTTTTGCGCGGCAGCGCCAGCTCGGGCTCCGCGTCGACGATCTCATCGCCCCACTGCACCCAGCCGTCGCGGCGGTGGCGCGCGAACAGCTCGAGGTAGGGCCCCGGGCTGCACGCCTCGACGAGGTCGTAGAGCTCGTCCGGCTTGCGCGAGTGCTCGCGCTTGCGGGTCGCGAACAGGTTCACCTGGCGCCGTCCCGCGGCGCGCGTCCGCAGACTGCCGCGCACGCCAAAGAGCACGAGCTCGGTGACGTTGCGGAAGTAGAAGCCGACGCCGCGACCGTCCGGCCCGCCGTCCTGCCGTACCTTGTACCAGACGAGGTTGCCCTTGTAGGCGAAGCCCCACGCGGCCATCACCTCGAGCCCCCACGGCAGGAGGGCGTTCGGCGTCCAGAGATAGAGGTGCGCGCGCGGTGCCGCGTACCCGGCGATCGGCAGCGCGACGATGTCCTGCAGGGTCATCGTGCCGTAGCGCCGGAGGCGGCGGTGCTCCGGCGCCATCTTCCCGGTGCGGTTCTGGAAGCGCCAGGGCGGATCCGCCAGGATCGTTCCGAACGAGCCGCGGATGTCGCGCCGCAGGTCGCTGATCGCGTCGCCCGACCCTTCGCTCGCCCCGCGCGCCATCGTGCGGCCCTGGTTAGTCCGAACGGCCGCCGGCGACAACCGCCGCGACATTGGACGGCGCGCACGGCGCGGTCGCCACGCGCAATCTCGCGCCGGAGCAGGAATCGCGCTATGGTGGCGCCCATGCTGAAATCGACGCCCCGACGGAAGAGCCCGAGCGAAACGCCGCCCTCCAAGCACCCCCGCGCCGGCACCGAGATGAACGGCGCCGACATGATCGTCCAGGTCCTTGCGGACGAGGGCGTGGACGCGATCTTCGGCTACAGCGGCGGCGCCATCCTGCCGACCTATGATGCCGTCTTCCGCTACAACGAGAGCCGCAAGGCGAACGAGCAGATCCGCCTGATCGTCCCCGCCACCGAGCAGGGCGCGGGCTTCATGGCCGCGGGCTACGCGCGCTCCACCGGGCGCGTCGGCGTGTCGCTCGTGACCTCGGGGCCGGGCGCCACCAACTCCGTCACCCCGGTCCGCGACTGCCAGGCCGATTCCATCCCGATGGTGCTCATCTGCGGCCAGGTGCCGCGCGCCGCGATCGGCACCGATGCGTTCCAGGAGGCGCCGATCTTCAACATCATGTCGTCGTGCGCCAAGGCCGTGTTCCTCGTCACCGACGAGCACAAGCTCGAGGCGACGATGCGCCGCGCCTTCGACATCGCCCGGAGCGGCCGTCCCGGACCGGTCGTCGTCGACATCCCGCGCGACGTCCAGCTCGCCAAGGACACCTTCCGCGGCACGGGGCTGCTGCCGCTTCGCGGCTACCAGGAGCGCGTCGAGGCGCTCCACGAGGCGACCATCTCTCCCGAGCTGGCGGAGCGCTTCTACGCCCTCCTCACCGCCGCGGACAAGCCGCTCATCTACGCGGGCGGCGGCGTCATCAACAGCGACGCGGCGCCCGAGCTCCGCGCCTTCGCGGAGCGCTTCGGCATCCCCGTCGTCACGACGCTCATGGGCATCGGCGCCGTCGACACGACCAGCGAGCTCGCGCTCAACATGCTCGGCATGCATGGCACGGCGTACGCCAACTACGCCGTCGAGGACTGCGACTTCATCTTCGCCGTCGGCTCACGCTTCGACGACCGCGTGGCCGGCAAGGTGAAGGAGTTCGCGGCCGGCGCCAAGATCGCGCACCTCGACGTCGACGCCTCCGAGATCGGCAAGGTGAAGCAGGTCGACTGGTCGCACGTCTCCGACGCCAAGACCGGCCTCGCGCAGCTCCTGCAGGCCGGCGCCCACGTGAAGAAGAGCTTCGCGCCGTGGCGCGGCCACGTGCAGAAGCTGAAGGGCCAGCACCCGCTCGACTACAACCGCGCCTCCTTGCAGATCCAGGTCGAGTTCGTGCTGAAGACGTTGAACGAGATCACCAAGGGCGAGGCGATCGTCTCGACCGGCGTCGGCCAGCATCAGATGTGGGCGGCGCAGTACCTCGACTTCGTCCATCCGCGCACCTTCCTCACCTCGGGCAGCATGGGCACGATGGGCTTCGGCCTGCCGGCCGCGATCGGCGCCCAGCTCGCCAACCCCGGGAAGCTCGTCATCGACGTCGACGGCGACGGCAGCATCCGCATGAACCTCGGCGAGCTCGAGACCCTCACCACCTACGACATCCCGGTCAAGGTGCTCCTGCTGAACAACCTCGGCGACGGCATGGTCCGCCAGTGGCAGGACCTGTTCTACGCCAACCGCTACTCGGGCACCGACAAGGCGCTCCACAAGAAGGACTTCATCAAGGCCGTCGAGGCCGACGGATTCGGCTTCGCCCGCCGCGTGAGCGATCCGAAGCAGGTGCGCGCGCAGCTCGAAGCGTTCGTCGCGTTCGACGGCCCGGCCTTCCTCGAGGTCATGGTCGACCAGACTGCGCACGTCTACCCGATGGTCGCCCCCGGCATGAGCTACCGCGACATGATCACCGGCAAGTTCATCAAGGCGCGCGAGCAGAAGAAGCCCGGCAGCGGCGAGGATCCGACCGGCTACTTCTAGGCGGCGCCACGGCGCGGCCGCGCGCCTCTACTCGAAATCGATGCGCAGATTGAACTCGCGGCCGATGTCGAAGATCGTGACCTTCTTGGGGTTCACGGTGGCGGCGAGCTTTTCGACGTCGGCGCGGGAGTAGAAGCGGATGTAGCACTTGAAGAACGTGTAGCGGACCCAGCGTTGCGGGGTGAGGACATGCCAGCGCTTGGGGAGCGACACGAAGACGCGCCGTTTGGCGGCGCGCGCCAGGGCCTTCAGCGCGGCCTCGGGATCCTTCTGGTAGTCGAAGAAGCCGATCGCGATCGCGTAGTCGAAGCTCTTCTCGCGAACGGGGTAGGTGAGGAGGTCGCCGACCTCGAAGCGGCAGACGTTGGCGACGCCCTCTTCGGCGGCCTTCTGGCGGCCGAGGGCGAGCATGGTCTCGCTGAAGTCGATGCCGAGCACCTCGGACGCGCCCGCCTTGGCGGCCGGGATGGCGTAGCGTCCGCCACCGCAGCCGGCGTCGAAGAGGGAGCGGCCCTTGAGCGGCGCCAGCGCCTCGAACGTCTTCTCGAAGCGGATGCGCATCTCCTTGCGGAGGCTGGTATCGACATAGCGGGCAAGAGCCCCCTTGCCGCCCTCGTCGTAGATATGGTCGAAATCCCGCGCGTAGCCTTCGAAGAAATCGCGGGCGCCACCGTCGTCTCCTCGAGCGACGCGGTCCATCGGAGTTGTCGTCGTCACGGCAGGTTCATCTATCATCTATGGGGTCGCGCTTATAGATGCCGTTTCACTCCACATTGCCGCCGTTCTCCGCACTCTTCGGCCGCGCGCCGGAGGTGACCGCCACCGCCCCGGGCCGGGTCAACCTGATGGGGGAGCACACGGACTACAATGGCGGCCTCGTCCTGCCGACGGCGATCCCGCAGAGTTGCGAGGTCGCACTGGCCCGCCGGGTCGATGGGCGGGTCCGCGTCGTCAGCGCGCTCGTCGCCGCAGCGCCGCGCGAGTACCAGCTCGGCGAGGAGCGCCGGGAGGGCGACTGGCTCGACTACGTCGCGGGCTGCACCGCCGCTCTCCTCGCCGACGGCCACAGCCTCACGGGCTTCGACGCGCGCATCGCCTCGTCGGTGCCGGTCGGGGCCGGGGTGTCGTCGAGCGCGGCGCTCGCGGTGAGCGTGCTGCGCGCGCTGCGCGCCGTGTTCGCGCTCGCGCTCGACGACGTCGCGCTGGCCCGCCTCGCGCACCGCGCGGAGCACGACTTCGTCGGCGCGCGCGTCGGCATCATGGACCAGCTCGCCGCGAGCCTCGCCGACGAGCGCAGCGCGCTCTTCCTCGACACGCGCAGCCTCGACTACGAGCGCGTCGCCCTGCCCCCGAGCGTGGATCTCGTCGTCCTCGACTCGGGCGTCGCGCACCGCCACGCGACGGGCGGCTACAACGCGCGGCGCGCCGAGTGCGAGCGCGCGTGCGCGCTGCTCGGCGTCACGAGCCTGCGCGACCTGGAGGCGAGCGCGCCGCTCGACGCGCTGCTGGAGCCGCTCGGGCGGCGCGTGCGCCACGTGCTGAGCGAGAACGCGCGTGTCGTGGCGGCGGTCGCGGCGCTCCGTGCCGGCGACGTCGCGGCGCTCGGCCGCCTCTTCTCCGCGTCGCACGCGTCGCAGCGCGACGACTACGAGGTATCGTGCCCGGAGATCGACGCGCTCGTCGGCGTGGCATCGGCCGACCCACGGGTCGCGGGAGCGCGCCTGACCGGCGGCGGCTTCGGCGGCGCCGTCGTGCTCGTGGCCGAGGCGGGGACGGCGGCGGCCGTGGCGGTGCGGGCCGCGACGGCCTACGCGGAGCGCACCGGCCTCCGCGCGACCAGACTCGTGCCGCCGCCGGAGCCGGCGCTCACGCCCGCCTGACGTGCGGCACGACATCGGCCAGATCGTTCGCGATGAGGCGATCGATCAGCTCGACGACGCCGGCGCCGCGCGCGGCCGTCGTCACGAGGTCTGCGGCCGCCTTGAGCATCGGCAGCGCGTTCGCGACCGCGACACCGCAGCCGCAGAACGCGAGGAACGCGTGGTCGTTCTCCGCGTCGCCGACGCCAACCGTCGCGTGCGGCGTCATCCCCAGCTCGTCGAGTGCCGCGCGCAGGCCGGTCGCCTTGTTGGTACCGGAGGGCAGCACCATCACGGAGCCCTTGTTGAAGATGACCTGCAGCTCGAGGCCGAGCTCATGGATCACCTCGAGCATGGTCGTCTCGTGCGGGCTGACGGTCGCCACCACGACCCGCCCCACTGAGAGCGGCTCGACGCCGGCCTGGCGCAGCACCTCGACGAATGCCTCGGGCGGCGGATCGGCGAGGAGGCGCTGCGCGCCGGTCGCCGGGTGATAGAGCAGCGCGCCGTTCTCGGCGACCACGCGGTCGAAGAGGTCCAGGCGGTCGAACACCGTGCCGAGCTGGTCGAGCTCGCGCCCGGTCACCATGAGCAGCGCGCGCCCGCTCGCCCGCAGGCGTTCGAGCGCGCGCAGGGTGTCGGCGTCGACGCGGCCGTCCCAGGCGAGCGTCCCGTCGTAGTCACAGGCTAGGGCCGTGTAGCGCATGCCGTCGAACGGCCAATCTACCATGCCCCGGAGCCAGCCGAGAGCCTCGATCCCGACGCCGCCCGGCGGCGTCGGCGAGCTCGGCTTCAGCCACCGGTGCCGTAGCGCAGCACCTCGACGCTGACCTCCTTGCGGCCGAAGCGCTTCGCCTCGGCGTCATCGGCGATGTAGAGGTCGAGCTTCCGGCCGGTGATCTTGCGACCCGTGTCGCGCACGACGTACTCGCCGGAGTGGCGCCCCGCGCCCTGCACCCGGATGCGGGTTCCGAGCGGCAGGACGTCGAGGTCGGCGGCGCAGGTACCGGCCCGCGTCGGCTTGCCCGAGGCCGTCGTCCCCTCGATCGTGTATGCCGTCGCCACGAAGCGGGACGGGAACGGCGTCCGGCTCACGACCGGGGGCGGTGGCGCGACCGTCGTCTCAGGCTTGCGCGCGCCGAGCTGACAGCCCGCGACCACCGCGAGCATCGCCACGATCGGAGCCGCGATCGTCCCGAGGCGGCGTCCGTTGCCCATGCCGCCTGGCTGAGCAAGCCGCACGCCAGCGGAGAAGACAGCGATTTCGCTCCGCCCCGGCTCGTCCCCTGCCGGAACTTACAACGCCCGCCCCCAAGGGATTGCAATTCTCACCCCCCGCTTGCGGGCGCCGGTACCCGCCCATAGAAGGGGAGCCGAGAGCATGATCCGATGGCGTTGCCCCATCGCCATTCCGTTCTGCTGATCGACGACGACGTCACGGCCAGCGAGCCGCTCGAGGAGCTGTTGCAGCTGGAGGGCATCGACGTCGTCCTCGCCGGCGACGGCGCCGAAGCGCACGCGCATCTCCGAGGCGGCGCCCGCCCGTGCGTCATCGTGCTCGACCTCCGCATGCCCGGCATGGACGGCTACGAGTTCCGGGAGGAGCAGCTGCGCGATCCGGCGCTCGCGCGCATCCCGGTCATCGTCATGTCGGGCGACGGCCTCGTCGACGAGCGCTCGCTCGAGCTCGGCATCGACGAGTATCTGCGGAAGCCGATCGACGTCGATCAGTTCATCACCGCGATCGAGTCGCGCTGTTCGCGCTGATCGGCGGGGTGCGACGGGTCTTGTGTCAGCTCCGCGCGGCCTGCATCGTGGATCGCATTGGGAGAGACGGCGATGCCATGCACGCACATGCGATCGGTGGACGGCCCGGAGATCGACGTTCCGGTGCTCGACTACGTCCTGCTCATCGCGCTGGTGCTCGCCTGCCTGAGCCCGTTGCTGCTGCGCTGACCGCGGCCATCGGCGCGATTTGACAGGTCGCGCGTCCCGGGATTAGGCACGCTCGGTCGTGCTCTCCGAACGCGCATCCGCTCGCCTCGTCCGCCTCACGGCGGTTGCGCTCGCCTGCGCGGCCCTCTGGCGCCTCGTGCCGGTCGTCGCCGCCCAACTGGCGGCGCCCTTCGACCTCATCTCCGAGGGGCCGCACTTGTGCACCGTGCAGGCGATCATGCGCGGCGGCGACATCTACGATCCGCGCTCGTTCCTCGACATGCCGTTCTACATGTCGCCGTACTCGCCGCTCTTCCACGTGCTCGACGCGGCGCTGCCGCAACGCGAGGCGAATCCCTTCTTCACCGGCCGCGTCCTCGCGATCGTCTTCATGAGCGGTGCCGCAATGGCCCTCTGCGCCGCGGCAGGGCGGCGCCGCGGTGGCCTTGCGCTCCTGGCGATCGCGGCGTTCTTCCTGATCCGGCCGGTGACCCTGAACACCACATACCTGCGCTCCGACAGCCTCGCGCTCTGCTGCGCCGCGTGGGCGGTCGTCGTCGCCTGGCGCTCGCGCGGGAGCGGCGGCGCGGCGGCGGCGGGCATGCTCTGCGCGCTCGCAGCGGCGGCGAAGCAGTCGTACCTCGCGCCCGGCGCTGCGTGCCTCCTCTGGCTCGCGCTCGCCCAGCGCCGGCGCCTGCCCGCGTTCCTCGCGGGCGGTGTCACGACCGGCCTCGCGCTCGCCGCGGCCGCGACCGCGTACTGGGGCACGAAATTCTGGGTCGCGATGACCGTTCCGCTGACCGACTATCCCCGTGACATCGAGAGCTTCTTCATCCACTGGCGGATGATGTTCGCACAGCCGATCTTCGTCCTGCTGATCGCGACGGCAATCGTGGTGGCGGCGGCCATCGTGGTCACGCGGCCGCGCGCGGCGCTGGCGACGCCGTTCCTTCTCTACGCATCCTTCGCGTGGGCGCTCCAGACCTGGGTGATGACCGGGATCGGCGCCGAGAACCACGACCTCATCGAGCCGGTGCTCGCGACGTTCCTCTGGATCGTCGTCGCGCTCGCCCACGACGGAGCCGCACCGCGGCTCGACTGGCGCTGGGCGATCGGCCTCGCCGCGCTCGCGATCGCGACGGCCCTCGAGCTCCGCACCGCCGACCCCTCCACCTACTCCGCGACGACGCAAGCGAAGACCGAGCGCTACGTCGAGGCGCGTGCGACGATGCGGCAGGCGCTCGCCGCACGCGGCCTCGATCACGGCATGATGCTGAACCTCAAGAACTCGCAGGTCGTGCACGACTACGCCGGCGACTTCGCGATCAACGACCTCTGGATGTACATCACGGTGCTCTGGAACACGCGTCCCGAGACCGTCGACCGGCTGATCGCGGCGATCGAGGCCGAGCGCTTCGAGGGGATCTTCGTCTCGCCCGGCGTGGTCACCGCGGAGCACGACGTCGGCACCACGCCGTGGGCGCGCATCGTCCACGCCGTGTTCGCGCACTACCGGGTCAGGCTGCGCGGCGCCGAGGTGAACGTGCTGACGCGACGGACCGGCCCGTCCGACTGAGCAGGAGGAGCGTCCCGAGGACGAGCGCGACGGGGCCGAGCCAATCGCCCCACGCGACCGCGAGCGAGATCGGCCGATCGCGCGGCACGACGGTCGCGACCATGGCGGTCTCCGTGTCGAGATCGCCGCGCGCCACGATGTCGCCGGCGGGCGTGATCACCGCCGAGATGCCGGTGTTGGTCGCGCGGAGCTGCGGGCGGCGCGTCTCCAGGCTGCGGAACGCCGCGCCGAGCAGGTGCTGGCGCGGCCCGGCGCCGGCCGCGAACCACGAGTCGTTCGAGAGCGTGATGATGAGGTCGGCGCCGGCGCGGGCCGCGGCGAGCGCCAGCGTCGGGTCGAGCACGTCGTAGCAGATGAGCGGCGCGACGTGCAGCGTGCGGCCGTCCGCGAGCCGCAGCGCCACGACCGCGGTGCCGGGTCCCGCCTGCCAGGTGCCGAGCCAGGGCAGCCAGGCCCGCACGCGCGGGGTGTCGAGGAAGGCGGGCACGCGTTCGGTCAGCGGAAAGGGCCACGCCTTGCGGTAGGTCGCGATCAGCCGCGGCCCGCCCGCGCCGCCTGTCGCCGTCGTCGCGCCCGCGGCGGTCGCGCGCGCGGCCGGCTCGAGGAAGAATGCCGCGTTGTACTCGGTGCCGCGCTCGACGTCGTAGGCGCCGAAGACGAGCGGCACTCCGGCGCGGGCCGCGTAGTCGAGGATCTCGCGGTCGAACGCGGCGCCTTCCTCGCTCTTCGGCGCCGCGAACGTCGTCGGGTACACGGTCTCGGGCCAGACGAGCAGGTCGATCGGCGCACGGCGGCGCACCTCGTCGGACATGCG
Organism: Binatia bacterium; assembly: GCA_036496285.1. Lineage (GTDB taxonomy): Bacteria > Desulfobacterota > Binatia > UTPRO1 > UTPRO1 > DP-19. The sequence continues at coordinate 29,928 of DASXLI010000005.1, forward strand.
GAAATAGGTATCGAGCACCATCCGCACCGTCGCGTAGGCGCCGATCTTCGCGCGCCACTCGTCGTAGTGACTGACGTTGCCCTGCACGATGCCGGCGGTCACGGGCGTGCCGCCGTCGAGCGCGTCGAGCTGGCGCAGGCGGAGCGCGCCATAGGCGAGGAGCGCGCCGGCGAGCGCGACGATCGCCAGCGCCGGCGCGCGGGCAGCACGGAGGCGCGTCGCGAGCGGCGGCGCGGCGCGCTCGTCCGCGGCCCCCCCGCCGAGCGCGTACCACAGCTCGACCGCGGCGGCGTTGGCGACGAGCAGCACGAGGCTCAGCCCCGGGGCGCCGGCGAGGTCGGCCGCCTGGCGCATCCAGCGCGAGGCATACAGCCCGTGCCCGAGCGTGTCGCCGAAGAGCTTCGGCAGCGCCCATTCGGTGCCGACGTAGAGACACGCGCTGGCGAGCGCCGCCGCGAGCCAGCCCATGCGAGTGCGCGCGAAGCGCCGGACGAGCGCCAGTACCACGAGCTGCGGCTGCACGAGCGGCCCGGCGAGGCCGAGCGCCACGAGAGCGCCGGCGAGCGGCAGCCCGGTGTAGGTACGGATCGCGCTCGCGAACCAGCCGAACACTGCGAGCGTGAAGCACGCCGACATGAGGAGGCCGCTCGCGAGCGCGCGCGGCCACGAGCGCGCGCGGTCGAGCGCCACCAGCCAGGGCACGAGGCCGATCCAGCCGAGCACGAGCCAGAGCGGCTCGAGCCGTGCGTACAGCGCGTAGGCCGAGGCGCTCGCCGCGGCGGCGGCGACGGTGCGGAACGCGCGGATGCTCAGGGGAGCCGTGACTCGTGCGATTTCTCGGGCACGTCGAGCATCTTCCCCAGGCCCGGCAGCGCGAGCTCCGGCGGCACGACCCGGTCGGCCGGCACGGCGATCGGCTCGCCGCGGTCGTTCACGAAGTCGTAGTCGGGATGGAACATCAGGATCGCCGGGAGCTGCTGGCCGTCGTCGGTCGTCTGGTAGTGGCGGACGTAGCCCTCGGGCAGCGGGTAGTCGTCGGGCACGACGAGGCCGCGCTTGATCGGCTTCGTGCCGGGCAGCGGAAACACCGTGATCCCTCCCGTCTCGCCCGCGGCGATGAGTGCCGGGATCGCGTCGCGCGCGTCGATGTTCGGCTTCTCGTCGTCGGTGTTGCCGGCCGCGGCCTTCGGCCGCTCCACCCGATGGGGCACGACGTGCTCGCGCGCGCCGCCGGGTGCCAGCGGCGCCGCGACCGCCGCGAGCGCCGGTTGGCTCGGCACCGTGGCCGCGTGCGCGGGCGCCCCGGCATCCGGCGCAACCGCGTCGGCGACGGGCGCCGCGCTCTCCGCACGCGTCGCGACCCGCGGCGGCGGCGCGCTGCGCGGCCCCATGCGGATCATGGCGATCGCCAGCAGCGTCCCTCCGACCGGCAGCACGACCAGCGCCGCGATCAGCCAGCCGAGCCGGCCTGTCCCGCGCGACTCGAGCGTCCGCACGCCGTCGCCGTCCACCCGTACTCGCGGCTGTCGGGGGTGGCTCGCCATTGCGTGCGACGAAATATATGAGAGGCCGCGCGCACGCCGCAACCGAGGTGCGCGACACCACAATCGACGATGACGTCGCGCGTCGTACCACGACCATGACCGAGACCGCGCGCGTCTGCGCCACGTTCCGCACCCGCGCCTACGGCCGGACCGCACGGGCCGTCGCGGCGGTCTGCAGCGCGCTCGCGGGGATCGATCTCCTGCTGCTGCTCGCGGCGCTCCGCCTCGCGACCGACCCGCCGCTCATGCCGCTCGACGTGATCCAGCTCTTCCTGCTCGGGTGCGCGGCGCCCGCGGGCGTCGCCTGGGCGATCGGCCGCGCAGCGGAGGCGGTCGTCGAGGTCGACGGCGACGACGTCGTCGTGCAGCGCCGCGCTCAGCGCATCGAGGTGCCGAGCGGCGCGATCGCGCAGGTCCGACCGTGGTGGCTTCCCCTGCCCGCTCCCGGCGTCACGCTCCGCCTGCGCTCGGGCCGGACGCTGCCCTACGGCATCGCGCTCGCGGACCCGGCGAGCCTCGTCGCAGCGCTCGGCGAGCTCGCCGGCGTCGCCGACGTGCCGCCCGCGACCGATCCGCGGCTCGTCTACGCGAAGGCGCGCGCCCCGTATCGGACGCGGCAGCGTTGGTATCGCGTGCTCGCGAAGTTCGTCCTCTTCGCGCTCGTACCGACGGCAGTGCTCTTCAACGCGCACCAGCACATCGCCTACGGCGGCCTCCTCGGCCAGTACTACCTGCTCGGCCTCGGCGCCTACCTCCGGACACTCGCCCTCTACTGGACGACCGTGACGATCTACCTCGCGCTGTACGCCAGCGCGTGGCGCGCCGGGGCGGAGGTGCTCTGCTTGGGCACCGCCGCCGTCGCACCCTCGCGCGCGGCGGGGGTGCGACGGCTGGCGGAGATCGGATGCGCGCTCGGCTACTACGCCGGCGCGCTCGTCATCCTGGCGTTGCGCTTCGTCTCGTAGCCCGGCTCACGGCGTCGCGGGAGTGAAGGTGGAGAGGGCCCACCCCATGCGCTCGTGGCCGAACTGGTTCCACACGGGGTTCTGGCCGCCGCTGATCGTCGAGAAGTCCGGCGGGCCCGAGCCGCTGCCCGTGCCGCCGAAGATGCCGACGCCGATGGTCGACGACAGATAGTACGTCGGATGCGTGTCGTCCGACTGGATGTAGTCGTAGCTGGTGCTGGCGTTCGCGAAGTGCGTGTTGGCATCGCGGATCGTCGAGCGCAGCGTCGTGGTGATGCGGGTCACATAGGCGGCCTCGGACTCGCCCTGCACGTAGCGGAGCGCGTCGGAGTCGATCTGGCCGTCGCCGTTCGAGTCGTAGTCGGCGCCCATGTACTGCGCGAAATCGTCGGCACACTTGAAGCCGTACGTGTTCGCGAAGTTGCAGGCGCGCCAGTTCATACGCGCGATGTAGGGCAGGAACACGTTCTGCTTGTTGACCTTCGCGTGCGTCGTGGCGTCGGTGCAGTTGGTGAGCGCGTTGTCGGCGGCGTAGCCCGGGTAGTAGAGGTTGGCGATGATCTTCACCTTGGTGTTGGCGTTGGCATTGGCGTTGATGAACGTCATCGCGTTCTGCTGATACGTAGTGCAGTTGGCCAGCGCGGTATCGAGCGGCGCATAGTTGCAGGTGCCGCTCTGCCCGGCGAAGCTGCTCCGCGCCTGCAGGCCGTCGTTGCCGCACATCTCGAACGTGACGACGCGCGTCTTCGCGTCCTGCATGTACGACTTCTCGGCGACGATCTTGTTGTTGTAGATGTCGGAGGCGACCGCGCCCGACTTGCAGCGGCGGATCACTTCGATGTCGGCGTTCCACAGCGCGGAGGCGTACTCACCGTCCGCCCACGGGGCGGCGCGGCGCGCGACGTTCGACAGCGAGCCGTGATACCCGGCGTAGATCGAATCGCCGTATCCCACGACGCGATAGACGGTCGAGGTGTTCGCCCGATTGATCGTCCAGGATGTGTTCTGCGTGATCGTGTTGGCCGACGCCGGCGTGCCGATGAGCGCCGCCGCGAGACCGAGATACGGGAGCAGTCCGAACCTCTGCTTCATCGCAAAGCCTCCTCGCGCTGTGAGTCGCTGGACCGCGACTTGGGGTGTCGCCGACTACCACGGCTTTGCGTGAGTTGGCCAGCAAAAAATGGTCGGCAGCGTGCCGAAAACACCTGCGACATTGACACCTTGCGTTGAGCGGCCGGTTGCGCGCGTCAGGGCCGGTCGAACGGATCGACGCCGGCGCACGGGTTGCGGCGGAGCCGGTGCGCGTCGTCGGTGACGAAGGCGTTCACCAGGTTCCGCCCCCGGCAGAGTGCCCGCAGACAACCCTGCGGAGAGCCGTAGGCGCGGCTCCCCTTGGGGCTGTCGCACTCGCCGACGTTCGGAACGACGTCGGTCTCGCCCCGCGCCCGCGACGCGGCGCGGCCCTCGGCGCGCCGCCGTTCCGCAATCGGACGGATGGCGGCGGCCCCCCCGGCGGGGGCGCAAAGCATCGTGGCCAGAACGACCATGGGGACGAGTCTCGATCCGTGCATGGACCGGACCGTAGTGCCGTGGTCGCGCGGACGCACGGCTACTCGGCGCCGTCGCGGCGCGCTGGACTCGTGGCCGACAGAATGCGAAGCACGCATCCATGACGGCGTTTCGCGACAGCACGGTGCTCCTCACCGGAGCGGCAAGCGGCCTCGGGCTTCTCATGGCGCGGCAGATGGGCGCCGAGGGCGCGCGGCTCGTACTCTGGGACGTCAACGCCGCCGGGCTCGACAGCGCGCGCGCCGAGCTGCAGCGGAGCGGCGTGCAGGTCGCGACGTACACCTGCGACCTGAGCGACCGCGACGCGATCGCCGCCACCGCCGCCCGCACGCTCGCCGAGCAGGGCCCGGTCGACATCCTCGTCAACAACGCCGGCATCGTCTCCGGCAAGACCCTGCTCGACGCCTCCGACGCCGACATCGAGCGCACCTTCGCGGTCAACTCACTGGCACTCTTCTGGACGACGCGCGCCTTCCTGCCCGGCATGCTGGCGCGCAACCGCGGCCACATCGTCACGATCGCCTCCGCGGCGGGGATCGTCGGCACCGCGAAACTCGTCGACTACTGCGCGAGCAAGCACGCGGCGGTCGGCTTCGACGAGGCGCTCCGCCTGGAGCTGCGGCGCGAGCGCCGTCCGATCGTCACGACCGTCGTCTGCCCGTTCTACGTCTCGACCGGCATGTTCACCGGCGTGCGGACGCGCTTCTCCTGGCTGCTGCCGATCCTCGAGCCCGCGTATGCCGTGAAGCGCATCCTGCACGGCATCCGGCAGAACCAGCGCCGGATCATCATGCCGCGGCTCGTGGCGCTCACCTATCTCGGCCGGCTCATGCCGGTCGCGGCGTTCGACGCGCTGATGGAGTTCCTCGGCGTGAGCCGCAGCATGGACGAGTTCCGCGGCCGTGCCCCGATCGCCGAGCCCGCGCGGGTCGACGCCCCGCGTGCCGCGGACGGCGCCCGGCGCTGATCAGGCAGCGGGCGTGTCCGCCGCGTCGGCGGCCGGCCGCGATGCGTCCTCGGCGGCGTCGATCGGGCCGGCGCGCAGCAGGCTCTCGATGAGCGCGCGATCGGCGAGGAGCGACGTGTCGCGCAGGAACATCTTGCCGTAGCGCTCGAAGTAGAGGAGCTGCTTGGCCAGTAGGAACGTGCCGCGGTCGAACGCGGTGCCGCGCCCGCCGTACTGCTCGACGCCGACGTGCAGCCGGCGCTGGCGGCGGAAGCGCGCCAGCGACTCGCGCAGGCTACGGCGCTCGACCGGCCGTCCCTCCGCCTCGGCAACCTTGCCCTGGATCGCGGCGAGGAAGCTCCCGAGGCTCGCCTCGCCGAACGGTCGCGTCAGCATCGGCTCGAGGATGCCTTGCGAGAAGCGCGCCAGCGTCCGCTCGTCGAGGCCGAGGCTCTCGATCAGCGCCGGGCCGTAAGCGGCGAGCAGCTCGCGTGCGACGTCGTCCCACGCGCTCGCGTCGCCGAGCGCGCCCTCGATCGAGCGCTTCAGGAACTGGTGCGTGTGCGGGTCGAGACGGCCGACGATGCCCCAGTCGAGGACGCCGACGCGCCCGTCGTGCAGCACCAGCAGGTTCCCTGCGTGCACGTCACCGTGGAAGGTGCCGTCGCGCAGCGCCGTGATGAACCAGGCCCGCACCAGCTGCTCGAGGAGCGGCCGCGGGTCGAGGCCGTGCGCGGCGATACCCGCGACGTCGTCGATCGGAATGCCGTCGAGGTACTCCATCGTGAGCACGCGCTGGCCGGAGAGCGCCGGCAGCGGCTCCGGCACGACGATCAGCGAGAGGCCGAGGTGCGCGAGCAGCTCGCGGTGGTGGATCATCGCGCGCGCCTCGTTGCGCAGATCGAGCTCCTCGGCGAGCTGCTGGCGAAAGCCGTCGAGCTGGCGGACGAGCTGCCCGGCCTCCGGGATGCCGACGCGAAACGCGAGGAACTCGAAGAGCGGGCCCATCAGCCGGAGGTCGGTCGCGACCTGCGCCTCGATGCCCGGCCGCAGCACCTTCACCGCGACCCGCCGGCCGCCGTGCAGGCGCGCCCGGTGCACGACCGCGATCGAGGCGCTGCCGATCGGCGGCTCCTCGAACTCGGCGAAGGCCGACGCGAGCGGCGTACCGAGCGCCAGCTCGACCGCGTTGCGCACGTCGTCGAAGGGCACGGGCGTGCCAGTGTCGAGGCAGGCGCGGAACTCGTCGGCGACCTCCTCGCCGAACGCGCCCGGCGCCGAGGCGACCAGCTGTCCGATCTTGACGAAGGTCCCGCCGAGCGCCTCGAAGATTTCGCGCAGCGGCCGCGCGAACGCGTGGGCCCCGGACGTCCCGCCGAACAGGCGGCGGACGGTCGGCGCCGCGAGGTGGCGGGTCACGACTGTCGCGACGCGGGTGACGCGCCGGCGGAGCGCCCGTCGATCCGGCTGCGGGAGCCGCAAGGGAAACACCTGCGACGAGGAGAACGGCACGCCCTCGAGCTGTAACAGGCGACGGCCCCGATGACCACTCGCCGCGCCCGCGCCTTGCGAGCGACGGCGCGGCATCCTATGCAGGCCGCGAGCCCACGGTGCGGGACGACGATCTCATGCGACGGGCGATCGCCCTCGCGCGCGCGCAGCTCGAGAGCGACGCCGGCGGTCCGTTCGGCGCGGTGATCGCGCGCGACGGACGGATCGTCGCCGAGGGCGTGAACCGCGTGCCGTCGACCAACGACCCGACGGCGCACGCCGAGCTCGTCGCGATCCGCGCCGCGTGCGCCTCGCTCGCGACGTTCAGCCTGGCGGGCTGCACGATCTACGCGAGCTGCGAGCCCTGCCCCATGTGCCTCGCGGCGATCTACTGGGCCCGGCTCGACGCGGTCGTGTTCGCCGCCGGCCGCGCCGACGCCGCCGGCATCGGCTTCGACGACGCCCGCATCTACGACGAGCTCGCCGTGCCCGGGGACGCGCGCAGCGTGCCGGCGCGCGTGTTGCTCGCCGACGAGGCGCGCGCCGTGCTGGCCGCCTGGAACGCGAAGCCCGACAAGGTCCGCTACTGAGGACGCCGCACGGGAGGCTCCATGGCTCCTCCCGTGCGCTGCCGCGAGGTGGACGCTACTTGGTGACGGGTGACGTCGCCTGGTTGCGCGCGACGCGGTGATGCTTCTTGGTCGACGACGCCGACTTCGACGGGGTGGCCGCCGGCTTCGGCGACGCGGCAACGACCTTCGCCGGGCTGGCCACCGGCGCCTTGGGGGACGGATCCGCGGCGAGCGCCGGAAGCGCGAGCAGCGACATCGCCAGGAACGGAACTGCGATACGATTCAGCAGAACCTCTCGTTACCTCCTTACCGCGACAAACACGGGCCGGGGCGAAAGTTGCGGCGCCGCGCTCGGCCAACGGGCGACGCACGCATCCGCGGCCGCCGCGCAACCGTTGCCGCGCTGGCGTGTTGTCAGCTCGTCAGTCCTCGTGCAGCGCCGGTACCGAGCGGAAGCGGGCCAGCAAGAGGAAATCGTAGATCGCCTTCAGCGCCCCGCCGCAGACGAGCGGCCAGCCGACGGCCGACCACGACAGCATGGCGCCGGTGACGAGCGGCGGCAGCGCCGACGCGAGGCTCCGCGGCACGTTGGTGACGCTCGCCGCGGCGGCACGCTCCTCCGGCGGCACGACCGCCATCACGTAGGCCTGGCGCGCCGGGACGTCCATCTGCGACAGCGACGCGCGCAGCAGGAGGCAGGCGATCGCGATCGGTGCGCTCGGCGCGAGGCCGGCCGCCATGAGGAGCACGTTGGCGGGCAGGTGGGTGTAGGCCATCGTGCGCACGAGGCCGATGCGGGCGGCGACGACCGGCGAGAGGAGCTGCGAGAGCGCGCTCAGGATGCCAGCTGCGAAGAAGATCGCGCCCGCCGTCTCGACCGCGAAGCCGAAGCGCCGGTAGAGCCAGAGGACGAGCAGCGACTGGACGACGAAACCGCCGCCGAACGAGTCCAGGCTGAAGAGCGCCGAGAGCTGCAGCACGACGCGTCGCGAGCGCTCGAGGGCCCGGCCCGCCGTCTGCCGGCCGCTCTCCACCTCCCCGCCGAGCCCGGCGTAGAGCGTCCCGTTCACCAGGGCGACCAGCGCGTACAGCAGGAACCCGCCGCGCTCGGCGAGCACGACGTCCAGGCCGTACGCGTGCGCCGCGAGCGCGGGCAGGCCGCTCGCGAGCGCGCCGACCGCGCCCGCCAGGTTGCCGGCGACGTTGTAGCGCGCGAACAGGCGCGTGCGCTCGTGCCCCGTCGCCGTCTGCGCCAGCGCCGCCTGCTCGGTCGGCAGGAAGACGCTGACGTCGCCGGCCGAGGGATTCATGGTCCCGACCACGCCGACGACGAGCAGCGCCAGGAAGCTCGTCGTGGCGGCGAAGCCGAGGCCCGTCGCCAGCATGAGCGCCGCGGACGCGAGGAGCAGCGGCCGGCGTGGCACGCGGTGGCCGACGAGACCGAGCGCGATCGTCAACGTCGCCGAGCCGAGCAGCGTGCCCGTGACGATCGTGCCGATCTCGAGCGGCGAGAAGCCGAGGCGTGTCAGGTACCCGGCGAGCAGCACGCTCACGAGGCCGTCGGCGAAGCCGCGGAAGGCGCGGGCCGCGACGATGCGGCGGGCGTCGCGCGCGGCAGCATCGCCGACCGCCTTGCGGCTCGTGTCTTGCGCGGCCATCGGGACGACATACCCTCTCCGCGCGCCGTGGCCTACGCCCGGCGAGGCGAGTCGGCGTCAGGCGTGGAGTCGCGTCTCGGCTGCCCGCTGCGCCGCCCGGTAGTCGGCGCGGCGGACGCGGGCGCGGAAGTGCCGGCGGCACCAGCGGCACGCGAACGGACGGCGACGCCAGAGGACGGCGAGGCGGTCGATCGTTCCGGCCGGACGCGCCGGGCTGACGTTCGGGCTACGGCAACGGGGACAACGAATCAGCGGCTGGAGCAGCACGGTTGGTCATCCACGCGAGCGGTGCGCACGCGGGAACGCTCCTGCCGAAAGGCCTCGTTGTCAATACGGGCGGCAAGCGCCTTGCAATCTGCGGTGCTACAGCAGCGACTTCATCTCGCTGATCAGCTTGGTGATGCTGTCCTTGGCGTCGCCGAAGAGCATCATGCAATTTTCGTTGTAATAGAGGTCGTTGTCGACGCCGGCGAACCCCGGCCGCATGCTGCGCTTCAGGACGATGATCGACTTGGCGCGCGCGACCTCGAGGATCGGCATGCCGAAGAGTGGGCTGCTCTTGTTGGTCTTCGCCGCCGGGTTGGTGACGTCGTTGGCGCCCACCACCAGGGCGATGTCGGCCTCGGGGAAGTACGGGTTGATCTGCTCCATCTCGCAGAGCTGCTCGTAGGGGACGTTGGCCTCGGCGAGGAGCACGTTCATGTGGCCGGGCATGCGGCCGGCGACGGGGTGGATCGCGTACTTCGCATCGACGCCGCGCTCGTGCAGGATGCTGCCGAGCTCGGCGACGGCATGCTGCGCCTGGGCCACCGCCATGCCGTAGCCCGGCACGACGATCACGCTGCGCGCCGTCTCGAAGAGCACCGCCGTCTCCTCGGCGGTGATGTTGCGCACGGTGCCCTTCGCCTCGGCGGCCGCCGCCGCGGCGTCCTCGGACACCGCGCCGAACGCGCCGAAGAGCACGTTCATCGCCGAGCGGTTCATCGCCCGGCACATGAGCAGCGACAGGAGGAAGCCCGAGGTGCCGTCGAGCGAGCCGGTGATGATCTGGATCTTGTTCATCAGCACGAAGCCCATCGCCGCATCGGCGAGGCCGCCGTACGAGTTGAGGAGCGCGATGACGACCGGCATGTCGGCGGCGCCGATCGGGATGACGAGCAGTAGGCCGAACACCATGGAGAGGCCGACCATCACGTAGAAGAACGGCGTCGCGGCCTGCGTCACCACCAGGTACACGGCGGAGACGAGGATCACCGACAGCAGCGCCATGCTGAAGACGTTCTGCCCGCGGTAGGTGATCGGCCGCCCGGGTAGCATCTCCTGCAGCTTGGCGGCGGCGATGAGGCTCCCGGTGAAGGTGAGCGCGCCGATGATCACCTCGAAGTCGAGGGCGGTCAGGGTCACCCGGTCGAGGCCGCCCTGGTAGCGGAAGTACTCGGAGACGCCGACGAGGCAGGCGGAGAGCGCACCGAGCGAGTGCGAGATCGCGGTGCGTTGCGGCACCGCCGTCATCGGGATGCTGAGGCCCATCGTGCCGCCGACGACGGTGCCGATCGCGAAGCCGAGGATGATCCACCGGTAGGTGACGATGTGCGGGTGGAAGAGCGTCCCCACCACCGCGACGAACATGCCGAACGCCGCGAGCCCCATGCCGCGACGCGCCGTCTTCGGTGAGCTCAGGCCTTTCAGGCCGAGCACGAACATCGCCGCCGAGAGGATGTAGCAGTAGCGCAGCGCCTCCGGGGCGACGTGCTCGTGCAGGTACTCGCCCATCGCCATGCCGGACGGGCGAATGGCGTAGAGGATTGCGGTAACGACGGCGATGATCGCGACGACCGCGCCGAACGCCTGCAGCTCGACCGGCCGCCGCTTCGCGCCCTGCTCGCCCGCCGTGCGGAACATCCGCAGCATGCGGTCGGTGATGAGGAAGCCGCCGACGGCGTTGGTCGCCGAGCAGGTAACCGCGATCAGGCCGAGCATCGTGCACACCCAGCCGTTCGGCACGTTGCTGTAGTCGCTGCCCGCGACGACGAGCGAGCCGACCAGCGAGATCGCCGCGATCGCGTTCGTCGCCGACATGAGCGGCGTGTGCAGGAGCGGCGGGACGCGGGTGATGATGTGGTAGCCGAGGAACCCGGCCAGCATGAAGATGTAGAGGCCGATCTCGAGCTCGGTCGTCATGCCGTCTTCCCCGCCGCGAGCGCCGGCCCCAGGGTCGCGCGCACGGCCTCGCTCACGACCTCGCCGCCGTGGGTGACGCAGGCGCCCTTCACGACCTCGTCCTCGAAGTCGAGCGCGAGCGCGCCGTCCTTGATCAGCTCACGCAGAAGCTCGCTCACGTTCCGGGCGTAGAGCTGGCTCGCGTGCACCGGCATGGTCGCCGGCAGGTTCGTCGGGCCGTGTATGGTGACGCCATGGCGCACCACGACGGCGTCGGGCTCCGTGAGCTCGCAGTTGCCGCCGGCCTCGGCCGCGAGGTCGACGATCACGGAGCCGGGCCGCATGCCGGCGACCGTCTCCTTGGTGATGAGGCGCGGCGCGGGGCGCCCCGGCACCAGGGCGGTCGTGATCACGACGTCGAAATCCTTCATGCGCTCGGCGAGCAGCTCCTGCTGGCGGCGGCTCGCGTCGGCGGAGAGCGCCTTCGCGTAGCCGCCCTTGTCCTCGGCGTCGGCGACTCCGAGGTCGAACTCGAGGAACTTGGCGCCGAGGCTCTGGACCTGCTCCTTGACCGCGGCACGGACGTCGTAGCCCCACACCTGGGCGCCGAGGCGGCGCGCCGTCGCGATCGCCTGCAGGCCGGCCACGCCGGCGCCCATGACGAGGACCTTCGCGGCGAACACCGTGCCGGCGGCGGTCATCATCATCGGGAAGAACTTGGCGAGCGACTCCGCCGCGATGAGCCCGGCCTTGTAGCCGGAGATGTTGGCCTGCGACGACAGGGCGTCCATCTTCTGCGCCCGGCTGATGCGCGGGACACCCTCCATGCCGAAGCTCGTCACCCGCCGCGCCGCGAGGCGCCGCACGACGTCGGGGCTGCCGAGAGCGTTCAGCAGGGCCACCAGGACCGTCCCCTCGCGGAGCTGCTCCACCTCCTCCGGCGACGGCTTCTGCACCTTGAGGACGACGTCCGCTCCTCTATAGAGGGCCGCGGCGTCGGGGGCGATGCGGGCGCCGGCCTTCTCATAGGCCGCGTCGTCGTGGAACGCCCCGGCCCCCGCTCCGGCCTCGACCAGCACCTCGAGGCCGCTCTTGACGAGCGCGCCCGCCGCGTCCGGCGTCAGCGCGACGCGCCGCTCGCCTGGGGCGCTTTCCTTCGGGACCGCTATCTTCACGAGGGGTATGCTCTCACGCGGCGGACAGAAACCATGCGGCGCAGGGCCAGGTCAACCGGGCACCGGTAGCACAGATCCGCTGACGATGGGTACCGTTGGGAGAGGCTGGGGAACGGGCCGTCGGCCGACGGCTCAGAGGTGGTAGAGCATCAGGTACACGACGACGCCCGTGACCGAGACGTACAGCCAGACCGGCAGCGTCCAGCGCGCAATCCGCCGGTGGCGGACGAAGTCCTCCGACCAGGCGCGATAGATGGTCGTGAGCGCGAGCGGCAGCACGACCGCCGAGAGCACGATGTGGGAGATGAGCAGGGTGAAGTAGACCGGCCGGATCCACCCCGTTTCGGTGAAGCGCACCGAGCCGGCGCTTGCGTGGTAGACGAGGTACGAGACGAGGAAGAGCGACGATGCCCCGAAGGCGCCGAGCATGCACGCGCGGTGCACCGCGACGTTGCCTTGCCGGATGTTCGCGTAGCCGATCAGCAGCAGCACGGCGCTCAGGCCGTTCAGGCAGGCGTTGACGGTCGGGAGCTGCGGGACGGCCGCCGCCCGCACGGTCGGCGGCTGGCGAAGGATGACGAACGTGACCGCGAGCACGACGGCGAGCGAGAGCCCGCCGATCACCACCCGTGCAACGCGCTCACGCACCCCGCTTCACTGCAGGAAGCGAGGCGCCGTGTCCAGCTTCAGGCGGCGATCGATGGGGTGGAGCGCTTCGGCAGCGACTCGGTGGGTGCCATCTGCCACGCCTCACGCGGCACGACGGGCTGCACCGCTTCGCACAGACGCACGAGCACCGTTCCGTCGGGCCAGGGACCCGTCAGCGGAGCGAGACGCAGCACCTGCGTCGAGCCGTTCTCCATTGTCAGCCATTCGGCCTGCAACACCTTGCACGGAAACCGACGAGGAAGGTCGGCGGGATAGACGACATCACCTTCGTGATAGGTCATCGGGTTCTTTCTCCTCTCGTGGTGGATCCCTCAGCAAGCGCGATACCCACCTGCGGCAGGGTTGCGGTACGGCGCCGAGCGGAGCGTGATCGCTCGATGGACAAGTACGCAAGCGTTCTCCGTTGGTTATGCTGGCCGCGGAATCCGCGAGGAATCTTTCGGCGGTTGGAAGTCACCTGGCTCTCCCCTCCCCGTCCCCTCTTTTATTCGTCACGCCGTACCATCACAGGGGACGCCTGACCGGGCGAACGCGCATGCGACCTGTCGTGCTCGCGCTGGCGCAGGCTCGTTCGAGCCGGCCGATCCTCGCCATTGTATCGACGTACGACGCGAATCCACCTAGCAGTCGCGCACGCGGTTGCGGCATTCGCGGGTCGGCCGATCGAGGATCGCGCCGCGAGGTATGCTCAGTCGCTTGCGAAGAAGCGGTGGAACGCGCGCGGCAGTTGCCGTGGATCCGGAAGCGTCGCCAGGTGCACGGCAGGATCGACGGCGCTGTAGGTATGCCAAAACAAGAGCGTCCTGCCGCGCTGCTCCGCGTGCGCGGCGTCGGCGATCACGGCGGCGAGACATTTCGCCGTGTATGTCGAGTCGAGGGCGACGCCTTCGAGAGCGGCAAGACGTTGACGGGCGTCCTCGCCGGCGACGCTCGCGGCGCCGTAGCCCGCGCCGAGCTGGTCGGTCACGACCGCGAGACGGTCGGACGCGAGCGCCGGGCCGCGCGGCACGGCGGGATCGAGGTCATGGAGATGGCGGGCGGCGCGGCGGGCGAGCGCCATCACGCGGGCGTGACTCGGCGGCGTGATGTCGTTGACCAGGACGGCGACGACCCGGGTCCGTAGCTCCGCGAGGGCGAAGGCGAGCAGGAGACCCGCCGCCGTGCCGCCGGTGCCGAGCGCGACGAACACGGCCTCCGGCTCGGGCGCGGCGCCGGCGGCGATCTGCTCGGCCAGCTCGAGACCGGCGTCGACGTAGCCGAGCGTGCCGCTCACCGACGAGCCGCCCGGCGGGATGAGGAGCGGGCGGCGTCCGGCGAGCGTCTCACGCGCGAGGAGCGCGCTGGCGATCAGGGCGGCGCGCGGCGTGGAGGCGGCGAAGTGCAGCTCGGCGCCGTACGCGTGATCCAGAAGCAGCGCATGGCGGACAGCGTCGGTCACCGGCTGCGGCACGAGGACGAGCAGGCTTCGCATGCCGAGCCCGCGCGCCGCGATCGTGGTCGCGAGGCCGTGGTGCGTGCCGATGCCGCCGAACGTGAGCACCGACTTCCGGCCGTCGCGCCGGGCCGCCCCGAGCACGAATTCGAGCTTCCGCGGCTTGTTACCGCCGTACGGGGCGCCGGTCAGGTCGTCGCGCTTGATCCAGAGATCGGTGCCGAGCTCGCGGCCGAGCGCGCGGAGCGGCTGGAGCGGCGTCGGCGCATCGACGAGGTGCACGCGCGGGAGCCGGCCGGCGAGCCCGGGAAAGCGGCGCTCGAGCGCGGTCGCCGGCGCGACGTCCGTGCGCGCGGTCGCGGTCATGCGGGACGTACGATCGGCCGCGGCGCCGGTCTTTGCAAGCTCAGACGCGGCGCGCGGAGAGGGCGGCCGTCGCCGTGACCAGCGCCGCCGCGACGCTCACGACGGTCGCGTAGCGGTCCCACGCCGCCCCGACGTCGAGCTGCGCCATCCACACCACGATGGAGACGACGGCGAGGAGCGCGGCCATGCCCGCCGCGCTCGCGTCCTTGTGCGACGGCGCGATCGCCCGCGCCAGCACGACGGCGCCGCCCCCGAAGACGACGTTCACGACCGTGCGCATCGCGAGGCGCCGCGCGAGCCCCTCGGCGTCGTAGCCCCCGAGGAGCCGGGTGACGAGCCACGTGTAGGCGACCACGAGGACGAGCTGGAGGAGGCCCGCGCCGATCAGCGCCCCCGGCAGCACGGCCGTCCAGCGCAGGACGTGGAGGACTCGATCGGGCGCGCGCATGGGGAGAGTCGGTCGCCCGGACGCGGGCGACTCCACCCGCAAAGCGAGCGCCGTGCCGGCCGCAACCGCGCGTCCGCGCGTGGCCCAGGCCCTCCGAAACCGTCACGTCCGTGCCATGCGCCATCGCCACCGGCTCCCGAACACCATGCGGCTTGTCGTAGAGCCTTGCGTGAGGCCGATTATCGTTCAAAGGTATGCGCCATGAGCGATTTCACCGTGAAAACCGCCACCCAGGAGCCCGACCTCTCCACCGCCATGCACATCGTCTACCAGTGGAACTACGAGCCGGAGGTCGAGGAGCTGCGGAACCTCTACGTCAAGGCCGCGGAGGCGCAGTGGGTCGGCACCAAGGACCTCGACTGGACGCGGCCGATCGACCTCGTCAAGTTCGCGAGCACCCCGCTCGGCGCCGGCGTGCCGATCGAGCGGACCTCGTACTGGCGCTCGCTCGCCGAGGAGACCCGCAATGAGCTGGTGCGCCGGACTGCGGCGTTCCGCTTGTCGCAGTTCCTGCACGGCGAGCAGGGCGCGCTCATGGTGGCGGCGCAGCTCGTGAACGCCACCCCGCACACCGACGCCAAGTTCTACGCCGCGACCCAGACGATGGACGAGGCGCGCCACGTCGAGGTGTTCTCCAAGTACATCAAGAAGCTCGACGACATCCGCCCGATCGCGCCGTCGCTGAAGGGCATCCTCGACCAGACGCTCGAGACCGGCGACTGGATGAAGAAGCTCGTCGGCATGCAGATCGTCGTCGAGGGGCTCGCGCTCTACGCCTTCCGCGAGATGCGCAACCTCACCGAGGAGCCGCTGCTCAAGGACCTGCTGACCTACGTCGCGCGCGACGAGTCGCGCCACCACGCCTACGGCGTGCAGTACATCGAGCGGTGCGTGCCCTGTCTCGGGGCGAAAGAGCGCGAGGAGCTCGAGGACTTCGCCCTCGAGTGCGCGCGCAGCCTCATCGACCGCAACGCACAGGGCTTCTTCACGACGCTCGTGCAGATCTGGGCCGAGATCGGCGTCGATCCCGCCGCCATGCTCACGAGCCTGCACGAGGAGCGCGAGGAGATCACCCGTGACCTGCCGCGCGGCCGCCGGCTCGGTCCGGTGCAGGGCTTCGTCATCCCCACCCTGCGGCGCTGCGGCCTCCTTTCCGAGCGCGTCGCCTCGCACTTCCACGGATTCCTGCGCGACAACTTCGGCACCCGCGTGGCCGGCGAGAACGTCGAGGAGTTCCTGCAGCACCTCCCCGACCTCCCCGCCGACACGGCGCGCTGGGTGATGGGCGAGCTACAGTAGTCAGCCGTCCGTGTCCGGCACCGCGTACACGCGGATGCCGGGGGCGCGGTAGATCTCGGGAAGCTGCAGCTCCTGCTGGACGCACGGGTTGTCGGCGTCGCCGGTGATCACGTAGCGGATCGCAACGTCGCGGAGCGCGGCGCGGCCGCCGCGTAGTCCGAGCCCGGAGCTGGCTGGAAAGTGCTGGGTGTAGGCGACGTCGAGGCCGGGTGTCCCGTCGGCGGCGCGGAGGACACTCGTCGGGACGAGCGTGCGCTCGCCGCCCGGCGGCGTCCAGCTCAAGTGGACCTCGACGTCGCGGCCCGCATCGCCCGTGCGCAGCATGAACGTCCGCTCGCCGGCCTTGAGCTGCATCCTGGCGTGACGCTCGGCCACGCCGGGGCGGTTCAGGGCGACGCCGGTGTCGGCGACCCGGTGCGCGTCGAGCTCGAGCCGCGCCGGGACGCTCGTTTTGAGCCAGAAGTCGTAGGTACCGTCCCGCGGAACCAGCAGCGTGCCCGTCCAGAGCGCGCTGAGGCGGTCGCCGACGAGATCGGGGTCGGTGCTCCAGGTGGCGTCGATGCCGGGATCGACGCGCTCGACCGGAATCGTCTCGTCGGGCCATTTGATGGCGCGCAGGACAGGCTGATGCATCATCCAGTCCTCGACACGCTTCGGCACGCGCCCGAGGTAGCCGCCGACGATCGGCTTCCCGTGGATCGTCGCGTGCCACATCAGGTCGTTGGAGATGTCGAGGACCGCCCACGCCCCGGTGTCGTGCGCCCACGCCTCGACGATCGGCGGCACCGGCACCGACGACACCGACGGCGGACACCACCGGTAGTCGTAGAGCGCCGCCGCGGCGAGGAGGAGCACCGCGCCGGTCGCGACGGGCTCGGTGGCGATGCGCGCCCGCAGGCGCGCGAGGGCGAGCGCCGCCGCCACGATCAGTCCCAGGTACATCACGTAGCCGAACCGCACCGGCACGCCGACGAACGTGAACACCGGAAGGAAACGCTCGGCGTACCAGTACGGCATGCGGCCGCCGATCACCTCGCCGTCCCAGTGCAAGAGCGGCCCGATCGCGAGCACGGCGCCGAGCAGCGCGACGCCGAGGAAGGCGCGGCCGAGCGGGTGCACCACGGCGCCCGCCAGCGCCAGCAGCAGCACGACGAGACCGACGTATGTCGCGTGCTCTCCAACCTCACTCCCCCATCGCGGATGCAGCGCGACGCCCGCGCGACAACGTGTCTGCATCACGTTCGGCTGCAGGAACGACAGCACGTCCGCGGAGAAGACGACCGAGTCGTGGGCGCCCACGAAGGGCTCGTGCTGCTTGGCCGCCACCATCGCCGCGAGGAGCGGCCCCGCGACGATGCCCCAGCAGAGCAGCGCGAGCGCGAGGCGCGCGAGGACGCGGCCGGCCGACCATGCGCGCCGATGATGAAGGAGGCCGTAGAGCACGAGCGGGGGCGTGAGCACCGCGGCGAAGATCAGGTGGTACCAGGAAGCGAGGCACGCGAGCGCGAGAAAGAGGCCGGCGAGAACGGCATCGCCCCGCGAGCCGCGCCCCACCAGGATGCGCAGCAGATAGAGCAGGTAGAGCGGCAGCCATCCCATCGACATCAGGTGCAGGTGCCCCTCGAGGTGCGCGAAGTGGTAGGGCACCGCCGCGAAGAGCACACCCGCGAGCATCGCCACCAGGGCGTCGTCCGTCATGTCGCGCACGAGGCGGGACATCCCGTACACGGTCAACGCGAACGCGAGGAGGACGGCCGTGTTGTAGACGGCGACGTCGGGAACGTGCCCCCAGAGCGGCGCCACGAGGAGCGTGCTTGGCAGGTCGAAGGTATGGAAGAGGAGCGTCGTGCCCGTCGGGTGGTAGATGCGGTCGGTGAAGAACGGATTGCGGTGCGCGGCGAGCGCGTCGTGCATCCAGCGCATCGACCACAGGGTGACGTACGGGTCGCCGAGCCCGCCAGCGACGTGCGTGGTGAAGACGCGGGCGAGCGGCCAGGTCAGCGCGACCGCGGCGGCGACGGCGACCGAGGCCAAGAGTATTTCCCGCGGCCAGCGTGCCGTCCGCCTTGTCGGGTTGGTCGCGATGTGGCTGCTTAGGCGATCGGGAGGCGGTCGCGCAATCGTCGCGAGAAGACGGCCGACCCGCCGGCGCTACGTCGTGCGCGGCGAGGCGCGAACCGCGCGCGCGTACGCCCAGGTCCGGATGTGCTCGACCTGCTCGCGCATCGTCTTCGAGAGCGGCACGACGGTGACGGCCGCATGGCGCAGGTCGTCGTCGGTGACCGGACGGTCCTGCAGCCGCGCCGCGCTCAGCGCCGACACGACGGCCTGCTCGATCTCGGCGCCGGTCCAGCCCTTGGTGAACTTCTTGTGCAGCTCGAAGTCGAAGCCGGCGGGATCGATGCCGCGCCGCTGCAGGTGGATCTTCATGATCTCGACGCGCTCGTCGTCGCCGGGCAGGTCGACGAAGAAGACCTCGTCGAAGCGGCCCTTGCGGATCATCTCGGCCGGTAGCAGGTCGATGCGGTTGGCGGTGGCGGCGACGAACACGCCGCGCGCCTTCTCCTGCATCCAGGTGAGGAAGAAGGCGAACATGCGCCCCTGCTCGCCCGAGGCCTCCTGCGAGGTGATGCCCATCTCGATCTCGTCGAACCATACGACGGCGGGCGCGATCTCCTCCATCATGTGGCAGGCACGGGCGAAGGCGGACTCGGCCGGCCCGTGCGCGCCGGAGAAGATGTCGGTCATGTTGATGCGATAGAGCGGCAGCCCGAAGTACGACGAGATCGCCTTCACCGAGAGGCTCTTGCCGCAGCCGGAGATGCCCATGATCATCACGCCCTTCGGTACGATGTCGGCGCTGATCGTGTCGCGCATCGCGAAGAGCGTGCGGCGCTCGAGGAGCCACTTCTTCAGCAGCTCGAGGCCCCCGACGTGGCCGATGTCGGTGCCATCAGCAACGTACTGCACGAGCCCGGAGCGGTTCACGAGGAGGCGCTTCTCCTCGAGCAGGACCGGGACGGCCGCGGCCCCGAGCGCCTTCTGCTCGCTCACCGCGCGCCGGACCGCGTGGCGTGCCTCGTCGAGCGTCAGCCCCTGCAGCGCCTGCGCGAGCTGGCGCACCGTGCCGGCATCGGTCTCGACCGGAATCCCCGCCGCCGTCAGCCGCTCGCCTTCCCGGGCGAGGAACGCCTGCAGCTCGCTCAGATCGGGGACGCTGAGCTCGACGTAGACGAGATCGCGCGCGAGGTCGTCGGGAATGGCGCGGACCGGCGACGAGATCACGATGTACTTGTCGGTGTCCTGGCAGACCGCGTAGAGATCGCGCAGCCGCCGCCGGATCTCCGCCGACTCGGCCATCGGCCCGTGGAAATCCTTCAAATGGAAGATCGCCCCGCCCGGGTGCGCGGCGATGAAATCGAGCGCGGCGCGCGGCGTGAGCGCATCGGCCGCGGCCCCCTCCTCGTCGTCCTTCCGCATCCCCTCGGTGAGCGTCCACGTCCACACCGGCAGCGCGGGCGTGAAGTAGCGGCGCGCGGCATCGCGCAGGAGCTGCGCGATGCGCTGCTCCTCGGTCGAGCGGATGTAGGTGAGCGGCCGTCCGGCGGCGACGACATCGCGCATGATCCCGAGCGAGCGGCTTTCGCGCGCCGGCTCGCCGGTGCCGTTGGTGGTCGCCGCGGTCTCGGATTCAGTCGCCATGAGGGTCACGTCCGAATGGTATCGCAGCCATGCAACGAGAATAGCCCCCCTGAGGCCCGCACGCGACCGGCGCGCGTTCCGCCGGCCCCGTCAGGAGGAAGCGAGCTTCTTCGCGGAGCGCTGCGTCCGCGCCGCCCAGAAGCGCGTCAGGTCGCCGGTGCTCGCGGCATACGCCATCGCGAGGAGGCGGGCGCGCTCGACCTCGCTCGCGTCGTCCTGCATGGCTTTCGTCGCCTGCACGGCGAGCGCGATCAGCGGATCCTCCTTGGCCGCCGCGAGCGTCCGGGCGTTCGGCTGGAAGGGCGCGATCAACGCCGCCGGCAGGTCTTCGAGCGACGCACCGTGCTTGCGGCCCGCCGGCGCCGCACCCCGCTCCGCGCCGCCCCCGCGCGCCGCTCGAGTCCTGGCCTCCTCGTGGGCGCTCGCGACCTCGCGCTCGAGGGTCGCGACGCGCTTCTCCAGCGTCGCGACCTCGGCGCGCGCGTCCTCGAGAGCCGCGCCGGCCGCGGTGATGGTCTCGAGGAGGGCGTCGGCGGCGGCCGGCCGCGCGTAGAGCGTGATCTCCTCCTCGCCGATCCCGAGCGAGAGGCTGGCGAAGCCGTCGCTGATCGACCAGCGGCGCCGCGCGAGCCCGTCAAGCCGGCGCGCGAGCCGATCAGCATCGTGAGTCGCGATCTTCGTCATGGGAGCCCTCCAGTCCATCGGGTATCGCTGGCGAGTATCGCTGGCCGACGAGCACGCGCCAGTCAATTGACGTCGCCCGGCAGGAGGCGTACTCGCGGAGCGTGAGCGAGCAGGTCCGCCGCTGGAAAGCCGCGTGGGAGAGCCTCGACCCGGCACGCGTGGTCGCGCTCTACGCCCGGGACGCGACCCACGCGAGCAGTCTCGTCCCCCGGCTCTCCCCGGAAGCGGACAGCGCCGAGCTGCGCGGCATCGAGCAGATCCGCCAGTACGTGGAGCGCGCGCTCGCCCGCTTCACGACGCTGCGCTTCGAGCTCGTGAGCGTGACCGAGTCGGACGGCCGCTCCGCGGTCGAGTACCGCCGGCACTCGAACGTCGACGGCCACGAGCCCGCGCACGTCCTGGAGCTGATCCAGTGGGTGGACGACCGGATCGTCGCGGTCCGGGTCTTCCACTTCACACCGCATTAGCCCGGTCGTCGCCGCTCAGATACCGGGGCAGGCGCCGCACGCCGGCGCGCGGCCGTGGCGTGCCGCGATCAGCTTTCGCGCCTCGTCGAGCCGCGCCGCCGCGTCCGCGCGATGCTGCGCCGTCGCCGTCAGGTGGTCCTGGACGGCGCGGTTCTGCAGCCGCACGTCCGTCTGGGTGTCGTCGTCGCCGCCGTTCCCGACCATGGCGCGCGAGCGCTCGTGGTTGGCGCGGCTCTCGGCCATCGCGTCGCGGGCCTCGCGCTTCGCCGTCCGCGCGGCGGTGCAGAGGTCGCGGAGGTAGGCGCACTCTGCCTTCGCGTCCTTCAGCGTCGCGACGGTGGCGGCGACGTCCCCCGCGTCGCCACGTGGCGGAGCGAGCACCAGCAGTGCCGTACACAGGGCGGCGGTACTGATCCAGATCGACAGCGGCCGCAGGCGGATGGATGCACGCGTCGGTATCCCTCTGATCTTCACAGGCACCCCGTCTTCACATAGGACTGCCGAAGTTTGACCGATTGCGTAGACGCACGTGTCCGCCGCGTCTCGCCCAGGAGGATACCAATGCGTCGCGGCACCGCCGCCGTCCTGCTCTCGCTACTCGTGATCGTCGCACCCGCACGAGCACAAGGGAAAAAATGCCCGCCGGATTCCGTCCCGGTGGGTTCCGTCTGTATCGACACGTTCGAGGCCAGCGTGTGGCAGATCCCTCCATCGAACAAGGGGCTCGTGAAAAAGGTGCAGTCGGGAAAGGTCACCCCCGCGGATCTGACCAAGGGCGGCGCCGTCCAGCTCGGCTGTGATTTCTCGCCCTTCAACCTGACGATATATCCCGCCAACTTCCCGAACAGCGGCCAGTGGACGCCGGTTCTGGAATCGGTGCCTCCGAGCCCGGGCGTCTACGCGGCCTCGCTCCCCGGTGTGACGCCGAGTTCATGCATCACATGGTTCCAAGCCGCCCAGGCGTGCGTCCTTTCCGGCAAGCACCTGCCCACGAATCTCGAGTGGCAGAACGCGACAGTTGGGACGCCCGACCCCGGCACGGACAATGGGACGACGGACTGCAACGTCTCGACCGGCGTCCCGGCGAGCACGGGTTCACGATCGAGCTGCAAGTCGGTCTGGGGCGTGTTCGACATGGTTGGCAATGCGGAGGAGTGGGTGGCGGATTGGGGCGATCGGCCCAACGCTGGCTGCAGCGACTCCACCACCCAGTTCGGGTTTGCCGGAACCGGCGATGCCGTGTGCATTGGCGGGAGCGGCAGTATCCCAGCCCCGGGCGCGCTCGTTCGCGGCGGCACCTGGGACGATGCCGGAGCTGCCGGCGTCTTCGACGTGAGGACCGACTTCAGTCCGGCCGGCGCGAGCAACAGAGTCGGCTTCCGCTGCGCTCGCTGAGCCAGCCTGATATCAGCGCCCTATCCGATGAAGGAGCGAGCGTCATGCGAACGTTAGTCTTCACCCTATGTGCCGTCGTATTGCTGAGTGCATCTCTCAGCACAGCCCAAGGCTCCGGAACAGATACGCCAGTCATTGGCGTCTCACCGACATCGACGTACTTCAAGGCCGCCGGGAAACCGGTGACGCAAAAGATCACCCTATCCAACAAAGGCTTCGGATCGCTCTCGATCACGGGTATCACCATTGATGGAGTCAATGGAGGCGAGTTTACCGAGACCGATACTTGCTCCAACCCTCTTGGTCATTCCAAGCGCTGCACCGTAAAAGTTGCGTTCAGCTCCCCCTCTACCGATGTGCGGACGGCAGTGATCCACATCGCCTCCACGGATCCTGTCACGCCACTCCTCAATGTCCCCCTGATCGCCAATGGACCACATCTCGTCGTTTCACGCGGATCCATGAGCTTCGGCGTCGTGAAGGCGCCTAAAACGAAGACGGCGCAAATCACCCTCACAAACAAGGGCAACCAACCGCTAACGATCAGCGGCATCACCATTGACGAGATGACCGAAGGCGAATTCACCGAGACGAATACCTGCTCCGCTCCGATCAGTCCCTCCAAACACTGCTCGCTGAAGATTGTCTTTGCCCCATCTTCTACCAATGCCGAGACGGGGCTGGTGACCATCGCCTCAAATGACCCTGCCGCCGCAAAGCGCTATGTGACCCTTTCCGGAAACGGCACCAAGGCTCCCAAGCTCCCCGTCAACACGTCGATCCAAGCTCCCATTGTTTCCGGGTATCAGACTTTTCAAGCCGGCATGAGCTATCCGCTTCTGCAGGTTGAGGCGACCCTTCCTGCCGACAGCCCCTTGAGACCCGCGCTCAGGGCCGGCCTGCAAAAGATGCTCGGGACCCGTCGATCCGTGAAGCCCGCCCTGCTTGAGGCCGCGGCGGCCGATACCGCTCTCTCTTTTGATAGCACTCTTGGTCTCTACGCCAGCGGTTTCACGATCAGCGGCAACGTCCTTACCGATTCGTTCTACACCGACTCTGCGGGGTTGGACCCTGCGGGAGCACTGACCGTCACCTATCCCCAGGGGACGATCATCACATCACTCGGCGACACCTCGGCAACACCCCCTTACACGATGGCCATCTCCGCAAACATCACAGCAGGCCACCTTCCGATGACGGGCGCCGGGACGATCCAGCTCAACGATGCCATCGGAGCGGGCGAGCTCAAAGGCGCCTTCACGCTGACCGCCACCAACGTCATCGTCAGTGCCGACCTGAACCTTTCCGATAGCGGCAATGCCACCGGCACAGCCTTCATTGCGGAGAACGGGCAAACTGTCTTCGTCACCGATATCTCCGGACCATTCACCGGCACCCTCACGGGGAGCGTCACGGTCGCACCCCAGGGGTACACGGGCACTGCGCACCTGTCCCTCTTTGACCAAACCTTCACCATCGATCTCGTCACGCCAACGGGGATCGCAAGCGGGACCCTCGGACCGGATGGGCTCACCATCACCTTTCCCAACGGGAATGATGAGACGATCATTACGCCTCTCACCCTGCAGCCGGCGTCAAATGGCACAATCTCGGGAACGGTATACACCGACACCGATAAGAACGGCCTGTTGGGCGGCGGCGAACCCGGAATCGCCGGTGTGACGGTGACGTTGACTGGGCCGGACGCAACAGCAACCGCGATGACAAACCCAAAGGGCGCATACTCATTCGATAGCCTGGCTGCCGGCTCCTACACCGCGAGCTCCCCGGCGACCGCCAATGGAGCATCACTGGAAACGGATAGCCCGCTCTCCGTCGTACTGACATCCGGGCAGAACCTGCCAGGGGAGAACTTCGGCTACATCACGTCGAGCACAACGGGCAAGTACACGATGCCCATAAATCTCGGTACCGCCACCCCGGTGGGCATCAACGACAGCGGACTGATCATCGGTCAGTCAGGAGCTTCCGCCGGTGTGTACTGGTCGAGTCCCACGGACACGGCACAGGACATTCCGCAATTCGGGTTCTCCGGCGGCACAGAATTCCCACTCGTGCTCAATAACAGCGGCGAGATTGTCGGCGGGGCTTTCGACTCAGGTAGCGGCAACCCGGTCTGGGCGACGCCTTCATCGACACCAACACTCATCAACGCCGAGCTCATGGGCCTCAACGACAAGGGGGAAATTGTCGGTGGCGCCGCCTACTGGGTCGACGCTTCGGCCAACGCAACCATCCTCACAACGCTGCCCGGCTTCACCAACTCGCGGGCTTTCGCCATCAATTCCCACAGCCTCATAGTGGGCACTTCGTTCGATTCCGGCCAGCCCATGCAGCCGGTCTATTGGTCCGGTCCGACCGCTCAGCCAGCCGCCCTTTCCGGGCCGCCGGAGTTCTACAGCACGCTTGTTGTCAATACGAATGGGCAGATCGTTGCCTATAGCCCAAACGGCGTCGAATACTGGTCCTCCGTCTCGGCACAGGCCGTCGCGCTCCCACCTCTGCCGGGCGGTGCTTTTGCAGGGTTCATAAATGGCTTCGCCCCCGGCGTTGCCATCAACGACACCGGGGTTGTCGTCGGCGGCTGCAATGACGCGTCCGCCAATTCACGGGCGGTAATCTGGGTAGACGGCCAAATTCAAGACCTGAACAGCCTTGTCCCTTCCGGTAGCGGCTGGGTGTTGCAATACGCGACGGGCATCAACGGCAACGGCGACATCGTCGGGACCGGGACGCTCAACGGCTCTGCGGCTGCGTTCTATATTGCACCCAAGTAGCCGCACATAGAGACGCCGCGGTCGGTGCTCGAACATGCGACTGCTAGCGCGCGACCTCGAGAGCCTGGATCGTCGTGGTGGCCGTGTCGTACACGGTCATGTTCGCACGCAGACTTTTCGCGCTGCCCGAGAAGGTCACCCGACAATTGAAGCCCAGCGGGGGGTTCGCGTCGATTGCCTCACAGGTAGCGCCGACGTCGAGGGGCGTACACGAGAATGTGTCGAAGGCGACCGTTCCAGCGAAGAACTCCATGGTCACACTCTTGATCGGCTTGCTCCCCACATTGGTCGCGGAACAGCGGAAGCCTTGTCCGCCACTCGCCGTGCGATACATGCGGCCCGTGAAGAGCTGACCCGCGAGGGCGTCCCTAGCCCCGACGCCCAACACCAGCATGGCAACTACGAGTGCGATTCGAGACATCCGATCCCTCCTCGGGGCCATAGGCCCCGTTCCTGTCGCACCTGGCGTACTTGCGCATGTTGGGGGAGAGGCCGCTCGGGGTCAATCGACTCTTGCGATTCGCATCTCCGCAACGGGTACAGGGCGATGCCGTGGAGCGCCCATCACGTCGGCGGCAACACGACGTTGCATTCCGGCGGGTACGGCACCGGAACGGCCCCGACGCCGCTCGCTGCCGCCGCGGTGAGGCAGGCGACCTTGAAATCGGTGACGCACTCGAGGCAGTCGACGACATCCTCCATGGAGACGAGGGTCCTGCCGAAATCACACGTGTGTCCGCCGAGGCCAGGTATGACAACCGGCGGGCAATCTGGGGCGAAGCCTACGTCAGCTCTCGTGAGGGTCGCCGCGGCGATGTCGCACGACTTGCCGCTGCTGCATGCGTGGCATGTCGTGGCGTCGTACTTCGCCTTCGCTTTCTCGATCGCGGCTTCGGTTTTCTGGTCCGTCCCGAACGGCGGACAAGGACCGGCCGCCTTCCCCTTGTTCACGCCGTCCCAGCACTTCTGGATCGCCTTCGACTCGACGGTCATCAAAGCGGCCGCGCTCTTGCCAATCGCGAGCTGACACTTGTTGAGCGCCTTCTGGGTCTTCGGATCTGAGGTGGTCAAGTTGCCGTACGCGAGGCTGACGGCCTGATCGATCGCGTGCTCGCCGACGCAATCGTTCAGGCAGGGGCCGATGTCACCGCAGTCGGCAATCGGCCCCGTTGCAGGTGCCGCCCTCGAAGTTCGGGCAATTGGATGGGAACCCGATTGCCGCCGGGGTGTCATCGTCGCCACCGGTGCCGCACACCTTGTCCTTGCCGGCGCAGGCTCTCACGATCGCGGCATCGGCCTTGGCGAGCGTGGTGGCGATCTTGTCGGACGTCTTCTGATCGGGACACGAGCCGACAGGGAGGCCCTTTTTGACGAGAGCCTCGTTGCACTTCTGCAGCAGCTTCAACTTCGCTTGCGCGAAGCCGGCCGCGCTTTTCCCGATCGCCGCGCGACACTTGATTGGATCCGCGTGCGCCGCGCCTCCGACGACGCCACACAAGAGAAACGCGGGCAGGAGCCTCAAACCGGAACGAACGACCCATTTTCGGACCTCCTGCGCGACTCTCTGTGACACGCCGCGCCGTGAGCTGCATGACTACCGGCGCGACTCCACTATCAACCCTTCGGATGCGCGAACCAGAAGTCGACCACGTCCGCGACGAACGTCGCGCTCAGCGCGGGAACGTTGCCACCCCCAATCTGATGGCTCCACAGCTCGGCGTGGCCATTCGCCGCGCAGCGGCCGCGAGCGGGTAACCTCGGTCTCGGCGCCGTCGATTTCTAGCACCGGACCATCGCCGACTACGCGATGTGTCCAGAGGCCGCCCCACGCCTCGCCGCGGCGAAAGTGCCATGCGCGGGAAGTTTACGAAGTGGGCCGTGTTGGACTCGAACCAACGACCCGCTGCTTAAAAGCTCGAACAAGCTGACCCCCACCACCGGCCAGCGCCACCTATCAGCGCGACCTCGCAGGCGCTGGAGGTAGGACGTGCAGCTCGTGGTCGGTCGTGGTCGGGATGGGCTGGTGACCAGTGGTGACCGTGACCCGCTGCCTAACAAGCAGCAGCACGCAGCGCGGAAAGCGTTGGTAGCCAACGATTTCCCCACGTAGCGGTCACCACAGAGTTCCGACTCGACCGTGGTCAGAGCCCGCAGTGACGACGATAGCGCCGCCGGTGACAGAGGCGAAGTGAGAGAAGGCCTCTAGGCACGTGATCCAGGAAGTGGGCCGGCGCGGAATCGAACCGCGAACCCGCTGATTAGGAGGTGTGACGAGGGCGAAACCATCACACCCCATCACGCTCCAACCAGCATCAATCTCGACGAGCTGGAGTGAACGACTTTCGCCTGGAGTGGGGTGGGATGCGGTGGTTCGGTAGCACGGCGGTAGCAACAGACGCGTCAGATGCCGATCCCGAGATCGGGCGCGATGACTTCGATGGCTGTGCCGGCCCGATGAAGCCCGAAACCGGTGCAACGCGGGAGGTGACGCCGGAATTGTCCGGGGGCCGCACGACAAAAAGTGAGGAGGCCCTCCGAACGCATTGACACTCATCGCACGCTCTGAGAACGCGCGCACATGACCTATGTACGTCGTGGCATCGTGCTCCTCGCCATCGTGCTCTCGCTCGCGCTTCCCCGCACCGCGGCGGCGCTCCGTCCCAAGGTCCTGAGAGTATGCAACGGCAGCAGTGCCGCCTGTCCGCGCGGCAAGTCCTTCGCGAGCATCGCTGCCGCACTGCAACGCATCCAGCGCTATCGGCCGCGACCAGGCCGCGCGTACTGGATCCTGGTCTGGCCGGGCGTGTACCACGAGAAGGAAGTCGACGGTGCGGGAGTGCTGATCACGACCCCGAACGTCCACCTGCGGGGCATGGATCGCAACCTCGTCATCGTCGACGGCAGCAACGGAGGAGTCGCCAACCCCTGCCCGTCCGACCCGGCGCTGCAGGATTTCAGCGGGCGCAACGGCATCGAGGTGCTCAAGGCCGACGGAACCTCAATCGACAATATGACGGTCTGCAACTACCTCACGGGACCGAACGGGGAGGGCAACGAGATCTGGTGGAACGGCGGCGATGGGTCGGGCTTGATCGGGATGGGGGCCTACAGCGGGAGCTACCTCACGGCGACGTCGACGTTCTACGGCGGCGCGAATCAGCCCTTCGCGGAGTACGGGATCTTCGTCAGCAACGCGGGCGGCCCGGGCACGATCAGCTACTCCTATGCGAGCAACATGGCCGACTCGAGCTTCTACGTCGGTGCGTGTCCGGACTGCAATGCCGTCCTGAGCCACGTGCACGGACAGAACAGTCCGCTCGGCTATTCGGGTACGAACAGCGGCGGGCATCTCCGCATCGAGGATTCGGAGTGGGATCTCAACAAGGTCGGCATTCTGCCGAACTCACTCAACAACGACGACGCGCCCCCGCCGCAGAGCGGGCTCTGTCCGGACGGGATGGGATCGTGCACGTTCATCCAGGGCAACTACGTGCACGACAACAACAACCCGAACGTGCCGTGCAGCGGCGTCACCTGCGAGGCGCCGGTCGGTACCGGCATCGAGATCTCGGGCGGGAGCTACGACACGATCACCGACAACCGCGTCGAGAACAACGGGGCCTGGGGCATCGTGACGCACGACTTCCCGGATACGGAGACGCCGCCTCCGGTCTCCCATTGCGAAGGCGGCATCGGGCAGGGCGGGACGTGCCTCTTCGTCGCGATGGGCAACGTCATCACGAACAACCAGCTCGCCAACAACGGCTTCTTCGGCAACCCGTCGAACGTCGATCTGGCGAACGAGTCGACCTCGACGCCGCGCAATTGCTTCTCCGGCAACACCGATCCTGGCGGCCTGACCACCGATCCGACGGCCCTCGAGACCGTCGATGGCCCGCCGTGCGACCAGCCGGGAACCGGATCGGGGACGGCTGCGGCCGAGCTCACGTGCGACGCGGGAATCGCGCCGTGCCCGCCCGGATCGAGCTACCCGGCGCAGACCCAGGTGACGATGCTGCCGCTGGCGCACCAGGATTCGATGCCCGATCCGTGCGCGGGACTGCCACGTACTCGCTGGTGTCCGTACGTCGGTCCGAGATCCTGAGCGCGTCTCCGATCAGCGGAAGGCCGACTAGGGCGGCGTCCTGTGAGCATGCCGACGCTGTGAGGCCACCGCCTGCGCGACGGGTCCTCTGCGGCTCGACCTCACCAAGGTGTCGAAGGTCAGTGCCTCATCGAATCTGACGTCGAGGGCGCCATCGTCTCCTTGAAAACCCATGAGGGAATATCGCCTGAATTGGTTGGCGCGCTCTGCCATGGATTGTCCTGCGCGCCGAGGGCGCGCCCCGCGTCGAAAGCTGCACGCATCTGAATTGGGTCGAATGCCAACACGTCATTGCCGACGTTCACGTCGTCCGGAATCCCAACCATATTGAAGAAGTAGCCTAGCATCTTTGTCCCGAAATAAGACCTTGTCAGAGCTGTTTGCATGGACTGTTCCATCATCACGCTAATCGTCGTTGCCGCGATCTTACCAAGAGCCCGGACCAGGGCCTGAGGCGGCTCCGTTACCTTGCCGTTATCAATCAGGTACAGATTGCCTGGGCCGTGTAGCGGAGGATTGGGTTTCTGCGATCCCCCCATCCCTGGAACCACCAGATTCGAACGGGCGGCCCCGTCGACGAACAAATGACCATCTATCTCCACCGGCGGAAAGACGATGGGGAACGAGGCAGAGGCCAGTAAGACATTGCGATAGAGTTCCAACTCTCCCGCCTTCGCTATCAACGTCATATTCCAGACCCAAGTCTGGCCGTAGTCGATGTTAGTTGTGCCCACAAACAACATACGATTGTCATCATACGCCGCAGCCACGCGCTTCAAAGTCTCCGCTGTCACATATTTGACAAGCATTGCACGCAAGGGTGCGGTGTCCCTTAGTGAGTCAGCGGATAGAAGGCCGAAGATCGATCTGTCTACGTAGATATCGGCGCTGGTGATTTGTGTGTACATCTTTTCCAACGTCGCATCGTCGGCAGAGGTGCCGAGAAAGGCGTGGGTGGCCAGCAACGCACCGGTGCTGACCCCGCCGACGACATCGAACTGCGGCCGCCGTCCGCTCTCGCGCCAGCCAATGAGGAAGCCAGCGCCGAAGGCGCCGTTCTGGCCTCCACCGGAGAGGGAAAGAAGATTCAACGCATGCCCGCGCTTGCGCTCAAGGTAACGTATGACATTGTCGCCAGGAACGGTCGCTACCGCGGCATAGAGGCTCGAAGGTCTGGTCGGATCCAGCGGTTCGTGGCCATTCGGGAGAGACGCGTACAGCGGTGCATGCAAAGAGAGTGTCCGCTTGGGAGGCGCACAGGCCGGCAGAAGCAACAAAACGAGAAAACCTGGAACAATCCCGAACCTCTTGAGTCCCATGTGCTCCCCCCGGGTCTGCAAGAAACACTGCAAGCGCGTAGAGTAGGATGAAGCGGTTGACCTCTCGCTTAACGTGGTGGCATAGCGCCCACAAGAGCACCCCGCGGTCGACGCCGCAGAAGAGAGCCCACCATGGACCATACATGGCTCCCACGACCGCGCCTATCGGGTTCAACCCGCCGGTTAAGAGATCCCTCGACGACACCCCCACCGCCCGCCACCACGGGCCACCGCCAGGAATCTCGGAGGAAAAGGAACCGTGAGGGCGGGCCGTGGTCGGCCGTAAACCGGGGTGGAGTGACCGCGTGGTGACCGCGTTTCCATGGGCCAAGCAGCCATCGTGAGACCAATTGGTCAGCGGGTCGCCGCGAGCTACTGGCCCAGGTGCGTGAGCGCCGTACGTACAGGAGCACTCGAGACCTTGATGAATCCGTCCAACGGCCGATTCATCTCCAGCATCAGGAAGATCGCCGCCGACATGGAGCAGGCGCACATGAAGAGGACCGCAACGATCGTAGCGTTTCGCGGCGCGAAGAGGCCAAAGCTCGTGAAGAGCATAGTGAGCCACAACACCAGCACGACGATGAGTGGGGTCGGCAACTGGATCTGCGATTCTTCGATGAGCATCCAGCGGGATTCGGCGATCTCGTCCACGACCTGCTGGGCCTGGACGAGCAACTGGCGCTGCGTGTCCGTGTCCGGGTTGAGCGCGCGAAGCTTGTCCCGAACGATCCCGATCTCGCCCCCATGCTCGATGGCCGCCTCTCCCGACACGTCGGCGTGCTCCGAGGGCCAGATGCGGCCTAGCATGGTCTCGATCGACCGGCGCACTTGCTCGCGAGCACCCTTCGTCTCCGGCCCGTAGCGGGTGAGCACCCCGTCCAGGACGAGTATCTTCGCGCTCACCTGGATGATCCTTGAGTTCATCTGGTCGAACGTGGCCTTGGCCGAGCTGATCAAGAGACTCAACACCAGCGCGGTAATGGTGGCGATCACACCGGCACCGAGCTTGATAACGTCCTGGGATTCCTTGGTGAGATGATTTTGCGGCAGGAGCCGTTGCAGCCCGAGTCCGAGGAGCGCGCCCCCGAAAACGCAGGCGACGGTGATCGCGGCGATCAGCGTGGAGGACATGAGTCGAGTATTCGGATGGGTGGCCTCAAGGGCCAGTCGAGAACGTCATGGTCGGCGCTCAGTTGTCGCTCGACGCGGAGGTTCCCTGCTGCAGGTCGAGAATGGCGAGTGCTGGGACTGGAAGTCACCGACCTTCCCTACCGGAACGCTCGGGCTCGGGGTACCAGTCGATCGCCACCCCGCTGATGCGGAAGTCATCGCACCACGGAACCATCGGAGACGACGGCCCCCATCGTAAGTGTCGAACTTCTAGAGGAGATGACGAGTGGGCCGGCGCGGAATCGAACCGCGAACCCGCTGAATAAGAGCTCGCTCGACAACACCGCCACCGCCGACCACCACCGGCTACCGCCGGGAATCTCGGAGGAATCTGAACCGTGAGCCCCGCCGTGGCCCGCCGTAGACCGCCGTGGAGTGGTGACCTTGTGGTGACTGCGTTCTCCCCAGCCCGAGAAATCACAGTGGAACCATCAAGTGCTCAACCGGTCAAGTGCGGCTTCAAGAAGCAGACGTTCGCACCTTCGATCGGGGAGACTGGCTCCGTCGTCGGACTGTGAAGGTCCGCAGGTTCGCACGTTACTCTACGGCTCGCGCCGGACCGATCATTGGCGTGCGGACCGGTTTGGCCAAGCCGAAGAAGACCACCGTGCCATTCCCGGCGAAGCGGGTGGACAGTGCGGGGTCCGGTACTTTCTTGAAGCCTTCGTCGGGCTGATCCCAGTTGTTCGCCACCCACACGTTTCCCGCCGGATCGACCCCGAGGTCTGTGAGGATCTGCAAGCCGCCGATGTAGCCGCCGGAAGGTGAAATCGGGTCGCCGGTCTTGGCGCCGGGCGGGCAGTTCGAGGGACGCGCACCGCACAGCTGCGTGACCGAGCGGCCCGTCGCGTTGGCGACCCACACGTTGTCGTTGCCGTCGATGACGAGGCCCCAAGGCGCGATGATGCTCTTATCGCCATCGAAGGGCGGCAGCGCCGTGCCGTCCGGCCGCAGCATCGAAACGCTGCCACTAGGAAACTCTTGCAGAAGCCCGTACAGGCTGACCCACAACTTGGCGGCGGCTTCTTCCTTCGACTCCGAGCTCGCCAGGCCTTCGACCATCGACTTCAGCTTCGTCTCGACCAGTGCCACCTTTTCCCTCGTGCTTGGATGGCCGACCGTGTTGGCGACCCAGGCGTTACCCAAGCTGTCGATGGCCACGGCCCGCGGTGCGTAGCCGACCGTGAACTGCTCCGCCTTGCCGGGCTCCTTCGCCGGGAAGCGCGTCACCGTGTTCGAGCCACTGTTGGTGACCCAGATCCTGTCCTGCTGATCCACGGCGAGGTGGAACGGCGCCTTGACCTGGAGCGTGCCCTCCACCGGCTTGCCGTTCACCGTGCGGCCGAGGATACGGCCTTTCGCAGCGTCGCCCTTGGGCAGATAGACGATCTGGCTCTTTTCATTGTCGAGCGCCCACACATCGCCATTCGGCATCACGATGATGCCCTGCATCATGCCCAGTTGTCCGCCGAAGTTGTAGCCGTTCTCGGGGGAGAGCGGCTTGCCCGTCTTGCGATCGAAGACGGAGATGGTCCTGCCGCCAAGGCTGGTGACCCACACCTTGTCGTCGGCGGAAATGGCGATGCCGAAGCCGGGGCCGTCGATGCCGCCGCCCCGATAGCCGAGGGTCATCGGCGATAGCGGCCGGCCGTTGGGCGCGATCTTCGAGACGCCGCCGCCGAAGTTGTTCCAGATCGTCGACTGCGCGCCGACCAGGAAGTTGTCGCCCGTCCACATGTTGCCCTCGCCATCGAAGGCCAGGCCCCCGAGCGAGCTCATGCCGCCGCCGGCGTAGACCAGCGACAGCGTCCACGCGCTCGGCGCGAAGCTGAGGTAAGGGAGGAAGGGCACTGGGCGCCACCGCTCCCCTGTAGGGACGGGATAGAAGGCATCCAACAGCGCGAAGAGTTGCAGCGCTTGATGCGACGGGTTGCGTGCGATGTTCTGCGCCGCCGTCAGCGTGTCGGTTGGAGCAACGCCCGTCGGCGGCGTGGCGGCCGCGAAAAGCTTGCCGCAGGCGTCGCCTTGGACCCTCGTGATGCACCCTGTCAGCAAATTCGCCAGTGTGTTGAACGTCGCCAGCGTTGTCGTCTGCGAGCTGTTGAGCGGATCCTGAATCACCGGGCCCAGCCCGCCGGTTTTGAGATCAACCAGATTAGGAACATTGCCAGCAGCGATGCGCAGACCGAGTGGGTGGCCTCGGAGCGCTCCGCCGTCGAGGAATTGCGCCGATGTCCATACGGAGGCAATCGTGGTGAGCTCGTTCACGACAACCTGCGCGGGCAATGTGCTGCCCAGCACGGCCAGAAGCGCGATGTCCGTGTTGGCGCCAGTCGCCTTGCCGGCAGCAGGTTCGCCTCCGGTTGCAACAACATAAAGCACGGCGCCGTCACCCAGAGGCGCTTGTGACCTGCCCGGCGTTTTTCGGACCATCTGAGACGTGAGACGCTGCCTCTCCGGCACCCAGAACGGAGAGCGCGATGCGGAAGAGCCGATACACCGACGAGCAGATGGTGAAGATCCTGCGGGAGACCGATCGGTCCCCGGTGGCCGACGTGGCGAAGAAGCACGGCGTGAGCGAGCAGACGATCTACGTGTGGCGGAAGCGGTTCGGGACGATGACCGCCAACGACACCAAGCGGCTGCGCGCGCTCGAGCAGGAGAACGGCCGATTGAAGAAGCTGGTGGCCGAGCGAGATCTGGAACTCGAGGTGCTGAAGGAGATCGCGGCAAAAAAATGGTAGGCGCGCCCGCTCGGCGGCAGCAGGTCGCGTACGCCTCGGCGCGCGGACTCTCCCAACGCCGCGCGTGCGCGCTCCTGCACACCGCCCGATCGTCGCTCCACTACGCGTCGACGAAGGCGCGCGACGACGCGCCCGTCATCACGCGGATGCGCGAGCTGGCGGGCCAGTATCCCCGCTATGGGTACCGGCGTATTCGCGTCTTCCTCGGTCGCGACGGCCACCGGATGGGTCGTGATCGCGCCCATCGCCTGTGGCGCGGCGCGCAGCTCCAGGTGCCGCGGAAACGGCCGCGCCGGCGCGTCGCCGGCGCGCGACCCAAGCCCCCACGCGTGACCGGCGCGAATCAGGTGTGGGCGTACGACTTCGTCTTCGACGCGTGCGCGAACGGCCAGCAGCTCAAGTGTCTGACGGTGATCGACGAGTACACCCGCGAAGCGCTCGCGATCGATGTCGCGGGGAGCATTCGCTCCGGCCGGGTGATCGAGGTACTCGCGCGTCTCATCAGCATGCACGGGGCCCCGCGGGCGCTCCGCAGCGACAACGGTCCCGAGTTCGTGTCCCTCGCGATCTTGCGCTGGCTGAGTGCGAACAGCATCGATTGTGTGCTCAGTGATCCGGGCAAGCCGTGGCAGAACGGCACCGACGAGAGCTTCAACGGGAAACTGCGCGACGAATGCCTCAGCCTGGAATGGTTTCGGACCCGGCACGAGGCGGTGCCGATCATCGAAACCTGGCGGCGCCACTACAACGAGGTCCGACCCCACTCGAGTCTCGACGACTTGACCCCAATCGAATTCAAGAGGGAGAAGGTCAGCACGAACCCTCAACCCGAAGAGGCCGTTTCTCAGTAATCGCGTGGTCCGAAGAACCCAGGCAGGTCAC
>DASXLI010000006.1:0-29910 GCA_036496285.1 Binatia bacterium
GTAGCCGAGCTCGCTCACGTGGATCAGGCCCTCGACGCCGCCGAGATCAACGAACGCGCCGAAATCGCGCAGCGACGTGACCGTGCCGCGCACCGTCGCGCCCACCTGGAGGCGCTCCCACGTCGACGCCGCCTGCGCCGCGGCCTCCTCCTCGAGGAGCGGCCGGCGCGCGACCACCACGTTGCGGCCGCCGGCGCTGATCTGGGTGACCCGGAAGGTCAGCCGCTGGCCGATGTACTGGGCCGGATCGGCGCGTCGGAGATCGATCTGCGACGCCGGGCAGAAGGCGCGGACGCCGGCCACCTGCACGTCGAAGCCGCCCTTGTTCTGGCCGGTCACGACGCCCTCGATCGCGAGCCCGTGCTCGCGTGCCTCCTCGATCTCGCCGGGCACGCGGCCGCCGCGGCCGAGCGTGCGCTTCAGGACGATCGAGCCGGAGCGGCTGCCGTCGTCGGTGATGGTGGCGGTGATGGCGTCGCCGATGGCGAGCGCGATCTCGCCGGTCGTCGGGTCGCGGAACTCGGCGAGCGAGATCACGGCCTCGGCCTTGCCGCCGATCGCGACGAACGCGTTCTCGGGGCCGACCGCGATGACATTCCCCTGGACGGTGTCGCCGGTCTTGGCGCGCGGCTGCGACGGGTGCCCCTTCTCACTCGCCGCGAACATCGCCGCGAAGTCGTCCTCGGGCGGCGCCGGAGCGGCCGGCGCTGCCTGCGCAGCCGGTGTCGGCGGTGCGTCGTACCCGGCGGGCCCGGCGCTCTGGGTGTCCTCGACGGGAGCGTCGGTGCCGGGCGTGGACGGTTCGATCGCGGGCGCGGCGCCGGGATCCGACGCGGGGTCGTTGGGTGTGGTCATGCGAAACCTCCGGGGAGAAACGGCGCGATTATACCGAGCCGCCCGGATTTAGCGACCCGCGGAAGGGCGCGCCGCGACACCGGTGCGCGGCGCTGCGGCGACGTCGGCGGAGACCTGATCGAGAATGCGCTGCAGCGCGCGGCTCACTGCCGCGGCCACCGCTTCGGCGTTCTTCGCCGCTGCCGGCTCCGTCTCGGCGTAGGTGCGTTGCAGGACGGTCGCGCCGCCGCGCGCGACCTTGATGTCGAGGGTCAGCGCACCCTGCCAGCCGGCCGGCTCGTCGACCTCCTCGAGGCGGCGGATGTTGCCCTCGAGCTCGTACGGCAGGCCGTCGTGCGCGGCGCCGTGCTCGAAGTAGTCGCGCACGGTCGCGCGCAGGAGGTTGCGGGGATCGGCCGCCCAACGGTGGTAGGTGTAGTAGTCGAGACGATAGGGCGAGCTGCGGTAGGCCAAGCGCGCGCTGGCGTAGGGCTCGTCGGCGGCGAAGCCGACGACGGAGACCGGCGCGTCGAGTGCCGTCGCCGGCGCGCCCTGGAGCGTCAGGGTGTAGTAGCGGATGTGCGGCTGCGTGTGGAAGAACGAGCAGCCGAGCGCCGTGGTCGCGAGGAGCGCGGCGGCGAGCGCGTGCGTGACCTTCATTTCTCGATCTCCCGCTCCGGTACCTGGCGTCCCCACAGCAGCACCGACGGATCGCTGCGGATCACGTCGATCGTCTCCTGCAGCCGGTTGGTGGTCGCGTTGAGGTCGCCGACGAGCGACCCGAGGGAGCCGCCGGTGCCGGAGATCTGCGTCTGCGTCGTGGTCACGAGCTGGTGCATCGCGGTGACGGTCTCGTCGAGGTGGCGCAGCGTCTGCTCGAGGCCGCCGAAGATCGACTCGCGCCGGCCGTAGACGTCGTCGACGAGGCGGTTCACCTTCTCGGCCGTCTGCGAGAGGTCGCGCACCAGCGTGGCGACCTGCTTGCCCGTGTCCTCGGACTGGAAGGTCGTCATGGTGCGGTTCAGGGTCGAGGCGACGTTCTGCAGATCGGAGACGAACGCGGTGACCTTCTCGCTGTTCTCCGCGGTGAAGACGCGCTCGTCCAGCGTCTTCATGACCTTGCTGGCGCGGTCGGCGATCTCCGAGAGCTGATTGCGGAACTGCTCGATCGACGTCACGTCGCCGCGGATCGTGCCGCCGGCTGCCAGCGGCTCGCCGGTGCCGCCCTGGAACTGGATGTACTTGATGCCGGTGACGAACGACCCGAGCAGCTCCGCGACCGTGTCGGTGCGGACAGGCGTGCCGGGCGTGACGTCGACGATCACCGCGACCTGCGCCGGCAGGTCGTTCGTGAGGTAGACGGTGCGCACGCGGCCGACGACGACGCCCTGGTACTCGACGTTGGCGCTCGGCGCGAGGCCGCTCACGGAGTCGCTGAAGAGCACCGTGTAGGTGTCGACCTTGCGGAAGATGCGCGAGCCCGCGATCCAGAGCAGGCCGCCGATCAGGATCGCGCCGGCGACGAGCACGAAGACACCGACCTGGAAGGCGTCGCGGCGCGTGTTGGTCGTTGCGCTGCTCACGCGCGCCACTCCAGCTGCTCGATCAGGCTCGGGCGCGGCTCGTGCGGCGGCACCTCGCGGCGGAAGAAGCCCTGCACGACCGGATCGGGGTTGGCGCGCACCTCGTCGAGCGTGCCGCTCGCGAGCACCTTGCCGTCGGCCAGCATCACGGCCCGGTCGGTGATGATGTTGATGCTGCTGAGCTCGTGCGTCACCACCACGATCCCCATCCTTCCTTGCGCCTTGAGCGACAGGATCAGATCGTCCAGCTCGCGCGCCGTCACCGGGTCGAGGCCCGCCGACGGCTCGTCGAAGAGCAGGAGGCGCGGCTCGAGCGCGATCGCGCGCGCCAGGCCGGCGCGCTTGCGCATGCCGCCCGAGAGCTCGCCCGGCATCATGCCCGCCGCGGCGCCGAGCCCGACGCGCGCGAGCCGCATGCGCGCCACCATGATCGCCGTCTCGCGGTCGAGGCCCCAGTGCTCCATCACCGGCAGCGCGACGTTCTCCTCGACCGTCATCGAGTTGAGCAGCGCCGCGTTCTGGAACGCCATGCCCACGTCGCGCAGGATCGTCTCACGCTCGGTCTCGTCGGCGGCGTTGACGTCGCGGCCCTCGATCAGCACGCGGCCGCTCCACGGCGTCAGCAGGCCGACGATGCAGCGCAGGAGCGTCGTCTTGCCGCAGCCGCTGCCGCCGAGGACGCTGACGATCTCGCCGGCGGCGACCTGGAACGAGACGCCGTTCAATATGCGCTGGTCGCCGTAGCCGGCGACGACCTTCTCGACGGCGAGGACCGGTGTTGCGGCGGCCGGGCTCATCCGGTGACGTAGAAGAACGCGGTGAAGAACGCGTTGGCGATGATGCAGAGGATGATGGACGTGACGACCGCGGACGTGGTGGCGCGGCCGACCGCCTCGGAGCCGCCGCGCACCGCGAACCCGCGGTAGACGCCGGTGAGCCCGATGATGAGCGCGAACACGACGCTCTTGATGAGGCCGGACATGACGTCGCCGATGACCAGCGCTTGTACCGTCTGGGTCAGGTAGGCGCTGCTCGCGAGGTCGAGCGCGGCGACGCCGATGACGTAGCCGCCGAAGATGCCGGCCGCGTTGGAGAGGACCACGAGGAGCGGCAGCATGATCACCAGCGCGAGGATCTTCGGCACGACGAGGAAGCGCACCGGGCTGAGCGCCATGGTGCGGAGCGCGTCGACCTCCTCGGAGACGACCATGCTGCCGATCTCGGCGGCGATCGCCGAGCCGGAGCGGCCGGCGACGATCACCGCCGTCATGAGCGGCCCCATCTCGCGCGTCATCGAGATGCCGACCAGGTTGGCGATGAAGATGGCGGCGCCGAACTGGCGGAGCTGGGTCGCGCCGTTCAGCGCCAGCACGATGCCGACCAGGAACGAGATGAAGACGACGATCGGCACCGCGGCGACGCCGATGAGCTGCATCTGGTGGAGCGTCCGCCCCCATTTGACGCCGTGGCGTCCGAACGGCCGTGCCACCACGACCGCCGAGTCGCGCATGAGCTTGGCGATCTCGAAGGCGGCCTCCGCGCCGTCGATCGCGCTCGCGCCGAGCGCCTCGACGGGATGGACGCTCGGCCTTGGCGGCTCGGGCTCGAGGATCGCCGGGTCGACGTCGGTGAGGGCGCGGCGTACGGCGTCGGAGAGGTGCGTCAGCCGGACGTCGATCCCCCGCGCCCGGCCCTCGGCGACGAGACGCAGGAGCCGCGCCGCGGCGAGCCCGTCGAGACTCGTGAGCGGGGCGCAGTCGAGCACCACGACGGCGCCGTGGGGCTGGCGGAGGACGGTGGCGCGCAGCTCGGCCACAGCGTCGTCCGCCATCCGATCGGGAACCGGAAGCAGTGTCGGCGCCGCGCCCACGTGAAGGGCATTATGGCGCGAAGCCGTTCAATGCGCGAGCGCCGGGGCATTCCCTTTTGCGCCGCGATGCGCTCTGAATGCGCGCATGGATTCGGCCGTGCGCGCGACCTACGAGGCGAAGCGCCTGTCGGTAGCGGAGCTGCGGGCGCGCCTCGACGGCGTCGAGTCCATCGTCACCGGGCTCCTCACCGGGCAGGCGCGCGGCGTGCTGCGGGCCATCGGCCCGCGCGACCCCGGCCGGCCCCTGACCGTCTACCTCGGCATCCTGATCGAGCCGTTCGACTTCCTGCGCGACCCGGCGGTGCGCCTGGTGAGCGGCTTCTTCGGGCCGATCGAGCGCATGGCGCGCGCGGCGGGGATGCCGGTCGAGTTCCTGCCGGCCGACTTCCAGGGATTCGAGAAGCTCACCCTGGCGCTTCGGCCGCGCGTCGTCGCCGCACCGGTGGCGCCGCCCGACGACGAGGGCTACTGCGCGTTCGGCCTGAACAGCGGCGCCATGTTCCGGCCCTTCCTGCAGGCGGCGCGCGACCCGGAGCGGCTTGCGATCGCCGAGGTGAACCCGCGCCTGCCGCGCATCGCCGGGCTCCCGGAGCTCGGCGGCCATCGCGTGCACGTCTCCGAGATCGACATCGTGCTCGAGGACGACACGCAGCTCGTCACCGTGCCGTACACGGAGCCGGTGCCGGAGGAGCGCGCCATCGCGCGCTGGGTGGCGGAGCTGGTGGAGGACGGCGCGACGCTCCAGTTCGGCATCGGCGGCATCCCGAACGCGGTCGCGGAGCTGCTGTGCGCGGAGGCCAAGGGCGGGTTCGGCATCCACAGCGAGATGCTGGTCGACGGCATCATGCACCTGCACGAGGCCGGCAAGGTCGTGAACCGGAAGGGCGTCCACGACGGTCTCACCATCGGCACCTTCGCCGGCGGCTCGGAGGCGCTCTACCGCTGGCTCGACCGCAACCCGCTCGTCCGCCTCCTGCCCGTCCCGGAGGTCAACTCGCCGCCGCTCTTGGCGCGCATGCGCCACTTCACCTCGATCAACGCCGCGCTCGCCGTCGACCTGCACGGCCAGATCGTCGCCGACGTGATCGGCGGCCGGCAGTATTCCGGCGTCGGCGGGCACGAGACCTTCACGATGGGCGCCCGCGAGGCCCCGGGCGGCAAGTCGATCATCTGCCTGCGCTCGACCGCCACCGTCGGCGGCAACCGCATCTCGACGATCGTCCCCGGCTTCCCCGCGGGCAGCGTCGTCACCACGCCGCGTCACCAGGTGCACTACGTCGTCACCGAGCACGGCATCGCCTGCCTCGAGGACCGGACGGACCGCGCGCGCGCCGACGCCCTCATCGCCGTCGCCCACCCCGACTTCCGCGCCGAGCTGCGCCGCGCCTGGCGCGAGCTCTGACCCCGACTCGCCGCGGCACGGCCGGGTTTCGATAGCGCATCGTACCTGATAGACGGATCCGCGCCGAGTTCCCCTCGAGCGACCGTCCACAATCAGGGAGGAATAGAACCATGCGAGCAGCCGTCTACGTCGGAGATTCCGCCAATCTCGCCTTCGAGGAGCTGAAGCCGAACCCGCCCGGACCGCGCGACGTCGTCGTCGAGGTCGGCGCGAGCGGCGTGTGCCATTCCGACCTCTCCATCATGCGCGGCTACGTGCCGGTGCCGCCCGGCATGGTCCTCGGCCACGAAGGTGCGGGACGCGTCGTCGAGACGGGCGCCGAGGTGTCGCGCGTCAAGAAGGGCGACCGCGTCATCGCCTCGTTCGTGCCGGCGTGCGGCGCCTGCTGGTTCTGCCTGCGCAACCAGTCGGAGCTCTGCGACCGTGAGAGCGAGATCACGATGCAGATGCGCGGCACCCGTCCCGACGGCAACCCCTACTTCTGCATGACCGGTCTCGGCACCTTCTCGAACGTGATGACGGTGGACGAGTCGTCGGTGGTGAAGGTCGAGACCGACCTTCCCGACGCGCAGCTCGCGCTGATCGGCTGCGGCGTCACGACCGGCGTGGGCGCGGCGCTCAACACGGCGCACATCACGCCGGGTGCGACCGTCGCGGTGGTCGGCTGCGGCGGGGTCGGCCAGGCCGTCATCCAGGGGGCGCGCATCGCGGGGGCGAGCCGCATCATCGCGATCGATCCGCAGACGCTGAAGCGCGCGACCGCCGCCAAGCTCGGCGCCACCGACGCGGTCGATCCGTCCACGGGCGACCCGGTCGAGCAGGTGAAGGCGCTCACCGGCGGGCGCGGCGTCGACTACGCGTTCGAGGTGATCGGCCTGCCCGAGACGATCCTCTCCGCCTACAACATGGCGCGGAAGGGCGGCGACGTCATCGTCGTCGGCATGGCGCGCTTCGACGCGCAGTTCACCCTGCCGGCGTTCGGCATCTTCTTCGAGCAGAAGACCGTCCGCGGCTGCAAGTACGGCTCGGCCCAGGTGCGGCGCGATTTCCCGCGCTTCGTCGAGCTGATCGAGACGAATCGCCT
Source organism: Binatia bacterium (assembly GCA_036496285.1). GTDB lineage: Bacteria > Desulfobacterota > Binatia > UTPRO1 > UTPRO1 > DP-19. The sequence continues at coordinate 6,774 of DASXLI010000006.1, forward strand.
CGACATCTCGGCGATGGTCTCGAAGACGATCAAGCTCGACGGCGTGAACGACGCCTTCAAGGCGATGGAGAAGGGCGAGGTCATCCGCAGCGTCATCGCCTGACGTTCGCGGCGGCCGCGGGCTCCCGGCGGGGTCCGCGGCCGTCGTCCACACGAGAATCATCCACCTCATGCTTGCCAACCTGTGCCACCGGAAGAGGTTCCCCCCATGCGTCATGCCCTCGTCGCCGCGCTCGCGTCGCTCGCAGCCTTCGCCACTTCCGTTCCCGCTCAGTCCCCACCCGCCGTCTGGGCCGACGCGTGGGGACGAAGCCCGCTCTCCACGACCGTCACGACGTCGAGCACCACCGTCCAGGCGACCACGCCCGCGACCTTCAAGAACCAGACGCTCCGCCTGATCGTGTTCCCGACGCTCGGCGGCTCGCGAGTCCGGGTCAAGCTCACCAACAAGTTCTCGAAGACGCCGCTCGCGGTCGGTGCGGCGCACGTGGCGGTACGGCAGTCAGGCGGGACGATCGTCGCAGGCACCGACCGCGCGCTCACGTTCGGCGGAGCCTCATCGGTGACGATCGCCGCGGGCGCCGAGGTGTGGAGCGACCCCGCCACCCTGTCGATCACCGCGCGCACCGATCTCGCCATCAGCCTCTATGTGCCCGGAACGTTCATCCCGACCACGTTCCACCCGACGGGACTCAAGACCAGCTATCTCTCGAAGGCGGGCAACTTCTCCGCCTCGGCGACGATGCCGGCGGCGGCGTGGCCGAATCCCGCAACGACCACGACGGTGTTCTTCGTATCGGACGTGCAGGTGCTGACACCCCCCGACACGATGGTTCTGGTCGCGCTCGGCGACTCGATCACCGACGGCGCCACCGCCGCGACCAATCAGAATGCGAGCTGGCCCGACGATCTCGCCAAGCGCTTCCCGGGCCTCGCCGACGGTACCCCCGTGTCCGTCATCAACATGGGCATTGGCTCGAACCGCTTCTGCGCCTCGGACGGCGCGGGGCCCGCCGGCCTCCACCGGTTGAGCGACGACGTGCTCTCACGCCCCAACGTGACGCATCTCATCCTGCTCGAGGGCATCAATGACATCAGCTACGAGCACGTCAGCGCCGCCACCTTGATTGCCTGCTACGCCAGCGCGATCGCGCAGGCACACGCCGCCGGCGTCGAGGTCTTCATGAGTCCGCTCCTTCCGATCAAGTACTCGGTGAAGAGCACGCCCGCGAACGAGGCCACGCGCGAAGCCGTGAACGCGTGGATCCGCGCCACTCCCGCCAGCAGCGGCGGGCCCGATGCCTTGATCGACTTCGAGGCGGCGGTATGGGACCCGAGCGATCACCTTGCGATCAGGTCGAGCCTGACGACCGACCACGTGCATCCGAACACGCAAGGCTACCAGGCGATGGCGAACGCGATCGACCTGAGCCTGTTCAAATAGCGCGGCGCCCTCGCCCCCGTCGCCGCGGCGGCGGGTGTTGTCCCGGCAGTGGGGCCACGTTACACGAGGGCCCATGAGCGACGAGCGGCGCGTGGCAATCGTGACGGGCGGGGGCGGCGGCATCGGACGCGGCATCGCGGCGCGCCTCGCGCGCGACGGCTTCGCGGTCGGCATCCTCGACCGTGATCTGGGGGCGGCGGAGGCCGCGTGCGAGGGCGTGCGCGGCGCGGGCGTCGCGGCGGCCGCGGTTGCGGCCGACGTCACCGACGACGGCCAGGTGCGGCTCGCCTTCGCAACCCTGCGCGAGCGCCTCGGCCCGATCACGACGCTCGTCAACAACGTCGGCTGGGACGCGTTCGTCTCGTTCCGCGAGTCCGATCCGGGCTTGTGGGACCGGGTGATCGCGATCAACTACCGGGGGACGCTCGCGTGCACCCACGCGGCGCTCGCCGATCTCTGCGCGGCGGGCGAGCGCGGCCGGGTGATCAGCATCAGCTCCGACGCGGGGCGCGTCGGCAGCTTCGGGGAGGCCGTCTACTCCGGCTGCAAGGCGGCGCTCATCGGCTTCTCGAAGGCGCTGGCGCGCGAGCTCGCGCGCGACAAGGTGACCGTCAACGTGGTCTGTCCGGGGCCCGTCGACACGGCGCTCCTGCAATCGGTCGGCGCGACCGAGGGCGGCTCGAAGGTCGTCGCCGGCATGTCGCGCGCCATCCCGTTCCGCCGGCTCGGCACGCCCGAGGACGTCGCCGAGGCGGTCGCGTTCTTCGCCGCGCCGGCGGCGCGCTACGTGACCGGCCAGGTGCTGAGCGTGAGCGGCGGCCTGACGATGGCCGGCTAAGGCTCGCCGGCCCAGGTCTCGTCAAATGTTGACGATATTCGCCTAGGAGGAGTAACCTAGGCCTCGATGGGCTCTCTCAACGTCAATATGCCCAACGACCTTCGCGCGTACGTGGACGAGCGGACGAAGAAGGGCGGCTTCGGCACACCGACAGAATACGTGCGTCATCTGATCCGCAAGGACAAGGAACAGGCGGCCGAGCGAGAGCTCGAGGAGCTCGTGCTCGAGGGGATCAAGAGCGGTCGCTCGCGGACGGACATCAAGACGTTTCTCAAGGAGATGCACCGTCGGGTGGACGAGCTGGAGTCGCAGCAGAAGCAAGCGAAGGGAAGGGGTGGGAAAACGGCTCGTACAAACTCGCGCCGCTGAGCGCGACATCGCCGAACAGGTCGACTACATCGCGGCGGAGCGCCCAAGCGCGGCCCGGCGCTATCTCGTGGCATACGGCGCGCGGCGTGCGAGCGCCTTGTCTCGATGCCCGAGCTAATCCGGGTGCTGCACTCGGCGCGCGACGTGCCGAGAGCCCTTAGGGATTTTTAAGCCTTCACTCGCAGACGCCGTTCGCCGGGTTGCAGACCTCGGGCGTGATGCAGTTGCGGACGAAGAAGTCCTGGGCGCAGAGGCCGTTCTCGTCGCAGCCGGCGCGGTTGCACGCGTCGCCGTCGATGTCCGGGCAGAGCGTGCCGACCGGCACGTGCACGGTCTGGTCGCAGAGGCCGGAGTCGCACTCGGCGTGCGTGCAGACGTTGCCGTCGGTGTCGGTGCACGTCGTGCCGTTGGCCAGGATGATCCCGACCTGGTTGCAGGTGCCGGCGCCGTTGCAGCGCGCGGCGGTGCAGTCGTTGCCGTCGGTGTCGGTGCAGGGGAACGTCACCGGCTCGAGGAAGCCGAACTGATCGCAGCTTCCGGCGCCGTCGCAGCGCGCCGAGGTGCAGTCGTTGCCGTCGGTGTCCGGGCAGGGGAACGTCGTCGGCTGCAGCACGGCGGTCTGTTCGCAGGTGCCGGCGCCGTCGCAGCGCGCGCTCGTGCAGGCGTTGCCGTCGGTGTCGGCGCACGCGGTGGTCGGCGGCTGGAAGAAGCCGTTCTGGTGGCACGTACCGTCGCCGCCGCAGCGCGGCGCCGTGCAGTCGTTGCCGTCGGTGTCGGGGCCGCAGACCTGCGTGGCCGGCTCGGCGTGGCAGGTCGAGTCGCAGCAGTCGCCGTTCACCCGGTTGCCGTCGTCGCACTCCTCGCCGAAGTCGAGGTGGCCGTCGCCGCAGAGCGAGGCCTCGGCCGGGCCGCAGACCAGGTATGGACGGTAGCGCTTCAGCCTACGCGGCCCGAAGACGTCGGTGAACTCGGTGTCGCTGCTCGGCGTCGTGTGGCCGACGCACCGGATCTTGTAGCAGACGCGGTCCTGCGACAGGACCTCGGGGCCCGGCAGGACCGTCGGCGTGATCGGCGTCCAGTCGCCGGCCTGGGTGCGGCCTTCGATCGGCTGCGTGACGACCTCCGTCGACGGCACGCACACGAGGCGGAAGCCGCCGCCGATCCGGCAGTTGTCCTCGTTGAGCTTCAGCCAGTCCGGCGTGGGGCCGCGCACCTCGAGCGCGTCCTTGGCCCGGTAGCACTTGAGGGCGGTGGTGTCGGGCGCCGCGTGGGCGGGCGCGGGCGCGAGCGCGCCGATCGAGGCGACGATGGTGACCACGGCGAGGAAGCAGCGGGCGACTGACATCGGAAAACTCCCTTCGACGAACGGCACAGAGGCAGGCTCGTCGAAGGTAGCGGGCACCGGGAAGAAAAGTCAACACAAATTGCATACTGCTGCGTGCAGATGTTCGTACATCTAAAAGCTAGCCTATGGCGGGCGCCATAGGGTCCGCGCCAAGGCGCCGTTGCGGCGCCGATGTTGCGCCGGCTCACCCGCCGGCGCGCGCGCTCGTCTCACGCCGCCGGCGCGCGGCGGCGGTAGAGGCGGGTGCGGGGAGAGTCGAAGATCTGCTCGTACTCGGCGAGCTCGGGGTACTGATCCGGCGAGTCGTCGTGCAGCATGATGTACGGCGGACGCGCCGCCAGCGCCGCGGGCAGGGCGTCGCGTCCGCGCACCCGCCCCCCGACGTTCCAGATGCTCCCCGGGTCGAACTGCGGCGTGATCAGGTCGATCGAGACGCCGAGGCCGAGGGCCGGCTCGATGGTGTCGATCGCGGGCGAGATCGTGAGCACGTGGGTGGCATAGCCGATGCGCCCCGCCGCGATCTCGGCGCGCAGCACGTCGGAGACGCTCTCCCAGTGCTTGTCGAGCACCCAGTGGCGGTCGGGGTAGCCCGCGAAGTAGCCGCGCGAGGCGGTCGTCAGGTTGAAGCCCCAGTTCTCGGCGAGGCTGAGCTCCGCGGTGTCGAAGTCGAGCGGCTCGGCGACGTGGCGCAACGGATAGACGACGATGAGAAGCGCGAAGGCGATCGCCGCGGCGCGCCCGCGGCGCGCCAGCAGGGCGAAGAGGATGCCGGCGCAGAGCGCCGCCCAGTATGGGGTCCAGTAGTAGACCATCTTGGTCGTGACCTCGGAGGCGAGGGAGCGCATCTCGAGCGGGCCCGTGAAGCGGCGCGGGTCGGCGAGCATGTGGTCGAAGAGGCCGACGGCGAACGCGAGAGCCGGGACGGCGGCGGCCGGAAAGCGCTCCGGGCGCTGCCACACCACGTACGCGCCCGCGATCAGCCCGCCGGCCGCGAGCAGCAGGAGGACGGCGTAACCGAACCAGTCGTCGCCGAAGAACGCCGTGCGGTGGGTCGCGTGGCTCCACAGCACGTATGCGAGGAGGCCGCCGATCGTGAGCACGCGCGCGTACGGCGAGGCGCGCGGCGTCGGCCCTTGTCCGGGCGCGGTCGCCGAGCGGCCCCCGATCCAGCCGGCGAGCGCGAGCAGCAGGAATCCCGCCGCGACGGTGAGTGGCAGGAGCGCCAGGTTGGCGCGCGTCCCGGTCCCGATGAGCACCTGCGGCAACGCCAGCACCGATCCGCCGGCGAGCGCGACGACGCCGCCGATGATCGGCAGGTCGAGGTCGAGCCAGGCGACCAGCAGCGCGAGCCCTGCCACCTGCATGCCGCAAGCGCCGATCAGCGGATTCACCGCGACGGCGAGGCCGAGCGCCAGGCCGCCGAGCAGCGTGCGGATGCCGGAGCGGCGGCGCGCCACCAGGAACACGATGCCGAACGCGATCAGCACGAACGCGAGCGCGGTGCCGCGACCGTCGGCCGTGCGCCGCCAGATGAACGTCGTCAGAAGGAAGAGCGACGCGAAGCCGCCGGCACGCGCGCCCGCCGCCGCGCGCCCGAGGAGGTAGAGGCCGAGGATCTGCAGCAGGCAAAAGGGCACGAGCAGCGCCGTGATCGCGAGGTTGCCCGGCATCCTGCACACGATGCCGAGGAACGAGTAGAGCGCGTCCGATCCCGCCACCTGACGCGACGGCGCCCACAGACCCGCCGCATCGTTGGCGAAGGGGTCGTAGAAATGGAAGGTCACGATCTTCTGCACCGAGGCGACGTAGGGGAGGATGTCCATGAACGGCGACACCGGCGAGCCGAGCTGCAGCAGCATCAGCGGCCCGATCGCGAGCACGATCGCGAGCGCCACGAGCCGGACGCCGGTGCGGCCGCGGGCGGGGCGCGGCGCCGGCGCCGGCCGCGTCGTCGCGAGGAAGGCGAGCACCGTCCCGGCGAGCAGCAGGCGCAGGACGAGCGGGCGATACATCCCGACCGGACCGAGCGCGAGAAGCGCGGCATAGGCCACGCCCCAGAGCATGACGACGGCGCCCGCCGTCGCCTCGGCGCGCGAGAGGTCGTCGGCGCGCCGGCGCAGCCAGCGTGCGATCACCAGCACGGCGAGCGCGACGACCGGCCATATGAGGAGGATCGCGTCGACCGTCGCCGGCAGCGTCTCGCGGACGCCGCGCCAGGCGGCGCGCAGGTCGAGCGGATAGCGCGGGCCGTCGGCGCGGCGAGCGGCGAGCCAGCAGAGCGCGATCGTGTACGCCGCAAATCCGAGCGCGGCGAAACCGCCACGCGAGCGCGGGCGAGCGGCTGCGCTCGGCGGACTGGGTGTCGGTATCATCGGCCGATGCGGCCTCTACGCGGCGTCGGCGGGGCGAGTCAACCGCGGCGGGGTTCCGGGCGCTGACTCGGACAGTACCGGTGTCCCGAGGAAGGCATCGCAGCGTCCGACATTCATTACACGACAACACCCGTCGCGTAGACCTTCTCGCAGTATCGAACGACTCGCCGCTCGCAACCTCTAGGTAGGTGTTCTCGAACCGCATCAGCGTGTGTCGCCGCATGAAACGGTCCGCCGGCTCGTCGAGCCGAGCGCCCCGGCCAGCCCTAGCGCCTGGCGCAGATGGTAGAAGATAGCTGATTCAAGAGCACCGCTGGCACACCTGGACCGCCGGCGGTCGCGCGGGCTCGCACATGGCTTCTGAGCGTCGGATGGCGACGCCATGGTCTGCTCGATCCTCGCGACGTTCCGGGATGACGGCGGTCGCTGCGTTGCGGGGCGGCGCCGGTCACTGGTAAGCGAGACCGTCAGTGGCAACCGAGAACAACGGCGCGCTCACCGCGTTTCCGCGCGGCCGGCTTCTCGACGCCGGCGTGCTGCTGGCGATCGCCGTGGCGTCCTTCGCGGCGCTGCAGAGCCCGATCCGCGAGTACGTCTTCCAGCAGCACTTCACCAACGAGTACTTCGAGGTCCTGCCGCGCACCATCTGGGCGGCGCTCACCGTGTGGACGTTCTGGGGCGCGGCGGGCGCGGTGCTGATTACCCTGGCGCTGCGCATGGCGCCGGGGCTCGGCCTCCTCGACGGCGCGATCACCGGCCTCGTCGGCGTCTGGCTCTTCGCCTACCTCGGCGCGAACCTGCTCGGCCCGATCGGCCTCTTCCGCTCGTGGACGATCTGGGCGCTGCTCGCGGCCGGCCTCGTCTGGCTGCGGCGCGTGGGGCTGCCGCCGCTCCGCACCCGACCGACGGCCGGCCAATGGCTCGCGCTCCTCGCCTTCGCGCTCATCTTCCCCGGGATGCTCCTCCTGCAGCTCGGCTCGCCGCTGCCGCCCTACATGGACATCCTCGCGACACCCGCCTCGGCGCAGCGCATCCTGACCTTCGGCTGGTACCTGCCGTTCGACAACGACCCGTACGGCTACTGGGACGCCGCCTCGCAGTGTCCGGGCACCGAGCTGCTGTACGCGCTCCTCGGCCTCGGCAGCGGCGCCAGGCTCGCGACCCTCGCGGAGACGGCCGCGATGCTGCCGATGACGGCGCTCTTCATCCTCGGCATGTACCGGCTCGGGCGGACGATCGGCGGCGACGTCATGGGCGGCCTCTGCGCGCTCCTCCTCTTCGCGACGATCTTCTTCCGGGTGATGCCGTACATGCACGGCCGCGAGGTGACCTTCGTGCTGGTCGGCGTCGGCCTCGCGTTCGTGCTCGACGAGCGCCGGCTTGCCACCCGCCTCGTGGTGGGCGCGCTCGCGCTCGGCACGGCGGTCGCGGGGCACGCGATCATCGGCATGTTCGGCATGGTGACGGCGGCGCTCGCCATGGTGCTGTGGTTCTTCGCCGGCGACGTCCTCGGCATGCTGCTCGGCGCCGTGCTCCTCCTCGGCGCCAGCCTGGTCGCGACGCCGACCATCGCGGTCGGGCTGCGGATGCCGCTGCCGTATCCGCTGCTGCCGCTCGCGCAGTGGTTCGGCGTCGGCCTCGTCCTGCTCGCGGCGCGTGGTCTCGACGGCCGGCCGATGCACGACTTCATCGTCGGCCGGCTCCTGCGCTGGGCCTTGGCGCTGCTCGCGATCTATCTGCTCTGGACGCACCCCGCGAAGCTCGGTGTGCTGAACGACCAGTGGAACCGCTTCCCGCTGCTCTCGGTCGGGTCGATCGCCGGCTTCGCGGCGATGCTCTGGTACGATCTGCGGCGGCCGTCGCGGGTGCAGCTCGGGCCGGTCGTCGCGGCGTTCCTCTTCGGCGTCGGGCTCGACTACGTGTCGCGCGAGTGGTGGACGACCTTCACGGTGCCGACCGTGCAGACCGCGGTCGAGGACTTCTACCACAAGGTCGACTACTGGAACCCGTACGTGATGGTGCTGCCGACCGCGTGCTTCTTCACCTGGGTCTACCGGACGCTGTCGCCGCGCCTCGCCGTGTACGCGCTGGTCGCGCTCGTGTTCTTTCCGTGGAAGGACGGCAGCGCGCACCCCGACCCGAACTACCACCAGCACTCGATCGCCGAGTCGTACGCGTACAGCCTGCAGATCTCGAAGAACGGCTACTGGGGCGCGACCGGCCACCGGCGCTGGGGGCAGAGCGCGGCGGAGCTGGAGATCGCCGACATCCTGCGCGACGAGATCGCCGCCGGCCGCGTGACCCTCGCGACCCACATCGTGCACATCACGCCGCACGTGATCCTGTACATGGACAACGTGCTGTTCTCCGTCTACACGGGCGTCAACGACGACGGGTACGTCGAGCGCTACGAGTTCGACCGCAGCATCGCCGGCGGGCGGCTGCATCCGATCGCCGACCTGGCGAAGGCGCTGGCGCAGAAGCCGCCGTACATCGTGGTGCACGAGTCGACGGCGAACGCGGAGAAGCTCTCCGAGTCGCAGCGGCTCCCGCCCGAGGTGCTGCAGGACTACGACGAGCTGCTGAGCCGCGACGGCGTCCGCCTGCTGCGGCTCAAGTCCATGGCGCCGGCGGTCGTTCAGGCGGCCGACTGAGGACGCGGCGGCGCGCCGTCGCGCCGCGCACGCCCCGCCGTCTGATCACTGCGTGATCGCCGTGATCTCCTTCTGCGCCTTCGCGGCGACGCCCTTCAAGCCGTTCAGGTAGTAGTTGTGGATGCCGAAGCCGCCGGCCTCCGCCGTCACCTGATCGAGCAGGACGATCTCGCCCGACTTCCGGTCGAACACGACGTAGTGGGCGATGACGCCGACCGGCTTCGAGAGCTGCTCGGCGACGATCAGCAGGCCGTGCCCGGAGAGCTTCTTCCCGGTGTACGGCGCGATCTCCTCGCGGACGACCGAGTCGTTCAGCGCCCACTTGCCCGGATCGGGCGCCACCGTCTTGAAGGCGCTCTCCGCGATCTTCGCGTTGTGCTTCTCGCTCACGCTGAGATCGACGGAGATCGGCATCGGGAACTTGAGGCTGATGTCCTCGAGCGTGCGCTGGCTCCAGCTCGGCACCTTGCCCTTCGCGACGTCGCTGTACTGGAAGTACGGGTCGAAGAAAGCCGTGCGGCTGAAATCCACGCCCAGGTACTGGAGCGTCTCGCCGTGGGTCAGGACACCGGGCCGCGCGATCAGCGCCTTCGGCTGGGGATGCCGCATGTTGGCGCAGCCCGCGACCATCATCATCGAGATTGCCGTCATCGCCACTGCACGTGCTCGCATCATCACCTCCTTGGTCGTGTCGCGGCGGCGAGATAGCGCAAGCCGCCAACGGTGGCAACTATGGCTGGTCGGGCTGGTCGCCCGGATCGAAGCGCCAGGGACCGGTCGTTTGGGTGCCCTCGCGCTCGACCGCGCCCCAGCCCATGCTGACGCGCGGCTCGGCGAGCGAGCCGTCCCAAGCGTACGCGCTCCAGAGGGGCGCGTAGAGCCGGCGCACGACGCGATCCTCGGGGACCATTGCGTCGGCGAGCGCGGGCGCGTTGCCACGGTCCCAGGACCCGTCACCGACGTCGACGACGCCGGGGAAGAGCGCGAAGACGTGCGACGTCTTGCCGGTCGCGACGTCGGTGTCGTGCTCGTCGTGCACTAGGATGACGAAGCCGTCGATGCGCCGGTAGGCGCGGACGCCGTCGTCGTAGCGATGCTCGGTGAAGAGCGGCCAGGCGACCCGACGGGTCTCGAGCGCACCCTCCTGGCGCCATTCGTAGAACGGCAGGAGGCGGGTCGTGACCTGCTCGCCCGTGCTCATGCGGCGCTCCGACTCCCAGAGCGGCCAGGGAAACGCGGTGCTCTCGAGATCGGTGCGCTCGTCGCGGCTGTGGACGTAGAGGACGCCGCCGTAGGCGACGCTCTGCCGGTGCGGCCCCTCGACCGTCGAGTAGAACGGGAAGGAGGTGAAGCGCCGCTCGGTCTCACCATCGCGGGTGTGCGCGTCCCAGACGTAGAAGGGCCACGCGGTGTAGCCGCCGTCGTAGCGGCCTTCGACGTGCATCCGTCCGTACGCCGGCCAGACGCCGAAGCCGTCGGCGTGCGGGCCGGAGACCTGGTCGAAGAACGGATAGAGCCAGTAGCGGCGCTGGTACTCCGGCCGCACCAGACGCAGGTAGCCGGGGAAGGCGACCATCTGCACGCGCGAGTAGCCGGCGACGTCCTCGAGGTCGGCGTAGAGCGGGACGAGCGAGGCGCGCGCGCCGCGCGGGCCGTCCCAGTCGTAGAAGTAGAGGGGCAGGGCGCGGAAGCGCTGGCTGATGAGCGTCTTGCCGTCGGTGCTGGTCGTCGTGCGGTAGCTGAGGAGGCCGCCGAAGCTCTTGGTGGTCTGCTCCTCGTTCTGCCAGCGCGAGGTGAGGAACGGGTACAGCAGGTTCACCTCGTCGTCGTGGCCGACGCGCGCCTGGCGCACCGAGAAGAGCGGGCGGAAGGCGAACGTGCGGTAGACCGGATCGCTCGCGTACTCGAGGATCGGCCCGAGGATGCGCAGGCGCCGGCTGCCGCTCTCGGGATCCGACTGGTAGTCGAAGAACGGCCAGAGCTTGAGCTCGCGCGCGTCGAGCCGGGGCGCGGCGAGCAGCACGGCCGCGAGCACGAGCAGGGCGCGGAGGAGAGGTCCGCCAGAGAGCCGCCGCCGCGCCGTGCGCCCCGTCACCCGATCCGGAATAACAAGCAGGCCGCGCACCCGCAATCGAGGGCGCGCCGACCGCGGCTACGGCGTCTTCTTCACGGCTTCGGCGCAGCAGTTGCGGAACGTGCCGTCCGGGTCCTCGCAGCACGCCTCTCCGTTCGGGCAGTAGCCCGGCGCATCGCACTCGTGGAGCGCGGTCAGCAAGACGGTGATGAGCCGAGCCATTGGGCACCTCCCGATCGAAGGAGTATGCAGGACTCCCGATGACGCGGACTACTCGGGTTGCCGGCCGCGAGAAGATGAAACGGCCGATCGCGTTCCGGCCTCGCCGCTCACCGGCGCAAGCGCGCTCGCGCGAGATGGTCGCGGCGATCCTGCAGGCGGCGGCTCGGGTTTTCGCGGCGCGCGGCTGTCCTCGTCGCACTGGCGGAGGCGCACCTGGAGGAGATCCGGCGCGTGCTGCGTGAGGCGACGGCGTGTCTGGCGGAGAAGGCCGACCTCGCGACGTGGTGCGCGCCGTCGTGCAGGCGACCGTCGAGCTGCATGCAATGGCGCCCGGCCTGCATCGGGTGCTGGCCGAGGAGTCGGGGCGCTCGTCCCGCGTCCGCACCCTCGCCGCGGCGGGCGAGCGGAGCGCGATCCGCTGGTGGGAGCGGTACCTCCGCGCGCAGCGCCGGCCCGCGATCCGTGATCCCGCGCTGACGGCCGCGATCGTGTTCGGCACGATCGACTCGATGACGCACAAGGTCGTCATCCACGACCAGCGAACGATTCCGCTCGATCGCTACGTCGACGAGATGGTCGCCCTCATCCTCGGCTACCTGCGATCCGCGCGGCGGACGAAGAAGGGTTGACATCCGCGCCGCGCTGCGGCGAACTGCCACCGACGCTGCACCGCCCGCGCCCGGAGGAATTCATGGCCACACACGACATCGACTCCGTCCTGAAGGAGCACCGCGTGTTCCCGCCATCGGCCGAGTTCTCGGCGGCGGCGCACGTGAAGAGCCTGGACGACTACGAGCGCCTCTACCAGCAGTCGATCGACGACCCGGAGCGCTTCTGGGCCGGCGTCGCAGGCGAGCTGCACTGGTTCAAGCCGTGGACGAAGGTGCTCGAGTGGAAGGCGCCCGACGCCAAGTGGTTCGTCGGCGCGACCACCAACCTCTCCTACAACTGCCTCGACCGGCACCTGACCACCTGGCGCCGCAACAAGGCCGCGATCATCTGGGAGGGCGAGCCCGGCGAGCGGCGCGTGCTGACGTACCAGATGCTGCACCGCGAGGTGTGCCAGTTCGCGGCGGCGCTCCGCCGCCTCGGCGTGCAGACCGGTGACCGGGTCGCGCTCTACATGCCGATGATCCCGGAGCTGGCGATCGCGATGCTGGCGTGCACTCGCATCGGCGCGACGCACTCGATCGTCTTCGGCGGCTTCAGTGCCGAGGCGCTGCGCGACCGCATCAACGACGCGCACGCCAAGGTCGTGATCACCGCCGACGGCGGGTTCCGCCGGGGCGCGGTCGTGCCGCTCAAGGCCGCCGTCGACGAGGCCGTCGTCGAGACGCCGTCGGTCGAGAAGGTCGTCGTCGTGCGCCGTACCGCCAACGACGTCACGATGAAGCACGGCCGCGACTTCTGGTGGGAGGACGTGATGTCGCTCCCGGGCGCGCACGCCGACGAGCCCGCGGTCGAGCTCGACGCCGAGCACCCGCTCTTCATCCTCTATACGAGCGGCACCACCGGCAAGCCGAAGGGCGTGGTGCACACGACCGGCGGCTACATGACGCACGTCTACCTCACGACCAAGCTGGTGTTCGACCTGCGCGACAGCGACGTCTTCTGGTGCACCGCCGACATCGGCTGGGTGACCGGCCACAGCTACGTCGTGTACGGGCCGCTCACCAACGGCGCCACGTCGCTCATGTACGAGGGCGCGCCGAACCAGCCGCAGCCCGACCGCTTCTGGGAGATGATCGAGCGCTACGGCGTCAGCGTCTTCTACACCGCGCCGACGGCAATCCGTACCTTCACCAAGTGGGGCGACGAGTGGCCGAAGAAGCACGACCTCTCGAGCCTCCGCCTGCTCGGCAGCGTCGGCGAGCCGATCAATCCCGAGGCCTGGATGTGGTACCGCGACGTCATCGGCGGCAACCGCTGCCCGATCGTCGACACCTGGTGGCAGACGGAGACGGGCGGCATCCTCATCACGCCGCTGCCCGGCGCCACGCCCACCAAGCCCGGCTCCGCGACGCGGCCGTTCTTCGGCGTCGCGCCCGAGGTGGTCACGCGCGAGGGCAAGCCCGTCGCCGCGAACCAGGGCGGCTACCTCGTCATCACCAAGCCCTGGCCGGGCATGCTGCGCACGGTCTACGGCGACCACGAGCGCTACAAGCAGCAGTACTGGAGCCAGCTCCCCGGCATCTACTTCACCGGCGACGGCGCGCGCCGCGACGAGGACGGCTACTTCTGGGTGATGGGCCGCATCGACGACGTCGTGAACGTCTCGGGCCACCGCCTCGGCACGATGGAGATCGAGAGCGCGCTGGTGAGCCACCCGCAGGTCGCCGAGGCTGCCGTCGTCGGCCGGCCGGATGCGATGAAGGGCCAGGCGATCGCGGCGTTCGTGACGCTCGCGCCGGGGCGTCCCGCCAGCGAGAAGCTCAAGAACGAGCTGCGCGAGCACGTCGCGAAGGAGATCGGCGCCTTCGCCAAGCCCGACGACATCCGCTTCACCGACGCGCTGCCGAAGACGCGCTCCGGCAAGATCATGCGCCGGCTGCTGCGCGACCTCGCCGCGGGCAAGGAGAGCATGGGCGACACGACGACGCTCGAGGACTTCTCGGTCATCGCCAAGCTGCGCGAGGACGAAGAATAGCGCGGCAATGAGTCTGCGCCTCCACAACACGCTCTCGGGCGCGATCGAGCCGCTCAGCGCCGCGCGCGCTGGCGAGGTCGGCCTCTACGTGTGCGGCCCGACGGTCTACGACCGCTGCCACCTCGGACACGCGCGCTCGTTCATCGTCTTCGACGTGCTGGTGCGCTACCTGCGCTTCGCCGGGCAGCAGGTGCGCTTCGTCCGCAACGTCACCGACATCGACGACAAGATCATCAAGCGCGCCGCCGAGCAGGGTGTCACGGCGAAGGCGCTGGCCGAGCGCTTCATCGGCAGCTTCCACGCCGACCTCGCGGCGCTCGGCTGCGTCATGCCCGACGTCGAGCCGCGCGCCACCGAGCACCTGCCCGAGATGATCGCGCTGATCGAGCGCCTGATCGGCAACGGCCTCGCGTATCCGATGGCGGGCGACGTCTACTTCGCGGTCGGTAGGTTCGCCGGCTACGGCAAACTCTCGAAGCGCAAGCTCGACGACCTCCAGGCGGGGGCGCGCGTCGAGGTGGACGAGCGCAAGCGCGATGCGCTCGACTTCGCGCTCTGGAAGGCGGCGAAGCCCGGCGAGCCGTCGTGGGAGAGCCCGTGGGGCCCGGGCCGTCCCGGCTGGCACCTCGAGTGCTCGGCGATGAGCGTCAAGTACCTCGACCAGCCGTTCGACCTGCACGGCGGCGGCGAGGACCTGATCTTCCCGCACCACGAGAACGAGATCGCGCAGTCCGAGGGCGCGGCCGGGAAGCCGTTCGTGCGCCACTGGGTGCACCACGCGTTCGTGCGCATCAACGACGAGAAGATGGCCAAGTCGCTCGGCAACTTCCTCACCATCGAGGAGACGCTGAAGCGCGTCCCCGCCGAGGCGATGCGGCTCTTCCTCGCCGGCACCCACTACCGGAGCCCGCTCGACTTCAGCGAGCAGGGCCTCGGCGACGCCGGCCGCGCCTGCGCCCGCATCCACGAGACGATCGCGCGGCTCGAGGACGCGCTCGGCGGTGCCGTCGCGCCCGACGGTGCCGCAGCGCCCAATAGTGCCGCGACGCCGACCGCGGTGCAGCGCTTCCGCGACGACTTCACCGCCGCCATGGACGACGACCTGAACTCGCCGCGCGCGCTCGGTGTGCTCTTCGATCAGATCCGCGAGATCAACCGCGTGCTCGACGCGGGCGAGCGCGAGCATCTCGCGGCGCACCTGCGCGTCTTCGCCGACTGCGCCGGCGTGCTCGGCATCCTGCGCCGGCCGGCGGATCGCTACCTCGAGGACGCGAAGAGCCGCCACCTCACCGAGAGCGGCATCGACCCGGCCGAGATCGAGCGCCTGATCGCCGAGCGCAACGCCGCCCGCAAGGGCCGCGACTTCCGCCGCGCCGACGAGATTCGCGCCGAGCTGTCGGCGCGCGGCATCGTCCTCAAGGACGGCGCCGACGGCACCACCTGGAGCAAGGCCTAGCGCCGAGCGGCCGACGCGGCTCCGGCCTCAGGGCACGGCGCTGCGGCTCTCGAGCTCGATCGCGACCCCGCCCCAGAACGTCTCCGCCCGCATCGCGAGCGGCAGGCGCTCCGGCCCGGCCGACACCCAGAGGTCGGCCTCCTGTATCTTCGGCTCCTTCTCGGCGCGCCCCTCGCGCGCGGGCGCGTCCTGCATGGCGACGGGGGCCGGGGTCGCGCCGGCCTCGACGTCGGTCGGCACGAGCTGCAGGCTCAGGTGGTAGCGGCGCGCGCTCCAGCGGTGGTCGGCGGCCTCGATGCGCTCGGTGCCCGCCGGCGCGACCGTGAGGTTGTAGACCTTGGTGCCCGCCAGCACCTGGTACGACGCCGGCTTCGCCATGTCGGGCGGCAGCATGCGGATCAGGTAGGCCATGCTCGCGGGATCGTGCAGCGTCGGCGTGAGCGCGACGTCGGCGCTGCGTGACTTGTGGCGGCGCCGCTCGACCGTCGCCGTCATGCGGCCGCCGTCGGTGACGATCGTCGTGTCGTAGTGGCGGTCGTTCTCGTTCTGGTGCAGCGCGAAGCGCAGCGGCCGTGTCGGGTCGAGCCGCACCGTCGCGTCGACGCTGTCGCGCATCTGCCAGAGCAGGTCCAGCGCCTCGTTGGTCTCGGCGCGCGCCCGCAGTGCGACGGTGTCGCGCGCCGGCTGCACCAGCAGCTCGGCGTCGGCGACCGGAATGCCATTCCAGGTCGCCTGGTAGCGCAGGCGCTCCGCGCGCGCCGCGCCGGCCGGCGGGCCTGCGGAATGCTGCTTCGCGCCGTGCTTGCCGGTCTCGGCGAGCGCCAGCCCGAGCGGGACGCCGAGCGCGATCAGGCCGGCGAGGCAGGCGAGTCGCGCGCGCTTGGTCGTGGAGAGAGCCGTCCGCCGCCCGCGTCAGTCGGCCAGGATCGGCTCCATGTGGAAGGTCGGATTGTCGCAGCCCGGCGGATCGAAGAAGAACCCGAGGACCTTCGCCCCGGAGCGCCGGTCGTAGGCGACCTGCTTCACCTCGCCGAGGTTGGTCTTCTTATCGCTGTCCGGACAGGTCAGGTAGTTGTGCGTGGAGATGAACGCCGGGAACGCGCGCTTCTTGCCCGGCGCCGGCAGGATCCGGATGTACGAGGCGACGTGCTCCGTGAAGTTGCGGCCCTTCGTCGGCTTCTCCGTGCGCAGGCCGGGCGCGTACTTCGTATCGGCCTTGAGGTCGATGTCGAAATCCGCTCGGGCGGGCGTTGCGCTCAAAAGGAGGGCGGCCGCGAGCAGGCCCACGGTGATTCGGATCGTTCCGGACATTGCAAAGTCGCGCATCTCGGCACCTCGTTTGGACAGGATGATCGAGGAAAAGTGTCCGGTCGGCCTGCCGGTGTCAAGCCAGGGCGCGACGATGCTCTTAACGCCTGGGGTGAGGTCTCTAGCGCCGCGCGCTGCGGCTCGGTTTCTTGCGACTAGTGGCAACGATCTTCGCCGGCGCCTTCGCCGTCCTCACGCGAGCGCGTGCGAGGCGGTATTGCGCATCGAGGCGCAGCCAGAACTCGGCCGACACGCCGAGGACGCGCTCGAAGGCGAGTGCCGTCTCCGCCGTGATCTCCTTCTTGCCGCGCGCGATCTCATTGATCGCCTGCACGGGGCGCCCGGCGCGCCGTGCAAGCTCGGACTGCGACATACCCCGAGCTTCCAGCTCTTCTACGAGCGTCTCGCCGGGCGGGATCGCGATTCCCGGCTTGAGCCGCGCGGCCACAGGCTCCTTGCCCCTAGTCGCCATAGTGCTTGCTCACTTCCTCGACAATCACGATTTCGTTCGTCGCACCGAAGGTTAGAATAATTCGCCAGAATCCGTCGAGATCGATGGCGCATTGACCTTTGCGCTTCCCCGCGAGCGCATGCAACCGGAGCGCCCGAAGTGCGCGCATGTCCCGTTCGTTCGCGCAGGCGGCCAGCTGATCGACGCGACGGATGAAGAGCCGCGCGACCGTCGCCCCCCAAGCGCGTTGCCCGGCCTTCGGGTCCTCGTAGCAGCGGCGTAGCGCATTGGACCCGAACCCGACGTCCATGAGTGAGCGATCATCCCACATTCACCCCACGGGTGTCAACACCCCAGGGGTGATAGATGACGATCAGCTCGAATTGACGGGCTCGGAAACCCGGCTAGGCAGGCCGCTCCGGTCGGGCTATCCGTGGGGCATGAACGCGCTGGCGGGCGTGCTGGCCATCCTCCTCTTCGGCCTCCCGCCCGGACAGACGGGCGCGCCGCGGCCCTGGCGGCACGCCGTCGATCAGGGCGCCGGCGACTCGACGCACACGATCGTCGTCGACGGCCGGCCGCGGACCTACCTCGCGCACGTGCCCCCCAACTACGACGGGCAGACGCCGCTGCCGGTCGTGCTCGTCTTCCACGGCGGAGTGTCGAACGCGGCGATCACCGTGCGCTTCACCGGCCTCAGCGACAAGGCGGACGAGGCGCGCTTCCTCGCCGTCTACCCGAGCGGCACGGGACGCCTCGCGCGCGCCCTCACCTGGAACGCCGGCAGCTGCTGCGGCTACGCGCAGCACGAGCACGTCGACGACGTCGCGTTCGTGCGTGCCCTGCTCGACGACCTGGCGGGGCACTTCGCGATCGACGCCCGGCGCATCTACGCGACCGGGATCTCCAACGGCGGCATGATGGTCCATCGCCTGGCCGCCGAGCTCGCCGATCGCATCGCTGCCGTTGCCTCCGTCTCCGGCCCGCTGTCGATCGAGACCATCCATCCGTCGCGCCCGGTCTCCGTGATGCACTTCCACGGCACCGCCGACGAGTTCGTACCGTTCGCCGGCGGTACCGGCGAGAAGAGCCTCGCGTCGATCCGCTTCCGCTCCGCGCCCGACTCGGTCGCCGCCTGGGCGCGCGCCGACGGCTGCCCCTCGAAGCCCGACGTCGCGGCGCTGCCCGTGAAAGAGGGCGACCCGACGCGTGTCCGGCGCGAGCGCTATGGCCCCTGCAAGGACGGCGCTGAGGTCGTCTTCTACGTCATCGACGGCGGCGGGCATGCCTGGCCCGGCCGCGAGGCCGGGGTGCAGTTCCTCGGCACCGCGACGCAGAGCATCTCCGCCAACGATCTGATGTGGGAGTTCTTCCAGAAGCACGCCCGGCAGTAGCGGCACCCGACTTTCCGCCCGCCGGGTCACGCCTCGCGGCGTTGCATCGCGGCCCGCCGGTCCAGTAAGCGTCGGCCGTGATCCCCAGCCCCGACCTGAAGGCCGGTCTCGTCGCCGAGCCGGTCCGCCGGCGGACGAAGGTCCCGCGGCCGATCGAGACGGCCCTGCCGCCGGAGCGGCGCGCGGCGCTGCGGGCGATGCTCATCGGCGAGACCCCGGGCTGGTACGTGCCGTGGGTGCACATGCTGGTGCCGTCGCTGGTCGGGATCGGCATGATGGCGATCGCGCTGTCGCTCCTGCGCGGCGTGACCGCGCTCCAGCTCCTCACGGTGCCGATCGTCTACGTGCTCGCCAACGCCAACGAGTGGACGGTGCACCGCTGGGCGCTCCACCGCCGCAACCCGCTCGCGCCCGTGCTCTACGACCAGCACACGCCGAAGCACCACATGCTGTACATCACCGACGATATGGCGATCCGCGACAAGCGCGAGTATCGCCTGGTGCTGATCCCCGCCTACGGGCTCTTCCTCATCTTCACGACGGCGATCTGGATCACCGCGCTCATCTGGTGGCTCGGCTACCGGAACGTCGCCTGCCTCTACGCGGCGACCGCGATCGGCTACGCGGTAAGCTACGAGTGGCTGCACCTCTCGTATCACCTGCCGGCGGGCCATCCGGTGGCGCGCTCGCGCATCATCCAGATGCTGCGCCGCCACCACGCCATCCACCACGACCCGCGCCTCATGCAGCGCTGGAACCTGAACGTGACGGTGCCGCTGTGGGACCTCGTGATGCGGACCACCGTCGCCGAGTACCCGCCGCGCTGAGCGCAGCTACGCGTTCAGCAGGCAGCCGACGCCGACGCAGGCGACGGCGAACCCCGCGCCCATCGCCAGCCGCGCCCACAGCGGCGCCGCGACGATTGCCGCGAGGAAGACGACCCAGAGCGTCAGCAGCGGGTTGCGGCGGAGCGTCGGACGCGTCCGCCGCGCGAGGTGGCGGCGCGACGGGCGCCGCGGCGTGGCAACGGGCGTGACCCAGGGACGTCGCGTCTCGATCCCGCGCAGAAGCCCGCGCGCCAGATGGTCGGCGTCGATGCGGAGCGCCGCGCACGCCGCGCGGAAGGAGACGGTCTCGCCCCCCATGCCGCGCTCGCCGCGGATCCAGCGCGCGGCGGCGGCAGAGCTGGTCGTGCCACGACGCTGGAGCTGGATCACCGCGTCGAGGAGGACGGAGAGCATGAGGTGCTCGTAGGGTGCGCTGGCGCGCGCCGCGAGCAGGTTGAAGCACGCTTCGGGCGTGGCGGCGTCGTCGAGAGAGGGTCGGAGCACGTCGTCTTCCGCGATCAGGGCGGCCTGGGAAGTCATGCCTCCAGTCTGGCGAGCGTGGTTAGGTAGGCAACCCCCGCCCAATGGCACGTAAAATGCGACACTTGCTCAACGGAAAGGAGGTTCGTCATGGGTCAGAACCAGTTGAAGTGCCCACGCTGCGGAGCCTCGTTCGACAGCCAGAGCAAGCTCCAGCAGCACGAGCAGCAGTGCAGCCAGAAGCGCTGAGGTAGCCAACTGAGCTAGTCACGGGTCCGGCGCGATCGAGCGTGCAAATTGGAGAATCTACAAGCTCGACCGCGCCGGCAGGCGTGGGACCACGGAGGACATCATGCCGGAGAAGCGAACGATCGAGCGTGCGCGCGAGGACAAGCGCGAGGGGAAGTCGCCGAGCACCCAGGCCGGTGAGTTCGTCCGCGAGGAGATGGAGCACATCCGGGAGGGCAAGCACGGCGCCCGCTCGACGAAGCAGGCGATCGCGATCGGTCTTTCGAAGGCGCGGCGGTCGGGTGTGAAGCTCGGCGCGCCGAAGAGCGGCAGCGTGTCGCCGCGGACGCGCCAGAGCATTGCGCGTGACACGAAGGCCGCGAAGCGGCGGAACAATTCCAATGCGCCGCACTCACGGACGCGCGCACGCGCGACCATGACGGCGCTCCGCCGCGAGGGTCATCAAGCCGCGTCACAACGTGCGCTCGCCGCGCAAGCACGCAGCGCGGCACGCCGCCGCAGCGCGGCAGACCGCTCCGCCGCGGGCAAGAAGGCGGCGCGGACGAAGGGACCAACCGCGCGTTCCGCCGCCGCGCGCAAGGCGGCACGCACGCGCGCGCGTCGTCGCGCTCGCGGCTGAAACTTTCTCCGTCGGGACACTTCCGGTGGATGTCGCAGGACTGTCGATTTTCATTGACAGTCACAATGGGCTCGCGTAGCTGTCAACCCGCCCATCTTCGCTGACTGCACCGTTGACTGCACCACCGGAGGTTCCCGATGAGTCGTCACGCGTTTGTCGGCATTTCTCTGCTCGCTTTCGCGGTCGTCCTGCCCGGACGCGCCGCCTGGTCGAAGACGCCCGTTACCGAGTGCGGTCAGTTCTTCCATGGGAAAGGCGTGCTGGTCGCCGACCTCGACTGCAGCGGCTACGACGGCCACGCCGTCCTGATGTCGAGCGGCAAGCTCGACCTCGCGGGCTTCACGATCACGCAGGGCCACGGCTACGCCGTCGGCTGCTCCGGGAACTGCCGCGTCATCGGGCCGGGAAAGCTCATCGGCAACCCGATCGGCTTCGAGGTCGTGCGCGCCGAGAGCGTTTCGGTCCGGAACGTCACCATCACCGGCGGCAACGGCGGCGTGAACGCCACCAACAATGCCAAGACGGGCCGCGCCGCGGTCCGCGACTCGACCATCACCGGCAGCCAGTTCGGCATTGTCGCCGACCGGCTCGTCAAGGTGATCCGCAGCACCGTCACCGACAACGGGCGCGACGGCGTTTCGAGCGGCAACTTCCAGTGCGATCCCGGCAAGGTCTTCGCCGTCGACTCGACCATCACCGGCAACGGCACCGATCCGCTCTGCGGCATCGATTTCACCTGCGCCGACGTCGCAAGCTGCAAGCACGAGCCCATCCTGCGCCGCTCGGTCTGCGACACGAGTTACAAGCTCGACTCCGGCATCCCGGGGAACACGCTCGGCGTCTGCTCGCTCGACTGAGTCGCGGTCGGCGCCGTTGTCCTCGCGACTGCGGTACGTCGATCCCGGCTGGCGTGCGGGTCCGTTTGCGCGTGTCTACGCCGCGCTCGCCACGACCCGCTTCTCGCGGTTCGTGTCGCGCCATGTGAGCTGGAAGCTCGATCCGTGGCTGCTGCGCGTGACCGGTGGCCGCGTCGCGACGACGCTCGTGTTTCCGACTGCGGTGCTCGAGACGGTCGGGGCGAGGAGCGGGGTGCGTCGGCGGAACGCGGTCATCTACTTCCATGACGGGGATCGGGTGACGATCGTTGCGTCGAATGCGGGGAGCTCGCGGCATCCGGGGTGGTACTACAACCTGCGCGCGTGTCCGGAGGTCGTGTTCGCGGGCGTCGCGATGCGGGCGGCGGTCGTGGAGGACGAAGGCGAGCGTCGGCGGCTGTGGGAGCTCGCTGATCGGGTGTTTCCGGCGTTTGCGAGCTATCGGCGCGAGGCGGATCGCGTGAAGCGGTCGATTCCGATCGTGCAGCTCGGTCCGCGATGAACGTGTGCGTGCAGTCAGCGATCGAGCTGTTTCGCGCGCAGGGTTACGTCGTCCTCCCGTCCGCGGCGGGCCGGTTGAAGCATGCCGCCCTGCCGATTCTCCGAGAGGTGCTCGCAGACTCGACAGTTCGTCCTCTGATCGACGCCGTCTGCGGTCCCACTCCCGTCGTGTTCCGGGCAGTGCTGCTCGAGAAGACTCAGGCGTGCAACTGGGCGCTGCCGTGGCATCAAGACCTTCGCCTCCCCGTTCGACACGCGCCGTCCCCGTCGGGCTTCTGGGCTGCGACGGTCGAGTCCGGCGTCCCGAACGTGCAGCCGCCGATTGAGCTGTTGGCGCGTATGCTCACCCTGCGGGTTCACCTCGATCCCTGCGATGGGACGAACGGTGCCCTTCACATCGCGCCGGGCAGCCACCGTTTGGGCCGCGTCGCATCCGGGCACATCGCGAGTCTTCCGGAACTATCCCAACCGACCGTTTGTGAGGCCGGCGTGGGCGACGTTCTGGTGATGGATAGGCTTCTGCTCCATTCTTCGCCGCTGTCGCGTTCGAGCAGGCGACGCCGCGTGATCCATTTGGAGTTGGCCGGCGTCGCGTTGCCGGAGCCGCTTGCTTGGCACGAGTTCCGGCCGCTCTGGAACTAGAGACGCCCGCAGCCACGGTGCTGGGCGGCAAGAGCGATCGGCCTGGCCTCTCCGGGGAAATTCCGCTAGGTGCGTGACTTCGTTCCTTGGCGCCCGTAGCTCAGCTGGATAGAGCGGCAGACTTCGAATTCGTATAGGAGTTTGGTAGTTGTTATGTTTCGGGGCCGCCGGGTTGCAGATCGCTGCACCTGGCGGCATCACCCGCAACCCAGCCGCAACCCTCCGGCAGGCCGCGAGCGCCCCTCCGACTCCGGGGTAGCCAACCCCTCCCCCGCCCGCCGAGCACCCCACGTGCGTGCCAGGGGGTGGTGCCAAGGCGGGGGCCGGTGCGCTCTCGGTCGATAGTGCTCTCAAAAGTTGGGTCCACCCA
>DASXLI010000007.1:0-32133 GCA_036496285.1 Binatia bacterium
GACGTCGAGCGTCGGCCCGCCAAGATCGCGGCCGCGACAGGATGCTACACACGGCTCTCCGCGTGCGGTCGTGAGGGTCGGACCGTCGACCGCCCGCCGCGCTGCCGCCGCACGCAGCGCGGCGGGCGTGACGAGCATCTGTACCGCGACGATCGTCACCTCCGAGTCGGGATCGAGCGCGACGCGGTCGGCCGCCGTCAGCGCGCCATCTCGCGTGCGCGCATGGTCCCGGATCGCCCGCCTCACCGCTTCGTCGGGCGGGCCGAGGACGACGACCCGCTCCGCGCCGGCCCGGAGCGCTGAGAGCGCCGATCGCAATACGAGCGGAAGGCCGGCGACCCGGACGGAACATGACGACGAGCCGGTCAGGACCAGCGCGACGCGCTCGGGTTGGATCGGACGTGTGCGGGGCTGATCCAAGCCAGAAAACGGTTTCCGATCCGGCGCCGTCCGTCAAGTGACGCCCGCCGATTCGTCCCATGAGACGCGATCGACCGTGCAAGTTCCTGCGCGGACCAGACGGTGGCGTCGGCCCGGGACTCGTCGAAACGTGCGTCTGACACGCGCCGCGGATGGCACGGACGATGCTCCATGCAGGCCGGGGGAGTCGATGGCGTACGCAACCGGTGCACTGGCGGCGTTGCTGGTCGTCGCCTTCGCCTACAATGTCCTCAGCGCCGTCGTCGCCGTCAGCTTCGGGCGCCGGGTGCGCGGACACCGCGCCGAGCCCGCGCACGAGTGCCCCGGGGTCTCGATTCTCGTCCCGCTCGAGGGTGACGAGCCGGGGCTCTTCGACAATCTCGCCGCCTATTGCCGGCTCCGTTACCCCGGACCGGTGCAGCTCGTCGTCGGCAGTATCGACCCCGCGGATGCCGCCCTCGGTCTCGCCCGCCGGGTGGCCGACCGCCATGGCGACGCGGACGTCGCGATCGTCGGGGGCGCGCGGATCGTCGGACCCAATCGCAAGGCCTCGCTGCTCGCGGCACTGGGCACGCACGCGCGACATCCGATCGTCGCCGCGCTCGATAGCGACGTGCGCGTCGCCCCCGACTATCTGTCACGCGTCGTACCGGCGCTTCTTCAACCCGGCGTCGGCCTCGTCTCCTGCGTCTATCGCGGATCCGGCGCGAGCACGCTCGCCCGCGCATACGAGCGGCTCTGCATCAATACCGACTTCTGCCCGTCCGTGATGGTCGCGGCGGCGCTTGGTCGCCGCGACATCGCGCTCGGGGCGAGCATTCTGCTGCGTGCCGACACGCTCGCACGGATCGGCGGCTTCGCAGCGGTCGCGGACCATCTCGCCGACGATCATCGCATCGGCGAGCTCGTCGCCGCGGGAGGCGAGCGCATCGCACTGGCCCCATGCGTCGTCGAGAGCGATCCGAATCCTGCGACGATCGGGGCGGCGCTGCGCCACCAGGTCCGCTGGGCACGAACCGTCCGCGCATGCGCGCCGGTCGGGTACGGCGCGACGATTGTCACCCACGGAACGACGTTCATCGCCTGCGCCCTGGCGCTGCGCTCGCCCCTGAGCGTTCCCGTCGCCGCGGCCATGCTGTCGCGCGTGGGCGCTGCCGCCGCCGGGGTATGGGCGCTCGGAGCACGCATCGACTGGACGATGGCGCTCCTCCCCATCCGCGACCTCGTCGCGACAGGCGTCTGGCTGGCGAGTTTCGCGAGCGACCGCGTCGAGTGGCGCGGCCGGCACTACCGGGTCGGCCGCGAAGGCCACCTGCGGCTCGCCGACCTCCCGCCTGCGATACTGGAGACCGTCGAACGCGATGTCGCCGTCGAGCACACGCGGGGAGCAGCCTGAGCGATGGCAGGGCCGCCGGAGGAAGTCCCGAAGCTGAGCGTCGTCGCCCCGGCCTACAACGAGGCCGACAATCTCGAGCGTCTCGTCGCGGAGGTGGGCGCGGCGCTCGACGCCGTCATCGCATGGGAGCTGATCGTGGTCGACGACGGCAGCACGGACGAGAGCCGGGGCACGCTCGCCCGCCTCGCGCGCGCCGATCCCCGCGTGCGGCCGCTGCGGCTGGCGACGCGCTCCGGGCAGACCGCGGCGCTGGTAGCGGGCTTCGGCGCGGCAGCCGCGCCGCTCGTGGCGACCCTCGACGCGGACCTGCAATGCTCGCCACGCGACCTCCCCGCACTCCTCGCGCTGCTCGACGACGCGGACCTCGCGTGCGGCGTGCGCGTCAAGCGTCGGGACCCATGGCGACGTCGCCTGGTATCGGGGATGAGCAACGCGATCCGTCGTTGCCTGGTCGCGCCGCGCCTGCGCGATCTCGCGTGTCCGCTCCGCGTGTTCCGCGTCGAGGCGCTCGCGCAACTCGACGCCTGTGGGGTCCTGTTCGACGGCGCCCATCGCTGGTTGCCGGCGCTCTTCGTGCTCGCCGGGCTGCGCGTGGTGCAGCGCCCCGTCGCGCACGACCCGCGCCGCGCCGGTGTCTCGAAATACACCGCGACGGGGCGCGCGGTGCCGGTCGCGCGCGAGTTGCTGCGGGTCCTGGCGATCGCGCAGCGCCTGCGCCGCTACGGCCGGCGCTCGCTCGACGCCGCGCTGCAACCGATACCCTCGTTGGGACTCGGCAGAGCCGGATCGTCGCGCAATTCACGCGCTTCCTGACGGATGCGAGCCGACCGGCGTGTGCGGGATATACGGCATGGTGCGCGGCCGGATGGCCCCGACGCACGAGAAGCTCGCCGGCATGGCCGCGCGTCTCGCGCATCGTGGCTGCGACGGAAACGGCCTGTCGATCGACGCGTGGGCGGGACTCGGCTGCCGCCGGCTGGCCATCATCGACGTCGCCGGGGGACGGCAGCCCCTTGCCAACGAGCGCGCGGACGTCCTCGCCGTGTGCAACGGCGAGATCTACAACCACAACGCCATCCGTGCCGAGCTCGCGGGCCACGGACACGGCTTCCGAACCCTCAGCGACGCCGAGGTGGTGCCGCACCTCTACGAGGAGTACGGCCCCGACTTCGTCGAGCGGCTCGACGGAATGTTCGCGGTCGCCCTGTGGGACGCGTGTCGCAAGCGTCTGGTTCTCGCTCGCGACCGGTTGGGCGAGAAGCCGCTCTACTACGCCTCGACACCCGCCGGCTTCTTCTTCGCCTCGGAGCCGAAGGCGCTGCTCGGTACGGGATACGTCGACCGTGCGCCGAGCTGGCTGGCGCTCGGTCGGTATCTCCAGCTCGGCTACGTGCCGCCCGACGTGAGCGCGTACGAGCACGTCCACGTCGTGCCTCCCGGCGGCCGGCTGGTGCTCGAAAACGGCGAGGTGCGCGTCGATCGCTACTGGACAGTGGCGCCATTCGTGTCCGCACCGCCGACCGAGATCGACGTCGCGACGGCGGCCGTAACCGTGCGGACCCTGCTGGATCGCGCGGTCCAGTCGACGCTGACGAGCGACGTGCCTGTCGGCGTGTTCCTCTCGGGCGGACTCGACTCGACGGCCGTCGCGGCGCTCGCCCGCCGCGCGATCGGTCCCAGCCTGAACACCCTCTCGTTGGGATTCGATACTCCTGCCTTCGACGAGAGCCGTCACGCCGCGGCGGCGGCGAGGGCGCTAGGAACACGGCATCATACCGTGACGATCACGCCGTCGCTCTTCCTCGAGGGTCTTCGCGGGCTCGTCCCGCTGCTCGACGAGCCAGTCGCCGATCCCGCGCTGGTGCCGACGTACCTCCTCGCGCGCGAGGCCCGCACCCACGTCAAGGTCGCGTTGGTCGGCGAGGGCAGCGACGAGCTGTTCGGCGGATACCCCACCTACCTCGGCGCGCTCCTCGCGCGCCGCTACGGCCGGCTGCCGCACGCGATGCAGCGCCTCGGCGCCGCCGTCGGCGCCCGACTGGGAGCGTCCGCGGGAAACACGACGATGCGTTACATGGCACGCCGATTCCTCGAGACGACCGCGATGTCGCCGGTCGCCCGGCATCAGGCGTGGGTCGGCTGCTTCCGCCCGGAGACGTTGGCGGCGCTCGTCACCCCGGGGGGTCCGCTACAGCAGCCGCCCGACATGCCGCCGGCACCCGCGGGGCGCACCGAGCTCGACATGCTCCTCGCGCTCGATCTCACGGGCTACCTCCCAGGCGACCTCCTGGTGAAGCTCGACCGCGCCACGATGGCAGTGTCGCTGGAGGGCCGGGCACCGTTCCTCGATCACCACCTCGTCGAGTTCGTGTGCCGCTTGCCCACGACACTCAAGATCCGTGGCGTCACGGGAAAGGTGGTGCTCCGCCACGCGGTGGCCGACATCGTTCCGCCCTGGGTACTACGACGCACGAAGCGGGGCCTCACGACGCCGCTCGCCCCGTGGATCGCGGGGCCGCTTCTCCCGTTCGTCCGCGCGACGCTGGGACGCCTCCCGTCGGGCATCGTACGGCGCAACGCCGTCCGTGATCTGCTCGAGTCCCATCTCGCGCGCACGCGCGACAACCGGCGTGAAATCTGGGCTCTCGTGATGCTGCAGCTCTGGTTGGAGCAATACCAGGCTCCGGGAACCGTCGCATGACCACGCCGCCAGCCGACCAGCCCGAGCCCTCCCATCCGATCGCGATCCTCGCCGTCTGCGCCGTGGCGGGCGCACTGTTCGTGATCCGCCTGACGGGTCTCCCCAATCTGGTGGACAACGAGTTCCGGCTTGGCGCGTGCGTGCTGAACGCCGTTCAGGGTGGCAATTGGATCGCCCCGCACAACTCGCTCGGCAGCCTCGACAAGCCGCCGATGCTCACCTGGCTCGCGGCGCTCGCGACGCTGGCGCTCGGACGGGTGAGCCTCCTGTCGCTCTATCTGCCCACTGCGCTCGCGACCGCCATCATCGCGGTCCTCCTCTACACGTGGGGAACACGCAACGCCGGACGGTACGCGGGGTTCTTCGTGGCCGTCGCGTACCTCACGAGCAACGTGATCGCCCAGCAGATCGCGACCGCGCGCTGGGACGGACTGTTCGCGCTCACGGTGGCGCTCGTCGCGCTGGCGGGGTTCCGCGCCTGGAACTCCGGACACGGGTGGACGGCCTTCTGGCTCGCCGCCGCGGCGTCGACGCTCACCAAGGGGCCGCTCGGCATCCTGCTCGGAGCCTTCGGCCTCCTCGCCGTCCCGTGGGAGCGCCGATCGGGACGGCCGCAACCGCTCCGCGGCTCGCACCTCGTCGGCGTCACGCTCTTTCTCGCGATCGTGTTCGGCTGGTTCGCGCTCGCGCTCCGATGGAGCCCTCGCGTCTTCGACGACCTGATCCGCTCGGAGCTCGTGCGCCACGCGGTGATGGGCGCGCCGGGGCACCGATTCGGCAAGCCTCCGATCGACTTCCTTGCGAACTTCGCGCCGTGGAGCCTCCTCACGATCCTCGGACTGTGGCGGATCTGGATCCATCCCGCTGCCGACGACGCGCGGCGCAGGTTCGACCGCTTCTGCTTCTGGTGGTTCCTCGGCGGCTTGCTCCTCTTTGCGATCTCGCCGCACAACCCCGCCCGGCTGCTCTATCCCGTCATTCCGCCGGCAGCTCTCATCGCCGGATGCGAGGCCGATCGACTCACGCGCGGCCTACGGCCCGCGATCCGCCTCGGTGGGTGCGCGGCGGCCATCGTCGTCGCGCTGACGCTCTTCACGCTCAAGTACCATCGCTGGGATCATCGGCGTGAGCACGTCCGCCGCACGCTCGCGATCCTTCACCTGCACGACGCCATCGCAAGCCGTGTCGGAGAGGACTTCGCCCTCACCTACACCCGGGACGTTCCCTTCGCGGTCCAGCTCACGTTCAACACGATGCGTCCCGCCGTCACGATCCGCGACGCGGCGGCGCTGCTGCGCGCGGATGCCCCAACCTACGTCGTCGTCCGCGATACGATGCGCGTGCGGCGGAGGATGGGACGCGGCGCGCCGCCCGTGTACGAGATCGTGACCGCGACGATCGGGACGACGCCCTATCTCACGCTACTCGGCAATCGTCCCGATCTGGACGCGCGCGCTCCGGTGGCGATCGGACTCGGGCCGCTGCGCGTCGCGCTCGATCACGCACGGCTCGGCACCACCCAGGACGGCGTCATCGTCGTCACCCCCGAGACGGACGCCGCACGGGTCCTCGTCACAAACGCGCGATCGGCCCCGACCACCACGATCGTGCGCGTATGCGGCGCGGGGATACCGCGGCGCGACCTTGTCTGGGACCTCGGCCCGCACGAGTCGGCCGCCTGGACCGCGAGCGGTCCATGACAGGTCTCCCGCGTGCGGTCGAGGCGCACGGCCGCCGCTCAACGCTCCTCGCGCGCCTCCCTCACGACGGCAGCTTTGTCCGCGTGCGCGTCTGCCTTGGTGCGCGCAGCGTTGGCCTTCCACGTGTGCTTCGCCGTTCGCGGGCCGTGCCGGAAGAAGGCGCCGACGGTCCGGCCGAAGGTCTGGACACTGTCGCGAACGGCATGTCCCGCCGTCAGGCCGGACTCGCGCACGACGCCGATCGGGCTCGCGCGGACGGGCGAGCCCGAGAGCGCGATCATCGCGGCGCAGACGACGATCGAGGTTCGACCGATACCCATGCCGATAGCCTATGGGACTGCACGACGGAGTGAAACCTCGATGGTGCGCTATCGCCTCTTCGCAGCACTGTGACGTGGCGTGTCCGTTCGAATGTCGCATGGGGCCTGAATGCGCGGACGCGGGTCCGGCGAAACACGCCGCGCCCGCGGCCGGTGACGGCAGAGCGCCACGCGAACGTCACTCGGCTCGCTTTGTACTACTGGAAACTCCTCTTCCCGCGGTCCCAGGGCGCCGAATCCGGGTACGGCGGTTGCAACTGTCGGGTCATGGCGATCGCGCCGGACAGGGGTCGTGCGCCCCACGCGCCGCCCCCTGGCCCGCTGGCCGCCGCGCCGGCGGCCAGCGAGGACCAGCTCGGGGACCGCCTGCGCGCGATCGTCGAGAGCGTGGCCTCGCCCGAGGACGCGCTCGACCCGATGATCCGCGCCGTCATCGAGGCGATGAACGCCTGTGCCGGCGCCGTCTGCCTGTTCGACACCCACGAGCGAAAGCTCCGACTGGCCGCGGAATCGGGGCTGTCGGACCAGGGATGCCGGCGGCTCCGCAGCGTGAAGGAGGGCGAGGCCGACGCTTGGGAGATGCCGCTCCACGGCCTGATCAACGGACGCGCCTACCTGATCGAGAACGCGTACCGCAATCGTTTCGTTCCCCATCTGATCGACGACCCGAACGAGATGAGCGCGGTCGTGTGCCTGCCGCTCTCTACCCGCGAGCTTCCGCTCGCGAGCCTCATCCTGGTCGCACGCATGCCCCACACCTTCGACGAGCGCCGCATCCACGCTGTCGAGGGACCGCTACAGGAGATGGCGCGGGTGATCGAGGCGATCCGCCGCAACGCGGAGGAGCGCAGCCGCTTCTCGGCGGCGCTGCCACCGCCCCCGCCGGCAAGCGCGAGCCCGCCCCGACAGGCCGAAGGCCAGGCGTCGGATCCCGACCCCGCGGCCCGCCTCGCTCAAACGGAGCGCGAGCGCGATCGGCTCGCCTCCGCGCTGCAGGCCGCGCGCGCGGACGATGCCAAGCGCGTCACCGATCTTCGCAGCCAGCTCGACCGCCTGCGCGCGCAGCTCGGCGAGGCGGAGGCAAGCGCGGCGCACGACCGGCGCGCGCGTGAGGAGCTCGAGGCCCGCTTCGCGGGCGGGGCTTCCGCCGGTCGCCACGAGGTGCAGCGCGCACAGGAGGCGTTGCAGGAGGCCGAGAGTGCGCGTGCCACCGCCGTCGCCGAGACGACCCGGCTGCGCGCCGAGCTCGACGTCGCGCGGCTGGAGGCAGCCCACCGACCCGTTCCCGCCGGCGAGGTCAGCGCCCAGACCACCGAGCTCCTGACCCAGATCGATCAGCTCCGCGCGAGTCTCGCGCAGGCAGAGGCCGGCGCCGCGCACGAGCAACGCGCGCGCGAGGAGCTCGAGGGCAGGCTCGCCGGAGGCGCCACCGCGGGGCAGCAGGAGCTGCATCGGGCCGTGTCGGCGACACGCGCCGCCGAGCAGGCGCGCGCGGCCGCGATCGCCGAGCTCGCACGCCTGCGCAACGAGCTCGACCTGGCCCGCATCGAGGCGATGCCGGGCCCGAGCGGCCCGGGGCAGCGCGACGATCGGATCGGTCCGCTGCTGGCCGAGATCGATCGCTTGCGCGCGCGCCTCGCCGAAGCGGAGGCGGGCGCGGCCCACGAGCATCGCGCCCGCGACGAGCTCGAGACCCGCTTCACGCAAGGCGTCGCCAGCGGTCAGCAGGAGCTGCGGAGCGCGCGCGAAGCGGCGCGCCGGGCCGACGAGGCACGCGCGACGGCGCTCGCCGAGATGGAGCGTCTGCGGAACGAGCTCGAGCGCGCGCGCTCGGACGCCGCCCGTGCGCCCGTCGCGACCGGCGAGGTCGACGGACGCATCGTCGAGCTCGCGACCGAGATCGATCGGCTGCGGACCCGCCTGGCCGAGGCCGAGGCCGGGGCGGCGCACCAGCATCGCGCTCGCGAGGAGCTCGAGACGCGGCTCGCCGGCGACGGCAGCGCGGGCCAGCAGGAGCTGCGCAAGGCCCTCGAGCGGGCGCGCCACGCCGAGCAGGCTCGTGCCGAGGTCGCCGCGGAGATCGGGCGGCTCAGGGCCGAGCTCGAGTCGGCACGGCGCAGCGCCGCGCAGACGCCCGAGGAAGCGGGCGAGACGGCCGCGCGCTCCGCCGCGCACGTGGAAGAGCTCGACCGGCTTCATACCCGGCTCGCCGAGGCGGAGGCAGGTGCTGCGTACGAGCACCGGGCACGTGAGGAGCTCGAGCTGCGCTTCGCGCTGACGGCAACGACGGCCCACGAAGATCTGGAACGGGCGCGCGCCGCGGCACGCACCGCCGAGGACACGCGCGGAGCCGCCGAGGCCGAGATCGCGCGCCTCGGCGCCGAGCTGCGCGAGGCGCGCGCGGAGGCCGCGCGCCTCCCCGAGCTGCGAAGCGCCGTCGAGGCGCGCACGGCCGAGCGCGAGCGCGAGATGGCGGAGCTCGCGGCGCGCCTCGGCAACGCCGAGGCGCGCGCCGCCGAGGAGCGGCACGCGCGTGCGGCCCTCGAGGCCCGCCTCGTCGCTGACGTCGCGAGCGAGCGACACGCGCGCGACCTGGCCGTCGCCGACACCCGCGACAGCACCGCAGCGGCCGCGCGCAGCGAGCTCGCCCGTCTCAACGAGGAGCTCGCGACGGCCCAGGCCGCGGCGGCGCACGCCGGCGAGCTCGGCGCACGCCTCGCCGGCGCGGAGCGTGCGGGGTCGGAGCTCAGCGCCGCTCTCGAGGCGGCCGCAACCGAGCGCGCCGAGCTCGTCCGCCGGGAAGCGGAGACGGCGGCGGCACGGACCGCGGAGCTCGAGCAGCTACGGGCACGGCTCGCGGAAGTCGAGACCAGCGCAGCGCGCGAGCAACGGGCCCGGGAAGCGCTCGCCGCGGCCGCCGAGCACGATCTCGGGACGCAGGAGAATGACCTGCGGAGCGCCCTCGACGCCGCGCGCGCCGCCGAGGAGGCCCGCGATCAGGCCGTCGCCGAGATCGCGGCCGCGCGCGGCGAGCGCACCGTCCTGCTCGTACGGCTGGCGGACCTCGAGAACGAGATCACGCTGCGTCACGCGGAGAAGGCGCAGCTCGTCGACGAGGCCCGGGAGGCGTGGGAGGCACGCGACGAGCGCGAGCGTACCCTCGCCGTCGCGCGCCGTGACGGCGAGGAAGCCGCCGCGCGACTCGCGGCGGCCGCGCGCCTGCTCGCGAGCGTGCAAGGAGAGCGCGAGACCGAGCTCGCGGCGATGGCCGCGCGTCTCGATCGCGCGGAGAGCGAGGCTGCGCGACTCCGTGACGCACACACCGACGCCACGACCGAGCGCGAGCGGCTGGCGGCCGACGTGGCGGAGTCCGGCGCCGCCCGGACGCGCGTCGAGGAGGCGTTGGCGCGTGCGCTCGAGCAAGGCACGGCGCACGAGCGGGCGCTCGCCGCGGCGCGCGAGCACGCATCCGGCACGGCGGCGCGGCTCGCTCAGGCGGAAACGAATCTACAGACGCGCACCGCCGAGGTGACGTCGGTCAGCGCCCGCTGCGAGGACCTGACGGGCGAGCTGCACGCCCTCCGGGACGCCCATGAGACGATCGGCGCGGAGCGTGATCGCCTGGCAGCCGAGCTCGAGGGAACCGCCGCCGCCAAGGCGCACCTCGAACGATCGTTGCAGAGCGCGATCGAGACGAGCCGGGTCCGTGAGCAGGCGGCGACCGATCGGGCACACGACGTCGGCGCGCAGCTCGCGGCGCGCGACGCCGAGCTGCATGCGCTCGTCGAGCAGCGTACCGCCGAGCTCGCAGAGCGCGACGTCCGGATCAACGGGCTCGGAGACGAAGCCGACGGCCTGCGTGAGCGCGTCGCCGCCCTCGGCGGCGAGCGCGACCGTCTGGCGGCCGATCTCCAGGGCGCGGCCGCCGGCACACTGCATCTTGAGCAGGCGCTCGAGCACGCGCTCGAGGAAGCTCGCGCAAGTGCGCATGAGCTGCGGGACGCGCGCAGCCACGGCGTGTCGTTGTCCGGGCGACTCGCCGAGGTCGAGACCGCGTACGCCGCGTTCCGCGAGGAGCATGCGCACGAGATCACCACGCTCGACGGCCGCGTCGAGACCCTGAACGGCGTCGTCGATCAGCTGCGGGAAGCGAACACTGGCGCGCGCACCACCTGCGACCGCCTGGCCGCCGACCTGGAAGGCTCCGCCGCGGCGAAGGCGCATCTCGAAGAGACGTTGCAGGCGGCGCTCGACGAGGCGCGCGCCCGCGATCAGACGGCGATGGACGATCTCGAGGAGACGCGCAGCCAGGCGTGGATCACGGCGGGCCGCCTGAGCGAGATCGAGCAGCGCCTCGTAGCGCTCGGCGAGGAGCGCGTGGCGGAAGCCGCGGAGTTCGCGGGTCGCGTCGAGTCCCTCGAGTCCGAGGGCGACCGGTGGCGCGGCAGAGCGGCGACGGCCGAGACCGAGCGTGACCGTCTGGCCGCCGATCTGGAAGGCGCGGCGGCCGCGAAGGCGCATCTCGACGAGACCCTGAAGAACGTCCTGGAGACCGCCCGCGCGCGTGAGCAGGATGCGGCAACCCTGCTTCAGGAGGTGCGCAGCCAGGCCTGGGCGACGGCCGCCCGCCTGAGCGAGCGTGAGGTCACCCTTCGTGTTGTCGCCGACGAGCGCGTCGCGGAGACGGCGGCGGCCGCCGCCAGGCTGCAGGCCGCCACCGCGGAGGCGGAGCGACTGCGCGAGATCGAGAGCGCGGCCAGCAGCGAGCGCGATCATCTCGCGGCCGACCTCGCCGGCACGCGCGCCGCGCACGAGCGTCTGGAGCAAGCGCTGGCGCAGACCCTCGCCGAGTCCCGCGAGCGCGAGGAGGCCACGACGGCCCGGCTGGCCGAGCTGCAGCGCGAGGTCGAGACCTTGCGGGCCAACGCGCCTGCCGCGCCCGCGAAGCCGGGGGCCGAGACCGATGCTGCGGCGAAGGATGCAGGCACGGGTCCGACGCCGGTCGCGGACAAGAGCCGGCTGGCGGCGAAGCCCGCGCCGCTGCGCCCACCCACGCCGGCGACATCCGCCGCACTCTCGGCATCGGATGTGGTTGCGGTGCTCGACGAGGACGGGACCTGGGGCGATGTCGCGTTGGACGAGCGCACGCTGGTGCTCGCGCTCGACGCAGACCCGGTCGGGCGTCTCGCGTCCGAGCAGCCGAAGGTCGCGGTCGTCAACCTCGCCGCGACGGGCGCCCTGAACGTCCTCGTCGCGCTCCGCGCCCTCGGATCCCGGACCCGTCTCTACGGCTACCTCGCCAAGGCCGGCGCCGAGCGGGTGCTGCCGCTTGCGGTCGTCGAGCCGGCGGCGCGGCCACTCGATCCGGATGCGATCGTCGCGACCCTCGCCTCCCACATGCCGGCCCACGCGCGCGTCGTGACCGTCGGCACCGACGTCGACGCGATGCTCAGCCTCCGCCAGGCGCTCGGGCGGCAAGGCGCCTCGGTCTCCCTCGCGTGGGACACCAAGCAGGCGATGGATCTGCTCGAGATGATCCATCCCCAAGTCGTGGTCGCCGATCTCGAGATGGCGCGCGACGCCTGCGTCGTCCTGGCGCGCGTCGCGGCCTGCCGGCCGGTGCCGACCCTGGTGCTGATCGAGAGCGCCAGCAGCGGCGCCGACCTCACGACGGTCCTCTCGAATCCCGAGGTCACGCCACTCCTGCTGAGCCGCAAGGAGCTCCTCGCGGCTGTCCTACCCCGCAGGGGAAGCGCCTCGCCGAAGCCCGCGGGCCCGGCGGGGGCCCTGCCCCGCAGCGCCGCTCGCTGAGGACGCGCGCCAGCCCCGCCGACGGCGCGGCTGCCCCTACGCTCCCGCGATCGGTTGACTCCGCACTCCGCAACGAGGAAACACGGAATCGCGCGTGCCCGTCGACGCAGGGTCGGAACGGCGATTGTCAGATCTGGGAACGGAGTTCGCCCATCGTAACGTGCGCAACGTGCCCCGAAGCCATGACGCCTTGTGAACAGGGCCTCAGCGGTCGTTCGGCGGTCGTCGCCGCCACTTGGCGCGCATCGTGCTTGCGCCCCCTACCATGCCCTCCGTGTCGATGACCTCCGTAGGCCGCACCATTGCCACCATCGATGGCAACGAGGCGGTCGCGTCCGTCGCCCACCGTGTCAATGAGGTGATCGCCATCTATCCGATCACACCGTCGTCTCCGATGGGCGAATGGGCGGATCAGTGGACGGCTGACAAACGGCGGAACGTCTGGGGCACGGTGCCGTCCGTCGTCGAGCTGCAGAGCGAGGGCGGCGCCGCGGGGGCGGTCCACGGCGCGCTGCAGAGCGGCGCGCTGACGACGACCTTCACCGCGTCCCAGGGCCTGCTCCTGATGATCCCCAACATGTACAAGATCGCCGGGGAGCTGACGCCGACGGTGTTCCACGTCGCCGCGCGGTCGCTCGCCGCGCAGGGATTGTCGATCTTCGGCGACCACAGCGACGTGATGGCGGCACGCGCCACCGGATTCGCCATGCTGTGCTCGTCGTCGGTGCAGGAGGCGATGGACTTCGCCGCGATCGCGCACGCGGCAACGCTCGAGACGCGCCTGCCGTTCCTGCACTTCTTCGACGGCTTCCGTACCTCGCACGAGGTCGCGAAGATCGAGGTGCTGTCCGACGACGATCTGCGCGCGCTCATCGACGAAGGGCTGATACTGGAGCATCGCGGCCGGGCGTTGTCGCCCGACCATCCGGTCCTGCGCGGCACCGCGCAGAACCCGGACGTCTACTTCCAGGCACGCGAGACCGTGAACCCGTACTACGCGGCCTGTCCGGAGATCACGCAGAAGATCATGGATGCCTTCGCGGCCCGCGTCGGCCGCGCGTATCGCCTGTTCGAGTACCACGGCGCGGCCGATGCCGACCGCGTCGTCGTCCTCATGGGCTCGGCGGCCGAGGCGGCGCACGAGACGGTCGACGCGCTGCTCGCGCGCGGCGAGAAGGTGGGCCTGCTACGGGTGCGGTTGTTCCGTCCGTTCGACGTGCGGCGCTTCGTCGAGGCGCTTCCCGCCTCGACCCGGACGCTCGCGATCCTCGATCGCACCAAGGAGCCTGGTAGCGCCGGCGAGCCGCTCTACCTCGACTGCGTGAATGCGATCCACGAGGGACTCACCAACGGCTGGGGAGGCCTCACGACGGCGCCGAGGATCGTCGGCGGCCGTTATGGCCTGGCGTCGAAGGAGGTGACGCCGGCAATGCTCAAGGGGCTCTTCGACCACCTGCGCGTCGAGCGCCCCCAGAATCACTTCACGCTCGGGATCAACGACGACGTCAGCCATACGAGCCTCGCCTACGATCCGGAGTTCTCGATCGAGCCCGACCGCGTGATTCGCAGCGTCTTCTACGGGCTCGGCTCCGACGGCACCGTCGGCGCCAACAAGAACTCCATCAAGATCATCGGCGAGGACACCGGCAACTACGCGCAGGGCTACTTCGTGTACGACTCGAAGAAGGCCGGCGCCGTCACCGTGTCCCATCTCCGTTTCGGCCCCGACCCGATCCGCTCGAGCTACCTCATCACCCGCGCCAACTTCGTCGGCTGCCACCAGTGGGGCTTTCTCGAGCGCTACGACATGCTGTCGAGCCTCGTGCCGGGCGGGACCTTCCTGCTCAACAGCGCCTACGGTCCCGACGACGTGTGGGCCCGGCTGCCGCGGACCGTCCAGGAGCAGTTGGTCGCCAAGCACGCCAAGCTCTACGTGATCGACGCCTACCAGGTTGCCCGGACGAGCGGCATGGGCGGACGCATCAACACGGTCATGCAGGTCTGCTTCTTCGCCATCTCCGGCGTGCTTCCCAAGGACGACGCGATCGCGGCGATCAAGCAATCGATCACGAAGACCTACGGGAACAAGGGCGACGAGGTCGTCCGCATGAACTTCGAGGCGGTGGACCGCACGCTCGCCCAGCTCTTCGAGGTGCGGGTTCCGGAGCGAGCCGATGGAACCATCGCGATGCCGCCGCCCGTCCCGCCCGAGGCGCCGCGCTTCGTCCAGGAGGTGACGGCACCCATGATCGCGGGGCGCGGCGACGAGCTGCCGGTCAGCGCGCTGCCGGCCGACGGCACCTACCCCACCGGCACCGCGAAGTGGGAGAAGCGCAACATCGCCGCGGAGATCCCGGTGTGGGATCCGGACGTCTGCATCGAATGCGGCAAGTGCGCAATGGTCTGTCCGCACAGCGTGATCCGGATCAAGGTCTACGAGCCGGAGCGGCTCGCCGGCGCCCCGCCGACCTTCAAGTCGTGCGACGCGCGTGATCGCGAGTGGCAGGGGCTCAAGTACACGATCCAGGTCGCGCCGGAGGATTGCACCGGGTGCGGCATCTGCGTCGATGTCTGCCCGGCCAAGAACAAGTCGCAGACCCGACTCAAGGCGATCAACATGACGCCGCAGCCGCCGCTGCGCGAGCCCGAGCGCGACAACTGGAACTTCTTCCTCACGATTCCGGAGCTCAGTCGGCAGCGGGTGAAGATCGGCACGATCCGCCAGCAGCAGGTGCAGGAGCCGCTGTTCGAGTTCTCGAGCGCCTGCGCCGGCTGCGGCGAGACGCCGTACATCAAGCTCGCCACCCAGCTCTTCGGCGACCGGATGATCGTCGCCAACGCGACCGGCTGCTCGTCCATCTACGGCGGCAATCTGCCAACCACGCCCTGGACGCAGAATGCCGACGGCCGTGGCCCCGCGTGGTCGAACTCCCTCTTCGAGGACAACGCCGAGTTCGGCTTCGGCTTCCGACTGTCGATCGACTACCAGCGCGCGTTCGCGTCCGAGCTCCTGCGTGGACTCGCGGGCCGCATCGGCGACGACCTCGCGCACGCCATCCTCACCGCCGAGCAGAAGGACGAAGCCGACATCTTCGAGCAGCGCGATCGCGTCGCCGCCTTGAAGGAGAAGCTCGGCGCCATCGACTCGGTCGAGGCGCGCCGGCTCCTCGGCGTCGCCGACATGCTGGTGAAGAAGAGCGTGTGGATCATCGGCGGCGACGGCTGGGGGTACGACATCGGTTTCGGCGGCCTCGATCACGTGCTGGCGAGCGGGCGCGACGTCAACGTGCTGCTGCTCGACACCGAGGTCTACTCCAACACCGGCGGGCAGATGTCGAAGGCGACGCCGCGCGGCGCGGTCGCCAAGTTCGCCGCCGGCGGGAAGGAGGCGCCGAAGAAGGACCTCGGAATGATCGCCATGAGCTACGGCACCGTCTACGTCGCCCGCGTCGCCATGGGCGCCAAGGACGAGCACACGCTGAAGTCGTTCCTCGAGGCCGAGGCGTATCCCGGCGCGTCGCTGATCATCGCCTACAGCCACTGCATCGCGCACGGCATCAACATGACCACGGCGATGCAGAATCAGAAGGCCGCGGTCGACGCCGGCCAATGGCTGCTCTACCGCTACCACCCCGACCGGGCGGCCCGGGGCGAGAACCCCCTGCAGCTCGACTCGCCGGCGCCGAAGATTCCCGTGGAGCGCTTCATGTACCTCGAGAACCGCTTCAAGATGCTGACCAAGAGCCAGCCCGAAGACGCGAAACGCCTGCTCCAGGCGGCGCAGGACGACGTCGACGCACGCTGGAAGCTCTACGAGCATCTCGCGGCGAAGCGCGAGGGCTGAGACGATGGACCTGACGACCTCCTATCTCGGCATGACGCTGCGCTCACCGCTCGTGCCGTCGGCGTCGCCGCTCTCCGCGGAGCTCGACGGCATCCGACGCATGGAGGACGCCGGCGCGGCAGCAGTGGTGCTGTACTCGCTCTTCGAGGAGCAGCTGGTCCGCGATCGCCGCGAGCTCTATCACCACCTCACGGCGGGCACGGAGAGCTTCGCGGAGGCGCTCACCTACTTTCCCGAGCCCTCGGAGTTTCACCTCGGCCCCGAGGGCTACCTCGAGCACGTGCGCAAGGCGAAGGAAGCGGTCGCGATCCCCGTCATCGCCAGCCTGAACGGCACCTCGGTCGGCGGATGGACGAGCTACGCGCGGCAGATGCAGGACGCTGGCGCTGACGCGATCGAGCTCAACGTCTACACGATCCCCACCGACCCGAACGAGACGGCGGCCCAGGTCGAGCAGGCGTACGTCGACATCCTGCACGCGGTGAAATCGGCGGTGACGATCCCGGTCGCGCTGAAGCTGGGGCCCTTCTTCAGCAACATGGCGTCGATGGCGCGCCGTCTCGACGAGGCGGGCGCCGACGCGCTCGTCCTCTTCAACCGCTTCTACCAACCCGACATCGACCTCGAGACCCTGGAGGTGCGGCCGCACGTGCTGTTGAGCACGCCGCAGGCGATGCGCCTGCCGCTCACCTGGATCGGCATCCTGCACGGCCGCATTCGCGCCGACATGGCGGCGACGAGCGGCGTGCACGAGGCGGAGGACGTGCTCAAGCTGCTCATGGTGGGCGCCAACGTCACGATGGTGTGCTCGGCGCTCCTGCAGCGCGGCATCGACCATCTCCGGACGATCGAGCGCCGGCTGTGCGAGTGGATGGAGACGCACGACTACCGCTCGGTGCGCCAGATGCAGGGCAGCATGAGCCAGCGGAACGTCGCCGACGCCTCGGCCTTCGAGCGGGCGCACTACGTCAGCTCCCTGCACAGCTACCGGCCGGCATGACGCGATCGGAGGTGATCCCCATGAACAAGCTCGCGATCGTCGTCGGCGGCGGCCCCGCACCGGGAATCAACAGCGTCATCAGCGCCGCCACCATCCGCGCCATCCTCGAGGGCATCGAGGTGCTCGGCGTCCGCAACGGATTCGAGTTCCTGATGCAGGAAAACGTCGAGCATGTGCGTCCCCTCTCGATCGACGACGTGAGCCGGATTCACTTCCGCGGCGGCTCGATGCTCGGCACCTCGCGCGCCAATCCCACCAAGGATGCCGGCCTCCTCGAGGCGACCGTCCGCTCGCTGGAGCACCTCGGCGTCTCCCGTCTCATCACGATCGGCGGCGACGACACCGCATTCTCGGCCATGAAGGTGGCGGAGCGCGCGGGCGACCGCCTGCGGGTCGTGCACGTGCCGAAGACCATCGACAACGATCTCGACCTGCCGCCGCACGTCGACACGTTCGGCTTCCAGACCGCATGCCACCACGGCGTCGGGCTGGTGCAGAGCCTGATGGTGGACGCGGAAACGACGGGTCGCTGGTACTTCGTGGTCGCCATGGGTCGCAAGGCCGGCCATCTCGCGCTCGGCATCGGCAAGGGCGCCGCTGCCACCCTGACGCTCATCCCCGAGGAGTTCGGCGCCGGTCCGGTGAGGCTCGCCACCGTCGTCGACACCCTCGTGGGCGCCGTGTTGAAGCGCCTGGCCGCCGGGCGCCGCGACGGGGTCGCCGTGATCGCGGAGGGCGTCGCACTCCTCCTCGACCCAGCCGATCTCTCGGCCCTCGAGCACGTCGAGCGCGACGAGCACGGCCACGTCCGCCTCGCCGAGATCGCCCTGGGAGATCTGCTGCGACACGAGGTGCAAGCGCGCCTGCGGAGCCTCGGGGTCAAGACCACGCTCGTCGCCCACGACATCGGCTACGAGCTGCGCTGCATGGATCCGATTCCCTACGACATGTCCTATTGCCGCGATCTCGGATACTGCGCCATCAAGTTCCTGCTCGGCGGCGGCAACGGAGCGATGATCTCGCTCCAGGGCGGCCACTTCGTCCCGATCCCGTTCCCCCAGCTCGTGGACCCGGCGACGGGGCGCACGCGGGTGCGCGAGGTCGATATCACGTCCACCCACTACGCGATCGCGCGGCGCTTCATGATCCGGCTCCGCCGCGACGACTTCGACGATGCGGAGCACCTCGCCGCCATCGCCGCGGCGGCGGGACTCAGCGTCGCGGACTTCCGCGCACGCTTCGAGCACCTCGTGGCGACGGAGCCTCCGCCCCTCGTCCTCTGAGCGGCCGCATGGCTGAGCGGAAGGAACCGCTCGTGACGGAGCAGGATCAGGACGAGACCATCGCGGCGCTCCGCGATCCGGGCTTCTATCCCGAGCGTCCGTCCGTCGTGGAGCACGTGCAGACGCACATCTCGCACGTCTTCCTCGCGGGATCGCGCGTCTACAAGCTCAAGAAGGCGGTGCGCCTCTCCTTTCTGGACTTCACCACGCGCGACGCCCGGCGCGTGTTCTGCGACGAGGAGGTGCGGCTGAATCGCCGTCTCGCGCCGGCCGTCTATCTGGGGGTGCAGCGCGTGACGCGCGGCACCCGCGGCCGCTTCGAGCTGGACGGCCAGGGAGAGACCGTCGACCATCTCGTCTGCATGCGTCGGCTTCCCGCCGGGCGCACGCTGGCGGCGCTGATCGACGCCGGGACGGTCGGGCGCGGGATGCTGGAGGAGCTCGCGGAGCTGATAGCGCGGTTCCACGCGAGCGCGCCTTCCTGCACGGTCGTCGCTCCCCTCGACGCGCTCGCAGCGACGTGGCGGCAGACGGTCGAGCTCGCCGTCCCGCTCGTCGGCGACGCGCTGGCACCGGAGCTGCACGCGATGCTGCGCGATCACGGTCCCTGGTTCATCGAGCGTCACGCATCGCTGCTGCGCGAGCGCGTCGCCGCCGGGCGCGTCCGCGAGGGGCACGGCGACCTGCACGCGGAGCACGTCTACTTCCTCGACGCACCCGTCCCCGCGACGGGACTGCCCGCGCTGGCGTCCGGGATCTACGTCGTGGACTGCGTCGAGTTCTCGCTGCCGCTGCGCTGCAGCGACGTGGCGTCGGAGATCGCCTTCACGGCGATGGACCTGCGCCTGCGCGGCCGAGACGACCTGGTGCGCGACTTCGTCCGCCGCTACGTCACCACTGCGCGGGACGCCGGCATCGAGCGGCTGCTGCCTTTCTACGCGTGCTACCGCGCCTGCGTGCGCGGCGCGGTGGAGGGGATCAAGAGC
The DNA here is from genome assembly GCA_036496285.1 of Binatia bacterium. Taxonomy (GTDB): domain Bacteria; phylum Desulfobacterota; class Binatia; order UTPRO1; family UTPRO1; genus DP-19. The sequence continues at coordinate 19,462 of DASXLI010000007.1, forward strand.
CGGGAGCACGAGGTCCCGCCCGCCGACCGCGCGGCGGCACTGGCGCACAGCCGACGATACTTCGCGCTGGCGCTGCAGTACGCCTGGCAGAGCGAGGGTCCGGCACTCATCGCCTGCGCAGGGCTGAGCGGCACCGGCAAGAGCACGATCGCCGAGGCCGTGGCCGCGGCCACGGGCTTCGAGCTCCTGAGCTCCGATCGGCTGCGCAAGGAGGCGTCACCCCGCACGAGCCCAGGGCTCTACGGCGGCGGACCCTACACTCCGGAGGCGCGCGATGCGGTCTACGGCGTGCTCATCGCGCGGGCCACCGAGGCCCTGCGGAGCGGTCGAGGCGTCGTGGCGGACGCGACGTTCCTGCGGCGGGCCCAGCGGGACCGCCTCGCGCAAGCGGCCGCCTCCCAGCACGGGCGTCACGTCTTCCTCGAATGCCGCGCGCAGGAAGAGGCCGTTCGCGAACGGTTGTGCAGCCGTCACGGCTCGCTTTCGGACGCGCGTTGGGAGACCTATCTCGAGCAACGCGGCGAGTACGAGGCATTCGGTGCCGACGAGCCCCACGTCGTCTTCGACAGCGCCGGGCCCTTCGACCCGTGGACCGCGCTTCGCGCGCTCTGGTCCTGGTATCGCGACGGGGATGCGCCCGGTTCACATCCCCTTGGGCAGCTCGGATAGCCCTTCCCTGGCCTCCCCGATCTCGAGCAGACGGGCGAGGCAACGCAGACAATCGCTCTCGCTCAAGATGCCGACGAGCTTGCCACCCTCGACCACGGGCAGGCAGCCGATGCGCTTGTTCAGCATGATCGCCACGGCGGACTGCACCGACTCGTCGGGACCGATCGTGAAGACCGGCGCGGTCATGACCTCGTCGATCGAGATCTTCGCCAGCCACTCGCGCTCCGCTTTGCCGCGGAACGCGAGCACGGACGAGATCCCGGCCCGGAAGAGGTCGCGTTGCGACACGATGCCCACGACCTCGCCATCGCTCACGACCGGGATGTGACGCACACGGCTGAATCGCATGACGCCGTCGGCGACATCGAGGTGGTCGTCTTCGTGGATGGTGAGGATCTCTTTTTCCATCAGCTGGCGTACGAGCATGCCTGGAGTCGCTCCAAATCCCGTGCCGCGGCGATCGCCCTCGGCGACGTGTGCTCTCCAGGACGTCTTTGGCACCGGTGGGAAACTTCGCGGTGAGCGTTTTGCGGGGATGGGAATCCTCTGACGGACACGGCGCGGAAGCGACGACACGGCGAGCGTCGCAGCGTGCGACGCGCGGCACGTCGCTTGCAACATCGTCGGCGGTCCTACACCCCCATCCGGCGTCGACGGTCGTCGCCGCCGCGGCGCGAAGACGGAGGCATTGCGATGGCTGACTTCCTCTCGGCGTATTCCATCCAGAACTGGCTCGAGTCCTGTCCGCAGGCGTACCTCGAAGGCACCGAATACGGGCACGCGCCCGGGGAACGCGAGCCGGAGCTGCTGCTGTCCAACGCCGTCATCCACGAGGACGCCATCCGCAGCAGCGTCCAGCTCGTGGTCGGCGAGCGGTGCGCCCTCGCCGCCTCCTCCGGCCTCATCAACGCGGCGCCGGACGAGGGCAGCAAGCGATTCCTCGCGACCCAGACGCTCGACGAGGCACGGCACGTCGAGATCTTCACGCAGCGGCTCTACGATCTCGGCGTGAAGAAAGACGCGCTCGAGGACACGATCCGCCACTATGCAAATCCGAACCTGGTGAAGTTCGCAGGCGTGCTGCTGGAGAAGGTCGACAAGAAGGACTTTATCGCGGGCGTCGTCGGCCAGAACATCGTCCTCGAGGGCATGGCGTTCAGCGTCTTCGAGATGATGCACGCGCTCAACAAGGAGATGAATCCGAAGTTCGCGCATACGCTTTCCGGGACGATCGCCGACGAGCGCCGGCACGTCGGGTTCGGCGAGAACCGCATCGGCTCGCTGATCAAGGCCCACCCCGAGAAGAAGCCCGAGATCGAGCGCATGCAGAAGGACCTCTCCTACTTCATGCTCGCGACGTTCGCGGACGCGTTCCGCGCCAACCAGGCCGCGGCCGAATGGGAACGCATCGGTCAGGATCGCGGCCAGGCCGTCTATCAGGGCGTCGATCTCGCCACGATGGAGCCGGAGCAGATGGAGGCCGTCCTCGCCGATACGGTGCTCAAGGAGTTCAAGATCCGGCTCGGTCGGATCGGCGTCGAGTATCAGACGCCGGTGCGTCCGTAGGACGCGGCGGGAGGATGCCAATGGCGTCGCATCCGCCGGACGTCCACGATCTCGACCCGGAGACCTTCTACGAGGAGGTGCACTCGTTCGAGTTCTGGTTCCATGCCGTCGAGGGCTACCTCGGCGGCCTGGAATGGGGCCACCGCCCCGAAACCCCGGAGCCGTCGCTCACGGGATCGGAGCGCGAACGGCTGATCACCGTGCTGTGCAACTACTGCGTCGGCGAGACGGCGGCGCTCGAGGGCGCGAGCGGCCTGATCGCGATCGCGCCGAACCGGCTTGCCAAGGTCTTCCTCGCGACGCAGGTCGCGGACGAGGCGCGTCACCTGGAGGTCTTCTATCGCCGCATGCGGTCGCTCGGCATCGCCGATCCCGAGGCCGAGGTGGCGCGCCGGGCAACGCGCAGCCTGCTCCTCTTCAAGCGGCGGCTGCTCGAGCTCGTTGCCGGCAAGGATTGGGAAGCGGCGCTCTTCGCGCAGAACGTGATCCTCGAGTCCCTCGAGTTCGCGGTGTTCCACGACCATACCCGCACGGCCGACCCGCTGACCGCGGAAATCCTGCGCGGCATCATCAAGGACGAGCGCCGGCACATCGGGTTCGGCGAGAACGAGCTCGGCCGGCGACTCGCGAGCGCTCCCCACATCCGCGCCCGCATCGGACAGATCAAGCGCGAGCTCGACCACCTCGTGCTCGACGCGCTCGAGGAGACGGCACGCCACATCGGGCTCGACCGCCCGGAGCACGAGCGAGTGGGCCGGGCCTATCTCGAGTCGGTGGAGCGTCTCGGGTTCGCGGGATGAGCGCCGACGCCGGGCAGAGCTACGATCCCGCGGCCGGCGCCGGCGCCGAGGGCGAACGCCAGCGGTTCATTCTCGAGGACACCGGGTTCGACGAGGTGCCGAAGAAGTACCGGCGCTTCTACCGCAAGTGGAAGGGCGCGGGCGACCACCTGGCGCCGAACGAGGTCATTTGCCCGGTCTGCAAGGTAGTCATCCGCTCGAGCCGCGAGCTACGGCCCGGTGACCGCGTCTACTGCATGCCCTGCATGTCGAGGCTCGTCGTGGTGCGCACGGCGTCGGGCGGCCTGGAAGCACACGTCGCGTATTGAGAGGATTCTCCGCGATCGCCCTCAGCGACGCGCCCGACCGAGCAAATCGGCGATCACGTGCGTCGCCGCGGTGCCCCAGTGCAGCACGCTGTCCGCGACGCCGGGCACGAGCGCGGCCAGCTTCTCGAGGGTCGCAGCCCCGGGCGGCACGCTGATCTCGACGAGACGGAAGCGCGCCGCGGCGAAGATCGCCCAGACGACCCACGCCGGCGGCATGTTGAGGGCGTTCGGCCACAGCTCGGCGAGCCCGGCGCTGGTCGAAGCCTGCTCCACCATCGGCGTCTCGACGACGCCCGGCATCACCAACGCCACGTGGATCGGTGTCCCGTGCAGCTCCATCCGCAGCGCCTCGGTGAGACCGACGAGCGCGAACTTCGTCGCGCAATAGCCGCCCAGCGGCGAGACGCCACGGCGTCCCGCGAGCGAGGCGACGTTCACGATGCAGCCGCCCTCGTCCTGCGTCCGCATGATCGCGACCGCCTGCTGCATCACGAGGAGCGCGCCGAAGACGTTCACGCGCAGCATGCGCTCGAGCTCCGCGATGGGCTGCTCCTCGACCTTGCCCGGGATGAGGACGCCCGCGTTGTTGACGACCAGATCGAGACGGCCGAAGCGCGCCTGCGCCGTCGCCATCGCCCTGCGGACGGCCTCGCCGTCGGTCACGTCGGCGTCGACGACCAATGCCGTCCCGCCGTGATGGGTGATCTCCCCCGCGACCTCCTCGAGCAGGTCGCGACGTCGGGCGACCAGCGCGACGCGCGCGCCGACGGCCCCGAACGCGATCGCCGTCTCGCGCCCGATGCCGCTCGACGCGCCGGTCACGACGATGCACTTGTCCCGAAACTCGCTTCCCCAGATCATGGGCTACCGATACTTCAGCAATTCGAGGCGCGCCACCATGCCGCGGTGCACCTCGTCCGGGCCGTCGGCGATGCGCAGGGCGCGCGCCATGGCGGCAAGGCGGGTCAGCTCCGGATCGGCAAGCCCCTCGCCGCCGTGGATCTGGATGGCCGCGTCGACGACCATCTGGAGCACGCCCGGTGCGACGACCTTGATCGCCGAGACGTCCGTGAGCGCCGCGAGCACGCCATGGCGGTCGAGCGCCCAGGCGGCCTTCAAGGTCAGCAGCCGCGCTTGATCGATCGCCATCCGGCAATTGGCGATGATGTCGCGGTTGCCGCCGAGATTGGCGAGCGGCTTGCCGAACGCGATGCGGTGCATCGCCCGCTCGCACAGGCGTTGCAGCGCCCGCTCCGCGGCGCCGATCGCGCGCATGCAATGGTGGATGCGTCCCGGCCCGAGGCGTCCCTGGGCGATCTCGAACCCGCGTCCGGGCCCGGCGATGACGTTGCTCCGCGGCACCCGCACGTCCTCGAACACGATTTCCCCGTGGCCGTGCGGCTCGTCCAGATGGCCGTACACCGGCACCATGCGTACGATCCGCACGCCGGGAGCGTCGATCGGAACGACCACCATGGAGTGACGTTGGTGGCGATCGGCCGTCGCGTCCGTCACGCCCATGAAGATGAGGAACTTGCAGCGCGGATCGCCGGCACCGCTCGTCCACCATTTCTGGCCGTTGATCACGACCTGATCGCCAACGACCTCGCACGTCGCCTTCATGTTGGTCGCATCGCTGGACGCGACCGCCGGCTCGGTCATCGCGAAGCCCGAGCGGATCTCACCAGCCAGCAGCGGCGTCAGCCATCGCGCTTTCTGCTCTGCCGAGCCGTACCGCACGAGCACCTCGGCATTGCCCGTATCGGGCGCACTGCAATTGAAGACCTCGGGCGCGAGAAAGCTTCGGCCGGTGATCTCGGCGATCGGCGCGTAGTCGCGGTTGTCGAGTCCGGCGCCGTACTCGCTGTCGGGCAGGAACAGGTTCCAGAGGCTCAGGGCCTTGGCCTCGGCCTTCAGCTCCTCGAGGACGGGCGGAATGCGCCACCGCCGCCAGTCGTCGGTGCCCGCCAGCTGGTCGACGTAGGTCTGCTCGTTCGGAACGACACGCTCGCGGACGAAGCGTTCCGCCTGCTCGATGTACGGCCGTGCCCGCTCGGAGTTCTCGAAATCCACGCGGTCCTCCTTCGTCTCTACGTCGCGTCGGACGGCGGACGATGCTCCCCGTCCACGACGACGCTCAAGACCCGATGCCCCGAGCTCCACACGCCGCCCACGAAGCCGTCGGCCATTCCCCCGAGGACTCGCGCCACCGCCAGATGCCGCCCGCGGTGCTCCATCGTCAATACGCTCGCCACGCGCATGCCGTGCGTGCGTGCCAGCTCGACGATGAGCGCGATCGCGTTCTCGCCTTCCAGGACGTCGAAGGTCACGCGTACGCCCGGCGACGCGGTCTCCCCGGGAATGAAGCCGATGATCTCGAGGAGCGCCTTGAACACGTCCGCCTCCGTGAGGATGCCCGCGAGCCGTTTTCCCCGGACCACCGGCAAGGCGCCGAACTTCCGCTCGAGCAGGAGGCGCGCCGCGTCCTCGAGCGTCGTCTCGGGAGTGACGGTACACGGCTGCCGCGTCATGACCTCCCCGACGGGCTGCCGCGGACCGTCGGTCCAACCCGCCGCGGAGAGCGGATTGATGTGGGGCGGGAAGGCGCGCGCCAGATCACGCAGCGACACGATGCCGAGGAGCTCACCTTCCTTCCCCGGCCGATCCGTGACGAGGAGGTGGCGGAAGCGCCGCCGGGACATCTGCTCCGCGGCGTCGGCGATGGTCGCCGTCGGGCGGACGGTCGCCGGATCGTCCGTCATCCACATTGCGACCAGCATTGCTCACCGCCTTCCGGGGGCCCGAGCGATGCTCGGGAGCTGCACCCCCATCTACGTCCATCCGAGCCGCGTCAGCAAGAAGCGGCGCCCGCGGCCACGAGCCGTTGCGCTCCGACCCGTGATGGCGTAACGGGCGGGACGATGCAGCAGCCGGTCGCGTTCGTCGTGGGTGCGGTGGCGGCGGGAGGGGTCATCGCGCTCCTGCTGCGGCGCAATATTGGCGACTCGCCCAGCCGCCACTGGGGATTGCTGTTCGGGCTCGCCGTCCTGCCGAGCGTCGCCCTCGCCCTCGGGACCGTCGGGGCCGTCAACGACGCGGAGCGCCCGGAATTCTGCGGCTCCTGCCACATCATGGAGCCCTGGATGCACGATCTCATGAGCGCCGACAGCAAGACGCTCGCGGCCACGCACTACAAGAACCGGTTCATCCTCGAGGACCAGTGCTACACGTGCCACACCGACTACGCGATGTTCGGCCCGGTGAAGGCGAAGCTCGACGGGGTACGCCACCTGTTGCGCTACGCCACCGGCACGTACACCCTGCCGATCAAGATCCACGGCGGATCGTATCATTTCACCAACTGCCTGCGCTGTCATGGCGAGTCGAAGCTGTTCAAGGACAAGCACGAGGATCTGCTGGGCGAGGGGACGGCGGCGGAGCTCGCCTGCCTCGATTGTCATGGCCCCGTCCATCCGGAGCAGCAGGCCGCGCGATGATCCGCAACGAATCGCTGCTCACGCTCGCGCTGCTCGCGATGCTCGTCGCGCTCCTCTCGATGCTCACCTGCCTGGCGTGGCCGGTGCCCTGGACGATCGGCGCCTTCCTCGGACCGGGGCTGATGGCCGGCGGTGCCGGCATCGTCCTGTACGTCCTCTACGTGCTGCGCGACCTGCGCACGCGCGGCGCGTTGTGAGGCGCCGCGCGCACAGCACGCGCCTCAGAACGTGAGATTGAGCGAGGTCCAGCCAACGTGCGCGGCGTAGTCATCGCCGCCGTACAAGCCCTGATCGAACGTGAGGTACGCGTACCCGACGGCGATCCGGGCATGCTCGCTCAGACGGCGGCCCACCGTGAACAGCACGCGCTGACCGACGTTGTCGAGCGAGCCCCCCGCGTCGACGATGGAGTACTGCAACTGGGCGTCGGTGCGGTCGTCGATGGTGTACGATCCGGCGACGGCGCCGGTCACGGAACGGCCGCGGAACTCCATTGGCCGGAAGGTCCCGAGCACGAGGCGCGGCGGACCGCCCACGTTCTGGTCGCGATTGGCGAGTGAGAAGAGACTCGTCAGCGTGAAGCGAGGGGTGACCACGCTCACGGCGCGGGCAGTCACCATCTCCGCGCTGACGGACGTCGTCGAGTCGCCGGGGGCGTCCGTCCGGTCGAAATGCTCGTGCTGGTACTCGCCGCGCACGTCGAAGCTCGTTCGCCCACCGGCGCGCACACGCGCGCTCGCGTACACGGTGTCGCGATGGCGGGTACGGTCGCCGAGCACCGCTTCGTCGACGACCTGGATGAGATCCTCGGTATCGTGCTCGTGGCGATACTCGTACCCGGTGCTCAGGAGCAACGGGGTGACGGGCCGCACGCGGGCCTCGAAATCGGCCACGTGGATGTCCTGGTCCGAGTTCGTCCGCTCGAGCCGCTCCACCGGGTCGAGCGGCGCAACGGCCGGTCCGAGCATGCTGTAGTCGAGGTCCCGCTCGCTGTGCTCGTAGGCGTAGCGCGCGCGCAGCAGCGTCCGGGGAAGGCCGGCATAGGTGATCTCGAGCCGCGGGTTCTGGCGGAACAGATCCTTCGCCCCGGTGTTCCGCACGGTCTGCGGCGGCGTGGCGATGCCGGTGCTGCGCAGCTCGGTGCCGGCGCCGTCGCGATTGCGGTCGACCATGCTGTACGCCACGCGCACGAGGAGATCACGCACCGGCGTGAAGATCGCGCCGCCGTGGGCGAGGTGGCCGCGATCCTGGACGGAGATGCCATCGTCGCTGCGCACGAGCTCGGATCCGCTGGTTCCCGCGAACTGCGAGTAGCTCGAGCCCGAATCGGTGTCGGCGTAGAGGAAGTCGTAGCCGGCCTGCGCGAAGACCGGCCATACGGGCGGCGTCGAGAGGTCCACGCCCGCGCGCGCCATCTTGACGTGGACGTCGTCGCGGTAGCCGCTCCGATCGCTGAGCGCGTCGGGGCCCCAGTTCGTCTCGCGCGTCGTCGTCCGGTCGTGCTCGTCCGTGTAGCCGCTGGTGACGAGGAGGAGCAGCGGCCCGAGGGGCAGTGTGGTCCGGAAATCGACGGCGTCCCCGTGCACGTGCAGCGATTGAAACGCCGGGAAGCGGAACGCGAAGGGCGCCAGGCTCTGGACGAGTGAGCCCTTGATCATGCTGCGGTTGCCGTCGTTTTCGCCGTGGCGATAGTCGAGCGTGGCCCGTCCCCGGTCGCCGAAGAGCCACTCGAACTTCAACCGGCCGTTGGTGCGCGTGGTGACGAGATCGCGACCGAGGCCGTTGGTGAACGGGAACGCGTGCAGCGGGCCGCCGTAGGTGTCGTCGTAGAATGCCTGGCTGCGCGTCAGGTCGCCGGTGATCCCCCACCGTCCCCACTGCCCACCGCGCACGTGCAGCTCGCCCTGATCGAGGTCGGTGCCCTTCTGCTGCTCGAGAAAGGCCCCGTCGAGCTGGAGATAGTGGCCGGCGGCATCGTACGCGGAGGTCGCGCCCGACGCGCCACCGCCGCTACCGAGATCGTCGTAGTCCTCGCGGTACTTGCGCTCGTCGCCGTGGACGGCGACGCCGCGGCCCACGACGCGACCGCTGGAGGTCGTGGTCCAACCGTTCAGAAGTCCCGCGCCGGACTCGGCGGCGGGGGCGCTCGCCTGGGCAGACGCCGGCGGTGCATCCTCCGCGTCGGCGTGCCTCGGGGCCGGCATCGCCAGCACGAGCGCCGCCGACGCGAGCACCCCGAGCGCCGCGCCGGGCAGGCGACCGACGCTCACCGGCCTGCTCCCGCGACGCCGCGCAACGGCATGAAGTTCTCGTTCGTGTTGGAGCCGTGGATCTGGAAATGGCAATCCCAGCAGCGCGCGCCGCCCGAGAGGAAGCCCGTGTGGTCGACGCTGCCGATCAGGGGGTAGTTGGCGTCGAAATGGCATTGCTGACAGAGCCCGTTGTTGTCCTGGGTGAGCAGCTTCTCGACGATCGAGCCATGCGGGCTGTGACAGGCGACGCACCCGTCCTCAAGCGCGAGGTGCTCGAAGATGAAAGGACCGCGCATCTCCGAGTGGCACGACAGGCAATGGCTGTTCTCGCGGTCGAGGGCGAGATTGCGCGCCTCGCCGTGGACCGCGTGACACTCGGTGCAGCGCATCCGGCCTTCCGGCACCGGATGGTGGAACTGCAGCATGAAGTCGGCGCTCACCTGGGCGTGGCAGCGGTAGCAGAGCGGCAGCTCCCCCTGCCCATGGCGCGCCGAGATCCACGGCTCGTCGCGCATTCCCGGCTGCTGCGGATCGGCCCGCATCGGCAAGATCGGGGCGGCGTCCGCCTCGGGCACGGCTTTGTGGAACGCCTCGGCGTGGCAGTCCCAGCACGATACCGCGGCGGTCGCATGCTCGCTCCACTGGAACTGCGGCACGTCACGCTCATGGCAGCGAAGGCAGAGCGCGGAACGCGAGGGCGCGCCGAGCGCGCGGAGCGCCGCCGTGCCGACGATGTCGTCCGGCGAGGTGCTCTCGGCATGCTTGCTTCCCGGGCCATGACACGTCTCGCAGCCGTCGGCGCGATGGAGCACCGCGACGTGCGGCGTGCCCTGATACTGCTTCAGAACCTCGTCATGGCACTCGAGGCAACGCTCGGTGCCGACGTTCTGCGCGCCGACGATGGTGGGAAGCGTCGGCTGCGCGCGCTGCCAGAGCTGGCACGCCGGGAGCGCGCCGGCCACGGCCGCGATCCCGATCAGCCACCATCCCGTGTGGCTCCGCCCCCGCACCACGTGGCGTCTACAGCGCCTGCACCTTGGCGATCGACACCTGCAGCAGCTGCAGCGTCAATGCCGGGTTGTGTACGCCGACGCTCTTGTCCGCGACCACGAAGTTCAGATTGAAGACCGCGCCCTTGTAGGTGTCGTTGTCGCGCTTGTCCGCCGGGACAGCGTCGACGGCGGCCTGCAATTGATCGACGAGGCTCTGGACCTTCTGCTGATGCGGGTCGATGATCGACCCCGGATCGCCGTGGCACTCGAGGCATTTCGAGAAGTTTCGCTGGCCGGTGGCCGGATCGACGGGCAGCGGGTCGAAGGTGTGCCCCGTCTCGGCCGGAATCGCTACGGGGCCGCTGACGCCCGGCTCCGTCACGACGTGACAGTTGGCGCAGAGATCGGGATTGCGATCGGTGTTGCCGTGCGTCGCGGCGCCCGGGAACTCCTCACCCGGAAAGCGGAATCCTCCGGTGCCGAGGAGCATGTCGAGCTGCGGATGATGCGGCGCACCGTTGATGTCCGTCGGTCCCGACTGGTGGCATTGGCCGCAGACGATCGGCTGATCCGGAAGCTGGCGGAGCTGCGCCGCGTGGCCGTTGCCGTGCGGATCGTGGCACGCCGGGCAGGTGATCGGCTGCGGATCCGCGACGATCAACCGATCGCTCCCGCCGCTCTTGATGAAGGCGATGAAGGATTGGGCGACGTGGCAGGGCGCACACTCGGGATCACCCGCGACGTTCAGACCGAACTCCGCGCCCGTGTGATTGGAGTTGGCGTGGGCCGACTGCATCCACTCCTCGACGAAGGGATGGTGCTCGCCCTGATGACACTCCCCACAGCCGGTCATGGTGGACACGGCGAGCGTGGCCTCCGGGTGCTTCTTGTGGTCGGCGATGTGCTGCGCTCCCGGACCATGGCAGTTCTCGCACTGCACGTTGCGTAGCGCCGCGACGGGCGTGCCTGGCCATCCGACCATGGGGTCGGTGAGATCGTTGCCCTTCTCGTCGACGTTGTGGCACACGCCGCACGGTTGTGACGGGTCGGACTGGTGGATCGCGTCGAGCGTCTGGAACGCATGCGCGTGCGCGGTCTGCTCCCAGTTGCCCTGCTCCGTGGGATGGCACTCGCCGCACGTCGTTTGGTTCAAGTCGGGGTTGGCGAGTCCGACGAATCCGCCGGCAAAGGGGCCGCCGTTGCCCGAGCCGTCACCTCCGCCGCCACCGCCACCGCTGCAGCCCGCGACGAGGACCAGCGACGAAACCGCCGCGATCCACGAGACGACCCTTACCCATCCAGCGTTCGTCATGCGCAGGCTTCCTCTCTCCCTGAGGTGCAACGCGAATCGCTCCGGTCCATACCTCATGAATGTTTCCCGTGTAAACGAATATCTCGTATGCGCTGTATTCGACGGGCCGCTCGAGGCAATCATTGCGGCGGATTCGCAGTCTGAGATATGAAGCGCCGCGTGCGGATTCTCAGCTGTGAGAAAACTCTAGGGGGTCGATGAATATGAGGCGGATCTTGGCTGGAGCGATTCTCATTCTTGCGACTGCGGGGCACGGACGAGTCGCGGGCGCTGGCGATGCGCCGGCGTTCTACACGGAAAAGTGCCGCGTATGTCACAGCATCGCGGGCGACGCGGGCAAGATGGTCGACAAGGGAGGCCCCCTCGACGGCGTCGGCGCGAAGCGCGACGAGGTTTGGATGCGCGCCTACATCAGCGATCCGAAGTCGAAGATGCCCGAGGCGAAGATGCCGAAGATCAAGATGACCGATCAGCAGCTCGACGAGGTCGTCGCCTACATGCTGTCGCTGAAGACCCCGGTGAAGTAGGCCCCGGGCGGGCGCGAGCGCGACCCGGCAAACGGGTCGCGCTCGTTCGCATCAGCGCCGGTCAAGGCGCGATGCGCCAGGATCACCGGCGGCAGGCGCGAAAGTCCGCGTAGTCGCCGGCAGCGAAGGACTTCGTGTCGTCGGAATCGGTCAGGACGGCGATGCCGGCCGGGGTCGGGGCGGTGGACTCCCCGAAGCGCCTCTCGAAGTCGTCGCGCACGTTGACGCGCTCCTCGACCCACGTGCCCTGCTCCGCCGCTCCGCTGCGCAGCACGCGCACCTGCGTGAGGCCCATGTTCGAGGTGAGCTCCGTGCCGACCGGGACGTTCTCGCTCCAAACGTACTTGACCGCCTTGGGTCCGCGGATCGAGGAGTAGGAGACCAGCATGTAGACAGCGACGACGCTGTCGTTGGTGGCGGACGCGCGCTCATCGCCGCCGCGGGGAAACTCGCGCGCGCGCCAAGACCATGCGAGGACGGGATACGCGTCGAGGTCCCATTCCCGCTGCTTGGCTGCCTGGATGCCGAGCCCGCGCGACTCGGCCGCGAGGAACCGCCTTCCGTCCCCTTCGTGCACCGTGTAGACGGCCTCGCCCGCGGCCTTTCGGACCCGCCAGTCGGAAGGGAACGCGCCGACCCGGTCCGCAGCGAAGTCGGCGAGCGCGATACACTCCGCGTTCTTCACCTGTGCGCGCGCCGAACCGGGAACGATCAGAAGCAGGAGAAGGCCGCCGACGAGCAACACGGAG
>DASXLI010000008.1:0-17891 GCA_036496285.1 Binatia bacterium
TCGAGGAGACGGCGCTCGCGCTGCAGATCGGCGTCGGCGCGAAGCGCGTGCTGTACAGCGGCGACACGCCCTGGATCGACCGCTTCCTCGACCTCGCGCGCGGCGCGGATCTCTTTCTCTGCGAGTGCACCGCGTACGCCGGCTCGATGGGACGCCACATCGAGTTCGAGCACCTGAAGACGCTCCTGCCACGGATTGCCGCGAAGCGCCTCGTGCTCATGCACCTCGGGCGCGAGATGCGCGAGCACGCCGCGTCGCTCGGCGTCGAGTGCGCGACTGAAGGGCTCGTCCTGCGGGTGTGAGGGCGCGGGGCCGCGGCGGTCAGCGCGGCCGGCGCGGCGGCTGGGTGGCCGCGCCCGGGCGCACCAGCAGCGAGCTTTCGGACTCGACGCGCGCCCGCGTCGCGTCCTCCTGCAGGAGGAGCGCGAAGCTCCGGCGCGTGAGCTCCTCGAAGAAGGGGACCCCCTCGCCGCCCGTCGGGCTCGCGCCAAGCGCCTCGGCCGAGGCGAGCGCGGCCCGCGCGAGCGCCGGGCGCCCGGTCGCGTGGAGGAAGTACGCCATCTCCTCGAGGCGGCGCCGGTAGGGGAGGCCGGCCTCGCCGGCGAAGAGCTCGCGCAGCGCCCGCGCGATGATTGCCCGACCGCGCTCCTCCTGCTGCGGCCGGCTCAGGACGAGCGGGCTCTCGCGCGCCGCGTTCACCTCGGCGGCGTACGGTCCGAGCACGGAGCGGTCGAGGAGCCAGGTGAGGAACTCGGGCTCGGCGAGGAGCGCCGGGCCGTCGGTCACGGCACTCGCCACGTCGCCGCCGAGCACGCGAGCAGCGAGCGGCGGGTCGCGGGGCGCCGGCTCCGTCGAGAAAAGACGGGCGCGGAAGGCCGGATACTCGCCGACGCCTTGCGTGCCGGCGGCGCGCGCGCGGGCGAATCCCTCCTCGAGGAGCGCGTCGCAGTACGCGGCGTCGGCAGTGACCATGCGCAGTCGATGCCGCGAGTGCAGGTCCTGCTCCATGCGACGGAGCTGCTTGCGCGGCATCTCGGCGAGCGCGACGTCGCGCAAGCCGCCGGGCTCGTTCAGGATGGCGGTGAGCACGGCGAGGCCGCCGTCGTGGCGCGCGCGGACGATCCACACGAGGCGGTCGCCGCGGCCGTCGATCGCCGACACCCGGCCCTCGACCGGTGACGGCGCGCGCAGGCGCGGCTGCTCCTCGGCGGGCGCGGGCGGCGGCACGGCGACGCCGCGCTGGGCGAAGCGGTAGAGAACGCGCCGCGCCTCCTTCGCCACTGCTTTCCAGCCGAGGCGCTCGGCGGCCGTCTCGATGGAACGAAGCACCGCCGCGCCCTCGGCGCCCGGCGTCCCCCCGAGGCGTGCCACGATGGCGAGGTCGAGGTCGGGCGCACGCCCCGCGTGCGCGAGCAGCTCGGCCGGCGCGGTGACGTCGTCCGCGACGCCGGCCGCGCGCAGCGTCGCGTCGGCGGACGGGGAGGCGTCCTTCGACGCCACTCAGTTGTCGCGACGCGCCGTCGCGGTCGTGCGCGGGTACGCGTCGAGCTTGGCGGTGACGTGGTCGTGGATCCACTTGCCGTCCCACCACTCGACGGGATCGACGTGGGTGCCCCACAACATGACGCTGAAATGGAGATGGTCGCCGCCGGCGAGCCCGGTCTCGCCGGTGCGCCCGATGGTGTCGCCGCGCTGCACCGTCGCGGCGACCTTGGTCATGATCGCGCTCAGGTGTCCGTAGAGCGAGAAGATGCCGAGCCCGTGGTCGAGGATGACGGCGTCGCCGTAGATGCCGAGCGGCCCCGCGAAGACGACGGATCCGTTGCTGGCGGCGGTGACCGGGCTCTGCCGTAGCGAGGCGAGGTCGAAGCCGAGGTGCGTCTGCGTATCGATGGTCGCGCCCTTGTAGACGTAGGAGCGCCGGTCGGCGAAACCCGAGAGCGGCGAGCTGTTGGGCTGGCGCATGAACGCCCCGTCCCAGAGCGGCGTCTTCGCCGACGTGCGCGTCGCTTCCTTGATGCGCTCCTCGCTCTGCTTGCGCAGGGTGCGGTTGATGAAGAGGTAGCCCTGCACGAGATCGGCTTGCGGCGGCGCGCCGTTGGCGGCGAGCAGCTCCGGGACCTTGCGCTCGAGGAAAGCGTCGTCGAGCGGCATCGTCTTGTCGGCGAACTTGCGCGGCTTCACGACCGTGTGGAAGTTGACCTCGCGCCGGTTGCCCGCCGCGTCGACGGCGACGGCCTTCGGGGTGGTGCGCGTATCGAGATCCTGCGGCACGGCGAAAAAGGCGCCGACCATCCCGGGATCGTCGAACATCCCCGGGCTGCCTGGAAAGAAATACTTGTCGACCTGCACGCCGCTCTGCACGGCGTCGCTCGAGACCTTGTAGACGAGGAACTCGACGCCCCCGACCTTGACGTTGTGCTCCGTCGACAGCACCTCGAGCGTCGGCGGCGTGACGTCGACCGTGGCGTGCACCTCCAAAGCGGGTCGCTCGCCGCGAAAGAAGCGCAGCCACGAGTAGTCGTCGGCGAAGACGCGGATCGTGAGCGGCCCCTCCGGGATCTTGCGCTCGATCGCTTGCAGCGGGATCGACAGGGTCTTCTCCGGAACGCTGCTCTTGCGCCACGACGCTGCGGGATACTCCTCGTTCGCGAGCACCGTCGTGGTGCCGCCGCTCTCGATCTCGACGCGGCTCCGGCTGAGGCCGGTCTGGAGGTCCGCGATGCGCACGTCGATCGTGCTGGTGCGGCCGAGCACGTCGAGCGGGTGCGCCAGCTCGGCCGTCGGCCGGTGCCACTCCAGCTTGGTCACCAGCAGCAGGATCGTGCCGGTGACGAGGACGAGCGCCGTGACTACGCCGAAACGACGACGCCAGATCCCGTCACGTTGCTCACGATGACGCGCCGACCGCATCCCATCTCCCCGAGCGCACCTTATGAGCGGCCTTTCGTACTGTCAATTCGAATCGGCGCGCCGGGATGCGCCGATTCAGGCGCCCGCGTGCATCGCCTGCACGAGCTCGATGAGCGACGTCGTGATCGCGTAGGTCGCGCCCCAGATCATGTGGCGGCCGTAGCGATAGCACGCGACCCGCAGCACCCGTCCGTCGTCGGCGGTCCAGTCGTCCTCGGTCGCGGTCGCGGGATCGAGCAGCACGGCGAGCGGGACCGAGAAGATCTCGCTCACCTCGTAGGGGTTCGGGCGGAACTCGTAGGGATGCGGGAAGACGCCGACGAAGGGGCTGATGAGGAAGTTCGAGCCGAGCGTATGGATGGGCGGGAGCGAGCCCAGGACCTCGACGTCGGCCTGCGCGACCCCGATCTCCTCCTCGGTCTCGCGCAGCGCCGTCGCGAGCATGGTGGGATCCGCGTCCGCGACGTGGCGGCCGCCGGGGAACGACACCTGCCCGCGGTGGTGCGGCAGGGTCTCGCTGCGCTTCGTGTAGAGGAGATGCAGGGCGCCGTCCTGCAGAAAGAGCGGTACGAGGACGGCGGCGGCGATGCCGGCCGGCGAGTCCGACGGCGTCGGTGCGGCGTCGAGCGCCGCCCGCAGGCGGAGCAGCAAGGCGGCGCCGGCGCCCGTATCGCGCGGTGCGCTCATGCGGCGAGCATGGCCGCGGCCTCGACGAACGCGCGCGCGCCCGCCGCCGGATCGGCGGCGCCGCACAGCGCTGCGTCGAGAAGTACGGCGTCGGCGTGGCCGTGCAGACGCCGCAGGTCGGCGGGCGACGTGAGCGGCTCCTGTGCGATCACTGGCCAGCGCGGCGGGACGTGCGCGGCGAGCGCCAACGCGCCGGGGGCGAGCGCGAGCACCGCCGCGCCGGCCGCGAGCGCGTGCTCGCACTCGGCGGCGGTGGCGACCTCGGCGACGATCGCGACGTGGATGGCGCGCGCGAGTGCCGTGAGGCGGGCGAGCGCGTCGCCGGCGACGGCGACCGGCACCAGTACCGCGTCGGCGCCGGCGGCGCGCGACTCGTAGAGACGCTCCTCGTCCGCGACGCAGTCGTAGCGCAGGACCGGCGCCGATGCCGCGCCCGCGACGGCGGTGAGATCGTCGAGGCGCCCCGCGAAGACGCTCGGCTCGGTCGCGACGGCCAGCGCCGGGATCTCGAGCTCGTCGAGCGCCGCCGCGATCGCCGCGAGATCGCTCCCGGCGGCTGGACCGCGGCGGTGCAGGAGCGGAATGACCGCGAGCGCGCTCCGACCGGCGCCGAGGTACTGGGTGAAGTCGCGGATGCTCGGCCGTAGCTCCGCGCGGGCGGTTGCCGGTGCGGGCGGCCGCGCCGCGTTCAGCCGGCGCCAGTCCATGCCTCTCGTCTAGCAGGCGGTTCGCGCCGTCGGAAGCGCGGTGGTATCGTCCGCCGATGGCGTGCCTCGTCGTGCGGTACCACGAGATCGCGCTGAAAGGCGGCAACCGCCACCGCTTCGTGTCGCGCCTGGTCTCGAACCTGCGCGCGGCGACGATGGGCCTCGGCGTGACGCGGGCGCAGAGCCTGCCGGGACGCATCGTCATGTGGCTCGCCGAAGGCGCGACGCTCGACGCGATCTGCGAGCGTGTCGCCATGACGTTCGGCGTCGCCAACTTCTCGTACGGGGTCTCGACCAGGCCCGACCTCGACGCCGTGTGCGCCGCGGCGGTCGCGGCTGCGCATGGCAACCCGGCATCGTCGTTCGCGATCGTCACCCGCCGCGCGCACAAGGGGTTCCCCCTCACCTCGCCCGAGATCAGCGCGCGCGTCGGCGAGGCGGTCGGACGCGCGACCGGCATGCGCGTCGATCTCGACCACCCGGAGCTGACGATCGCCGTCGAGATGCTGCCCGGCTCGGCGTTGGTCTCGGGGCGGAAGCTGAGCGGTCCGGGCGGTCTGCCGACCGGCATCAGCGGCAAGGTGACCTGCCTCCTCTCGGGCGGCATCGACTCGCCGGTCGCCGCCCACCGCATGATGCAGCGCGGGTGCCGCGTCGGCTTCGTCCACTTCCACGGCGGGCCGTACACCGACCGCGCGAGCCGCGACAAGGCGCGTGAGCTGGTCGCGCACCTCACGCGCTGGCAGCTGCACTCCGAGCTGTGGGTCGTCGCCTTCGGCGACATCCAGGCGGAGATCGTCGCGCGCGTGCCGCGCTCGCATCGCGTCGTCCTCTATCGGCGAATGATGCTGCGCATCGCGGCGGAGCTGGCCGCGCGGAGCCGTGCCAGCGCCCTCGTCACCGGCGAGAGCCTCGGGCAGGTGGCGTCGCAGACGCTCGCCAACATGACCGTCATCGGCGCGGCGTCGCCGATGCTGGTGCTGCGGCCGCTCGTCGGCATGGACAAGGCGGAGATCATCGCGCACGCCGCGCGCATCGGCACGTTCGAGACGTCGGTGCTGCCCGATCAGGACTGCTGCACGCTCTTCGTCCCGCGCCATCCGACGACGGCCGCGACCGAGGCCGAGGTGGCGGCGGCCGAGGCGCAGCTCGACGTGCCGGGGCTGGTGCGGTGCGGCGTCGAGGCGGCCGAGCGCTCGCTCTTCGACGATCCGCCGGAGCGCGGCGCGGCGGCCGACGCGCCGTTCTCAGCGCGCTCCGGCTAGGCCGGCGAGGAACGCCCCCGCGACCGCGTCGGGGCTCCGGCCCTCGCGATCGACTGCGGCGTTCATGCGCCGCATCGCCGCGGCGTCGATCGTGCCGGCGAGCCCGGCGAGCGCGGCGAGCGCGTCCGGCTCCTCGCGCACGAGGCGCGGGCCGGCGAGGATGATCGCGTCGTACGGCGGGATCGCGCTGCGGTCGTCCTCGAGGACGCGCAGCGCGAACGCGGCGATTCGCCCGTCGGTCGAGAAGGCGCTCGCGACGTCGACGTCGCCGGCCGCGACCGCCTCGTACATCAGCGATGGGTCCATGCTGCGCTCCGCCGCGAAGCGCAGCCCGTAGGCGCGGCGCACGGCGGTCCACTCCGGCCGGCCGAAGAACTCGTAGTCGCTCGCGATGGTGAGCGACGGCGCGCGCGCCGTGAGGTCGCTGATACGGCGGATCGCGCCCGCGCGGTCCTCGCGCATCACAAGCGCGTAGGCGTTCTCGAAGCCGAGGGCGGCGGCGACCGTGACGCCGTCGTGCTCGCGCAGGTAGCGCGTCACCTCGGCGAGCACCGCGCCACGGTCGGCCGGCACGTCGGTGCGGTGCATGACCGTCGCCCAGATCGTGCCGGAGTAGTCGGCGTAGCAGTCGATCGTGCCGTTCCGCAGCGCGTCGTAGGCGACCGTCGAGCCGAGCGACGGCACGACGCGCGGCAGCGCGCCGGACGTCGCACCGACGCGCCCGGCGAGGATCGCGGCGAGCACGTACTGCTCGGTGAACGTCTTCGAGCCGATCGTGACCGTGCGCGCGCCGCCGAGCGCCCCCGCCGCGAGCGTCGCGCCGGCGTAGAGCACGAGCGCGGCGAGCGCGGCGGCGGCGCCGGCGACGAGCGCGCGCCGGCCGGCGCGCACGCCGACCTCGAGCGCGTGCACGAGCCCGTCGAGCAGGAGCGCGAGCGCCGCGGCCGCGCCGCAGCCGACGAGCACCGCGGCGAGGTTGCGCGTCTGCAGGCCGCTGAAGATGTAGTTGCCGAGGCTCGGGGCGCCGACCGGGGTCGAGAGCGTCGCGAGGCCGACGACCCACACCGTCGAGGTGCGGATGCCGGCGACGATCACCGGCAGCGCGAGCGGCAGCTCGACGAGCCGCAGGCGCTGGCGATCGGTCATGCCGACGGCGCGCGCCGCCTCGACCAGCGCGGGATCGACGCCAGCGATGCCGGCGACCGTGTTCCGCAGAATCGGCAGGATGCTGTAGAGCGTGAGCCCGATCAGCGCCGGCAGGAAGCCGATGCTTGGCACGCCGACGCCGAGGGCCGCGGTGGTCGCGCGTCCGAGGGCGGCGAGCGCCGGTACCATGATCGCGAGAAGCGCGAGGCTCGGGATTGTCTGCAGCAGGCTCGCGATGCCGAGCACGAGACGCTCGGCGGCCGGCCGGCGCGTCACCCAGAGGCCCGTCGGCACGCTGACCGCGATGCCGAGCACGAGCGCCGTCAGCGTGAGCTGGAGGTGCGCGGTGAGGTACGCCGGAAGCAGCGCGAGCTGTGCGCGGAGGGCGTCGCTCATCGTCCGTCGGGCGTTTCGCCGCGCGCCAGTGCCTCGACGGTGCGTCCGTGGCGGAGCGGCGTCTCCATGAGCTGCGCGACGTACTCGCCGGCGGGCGCGCGTAGGAGATCGGCCGGCGTCCCCACCTGCACGAGGCGGCCGTCGCGCATCACCGCGATGCGGTCGCCGAGCAGGAGCGCCTCGACCATGTCGTGGGTCACGAAGACGATGGTCACGTCGACGCGGGCGCGGATGGCGCGCAGCGACTGCTGCAGGCGGTCGCGGGTCAGCGGGTCGAGCGCCCCGAACGGCTCGTCGAAGAGCAGCACGGCGGGCTCGGCAGCGAGCGCCCGCGCCACCCCGACGCGCTGCTGCTGGCCGCCGGAGAGCTCGGCCGGGCGGCGGTCGCGGAACGTGGCCGGCGCGAGCTCGACCAGGTCGAGGAGCTCGTCGACCCGGCGCGCGATCCGCTCGGGGCTCCAGCCGAGCAGGCGGGGCGTGATGCCGACGTTCTGCGCGATCGTGAGGTGCGGGAAGAGACCGATCTGCTGGAATGCGTAGCCGATGCGGCGCCGGAGCTCGTGCGGCGCCATTGCCGCGGCGTCGCTGCCGTCGAGCAGCACCTGGCCGGCGCTCGGCTCGACGAGCCGGTTGATCATCTTGAGCGTGGTCGTCTTGCCGCTCCCCGAGGCGCCGAGGAGCACGAGCAGCTCGCCGCGTGCCACGTCGAGCGACACGCCGTCGACCACGACGCGATCGCCGTAGCGCTTCGTCAGCTGGCGGAGCTCGATCACGCGCGGCGGCGTGTCAGCCGGGGGGCAGGGATGCCAGGAACGGTTCGACCGCGGCGAGGAAGCCGGCCGGGTTGTCGCCCATGACGGAGTGGCCGGCGCCCGGGACGGTGCGCACCTCGGCGTGGATCAGGGTGGCGAGCCGCGCCGCGGTCGCGGGCGCGAGGATGTCGCTCTCGCCGCCGCGCACGATCAGCACCGGGCAGCGGATTGCCGCCAGGCGGTCCCAGAGCGTGGAGATGTCGCCGGTCGCGCGCCCGGGGTTGCGTAGCGCCGGGTCGTACTTCCACGTCCAGCGGCCGCTCTCCAGACGGCGCAGGTTGTGCCGCAAGCGCTCGCGGATGTTCTCGATCGAGCGGCGCGGATTGAAGGCATGCGCGCGGGAGACGAACTCCTCGAACGAGTCGAGCTCGTCGTTGGCGGTGACGAACTGGCGGATGTGCTCGACGCCCTTGCGCTCGACCTGGGGCGCGATGTCGACGACGACGAGGGCGCGCACCACGGCGGGCACGCGCGTCGCCAGCGTCATCGCGTTCAGGCCGCCCATCGAGAGGGCGACGAGGATCGCCGGCCCGCCCACCACCGTGCGCAGGAACTCCTCGACGTCGCGGCTCTGCGTCTCGATCGAGTAGTCGCCGTCCGGCGCCCAGCCCGAGTCGCCGTGGCCGCGCTGGTCGAGCGCCCGCACGTGATGCGTGCGCGCGAGGCTCGGCGCGACCTCGTCCCAGCTGTGCGCGGTCTGGGTGATGCCGTGCAGGCAGACGAGCGGCGCGTGGCCCGCCGTGCCCCAATCCAGGTAGTGCAGATCCAGGCCGCGGATCCCGGCGGTCGCGTCGCGTGGCCCGCTCAATGGTCAGCCCGCCGGCGCCAGGCGCGGGTGATGTCGTCGAAGCAGGCGCGGAGCGGCTCGGGGAGCGTCCCGAGATCCTGCGGCCGCGGAGGCGGGGGACACGCCCGACGGGGCATCGCGGACGCTGCGGCCGGGCGCTCCTCCCCGAGCGAGGTGAGGACGAAATGCAGATCGGCGACGAGCAGCGTGCCGAGGCGTGCGTTCAGCTCCGCGAGCACCGTGCGCTTCAGCAACTGCAGCTCCTGCATCCACGGCGCGCTCGACACCGCGACCATCAGGGTGCGGCCGCGCAGCCGGACGGGCGCCGCGCGGCGCGCGATCTGCGGTCCGACCGCGTCCTCCCACACCCGCCAGATCGCGGCCGCGCCCGGCTCGCCCGCGATCCGGTCGAGGCAGCGCTCGAGGAGCGCACGCGCGGCGAGCGGAGTGTCGGACCTCATGCGTTCGCTCTGTAGCACAGACGACGACTTACGGCGCGGTCACGCGCCCGTCATCGTTTCGTCATTTTTTTCTTGACAACACTCCAACGAGTTGTGTACTGCACCCCGGTCCACTACAACATCTTGTGTGGGCACTCGGAAGCGCGACGGAACCAAAAACGGCGCACGGAGCCGGCCAGGCCGCGGTGCGGAGGAGGCGGGGATGGAGAACGGAGTGGCGGCGGGCGAGCGGAGAGTCGAGGCGGAGCAGGCGCCCATGACGTTGACGGCGATTTCCCCGGGGGGCGTGGAGGCGGCGGTGGAGCCGGTGGTGGAGGCACGCCAGGGGATCACCCTGCGCCGCTACTTCACCGAGGCCGGCGTCGATCCGTATGCGACGGTCGAGTGGGAGCGGCGGAGCGCCGTGATCTCGGGCGAGAAGGGCGAGGTCGTGTTCGAGCAGCACGACGTCGAGATCCCGAAGCCGTGGACGCAGCTCGCGACCAACGTGGTGGTGTCGAAGTACTTCCGTGGACCTCTCGGCACGCCGCAGCGCGAGCGCAGCGTGCGTCAGCTCATCGGGCGCGTCGTCGATACCATCCGCTCGTGGGGTGTCGCGCAGGGCTACTTCGCGTCGCCGACCGACGCCGCGACCTTCGCCGACGAGCTGACGCACCTGCTGCTCCATCAGAAGGCCGCGTTCAACAGCCCGGTGTGGTTCAACGTCGGCGTCGAGCCGAAGCCGCAGTGCAGCGCCTGTTTCATCCTCTCGGTGCACGACACCATGGACTCGATCCTCGACTGGTACCGGCGCGAGGGCGTGATCTTCAAGGGCGGCTCGGGCTCGGGCGTGAACCTGTCGCGCATCCGCTCGTCGCGCGAGCGTCTGGGCGGCGGCGGCACCGCCTCGGGGCCGGTGTCCTTCATGAAGGCGGCCGACGCGTCTGCCGGCGTGATCAAGTCGGGCGGCAAGACCCGGCGCGCCGCCAAGATGGTCGTGCTGAACGTCGATCACCCCGACGTGCTCGAGTTCATCAACTGCAAGACGGAGGAGGAGCGCAAGGCGCGGGCGCTGATCGCCGCCGGCTACGATAGCTCGCTCGACGGCGCGGCGTACGGCTCGGTGGCATTCCAGAACGCCAACAACTCGGTGCGCGTCACGGACGACTTCATGAAGGCCGTGCTCGCCGACGCCGACTGGCACACGCGCTTCGTCACCACCGGCGAGGTCGCCGACACGTTTCGCGCCCGCGATCTCATGCAGGCGATCGGCGACGCTGCGCACGCGAGCGGCGACCCCGGCATGCAGTTCGACACCACGATCAACGACTGGCACACGTGCCCGGCAAGCGGCCGCATCAATGCGTCGAATCCGTGCAGCGAGTACATGCATCTCGACGACTCCGCCTGCAACCTCGCGTCGCTGAACCTGATGAAGTTCCTGTCGCCGGCCGGCGACTTCGACGTCGAGGCCTTCCGCCACGCCGTCGACGTGCTGATCACGGCACAGGACATCGTCGTCGATCAGTCGAGCTACCCGACGCCGCAGATCGAGAAGAACGCGCACGCGTTCCGCGAGCTCGGCCTCGGCTACGCCAACCTCGGTGCCCTGCTCATGTCGCTCGGCCTGCCGTACGACTCCGAGGCGGGCCGCCAGTACGCGGGCGCGGTGACGGCGCTGATGTGCGGCGAGGCGTATCTACAGTCGTCGCGGCTCGCTGCCGCGCTCGGCCCCTTTGCGGGCTATGGGCCCAACAGCGACGCGATGCTGCGGGTGATCGGCAAGCACCGCGCCGCGGCACACAAGATCGATCCGTCGCTCGTGCCGCTCGAGCTGCTGAGCGAGGCGCGCCGGGTGTGGGACGAGGCCCTCGCCACCGGCGAGCGCACCGGCTTCCGCAACTCGCAGGCGACCGTGCTGGCCCCCACCGGCACCATCGCCTTCATGATGGACTGCGACACGACCGGCATCGAGCCCGACATCGCGCTCGTCAAGTACAAGAAGCTCGTCGGCGGCGGCCTGCTGAAGATCATCAACAACACCGTGCCGGCGGCGTTGAAGCGTCTCGGCTACGAGAGCCGGCAGATCCAGGACATCGTCGAGTACATCGACGAGCAGGAGACGATCGAGGGCGCGCCGCACCTGCGCGACGAGGACGTCGCCGTGTTCGACTGCGCCTTCAAGCCGCAGCGCGGCACGCGCACGATCCACTACCTCGGCCACATCCGCATGATGGGCGCGGCGCAGCCGTTCATCTCGGGGGCGATCTCGAAGACGGTGAACCTTCCCGCCGACGCGACGGTCGGCGACATCGTCGAGGCGTACGTCGAGGCGTGGCGCCAGGGGCTGAAGGCGATCGCCATCTACCGCGACGGCTGCAAGCAGACGCAGCCGCTCAACACCGGCAAGACCGAGGCTGCCGCGCCGGCCGCCGCGGTCGAGGGACGCCCGGTCCGCCGCCGGCTCGACAACGACTGCGGCTCGATCCGTCACAAGTTCGAGATCGCGGGGCACGAGGGCTACATCCACGTCGGCTTCTACCCGGACGGCACGCCGGGCGAGATCTTCATCAAGATGGCCAAGGAGGGCAGCACGATCTCCGGCCTGATGGACACGATCGCCACGCTGACCTCGATGGCGCTGCAGTACGGCGTGCCGCTCGAGGTGCTGGTGAACAAGTTCGGGCACGTCCGCTTCGAGCCGTCGGGTTTCACCAAGAACCCCGAGATCCCGATGGCGAAGTCGCTGACCGACTACATCTTCCGCTTCCTCGGCTCGCGCTTCCTCTCCGCCGACCAGCGGCGCGAGGTCGGGCTGGTGGAGACGCAAACGCCGGAGAGCGCGGCCACGCCGACGAAGGCGATCGGCGTCGCGGGCGACGCCGGGACGCGCTCGACGGTGCTCAGCTTCAGTCCGCAGGCGGATGCGCCCAGCTGCTCCGACTGCGGCTCGATCATGATCCGCAACGGTAGCTGCTACAAGTGTCTGAACTGCGGTGCGACCAGCGGTTGCTCGTGACGGTGCAGCCGCACCGTCGCACCAACGGTCCGGCGCACGTTGCCGCGGGTAGCGGCAGCGGCGTGGAGAGACGAGCGGACCACGGGGACGTGAGGATGCGGTCGTAGGGTTCCGCCGTCTCGGCGGTGGTTGTGGGGGCGGGGGAGAGAAGAGCCAGCTTGCGTTCGCGTGAGCTGGCTCTTCTCGCTTTTCCGCGCGTCGAGTTCGCTTGACAGCGAAAAGAGCGGCCCTATAAGGAACCTCGGTCGTTGCGAGCGATGATAAACGAGGGCCGCACATGTCGGATGCGCTGAAGTTCACCAACGATCACCTCTGGCTGCGCGTCGAAGGAACGCGCGCGCATCTCGGCATCTCGGAGCACGCGCAGGACGAGCTCGGCGAGATCATCGCCGTCGAGCTGCCCGACGTCGGCGACGAGGTCGAGAAGGGCCAGTCGTTTGGTGAGCTCGAGTCGGTCAAGACCGTCAACGAGCTCGTGGCGCCCGTCACCGGTCAGATCGTCGCGATCAACACCGAGCTCGACGATCACCCGAACATCGTCAACGAGGACCCGTACCACGAGGGCTGGCTGATCGAGGTCGAGCTGAACGATCAGTCCGAGCTCGAGGGACTCCTCGACGCCGACGAGTACGACGCCCTGATCTCCGGCGAGGACGAGGCGTGAGCCGCGGGCAGGGTCCCGCGTTCCTCGCCACGTTCGCGCTCCTCGTCGTCCTTCCGCTACCGGCCTCCGGCGCCACCGCCGCGCAGCTCGCGGAGCGCTTGCAGGGCCGCGGCATCCACAACGCCCGCGTGCTCGATGCGATCCGGCGGGTGCGCCGCGAGGCCTTCCTGTCGGCGTCGCAGCGTGGGCACGCCTACGACGACGCGGCGCTCGACATCGGCCACGGTCAGGTGACGTCGCAGCCGTTCCAGCTCGCGGTGATGCTCGATCAGCTCGGGCTCAAGGGCAAGGAGCGCGTACTCGAGATCGGCACCGGATCGGGGTACGACGCGGCGGTCCTCGCGGCGCTCGCGCATGACGTCTACTCGGTCGAGATCGTGTCCGAGCTCGCGGTCGCGGCCCGCCTTGCGCTCGCGCGCGAGGGCTGCCTGAACGCGCACGTGAAGCAGGGCGACGGCCAGCTCGGCTGGCGCGAGTACGGCCCCTACGACGCGATCCTCGTGACCGGTGCCGGCCCCGCCGTGCCGCCGGCGTTGGTGGAGCAGCTGAAGGAGGGCGGCGTCCTCGTCATGCCGATCGACCGCGGTGGGCGGCAGATCCTCCTGCGCGGCGTGAAGCAGGGCGCCAAGCTGCGCGGCCGCGAGGTCGCGGAGATGAAGCAGGTGCCCGCGCTCGTGCTGCGGACGCCGCCGCGCGAGCCAGCGCCGGCGCGGGTCGCGCCGAGCCGGCCGGTCGAGCCGCCGCCCGACGAGGCTCCGTCGGGGGCGCCGCGCCTGGCGCCGCCTCCGCCGCCGGCGGGGGTCGAGGAGCGCCGCCCCGCGCCGCCCGGCCCGGACGTCCGCCGCCCCGTCCCGCCGCCGCCCGAGACGGACGTCCGCCGGCGAGCGCCGGACGAAGACGAGGACGAGCTCGAGCCCGAGTCCGCGCCGCACGATCTCGACGACGATGACGACCGTCCACACGCGGGCCGCTCGGGCAGCGGGCGTCCTGCGGTGGAGCGCCCGGACGAGGCGCCGCTACCGCGCGAGCGCCCGGCGCCGCCCGATCTCAACGAGGAGGATCTTCCGGAGCGGGACGACCCGGGGCCGCGAAGCGATACACGACCTCGCCGGGACGGACGAACCCAAGCTGCTCGCGCGCCAGGCGCTCGAGATAGCGATCGTCGTCATGCAGCTGCCGCACCTGCGTCCGCAGGCGCTGGTTCTCCTCGAGGAGACCGGCGATCCGCTGCTTGATCGCGCTCTCTTCCCCGATCAGCGCCCGCAGATGGAGGACGCCGCGACTGCCGAAGAGAATCGCGACGACGAGCGCGAGCGAGACGCCGGCGGCCGCGACGATCGCGAAACGTTGCCGCAGCATCCGGCGGCGCACAGGCGGCTGACGCACCGGGGCGAACGGTACACGACGCCGCGGCCGGAACACAAGCACGACACACGACGAGGAGCCCTATGAAGATCCAGAAGATTCAAGCGCGTGAGATTCTCGACTCGCGCGGCAACCCGACCGTCGAGGTGGACGTCGTCCTCGAGAACGGCGTCCGCGGCCGCGCCGCCGTGCCCTCCGGCGCGTCCACCGGGCAGCACGAGGCGATCGAGCTGCGCGACACGAAATCGAAGCGCTACCAGGGGAAGGGCGTCGAGCAGGCGGTCGCGAACGTCAACCGCGTGCTCGCGCGGCGGCTCGTCGGCCGCGATCCGCGTCGTCAGAAGGAGAACGATCGCCTGATGATCGAGCTCGACGGCACGCCCAACAAGCGGCGCCTCGGAGCGAACGCGATCCTCGGCGTCTCGCTCGCGATGGCGCACGCGGCGGCCGCCGCGCTCAAGCTGCCGCTCTACGCCTACCTCGGCGGCAAGGACGCGCACGTTCTTCCGGTGCCGATGTTCAACATCCTGAACGGCGGCGCCCACGCCGACAACACCGTCGACCTGCAGGAGTTCATGGTCATGCCGGTCGGCGCCAAGCGCTTCACCGACGCCCTCCGGATGGGCGCCGAGATCTTCCACTCGCTGCGCGGCGTCCTGCGCGGCCGCGGCCTCTCGACCGGCGTCGGCGACGAGGGCGGGTTCGCCCCGAACCTCGCCTCGGACGAGGAGGCGCTGCAGGCCATCATGGAGGCGATCGCCACCGCCGGGTACCGAGCGGGGAGCCAGGTCCGGATCGCCATCGACGCGGCCGCGAGCGAGCTCTGGGAGGACGGACGCTACGTGTTCCGCAAGTCCGGGGCGCCGCCGCGCAGCAGCGCCGAGATGGCCGAGCTCTACGCCGGCTGGCTCGAGCGCTACCCGATCGCATCGATCGAGGACGGCCTCGCCGAGAACGACTGGCAGGGCTGGGCCGGCCTCACCCGGCGGCTCGGCCGGCGCGTGCAGCTCGTCGGCGACGACCTGTTCGTCACCAGCCCGGAGCGCCTGCGCCAGGGGATCGAGCTCGGCGCCGCCAACTCGATCCTGATCAAGGTGAATCAGATCGGCACCCTGACCGAGACCCTCGAGGCGATCGCGACGGCGCGCGCCGCTGGCTACACGACCGTCATCTCGCACCGCTCAGGCGAGACCGAGGACGCAACCATCGCCGACCTCGCGGTCGCGCTCAACGCGGGCCAGATCAAGACCGGCAGCCCCTGCCGCGGCGAGCGGACGGCAAAATACAATCAGCTGCTGCGCATCGAGGAGCACCTCGGACGACGGGCCCGGTACCTTGGCGCAGGGGTGTTCCCGGACGCCCGCGGCGGCGCCGCCAAACGACCGGCGAAGAACGCGCAAAACCGCGCTGGTCGCGGTTTAGAACGCTCTGTTACTCTCCAGCCACGGAAGCGGTGAACGCCATTTTAGGGCTGCTCTGGCAGCCCGGCATCACCCTGATTATTCGAGTGAAAGCCGAAGCAAAATGTGATTTTTCTCTTGACAGGTCTCACGGCCTTTCCCTATGATGCGCGGCGTTGGTGTGGTGGTGGGGTTGAGTGGTGGGTTGGGGGAGCGCTCGCCTGAGCGAAACCAAAACTCGAAACGCAGTGAACCGTAGACGTTAAGAGGGAGGTACACATGGCAGCCAAGAAGAAAGCGACCAAGAGCAAGGCGAAGAAGAAGGCCCCGGCCAAGAAGGGCGGAGCCAAGAAGAAGAAGTAGCTTCACCTGTTCGGAATCATCGCAAGAGTTTCTAGCTAGAAGCTTCCGTTACTCAGGCGAGATTAGAGCCCCCGGGCTCTAACGAAAAAGGCCCTTTGACGACAACGTCGAAGGGCTTTTTTCATGGTACTCGGCGCCCATGCGCACCTACGTCGGCGGAATCGCGGTCGAGATCACGCGGCCCGAGTCCGCCAAGTTCCGCCATCCGCTCCTGCTGGTGCACGGGCTCTGGACCGGGAGCTGGGTGTGGGAGCCGGTCGCGACCTATCTCGCGCACCGTGGGTGGGAGTCGTGGGCACCGTCCGTCCGCGAGGTCGCCGAGCTGCCGGCGCGAACGCGGGCCGTCGAGGCGGTGGCGCGGGCGCTGCCGGAGCCGCCGGTCGTGATCACCCACGACGCGGGGCTCGTCGTGGCGGCACCGCTCGCGGCAGCGGGCGCCGCGGTCGCGCTCGCCGCCCTGGCACCGGTCATCGGGCCGGGCGCGGGACGCGGCCGCGGCCTGTTTGGCTGGCCGCAGTTCTGGCTCGCCCGCGTGTTCGGCACGTCGGTCGCGCCGCCGGGCGGCGCCGGCGCGGAGGCCTACCTCGGACGGGCCGTCGCCTCGCGCGACCGGCTGCGGCCCGATTCCGCATCGGTTTTCCGTGCCCTTGCGTCCGGGACCGTCGCGATCCATCCGTCGACGAGCGTGCCGGGCCTCGTCGTCACCGGCGGCGACGATGCGATCGTCCGTGAGCGCGACGCGCGTGCGGTCGCCGAGCGCCTCGGATGGGCCGAGCGGACGCTTCCAGGGCGCGGGCATTTCGCCCTCCTCGAGCCCGGTTGGGAGGCGCTCGCCGACGAGGTGCATCGCTGGATCGTGCGCACGCTCGGCGCCGATCTGCTGCTGTTTCTCGACGATGAGTCCGGGGGTGACCCCCTTTGACTATATGTAACGGGTTGGATATTGCGCTGCGAAGAAAATCCACCCCGTTCTCAAGGAGGAACCTCCCATGGCAGACCGTCCGCAGGCTACGAACGTCCCAGATGTGTTCAAAGAGATGCCCAACCGCTTCAACGCGGGCGCGGCGAAGGGCATGAAGGCCGTGTATCAGTTCGACCTCACCGGTGACGGCGGCGGCAAGTACAATCTCGCGATCGACGACGGCAAGCTGGCCGTTGGCGAGGGCGCGCACGCATCGCCGAACATCACGATCACCATGGCGGCCAGCGACTACCTCGACATGGTCAATGGCAAGCTGAACCCGCAGATGGCGTTCATGAGCGGCAAGCTCAAGATCGCCGGCGACATGGGGCTGGCGATGAAGATGGCGCAGCTCTTCCCGATGAGCTGATCGCTTCCAACCGAACCATCTCCGGGGAGCCACGTTCTTCGAACGGGCTCCCCTTTTTTGTGCCCGGAGGGCAGGTTGCCGCTGGGGTCCGCGGTGGCTAAGAGGTGGACATGCGCCTCGTCATGGTGAAGAAGCGCCTCGCCGACGGCAGCGACTGCCGCAAATGCGCCGAGGCCACCGCGCACCTGCGCTCGCGCGGGCTCTGGGACCGGATCCACGAGATCGTCTGGGCGCAGGAGGGCGACCCGTCGAGCCCCGGCGTGGTGCTCGGCGAGCGGCTCGGGGTCGAGCGCGCGCCCTTCTTCGTGGTGCAGGAGGACGACGGCACGGAGACGGTCTACACCAGCGTGCTCCAGCTCGTGCACCGCCTCGGCGCGGCGGTCACCGCCGACAGCGGGACGGTCGATCCGGACGACGTCGGCGGCATCTGACCCGCTTCATCGCCCCGCTTCCGGAGACATCTATCCCGGGCGGTCGCGGCGGGGGCGGTGGAGGGCGCGGGGTGGCTCCGCGCGAGGATCGCTCGCACCCGCGGCACCGATTGAGTCCTTCCACCCTCAGCGACGCCGTCGACAAACACACTGCTCACTCTTTAT
>DASXLI010000009.1:0-20498 GCA_036496285.1 Binatia bacterium
GCCGCCGGCGCGCTCGTGATCACGGCGGGCGGCGGGCTCGTCGGCCTCGACCAGCCCGTCGACGCGGCGGTGCTGCGCGCGATGGCCGGCGTACCGATCGATCAGCGCGAGCGCCGCTACCTCGAGCCGCTCCTGCGCGACGCCGTCGAGCTCGAGCGGCGCTGCGGTCCGCGCTGCCGCGTCGTGCTCCTCGGCCGCGTCGCAACGGGCAAGTACGTCGAGCCGCTGCAGGCGGTCTTCGGCGAGCGCCTGCTCTTTCCGACGGCGTTCGTCGGCCGCGGCGACATGAGCCGGGGCGGCCTCCTCTTGCGCTGCGCCGATGCCGGCCTCGAGCTCGACTATGCGCCGATCGCGCGCGCCGCCCGCCACGGCGCCCGACCGGCAAAGCTGCCGCCGCGCACCCGCTCCCGTGCCTAGGCCGTCGGCAACGGCAGCACCCGAGCTCGCGATACTGATCGGCTTTCCGGGCGCGGGGAAGTCGACGTTCTACGCGGATCGCCTCGCCGCGACGCACGCGCACGTGAGCAAGGACGCTATGCCGCGCAGCAGCGACAAGCGCGCCCGCCAGCGCCGCCTGCTCGAGACGGCACTTCGCGACGGCCGCTCCGCCGCCGTCGACAACGTGAACGCGACCCGCGCAGAACGCGCCGAGCTCATCGCGATCGCCGCCGACGCGGGCGCCCGCGTCGTCGGCTACTGGCTCGACGCGCCGCCGGCCCTCTGCCTCGGCCGCAACGGCGAGCGCAGCGGCGCCGCGCGGGTGCCCCCCGTCGCGATCTTCGCCGCCGCGAAGCGCTTCGAGCCGCCGACCGCCGCGGAGGGCTTCGCCGCGCTCTGGCGCGTGCGCCCGGCGGGCACGTGCGAGGCGCCGTCGTTCGAGCTCGCGCCGCTCGCGAGCTGAGCGCGATTCGTCTCGCGTGCGCGCGCTCTCAGTCGGCCGTGCCGACCGGACTGGCTGGCGCGTCCGCCGCATGCCGACAGCCGCGTCGCGTCGAACATTCACGACCCGACAGTGTCTACTAGATTAGGCGCTACCCGAAATTGGGACCCTACCCCCGAGGCCCGGCTTGCGCGGCGCGTCTTGCAGCGACGGCCCTCGCGGCGGTATGTCGCATCGGCTGTCACCTCGTCCAGGTAGCACCCGAGACCGCTTCATGATGCAGCCACAAACCGCCGGCACGCGGAGGCGTGCGCCGCTCGTCCTGCTGGCGCTCGGGCTCGCGCTCGCGGCATCGCCGACGCCGGCGCGCGCGCAGTCGGCGCTCGCCCTCGGTGGCGCGACCGCCAATACGGGCACCTACGTCGACCTCGAGAATGCCGGCTTGCGGCCGGCGCTCGGGCTCGCGACCTTCACCATCGAGACCTGGTTCAATCGCCGCGGGGCGGGCGTCCCGACCAGCACCGGCGGCAACGGCATCGCCTCCTTCGTACCGCTCGTGACCAAGGGCGCGTCGGAGAATGACGGTAGCAACGTCGACGCCAACTACATGCTCGGCATCGACACCGCCGGCAACGTGATCGCGGCGGACTTCGAGCAACGAGCCCAGGCGTGTGTCGGCGGCGCCGGCACCTGCACGACCGCGCCGTTCGGCGCCGGCTGCGCCTGCACCGCGAACGCCAGCTGCGCGAGTAACGTGTGCGCGGCGGCCGGCACGAATCACCCGATCTCCGGCACGACCGAGATCGCCAACGGCGTCTGGTATCACGCGGCGGCCACCTACGACGGTGCCTCGTGGCGGCTCTACCTGAACGGCGTCCTCGAGGCGGAGCTGGCCGTCGGTGCGCAGCCGCGCTCCGACAGCGTGCAGCACGCCGGCCTCGGCACGACCCTGACCTCGACCGGTGCTCCGAGCGGCTTCTTCGACGGCGTGCTCGACGAGGCGCGCATATGGAGCGGCGCACGCGGCGCGGCGAGCATCCGCACGCTGATGAACGTGGAAAATCCGAGCGGGCCGTCCGCCACGGGTCTGGTCGCCCGCTGGGGGATGGACGAGGGGGCGGGAACGACGGTCGGCGACTCCGCCGGCACCGCGAGCGGCGTCATCATCGGCGGCAATTTCGCATGGACCGTTCCGGGTGCGCCCTTTGACGTGGCCCAGTGCCCCGACACGACGAACGCGGTGCTGCGCTTCGACGGCGTGAACGATCTCGTCACGTTCGGCAACGCCGCCGAGCTCGGCCTCGCGACGTTCACCGTCGAGACCTGGTTCAAGCGTGAGGGGCCGGGGACCGGCGTCGGCACTGGAACCAGCGGCATCGCGCAGCTCGTGCCTCTGGTGGCGAAGGGCTCGGCGGAAACCGATGGCACCGGCTGCCCGAGCGGTGACGGGCGCTGCGACGCCAACTACATCCTCGGCATCAGCGATCCGGGTGCGGTCCTCGCCGCCGACTTCGAGCAGATCGGCCGCTGCCAGGGCGGCACGAACGCCGGCGCCAACTGCACGCTCGCCTCCACGTGCGCTGGCGGCACGTGCACCAATCAAGGTCTCAATCACCCGATCGCCGGAACGACGGTGATCCGCAACGACAACTGGTACCACGCCGCCGTCACGTACGATGGCGCGACCCTCAGCCTCTATCTGAACGGCGCGTTGGAGAATGCGGTCGCGACCGGCGGCATCTCACCGCGCTCCGACAGCCTGCAGCCGGCGGCCCTGGCGGCGATGATCCGGACGACGGGCGTCGCCAACGGCTTCTTCGCCGGCCTCCTCGACGAGGTGCGCATCTGGAGCGTCGCGCGCACGGCGGCGCAGATCCACGATGGCATGTTCGCGCAGCTCACCTCCGGCAGCGGACTCGTCGCGCGCTGGGGCATGAGCGAGGGCGGCGGCACGACCATCGCCGACTCCGTGGCGCCCGCGACCGTCGGCACGCTCACGAACGGTCCGACCTGGACGGTCAGCGACAGCCTCTTCGACGCGTATGCGCCGTGCGACGACGGCGTCGCGTGCAACGGTGCCGACGCCTGCGATCCCGACACGGCGGCCTGCACGATCCACGCGAGCAACTGCGCCGGCGACACGGCGACCCCGACACCAGCCGTGCCGCCGTCCGCGAGCCCGACGCCGAGTCCGGCGCGAACGCCCACGCGGACCCCCACGCCGAGCGCCGCGCGGACGCTCACCCCGACCGCAAACGCGACGGGCGTCGCAACGTCGACCCCGACCACGACTCCCGCAACGACCCCGACGGCACAGCTTACGGTCAGCCTCGTCGCGCCCGCGAACGGCACCGGCGCGGTGCCGCGGCCGCCGACGCTCGACGTCGTCGCCGCAAGCTCGAACGTCACCCCGGTCACGGTGACCTTCCTCGGACGGAAGACGGCGCCGCCGGACTTCACGATCGTCGTGCTGCCGGACACGCAGTTCTACGTCTCCAGCATGAACGGCGGCACGCCCGACATCATGTGGGCGCAGACGCAGTGGATCGTCGATCATCGCGCCGAGCGCAACATCGCGTTCGTCACCCAGCTCGGTGACTGCACGCAGCACGGCGACAACGGCAGTCCGGCGGGACAGTGCACGAGCCCGCAGAACGCGGAGTGGGTGACCGCCGACACCGCGTTCGCGAAGATCGAGAATCCGGCGACGACCGGGCTCCCCCAGGGCGTCCCGTACGGCGTCGCGGTCGGCAACCACGACCAGTCGCCCGCCGGCAATGCCGATGGCACGACCGTCTGCTTCAACCAGTTCTTCGGCATCAGCCGCTTCGCCGGTCGGAGCTACTACGGCGGCCACTTCCCGGCGACCAGCAACGACAACCACTACGAGCTCTTCAGCGCGAGCGGCATGGATTTCGTCGTCGTTCATCTCGAGTACGACACCACGCCTGACACGGCCGTGCTCGCCTGGGCGAACAGCGTGCTCCAGACGAACGCCGGGCGGCGGGCGATCGTCGTCAGCCACTACATCCTCGATGCCGGCAGCGACGCCCCCGGCAACCTCGCGACGTTCGGCGTGCAGGGGCAGGCGATCTACGACGCGCTGAAGGGCAAGCCGAATCTCTTCCTCATGCTCTCCGGGCACGTCACGCCGCCCGAGGGGCGGCGCCAGGACACCTTCAACGGCAACACCGTCTCCTCGCTGCTCTCCGACTACCAGGGCCGCCCGCACGGTGGCGACGGTTGGCTGCGGATCATGCGCTTCTCGCCGCGCGACGACCGGATCTACGTGCAGACCTACTCGCCCACCTTGAACCAGTTCGAGACCGACGACAGCAGCCAGTTCTCCCTGCCCTACGCGATGGGCGGCAGCGACTTCGCCGTGATCGGCACGAGCACCGTGCCCTCGGGGGGGCACGCGACCATCTCCTGGCCGGGCTCCCAGGCCGCGACCCGCTACGAGTGGTACGTGAGCGTGAGCGACGGCACGACCACGGTCACGGGGCCGCTCTGGACCTTCACGACGCTCGCCGACGGCACGCCGCTGCCGAGCGCCACGCCGCTGCCGACGCTCACAACGACACGATCGCCGACCCCGAGCCGGACGCGCACTCCGACGCGCACGCCCACCCCGACCCGAACGCGGACGCCGACCCGCACCCCGACGCGTACGCGGACCCCCACCCGCACGCCGACGCCGTCGCGCACGCCCTGATATGGCAGTCGGCCGGGCATTGTCTTTGCCCGGGGTCATTTAGTACGATCTCGTATCATGCGAAAGCGTAGCGATGGCCTGCATCTCGTACCACCGCTGCATCGCGCGACGCATCGGGTCGGGTTGCATCTGCAGGCGTTGCGGCTCGGCGTCAGTCAGGGTGAGGCGCACGTGCTCGCGCATCTCGAAGCGGCAGGTCCCTCGACGATCTCGGCTCTGCACACGGCCTTTGCGCATCGGCGCTCGACGTTGACGAGCATCCTCGACCGCCTGGAGGGGGCCGGGCTGGTACGGCGTGAGGTGCACGCGGGCGATCGACGATCGTTCCTGGTCAGCCTCACCGCGCGCGGGCGGGTGCAGGCCCGACGGATCCATGCCGCTCTTGCCGATCTCGAGGCACGCGTCGCGAGGCGCGTGCGCGCCGCCGACCTCGCGGGCTTCGAAACCGTCGTCGAGGCGCTGCAGCAGGTGGTCCTCAGCGGCCGGCGAGGAGGGAAAACGTGAACGACGCCCGGATCCTCTCCCCCTTCGAGACCGGTTCGCTCGCCGAGCTGCGCCAGCGTGATGCGATTCGTTGGCTGCGGGTGAGCTATCGGGCCGGCGCGATCCTCGATGCGCTGGCGACGCTCACGATGCTCTCCCCGGCGCTCTTTGCGGCCACCAATCGCCTCGACGACTTCCGTCCCGGCGCCGACTATCGCTTCGCGATGGGGATGGGCGCCTCGCTGATGCTCGGCTGGACCGTGCTCCTCCTCTGGGCCGACCGGAAGCCGCTCGAACGAAGCGGCGTTCTACTGATCACCCTCGCACCCGTCGTCCTCGGGCTCGTGCTCAACGAGATCGTCGCCGTGCACTCCGGCTTTTTGTCCGTAGCCGCGACGCTGCCGGTCTGGATCGCACAGCTCTGCATCTCCGTTCTCTTCCTCGTCGCCTACTCGAAGGCTCGCCGGGCATTTACCTTGTGACCTACCATTCCGCGCTGCGGGCAGCGCCTCTTCATGGAGCCGAGCATGCGGCCTATGGCACGGCGTTGCATTCGGGCGGATATGCGTTGAGCGCCGGCACCAATGCGGCGTCGAGACAATCGACCTTGAACTCGCTGACGCAGTTGGCGCACGTCGTAATGTCGTCGACGGTCGCGATCGGCGCGGCGCACGAGGCCCCTCCGGGAATGGTCACGCCGGGGCAGCTCGGCACGAAGCCGATCTCGGCCGGAGTGCGATCGTCGCCACCGCCGCAAACTTTGTTGGCGCCGCCACACTTGTTGCAGATTTTGGCGTGGGCCCTCAGGTCGAACTTGGCGATGTTCTGCGCGCTCACGAGGTCCGGGCACGGGCCGGCGACGTCGCCGCTCAAGACCTTCCGCTCGCACCGCTCGAGCTCCTTGAGCTTCTTCTCGAAGAACTCGACCACCCTCTTGCCGATTTCTCGTTGACACGTCTCGAGCGGCTTCGCCATCCATGTAAGCACTGCGTATATTGCGGGTCGGGCACGTGATCGTTCCCAAACGCGGAGCTTGGGGACGATATTTCCTGTTAGTCAGAACGGCCACGCGCCTGACGGATCAGGCGAGAGCGGAGCAGACGACTCGAACCCGTTGACGTGCGCGTGGCGCGGCCCGCGCGACGTCACCCACGCCGGGTCAGGATCGCGCCCCATGTGATGCACCGGGGCGCCTGGGTGCCGCCCGAAGATACTCTGCCCCTGAATCGAGGCCGCGGAACAGGCGGCCAGGATGGGCGAGGTCTCGGCGAGCGCATCGGTACCCTCACTGTCGCCATCGAGGCTGATGCCGTGGCGATCGAGCAGGCGCTGCACGCGGCCGGATGGCGCGGCGCTGCCCGACGGCATGCCGAGTCGACATGGCCGATCCGAAGGCCGCGCGTGAGGCTACGAGCAGCGGTCGGCGGAGAGACGCGCGCTCAGAATCCGTAAAGCTGCTTCAGCTCCGGGTCCTTCTCCGCCAGCATCTTGGCCAGGTTCACCATCACCCGGCACTGTTTCCATGTTGCGTCGTCCTGCATTTTGCCGTCGAGCATGAGGACACCGCGGCCGTCGGGCATCGCCTCGAGCACGCGCTTCGCGAACTTCACCTCGTCGGGCGGCGGACTGAAGACCTTCTTGGCGATCGCGACCTGGCTCGGGTGCAGCGACCAGGCGCCGACGCAGCCGAGCAAGAACGCAGCGCGGAACTGGTCCTCGCACCCGAGTGGATCGGAGATGTCGCCGAACGGGCCGTAGAACGGCAGGCAGCCGGTCGCGGCGCAGGCGTCGACCATACGCGCGATCGAGTAGTGCCACGGGTCCTGCTGCGCCGTCGGGCGCGGCGCGTCGGGGTTCTTCGGGTCCGGATCGTTGCGCACGAGATACGCGGGGTGGCCGCCACCGACGCGCGTCGTCTTCATGCGGCGCGACGCGGCGAGATCCGCCGGCCCGAAGCTGATGCCCTGCATGCGCGGGCTCGCAGCGCAGATCTCCTCGACGTTGGCGACGCCGAGCGCGGTCTCGAGGATCGCGTGCACCAGGATCGGCTTCTGCACGCCGTGCTTCGCCTCGAGCTGCGCCAGCAGGCGATCGACGTAGTGGATGTCCCACGGGCCCTCGACCTTCGGGACCATCATCACCGCGAGCCGGTCGCCGATGCCGCCGATCAGCGCCGAGATGTCGTCGAGCGCCCACGGCGAGTCGAGGCTGTTGACCCGCGTCCAAAGCGGCGTATCCCCGAAGTCGACCTCGCGGCCGATCTGCACGAGGCCGTCGCGCGCGGCGATCTTCCTGTCCGCCGGGATTGCGTCCTCGAGGTTGCCGAGCAGGATGTCGGCGGTGCGTGCCAACTCCGGCAGCTTCGCCAGCATCTTCGGGTTGCTCGGGTCGAAGAAGTGGATCATGCGCGACGGGCGGATCGGAATTTCGGTGACCGGCGCGGGCGCGCCGATGGCCAGAGGCTTGAAGAAATCTCGTGGGCTACGCATCCCGCCTACCTATAAATCTCCGCCCGCGAGCGCAAATCGGTGGCGCTCACGGCTCGCCCTCCCGGCGGATGGTGACGGCGACGACGCCGAGCGGCCCGAAATCCGCGCTGAGCACGTCGCCGGGGCGGGCGGGCATCGGCGCCGCGCAGGCGCCCGAGAGGATCCAATCGCCCTCGCGCAGCTCCTCGCCATAGGGCGCGAGCGCGGCGGCGACGAGTCGGACGATCGCCACGAGATCGGCGGGAACGAGCGCCGGGTCCGGCACGCCGCCCGGCGTGCCGTTCCGCAGAAGGACCGGGCATTCGGCCGAGAGTACCGGCATGGCAGAGGGCGGCCGCTCCGCGCCGAGCACCATGCCGTCGTGGAAGCTCGACGTCTCGACGACCACGCCGAGCTCCGGCGACAAGCGACCGTAATCGACGACCTCGAACGCCGGGGCGAGCGCCGCGATCGCCGGCGGCGTCGCGCCGTCGGCACGGCCGATACGGATCGCGATCTCCGGCTCGCACATGAGGCGCGCACCGTGCGGCACCGCGTACGTCCCACCCGCCGCGACGACGCGCGCGCCGTTCAGCCAGC
The DNA here is from genome assembly GCA_036496285.1 of Binatia bacterium. GTDB lineage: Bacteria > Desulfobacterota > Binatia > UTPRO1 > UTPRO1 > DP-19. The sequence goes on from DASXLI010000009.1 coordinate 8,147, forward strand.
CGACGAACGGCTCGCCGAGTCCGAGCCGCGCCTGGGCGCGCGGATCGTTGACGCAGATCTTCCAGCCTGCGCGCGGCATCCCCGCCGCGCGCGCCGCGTGGCGCCGCCGGAGCTGGCGGCGCAGGGCGCTGTCGAGCTCCCCCGTCATCCGGAACGTCCAGCCGCGGGGTCAGGTGTACGAGCCGTCGAGCCCCTCGCCGTACTGACCGAACCACTTCACCAGCGACTCGTCCGGCTTCATCTCGTCCTTCAACTGCGCGATCACGTCGCCCTCGTAGCGGGCGATGGAGCGGCCGCGTACCCGCAGCGCGGGCGCGCCGGGACGCGTGTAGATGCCGAGCCAGTCGACCATGATGGTGTCGCCCTCGACCCCGGGCGCCCCCTCGATCTCGAGCTCGCGCTTGGTGAACTTGCGATCGAAGCCGTCGAGCGACTTCTTGATGCCGCGGAAGATCGCGTCGCGTCCTTTCAAGAGCGCGGGGCTCGCACCCGTCACCTCGTAGGTGGCCCCGGGCGCGAAGTACCGCTCCAGGCGCGACCAGTCGTCGTCGACGTAGGTCTTCTCGAAATCCTCCGCGTAGGCGAGGAAGCGATCGAGGATGGGCATGGCGAGTCCTCCTTCTGCCCGGTCGCTATCACGCGCGCGCGACTGTCGGAACGGGGGCGCGCGTCAGCACCGCGAGCTGGAGCGCGGCCCCGGCGAATTCGGTCAGGACGAAGAGCACGAGAATCCCCGGCGCGCCCTCGAAGACCGCGAGGGCGATGATGCAGCCGACCCACGTCCGCGCCACCGCGTCGGCGATGCCGAGCCCGCGGAGCGGCCAGAGCAGGCGCGCGAGCGCCCAGACGACGCCGAGCGCGCCGGTCAGGTAGACGAAGAGCCACTGCAGCGCCATGAACTCGGGCGCTGCCGCCGTGCCGCCGAGCGCGCCGTTCACCGCGAAGACGACGCGCAGGAAGAGACGCGCGACGGGCGGGAGCGCGAACACCCCCGTCACGACGAGGTCGAACGCCGCGCAGCCGCGCACGACCGCAACCTGCTGCACGTCGCCGATCGCGCCCGTGCTCACGGCGCGCTCGCCCCACGCCACGCCGTCGCGCCGTGCATCCTCAGCGATTGACCGACGCCATCATCGCCTCGGGGTAGCGCGGGCCCGCCGCGGCGCCCTGCGGCGCCACCTCGTCGATGCGGCGCAGGTCGTCCTGGCTCAGGCGCACGGTGACCGCGCCCACGTTCTCCTCGAGGTAGCGCCGCCGCTTGGTGCCCGGAATCGGCACGATGAACGGCGCCCGCGCCAGCAGCCACGCGAGCGCGAGCTGGCTTGCCGTGCAGCCCTTGGCGCGCGCCAGCTCCTCGACCTTCGCGACCAGCGCCAGGTTCTTCTGGAAGTTGTCGCCCTGGAAGCGCGGCGAGAAGCGCCGGTAGTCGTCGGGCGCGAGGTCGTCGAACGTCTTGATCTGGCCGGTCAGGAAGCCGCGACCGAGCGGGCTGTAGGCGAGGAAGCCGATGCCGAGCTCGCGGCAGGCGGCGAGCACCTCGTCCTCGGGGTCGCGCGTCCAGAGCGAGTACTCGCTCTGCACGGACGCGAGCGGATGGACGGCATGCGCACGGCGCAGGGTCGCGGCGCTGGCCTCGGAGAGGCCGATGAAACGCGTCTTTCCCGCCTTCACCAGCGCCGCCATCGCGCCGACGCTCTCCTCGATCGGCGTCGCCGGATCGACGCGATGGAGCTGATAGAGATCGACGTGCTCGACGCCGAGCCGCTTCAGGCTCGCATCGCACGCCTGCGTGATGTACTCGGGCCGGCCGTTCAAGCCGCGCAGCGTCTTCTTCTCCGGATCGCGCACGATGCCGCACTTGGTCGCGAGCACGACCGAGTCGCGGCGGCCGCGAATCGCGCGGCTGACGAGCTCCTCGTTCACGAAGGGCCCGTACATGTCCGCGGTATCGAGCAGCGTGACGCCGAGCTCGAGCGCGCGATGGATTGTGGCGATCGACTCGGCCTCGTCGGTCGGGCCGTAGAACTCGCTCATGCCCATGCAGCCGAGCCCGATCGCCGATACCGTGAGCCCGCCGAGCCGCCGTGTCTCCATTGGTCGATCCTCCTCGTTGGTGCTGTAGCACGCGCTCCCCGCCGACGGGAGCGCGCCGACGGCTCAGGCCGTCGGCAGCGAGCGCGGCTTCGCGCCGCGCGGAAACGCCTCCTCGATCCGCCGCACGTCCGCGTCCCGCAGCTTCAACGAGCCGGCGGCGGCGTTCTCCGCGGCGTGCACGGCATTCGCCGCCTTGGGGATCGCGAGCAGCGCCTCGCGGCGCGTAAGGAAGGCGAGCACCACCTGATGCCGCGTCGCGCCGTGACCGGCCGCGATCTCGGCCAGCACGCGCCCGCCGGCGCTGCGCGGCCCGGGGAAGTTACCCGAGCCGAACGGGCTGTAGCCGACGACCGTCACGTCGTGGCGCTCGCACCACGGCAGGACCGCGTGCTCGATGCCGCGCTCCTGCAGGTGGTAGAGGACCTGGTTGCAGGCGATGCGTCGGTCGCCGGCGAGGCCGTGCGCCTCCTCGAGCAGCGCGACGTCGAAGTTGCTGACGCCGTATGAGCGGATCTTGCCGTCGGCGACGAGCTGCTCGAAGGCCGCGATCGTGTCGGCGAGCGGATGGCTGCCGGGCCAGTGCAGCAGGTAGCAGTCGAGCCGGTCCGTACGCAGACGCCGCAGCGAGCGCTCGCATGCCACGATCGTTCCCGGTTGCGACGCGTTCCGCGGCAGCACCTTGGTGACGAGGAACACGTCGTCGCGCCGGCCCGCGATCGCCTCGCCGACGAGCTCCTCGACGAGCCCCGAGCCGTACATCTCGGCCGTGTCGATGTGCGTCATGCCGAGATCGAGCCCGCGCCGCAGGGCGGCGACCGCCGCGGCGCGATCGCCGCTCTCCATGTCCCAGGTGCCCTGGCCGATGACGGCGACGCGCGCCGCGCCGCCGAAGCTGCGCCGCTCCATGGCCCCGCTCTAGCGGCGATCACGGTGACGCGCCAGCGGGCGCGGTGCCGAAGCGCGCGACCACCGCGACGACGCGCGCGATGTCGCGATCGGCGAGCATGCCGCCCCAGGCCGGCATCCCGGTCATACGGATGCCGTGCCGCACCACGACGGCGAGCTCCGCCTCCGTGAGGCGCGAGCGATGCCCGGGGAGCGGCGGCGCGGGCGGATAGAGCGCGGCGCCGTACGCGCTCGGCCGCCCGTCGATCCTGCCGTGACAGCGCGCGCACGCGCCGTCGTAGATCTCGGCGCCGGCCGCGAGATCTCCGGCGGTTGCGCCCGTGGCGAGCGCCGGCTCGTCCGTCGCGCGCGCCCGTCGCGCGACCGACGCCCGGAGCGCCGCCCCGAGGACCCGCGCCTCGAGCGCCGAGGGCACGACGTCGGCCGCGACCGGAAACAGGCCGAGCGCCGCGGCCGCGAGCGCGACGGCCGCGCCGCCGAGAAGCGCGGCGCACACCCCGGCGGCGACGTACGTGCGCCCGCGCGTACGCTACTCCACGACGTGCAGCGTGCCGGTCATCTCCTCGTGGCCGTCGCCGCAGAAGACGTCGCAGTGGAAGGCGAAGCTCCCGATCCTGTCCGGGACGATCTCCACCCGCGTCGTCGTGCCGGCCTTGAGATCCGCGCGCACCCCGAAGGCCGGCAGGTTGAAGCCGTGGTCGTGGTCGAGCGCGGTGATCTCGAGCACCAGCGGCACACCGACCTTGGCGATGATCGTCTCCGGCGCGTAGGCGAAGCGCTGCGCCGTCAGCGCGACGACGGTCGCGGGCGCGGGGGCGGTCGCCGCATCGGCGAGCCGCGCGATCACCACGATCCCGAGGAGCGCTACGAGCGCCGCTGCCATACGTCCTCGCACGCGCCTCACGACCGCCCCGCACGGACGACCGGCAGCTCGGTGAGCTCGTAGTCCGCCCGCGCCACCTCCGCCTCGACGTCGCGCGCACCGAGGCCCCTGTACGGCTCCGACGCGTCCCACGGGATCGGCGCCTTCTTCGGCACCGAGCCGGGGGCCGGCAACGCGAAGATCAGCGACTTCGCCGAGTGGTGGGCGATGTGCCCGGTCATGTGGTGATGCTCCTGATGGATGTGGCCGTAGAAGACGGTCACGTTGCTGAACGGCTCGAGCGCGGCGATGGTGGCGGCGGCGTCGCGCGTCGCCCAGTCCCATTCCGGGTACAGGTCGAAGAGCGGCCGGTGCGTCAGCACGACGATCGGGTGGTCGTGCTTTAGACGCGCGAGATCATGCTGCAGCCAGGTGAGCTGCGCGTCGCCGATGATCGCGCCCGGGTCGGAGACGTTGTCGAGCACGATGAAGTGCACACCCTTGTGGTCGAAGGTGTAGTGCAGGGCGCCGAAGAAGCTCTGGTACACGTCGCCGCGATCGGGCGCCGCGTCGTGCTCGCCGGCCATGAAGTGGACCGACTTTGCCCGCAGCGTGCCGGCGATCCCCTGAAAGCGCTTCATGCGCTCGCGCCGCTGGCTCGCGTCGTCGGTCGTGTGCGTCAGGTCGCCGGTGAAGACGACGAAGTCGGGCTGCTCGTCGAGGGCGTTCACGGTCGCGATCGCCTTCTCGAGCGTGCCTGCCGCGTCGGGGTTCACCGCGGGCCCCTCGAAGCCGATGTGCGTGTCGGAGAGCTGCACGAAGTAGAAATCCGACTTCGCGCGGGCGGCGTACCCTCCCCGTCCTCGCTTCGTCGCCGCGCCAGCGGCTGTCGCGCCGAGCGCCGAGGCGAAGACGACGCCCCCGATGCCGGCCAGGCGCAGGAAATCCCGTCTATTGGTGTCCTTGGTCATCCATGTGCTCACGGTACCCTCCTTCCAAGACCTCTCGATTGGCCGTACCGTGCTGGGGGCGGCGTTATTCCCGGCGTCGCTCGCGGGAATAAATCGAGGGCGCGGCGGGTCGGATCGTCGTGCAGAGCGCCGCGCTCGAATGGAGAACGGATCCGGTGGACGATCACGACCGGCGCCTGCGCGTCGAGACGGCGCTGCTGCCCCACCTCGACGCCGCCTACAACCTGGCCCGCTGGCTGGTGCGGAACGACGCCGACGCGCACGACGTCGTGCAGGAGTCGTATCTCCGCGCCTTCCGCTATGCCGACGGCTTGCGCGGCACCGACGGCCGCGCCTGGCTCCTCACCATCGTCCGCAACACCGCCTACACCTGGCTGCGGCGCCGCCGGGCCGAGGAGCTGCCGGCGACCGACGCGATCGAGGACGACGCCGATCCCGCGGCGCTCGATCCCGCGGTCGCGCTCGCCCGCCACGCCGACCGTACCATGGTACGCGAGGCGATCGAGGCACTGCCGCTCGAGTTCCGCGAGGCGATCGTGCTGCGCGAGATCGAGGGCCTCACATACAAGGAAATCGCCGCGATGATCGACATCCCGCTCGGGACCGTCATGTCGCGGCTGGCACGGGCGCGGACGCGGCTGCACCGCGAGCTGTCCCGCCGCGTGCCGGGAGCCTGATCATGGAATGCCACGGCCGAGACCTCTTGCAGGCCTACCTCGACGACGAGCTCGACGTCGCGCGTACGATCGAGATGGAGCGCCACGTCGCCGGATGCGTGGCGTGCGCCGACGCGGTCGCGGGCCATCGCGCGCTGCGCGACGTGCTCAGCGCCCCCGAGCTGCGCTTCACGCCGCCCCCCGCGCTCGCCGCCCGGGTGCGCACCGCCCTCGACACCGCCGCGGATGCCGGCGCGCGCCGCCCCGCGCCGCGTGCCGCCGTCCGGCCGTGGCGCTGGGCCTTCAGCGGCGCGGCGGTCGCGTTCGCGAGCCTCCTCCTCGTGAGCCGCGCGCTGCTCCCCGGCGGAGGCGGACGCGAGGGCCTCGCCGACCAGCTCGTCGCGAGCCACGTCCGGTCGCTCATGGCGTCGCATCTCACCGACGTCGTCTCGTCCGACCGCCACACGGTGCGGCCGTGGTTCGACGGCAAGCTCGACTTCTCGCCGCCGGTGAAGGACCTCGCCGCAAGCGGCTTCCCGCTCATCGGCGGTCGCCTCGACTACCTCGCCGGTCGGCCGGTCGCGGCGCTCGTCTACACGCGGCAGAAGCACGTCATCAATGTGTTCGTGTGGCCGGCCGCGGCCGGCGAGCCCGCGCCAGCAACGCGCGCCGAGGAGAACGGCTACAACCTCGTCGGCTGGCGCGGCGACGGCATGGCATACTGGGCGGTCTCCGATCTCAACGCCGAGGAGCTCGGCGCCTTCGCGAAGCTCGTGCAGCAACCCTGAGACGCCGGGTGCGTCCGGGTAGCACCGCCGGCGTTACTTGGCCGCGGCGGCCAGACGCGCCGCGACCTCGGCGGGCGAGCGCGCGTCCATGCCGAGGTCGCGCAGCAGGCCGTCCTGCAAGCCGTAGATCCAGCCGTGCAACGTGAGGTCGCAGCCGTGCTCCCACGCGTCACGCACGGTCGTCGTCTCGCTGAGCGTCGCGACCTGCTCGATGACGTTCAGCTCGCAGAGACGGTCGAGCCGCCGCGCGTCGTCCGTGATCGCGGCGAGCCGCGGCGCGTGCGCCTGCGCGACGTCGCGCACGTGGCCAAGCCAGTTGTCGACGAGGCCGTGCGCCGACGGCTCCGCCGCCGCGGCGATGCCGCCGCAGCCGTAGTGCCCGCAGACGATGACGTGGCGCACGCCGAGCACGTCGATCGCGAACTGCACCACCGACAGGCAGTTCAGGTCGGAGTGGACGACGACGTTCGCGACGTTGCGGTGCACGAACATCTCGCCCGGCAGGAGCCCGACGATCTCGTTCGCCGGCACGCGGCTGTCGGAGCAGCCGATCCAGAGATACGCAGGCTTCTGCTGGCGGGCGAGGCGCGCGAAGAAGTCGGGATCGCGCTGCACGTGCTCGGCCGCCCAGCGGCGGTTGTTGGCGAAGAGATCGGTCGGCGTCGGCATGCTCGTGCTATCGGCCCGTCTACTATCGTATCGCGTAGCCCGTGGTACGCGGGTCGGCCAGCGCCCACCAGGCGACCAGCGGCGTCACCACCGCCCCGAGCGCCGCGGCGAACGCGCCCTGGAACCAGATGAAGGGCGTGCGCGCCATCTCGGCGGGACCGGCAAGCGCAAACACGAGTATCACGGGCACGGCGGCGAAGACCATCGACACGCAACCGAGCATGGCGCCGCGCCGCGCGCTGGTGCGCTCCGCCCAGCGGATCGCGAGCTCGGGCGGCGGCATGAGCGCCGTGACGCGGCCGCCACGCACGTGGTGGCCGACGACGCGGCTCACGATGATCGAGGTGAGGAGCGGCAGGATGAACGCGGTGCCGAGCGTGCTGCCGGCGATGCTCGTCATGCCCCAGAGCGGCACCGTCGCGAGCGAGCGCACCGAGAGCCACGTGATGGCGGCGGTCAACGGGAAGTTGATGAACATGGAGCCGATGCCCTGCTCCAGGATGAGGAAGCGCTTGTGGTGGACGGAAAGAGCCATCTCATCGGCCTCCTGGCGCCGCGAGCGTCTTCCGCATGAAGAAGCGCTGCTGCCCCGATGGGTAGTCGTCGAGCGTCGCGAAGAGCGTGTAGCCGTGGCGCTCGTAGAAGGGCCGCGCCTGGTAGCTGAAGGTGTCGAGGTGCGCGGAGCGGCAGCCGCGCCGGACGCCCTCCTCCTCGACGGTCGTGAGCAGCCGATGGCCGAGCCCGGTGCCGCGCAGCTCCGTTGCCACCCAGACCAGGCTCACGTGCAGCCAGTTCCAGTTGATGAGCGCCAGGATGCCGCCGACGATCGTCGCCTCGCCGTCGCGCGCGAAGACGCCGATCGGCTCGAACCCCGCCGTGCCGGTCGTCGCGAGGGCGTGCTCGGTGAGCCCGGCGCCGAGCCGGTGGACGTCCTCGGTGCTCGGCTGCGGCTCGATGCGGATCGTGTACGCCGGGGCTGGCGCGTCGCTCGACGGGCGGAGGCGCCACGGCGGATACCGCCGGATGCGCCCCGCGTGGTACAGGCAGAGCCGGTTGCCGTCGGGATCGCGCAGGTAGGCCTCGCGCCACAGCCAGGGCTGGTCCTGCGGAAGCTGCTCGAAGGCGACGCCGGCGGCGCGCAAGCGCTCGACGGTGGCGTCGAGCTCGTCGCACTCGAAGTAGACGAGCGGGCCCTCGCCGCTCGATGTCGTTCCGTGGTCGTGCACGGAGAAGGTCGCGCCGTTCGGGCACTCGAAGCGCGCGTAGCCCGGCAGGTCGAGGACGATCAGCGTCAGGCCGAGGCGCTGGTAGAAGGCGACGGCGCGCGCGACGTCGGTCGACGGCACCGTCACCTGGTTGAGATTCATGTCCCGGGCACCTAGCGAGTCGACCGGGCCGCCGCAAGGCGCGGCGCTCGGCAGTCAGGCCGACTTGCGGCGCGTGCCGAGCTGGACGAGCATCTCCATCATCACCGTGACCGCGCGGTTCACGGTCTCTGGGCCGGCCTTGGCCGGCGAGCCCGCGTCGTACGGCGGATGGGGATCGTACTCGATCATGAGCTGCAGGGTGCGCGCGAAGTCCGCGCCCGCGATCTCGCCGGCGAGCGTGAGCGCCATGTCGATGCCGGCGCTCACCCCGGCGGCGGTGACGATCTTGCCACGGCGCACGACGCGCGCCGCGACCGGCTTGGCGCCGAGCCACGCGAGGTCGTCCATCGCGCCCCAGTGCGTCGTCGCCTCGATGCCCTTCAGGACGCCGGCACCGGCGAGCAGGAGCGCCCCGGTGCAGACCGAGGTCGTCCACGTCGTCGTCGGATGGGCGCGCGCGATCCACGGGATGATCGGGTGGTCGGGGACGAGCGTGCCCGTGATGGTCCCGCCCGGGACGAGGAGGATGTCGGGATCGGGCAGCTCGTCGAACGACTTCGCGGCGGTGACGGTGAGGAAGCCGCTCTCGTCGGTGACCGGACCGGCTTCGGCCGCGACGAACGTGACCTCCGCCCCCGGCAGGGAGGAGAGCACCTGGAACGGACCCATTGCGTCGAGCGAGGTGAAGGCGTCGTACAGACCGATGGCAATGCGCATGGGCGCTACCTAAGCCCGGCATCGCCGCGTGGCAAGGCCGGGCCTGCGCGATGGCAGGCCCCGTGGGGCGATTGTCGGAAACGGTTGACTCCCAGAGCGGGCCGGCCGAGCATGCGCGCCATGAGCTATGAGCAGATCCTCTACGAGCAGCGCGACGACATCGCGCTCGTCACCTTGAACCGCCCCACCCGCTTGAACGCCTGGACGCCGCCGATGGCGAGCGAGCTCGCCGACGCGTTCGAGCGCGCCAACACCGAGCGCGCGATCGGCGCCATCGTCATGACCGGGGCCGGCCGCGGCTTCTGTGCGGGCGCGGACATGGAGGCGACCTTCAAGAAGCGCATCGACGGCATCGATCCCGGCGCCAACACGGCCGAGGGCGACGGTGGCATGCCGGCGGGCCTCGACTGGGTCGCGCTCTGCCGCAAGAGCAAGCCGCTCATCGCCGCCGTGAACGGCGCCGCCGTCGGCGTCGGCATGACGATGATCCTGCCCTTCGACATGATCGTTGCGAGCGAGCAGGCGAAGTTCGGCATGCTCTTCATCAAGCTCGGTCTCGTGCCCGAGCTCGGCAGCACGAACCTGCTCGTGCAGCGCATCGGCATCGGCCGCGCCAGCGAGATGTGCCTCTCCGGCCGGCTCTACCCCGGCGAGGAGGCGGCGCGCATCGGCCTCGCCGATCACCTGACCGCGCCCGACGCCCTCCTCGACATCGCGCTCGGCATCGCGCGCACCATCGCCGCGAACCCCGACCCGCAGCTCCGCATGATCAAGACGCTCCTCTCCGAGGGTCCGCTCGCGAGCGACCTCCGTGCGGTGCAGCGCCGCGAGACCGAGCTGCTGCGCGAGTGCTGGAAGACCCCCGAGCACCGCGAGGCGGTGCAGGCGTTCCTCGAGAAGCGACCGCCTAGATTCCGCTAGCGCTGCCGCTCCATCTGCGGTGTCTCAGGCCGGAGGACCGTCGGCGCCGCGCAGCCCGACGACGATCAGCGCCGCCGCGACGAGCACGGCGAGGCCGCCGAGGCTGAGGCCCGCCGTGACGATGGCCTCCTGCAGCGCCGTCCCCGCGTGGCCGGCGCCATGGAGCGGCGTCGAGGCGCTCGTCCCGAAGACGGCCGCGAGGAAGAGCGCGCCGCAGCTCACGTAGCTCCCCGCGACCGCGAGCCAGTAGGTGAGGCGTAGCGCCGCCGCCCCGAGGCGCTGCCAGCGCCACACCGCCGCAAGGGCCACGAGGAACACCCCGTTCAGCAGCGTGCCGGTGTGCGCCGAGAGCCCGATCCGCGGGTTCGCGACCGACTGCACCACCACCCCCATGAGAAGCCCGAGCAGGAAGAGCACCATGCCGTGAAAGGCGAGCCGCCGCGTGTGGTCCATGGCCGGCGCCTCTAGCAGAAGACGGCACGGCGCCAAAGGTCGGCGTATCGTTCCGGCGCAGCGCCGGCGCCCTCACGTCCTGCGCAGCGGACGCCGCGTCGGCGTGAGGGTGCGGCCGTGGACGGCGGTGCGCGTGGCGACGCGACCGGACACCGCGGGCATGCTTCTCGCACCTGCATCGTCACACACAAGGAGGTGCGACGCATGGCACACACGATCAAACGATTCGGCTGGATTCCGGACATTCCCGACGCGCGCGACCAGATCTACGCGGCGCCGCTGCCGACACTGCAGCGGCTACCACCGAAGGTCGATCTGACGACGCAGTGCCCGCCGGTCTACGACCAGGGCGATCTCGGCAGCTGCACCGGCAACGCGATCGCCGGCGCCATCGAGTTCACGCAGCGCAAGGAGAAGCTGCCGAGCCCGGCGACGCCGTCGCGCTTGTTCATCTACTACAACGAGCGCGTCATCGAGCACACGGTCGACACCGACGCGGGCGCGACGATCCGCGACGGCATCAAGACCGTCCACGGGCAGGGAGCGTGCCGCGAGACGACGTGGCCCTACGTGATCTCGCAGTTCGACGACCGGCCGCCGGCGGGCGCGTACGAGGAGGCGCGACGGCATCAGGTCTCCAGCTACCAGCGCATCAGCCGCTCGCTGAATCAGATGAAGGGCTGTCTCGCCTCCGGCTATCCGTTCGTCTGCGGCTTCACGGTCTATGACAGCTTCATGAACGACGCGGTCGCGACGACCGGCACCGTGCCGATGCCCGGGCCGGACGAGTCGATCCTGGGCGGCCACGCCGTCGTCGCCGTCGGCTACGACGATCCCACGAGCCGCTTCATCGTGCGGAACTCGTGGGGTACGGCGTGGGGCGTGAAGGGCTACTTCACGATGCCGTACACGTACCTGCTCGACGAGCAGCTCGCCGACGACTTCTGGACCATCCGCGTCACCGCGTAGGGGCGGGACGCGCGGCGGCGCGCCTCAGCGGCCGGACGGCAGCAGCGTATCCACGTTGCTCGGCGGCCGGCCGATGACGGCGCGCCGCTCGTCGCGGACGACGATCGGGCGCTCGAGCAGGACCGGGTGGGCGCAGATCGCGTCGAGCAGCACGCCGCGATCGGTCGTCGCGGAGAGGCCGAGCGCGGCGTAGATCGGCTCGCCCGTGCGCATGATCGCGCGCGGGTCGTCGAGGCCGAGCAGACGCAGCAGCTCGTCGAGCCGCGCGCGCGTCGGCGGATGCTCGAGGTAGGGCGTGACGACGGGCTCGACGCCGGCGTCGTGCAGCCGCTGCAACGTCTCGCGCGACTTGCTGCAGCGCGGGTTGTGGAAGATCTCGAAACTGCTCATGACGTCGGGGGTAGTCGGCGCTCCGCCCCCAGTCAATCGTCGCGCGCCATGGCGTGACAAGACGCACGACGCGACGCGCGCCACGTGCCGTGCGCGTCCCGCACCGGCGCCACAAAACCCGTCGCAAATGCAACGGCGACCGTCATCCCGCGCTCGCCGCGTCCCGTACAAGACGTCCGCGACGTTCGAGCGCGCGCGGAAACACGCGCCTCCGCCGCACCGACGCTGTGCAAGCTCCGTGGCACGTCCGTTGCTTTTCTGGACCCGGCGAGCGGCATGGAAGACACGACGCAGCAGAGCTCGGCCGTCCTCCAGGGCGTGGTCGACGAGGTGCTGTCGGCGCTCGCGCTGGCCCTCGGCGCCCGCCGCGCCGCCGCGTTCGCCCTCGGCGGCGACGCCACGAGCTGCCGCGCAGTCGGGTCGTTCGGCCTGAGCGACGAGGAGCGCGAGCGCGTCGGCCACTGGCTGACGATCGACGACGCGTCGCGGCCGTACTGGACCCGTCTCGCCGCCGAGGCGCGACCGCTCTACCTTCCCGGCGGCGACGTGCGGGCGCCCTGGCAAGGCGCGGCGAGTCCCGTGCCGGCCC
>DASXLI010000010.1:0-39758 GCA_036496285.1 Binatia bacterium
TCGAATACCTGGAGGTCTTCTACAACCGGCAACGGCTGCACTCGTCCCTGGGCTACCTCAGCCCCGTTGCATTCGAACGGCAATACGACCAACAAGAGCGGGCAGCTTAACCTGGGTGTCTACGAACTCGGGGCAAGCTCACTGAGCCTAATCCCCGCGTCGCGTCCCGATCCTTCCGAGATGCGTGTGGTGGAAGCTCGTCGGGTACTTGAGCCCGTAGCCGAGGAGTCGGTCCATGCCGATGTGCGCGAGCCAGATGAGCGCGCCCGCGTACGCGGCGCGGCTTCCGTTCAGGGTCGCGATCAGCGCCAGGAGCGCGGGCGGCGCGTAGGTGTGCGTCAAGTTGTAGAAGAAGGCGCCGAGGCGCGTGTCGTGGAGATAGCCTAGCATTGCGACGTCGGGAACCAGTAGCAGCACGACGAATGCAGTCCACGAGACGCCGAGTCCGGCGTAGAGCAGCGCCGACGCGGCCAGGAGGACGCCGCCCTCCGTGCGCAGCAGGAGCCGCGGAAGTCCCCGCACTACGCCGTCGTCGTGGTCGATCGCTTCCATACGTCTCCGTAGAGCCTCCCTAGCTCGCACGGTCGCGCGCCTGCAAACTTGACTGCTCCTCCGAAAGCACGTAGCTGATGTTCTTGAATTCGTTGGTCCTTCTCATGAGCGAGACACGCGTACAGTCCCGGCGTTGGTGGCGTCCCCGCGGCGCGGCCTCCCGGTGCGGAGGGGCATGAAGAAGCCTCTCGAAGCACTACTGCGCGATGCCTGTGATCGGGCGACGAAGGGGGGAGAGCTGACCACAACTCTCCCCCCTTTGCTTTTGACCGTCCCGAAAGAGACCGATCACGGTGATCTGGCGACCAACCTCGCGCTCATGCTCGCGCGCGGTGAGAAACGTCCGCCGCGCGCGGTCGCGGAGACGATCGTCAAGCACCTCGACGATCGCGACGGCATTCTCGCGTCCGTCGAGATCGCCGGGCCGGGCTTCATCAACTTTCGTTTCGCGCCCGCCTACTGGTGGCGGATGCTGCGCGAGATCGCGGCGGCGGGGGAGACGTACGGCCAGTCCGCGGTCGGCGCCGGACGCAAGGTGCAGATCGAGTTCGTGAGCGCCAACCCGACGGGTCCGCTGCACGTCGGCCACGCCCGCGGCGCCGTCACCGGCGATGCGATCGCGAGCCTCCTCGCGGCTACTGGCCACGCCGTGCACCGCGAGTACTACGTGAACGACGCCGGCAACCAGATCGCGATGCTCGGCGCCTCGGTCTACGCGCGCTACGCACAGCTCTGCGGACGCGACGAGCCGCTGCCCGAGGACGGCTACCCCGGCGAGTACGTGACCGAGGTGGCGCAGGACATCAAGGCGCTGGACGGCGAGCGCTGGATGCACGTCGACCCCGCCGAGGCACGCGCCGCGCTCGGCGAGCGCGCCGGCCTCATCCTGCTCGAGGTGATCCGCACCGACACGGCGGCGCTGGCGATCCGCTTCGACCAGTTCGTGAGCGAGCGCGCGCTGCGCGCCGACGGCCAGGTCGCGGCGACGCTCGACGCGCTGGCGGCGGCGGGCTACGTCTACGACGCCGAGGGCGCGCGCTGGTTCCGCTCGACCGCCTTCGGCGACGACAAGGACCGGCCGGTCGTGAAGTCCGGCGGCGAGTACACCTATTTCGCCGCCGACATCGCCTACCACCGCGACAAGTACGCGCGCGGCTACGACCGCATCATCGACGTCTGGGGCGCCGACCACCACGGCCACGTGCCGCGCATGCAGGCGGCGCTGCAGGCGCTCGGTCTCGATCCGGCGCGCTTCGAGGTGACCCTCGTCCAGATCGTGAGCCTCACCCGTCACGGTGAGCCGGTGCGGATGGGCAAGCGGACGGGCGAGTTCGTCACCCTGCGGGAGGTCGTCGACGAGGTGGGCGCCGACGCCACGCGCTTCTTCCTGCTCATGCGGAAGTCGGACGCGCAGCTCGACTTCGACCTCGATCTCGCGAAGGAGCGTACCTCGGACAACCCGGTCTTCTACGTGCAATATGCGCACGCCCGGGTGGCGAGCGTGCTGCGGATGGCGCGGGAGAGCGGTCTCGACACGGCCGCCCTCGGGGAAGCCGACCCCTCCCGGCTCACGGAGGCCGAGGAGCTGGCGCTCATCCGCCGCCTGGCGCAGTTTCCCGAGGTGGTGGAGGGGGCAGCCCTGGAGCTCGAGCCCCACCGCGTGGTCTTCTACCTCATGGAGCTCGCGAGCGAGTTCCACCGCTACTACAATCGCACCCGGATTCTCGGAGGCGATCGAGCGTTGGCGGCCGCCCGGCTCCTGCTGGCGGCGAACGCGCAGAAAACGATCCGCAGCGGCCTCGCGATCCTCGGGATCACGGCGCCGGATACGATGTGAGAGGAGGAGGCCATGGCATCAGGCGGGGAGCGGGATTCGCGACGTTTTCGGTTCGATCTGAGCCGGCTCGAGCTGGCGGGCCTGGTCGTCAGCACGGCGGCGAGCTTGTTCATCGTGTTCCTGCTCGGTCTGTGGGCGGGACGCGGCCTCGGTGATCGGCGGCTCGACGAGCCCGAGCGCATCGTGCGGGTGCCGGTCGCGCCGATGGCGGCCGAGGAGACGCCCGGGTCCGATCAGGATCTGACCTTCGACGACAAGCTCAGCGACGGCGAGCATCCCGCGCGCGCCGACGAAGGCGCCGCGCGCGCCGCCGCGCATCCGGCCGCCGAGCCGGCGATCGTGCCGGCGCCGCCGCCTCCGGTCGCCGTCGCGGCCGCGCGCGAGCCCGCTGCGCACGCGCCCGTCGAGCACCTCGACGAGCCGGCGCACGTGGCAGCCGCGAACCCGCCCGCGCCGCACGCGCCCGCAGCGGCGGCAGCGCCACAGGCGCAACATCCCTCCGCCCCGGTTCCGGCGACGGCGCCGAAGGACGCGACCGTCGCCGTCGCGATCGCGAAGTCGGGACCGGCGGCGCCGCCGCCGGCGTCGGGCCTGCCGTCGTCGGTGGCCGGCGGCGAGTGGAGCGTGCAGGTCTCGGCGACGCGCGATCCGCACACCGCCGACGACGTGCTGAAGCGCTTGAAGGGGAAGGGATACGACGCCTACATCGTGAAGGCGCGGCGGGAGGGCGCGATGTTCTACCGCGTCCGTGTCGGCCACTACGCGTCGATGGAGCACGCGAGCCAGATGGTCTCGCGCCTCCGTCGCGAGCCAGGAGTGCCGGAGGCGTTCGTCGCCTCCGACTAGGACGCGTGGCGGATACCTGCACACCGACGGCGGGTGACTTCCTCGCGCTGGCGCGCGAGGGAAACCTCGTCCCCGTCTACCGCGAGATCCTCGCCGACACCGAGACCCCGGTGTCGGCGTACCTCAAGATCGCGCGCGGCGCGCACGGGTTCCTGTTGGAGAGCGTGTCGGGCGGCGAGAAGTGGGCGCGCTACAGCTTCCTCGGCGCCGAGCCGGCGGCAGTGTTCTCGAGCCGCGGCCGCCAGGTCACGATCAGCGCCGACGGCGCGCCCGAGCGCCGCCTCGAGGCCGACGACCCGCTCACCGCGCTGAAGGACCTGCTGGCGGGCTACCGGCCCGTCGTCGTTCCCGGGCTGCCGCGCTTCTTCGGCGGCGCGGTCGGCTACGTGTCGTACGACGGGGTCCGCTTCTTCGAGCGCCTACCCGCGACCCTGCCCGACGACCTCGACGTGCCCGAGCTGTACTTCATCGTGCCCGCGAGCTTCCTCGTCTTCGACAACGTCGCGCAGTCGATCAAGATCGTGGTCAACGTCGATCTGCGCGATCCGGCCACCGACGCACGGCGCGCCTACGATCAGGCGGTCGCGCGCATCGACGAGCTGGTGGCGCGGCTCGGCGCGGCGGTGCGCTTTCCCGAGGCGCTGGCCGGCCCCGACGAGCCGCCGCCGGCGCTCCAGGCCAACCTCTCGCAGGCCGAGTACGGCGCCATCGTCGAGCGCGCCAAGGAGTACATCCGCGCCGGCGACGTCATCCAGGTGGTGCTGGCGCAGCGCATCGAGACGCCGCTCCGCGCCGCGCCCTTCAACGTCTACCGCGCGCTCCGCACGATCGAGCCGTCGCCCTACATGTTCTACCTGCAGCTCGGCGAGCAGATATTGGTCGGCGCGTCGCCGGAGGTGATGGTGCGCGTGGAGGACGGCGAGGTGACCGTCCGGCCGATCGCCGGCACCTCGCCGCGCGGGACGCAGGAGATGGAGGATCAGGCGCTCGAGCGCGCGCTCCTCGCCGACCCGAAAGAGATCGCCGAGCACGTGATGCTGCTCGACCTCGGGCGCAACGACGTCGGCCGGGTGGCGGCGATCGGGAGCGTCGAGGTGACCGAGCGCATGGTGGTCGAGCGCTATTCGCACGTGATGCACATCGTCTCGAACGTGCGCGGGCGCCTCGCCGCCGGCCACGACTGCTTCGACGCCTTCCGCGCGACGTTTCCGGCGGGCACGCTCTCCGGGGCGCCGAAGATCCGGGCGATGGAGATCATCGAGGAGCTCGAGCCGGTGCGGCGCGGCGTCTACGGCGGCGCGGTCGGCTACTTCGGCTTCGGCGGCGCGATGGACACCTGCATCGCCATCCGCACCATGCTCATCAAGAACGACAAGGTCTACGTGCAGACCGGCGCTGGCATCGTCGCCGACTCCGATCCCGACCGCGAGCATCTCGAGTGCATGAACAAGGCGCGCGGCATGCTGCAGGCGTTGAAGCGCGCCGAGCAGCTCGGACGGCTCGCATGATCCTGATGGTCGACAACTACGACTCCTTTACCTACAACCTCGTGCAGTATCTCGGCGAGCTCGGGGCCGATGTCGAGGTGCGGCGCAACGACGCCATCACGCTCGCGGAGATCGCCGAGCGCCGGCCGCAGGGCATCGTCATCTCGCCCGGGCCGTGCACGCCGAAGGAGGCCGGCATCTCGGTGCCGGTCATCGAGCGCTTCGCCGGCGAGATCCCGATCCTCGGTGTGTGCCTCGGGCATCAGGCGATCGGCGCCGCGCTGGGCGGCTCGATCGTGCGCGCGGCATCGATCATGCACGGCAAGACCTCGCCGATCCACCACGACGGGCGCGGCGTGTTCCGCGAGCTGCCGAGCCCCTTCGACGCGACCCGCTACCACTCGCTGGTGATCGACCGCGCCAGCGTGCCGCCCGAGCTCGAGGTGTCGGCGTGGACGGAGAGCGGTGAGATCATGGGCGTCCGCCATCGCTCGCTGCCGCTCGAGGGCGTCCAGTTCCATCCGGAGTCGATCCTCACGCTCCAGGGCAAGCGTCTCCTGCAGAATTTCCTCGCGTCGCTGCCCTGAGCCATCGCCCCATCGTCCCGTGACCATCGCCGAGGCCATCGCCCACGTCGTCGCCCGCCGCGATCTCGCCGAGGGGGACGCGTTCGTCGTCAGGGGCCGGCTGATGGACGGGGAGGGGACGCCGGCGCAGGTCGGCAGCCTCCTGACGGCGCTCCTCATGAAGGGCGAGACGATCGACGAGCTGGTCGGCGCGGCCCGCGCCATGCGCGCGCGCATGCTCGCGGTACGTGTCGAGCGCCCGGTCGTCGATACCTGCGGAACGGGTGGTGATGGCCTCGGTACCTTCAACGTCTCGACCGCGGCGGCGCTGATCGCCGCCGGCGCCGGGGCGGCGGTCGCGAAGCACGGCAACCGCGCGATCTCGGGGCGCGTCGGCGGCGCCGACGTGCTGGAGGCGCTCGGCGTCGTCGTCGACCTGCCGCCCGAGCGGGTCGCGCGCTGCATCGCCGAGGCGGGCATCGGCTTCTGCTTCGCCCCGCGCTTCCACGCGGCGATGCGCGCGCTCGCGGCGCCGCGGCGCGAGATCGGCGTCCGCACGATGCTCAACCTGCTCGGGCCGCTCGTCAATCCCGCGGGCGCCGACGCGCAGCTCGTCGGCGTCTTCGCCCCCGAGTGGACGCCGCTCGTGGCCGAGGCGCTCTGCCGGCTCGGGAGCCGGCGGGCGCTGGTGGTCCACGGTGACGACGGGCTCGACGAGATCAGCGCCGCCGGGCCGACCCGGGTCAGCGAGGTGGCGGAGGGCAAGGTTCGCACGTATCATCTGGAGCCGGGGGATTTCGGGATCGCGCCGTCGGGCCCGGCGCCCGTGGCCGGAGATGCGGCGGCGAGCGCGGCGCTCGTGCGCGGCGTGCTCGCTGGTGAGCCGGGTGCCGCGCGGGAGTTCGCGCTGGTCAACGCGGCTGCGGTCCTGGTCGTCGCCGGAAAGGCGGAATCGATGCGTGAGGGCTATCAGCGGGCCGCGGAGGCGATCGAGAGCGGCGCGGCGGCGCGGGCCCTGGCGCACCTCGTGACGTCGAGCGGCGGGATGGCGGCCTGAGCCATGGCGGCAACGATCCTCCAGACGATCATCGACCACAAGGCGCAGGAGCTCGAGACGCGGCGCCGGGCGCGGCCACTCACCGCGCTGCGCGAGGCGCCGCTCTTCGCGGCCCCGCGCCGCGACCTCGGCGCGGCGCTCGCGGCGCCCGGACGCCGCATCATCGCCGAGGTGAAGCGGTCGTCGCCGTCGCGTGGCCGCATCCGCGACGATTTCGATCCGGTCGCGATCGCCGCCGGCTACGACGCCGCGGGCGCCGCCGCGATCTCGGTGCTGACCGAAGAGCGCTTCTTCGAGGGCAGCCTCGAGCACCTGACCGCGATCCGTGCGCGCGTCGCCGTGCCGGTGTTGCGCAAGGACTTCCTCTTCGAGCCCTACCACCTGTACGAGGCGCGGGCCGCCGGCGCCGACGGGTTTCTCCTCATCGCCGCCATGCTCACGGCCGAGCACCTGCGCGAGCTGGTCGCGCTCGGCAAGGAGCTCGAGATGACCGCGCTCGTCGAGGTGCATACGGTGGAGCAGATCGAGCGCGCGCTCGGCGCCGGGGTGCGCCTCTGGGGCATCAACAACCGCGACCTCGACACCTTCGAGACGCGACTCGAGACCGGCCTCGACCTGCTCCCGCGCATCCCGAAGGGGGCGCCCGTCGTGATCGAGAGCGGGCTCCGTACGACCGACGATCTCGCGCGTTTCGAGGCCGTCGGCGTCCACGCGTTTCTCATCGGCGAGATCCTCATGCGCGCGCCCGATCCGGGCGCGGCGCTCGGAGCGCTTCTCCGGTGAGCACGGCACAGCACGACGGCGGGGCGCACGACGTGGGCGCCATCCGGCGGGCGCGTCCGCTGTGCGTCAAGATCTGCGGCCTCACCCGTCCCGCTGACGTCGAGGCGGCGGTCGCCGCCGGTGCCGATCTCCTCGGCTTCAACTTCCACCCCGGGAGCAAGCGCTACGTGACGCCCGAGCGCGCAGCGCCGATGATCCGCACGCTGCCGCGGCACGTGCTCGCGGTCGGGATCTTCGTCGATCCGAGCGCCGACCAGGTGCGGCGCGCGATCGACGTCGCCGGCGTGCACCTCCTGCAGTTCCACGGCGACGAGCCGGCGGCGTTCTGCGGCGGGTTCGGCGTCCCGGCGATGAAGGCCCTGCGGGTGCGCCGCCTCGCCGAGGTCGAGACCGCCGCGCTCGCGTATCCCTCCGAATGGTGGTTGCTCGCCGACAGCTACGACCCGCGTCAGCACGGCGGCACCGGCCGGGCGCTCACGCCGGAGGCGATCGACGCCGGCGTCGCGCGCCGTCTCTTCCTCGCCGGCGGGCTCACGCCCGACACCGTCGCCGACGCGGTGCGCGTGCTGCGCCCGCTCGGCGTCGACGTGTGCAGCGCCATCGAGGCGAGCCCCGGCTGCAAGGACCGCACGCGCCTGTGCGACTTCGTGACCCATGCCAAGACTGCCTGACGAGCGCGGGCACTTCGGCGTCTACGGCGGCCGCTACGTCAGCGAGACGCTGATGCCGGCGCTCGCCGACCTCGAGCGCGCCTACAACCGCCTGCGCCGCGACGCCAAGTTCCGGCGCGAGCTGCGCGGCCTGCAGCGCGAGTACGCGGGCCGCCCGACCTTGCTCTACGAGGCCGACCGCCTGTCGCGGACCCTCGGCGGCGCGCGCATCTACCTGAAGCGCGAGGACCTCTGTCACACCGGCGCGCACAAGATCAACAACACCCTCGGGCAGATCCTGCTGGCGCGCCGTATGCGGAAGACCCGCATCATCGCCGAGACCGGCGCGGGGCAGCACGGCGTCGCCACCGCCACCGTCGCGGCGCTCTTCGGGCTGCGCTGCGAGGTCTACATGGGGAGCGAGGACGTCGAGCGCCAGGCGCTGAACGTCGTGCGCATGCGGCTCCTCGGCGCCACCGTGCACCCGGTCGAGTCGGGCAGCCGCACGCTCAAGGACGCGATGAACGAGGCGATGCGCGACTGGATCACCAACGTGCGCGACACGTTCTACATCATCGGCTCGGTCGCCGGCCCGCACCCGTATCCGGTGATGGTGCGCGACTTCCAGACCGTGATCGGTATCGAGGCGCGCGCCCAGGCGCGGCGTGCCTTCGGCCGCCTGCCGGACTACCTGGTCGCCTGCGTCGGCGGTGGCAGCAACGCGATCGGCCTCTTCCATCCGTTCCTGCGCGATCGCGCGGTGCGGATGATCGGCGTCGAGGCGGCGGGGCACGGGATCGCCTCCGGCGCGCACGGCGCCTCGCTCACGGCAGGCACGGTCGGCGTCTTCCAGGGCAGCAAGAGCTACGTGCTGCAGAGCGAGACCGGCCAGATCCAGGTTGCGCACTCGATCTCGGCGGGCCTCGACTATCCCGGCGTCGGGCCGGAGCACAGCTACCTACGCGACAGCGGCCGTGTCGCCTACGAAACGGCGACCGACGAGGAGGCGCTCGAGGCGCTCGGCATGCTGGCACGCCAGGAGGGCATCATCGCGGCCCTCGAGAGCGCGCACGCCATCGCCGCGACCATCCGGCTCGCGCCGACCCTACCGCGCCGGAGCGTGATCGTCGTGAACCTCTCCGGGCGCGGCGACAAGGACATGGGCACGGTCGCCGCCCGCCTCCAGAGCGACGGTGCGAAGGCCGCCGGAGGGCGACCGTGAGCGCGCCCCGCGAGCGGCCTCTCGACCGGCCGGATCGCATCGATCGGATCGCTGCCACGTTCGGCCGGCTGCGCGCCGCGAAGCAGGCGGGCTTCGTGCCCTTCATCATGGCCGGCGACCCGGACCTGGATGCCACGCTCGAGCTCATGCGCGCCGCGGCAGCGGCCGGGGCGGACGTCATCGAGCTCGGCGTGCCGTTCTCCGACCCGATGGCGGACGGGCCCGTCGTGCAGCGCTCGGCCGAGCGCGCCCTCGCCGCCGGCACGGCGCTCCCGGGCATCCTCGAGATTGTGGCGCGCTTCCGCGCCGGCTCCGACGTGCCGGTGATCCTCTTCGGCTATGCAAACCCATTCGAGCAATACGGCGCCGAACGTCTCGCGCGCGACGCGCGCGCGAGCGGCGCCGACGGTCTCCTCTGCGTCGACATGCCACCCGAGGAGGCCGACGATCTCCAGCCGGCGCTCGACGCCGAGGGGCTCGCAATGATCTTCCTGCTCGCGCCGACGAGCGACGCGGCGCGGCGCCGGCGCGTCCTCGCGCGGGCGCGCGGCTTCCTCTACTACGTCTCGATCACCGGCGTGACCGGCGGGGCGGCGCCCGATATCGACGAGGTCGCGACCATGGTCCGTACCGTGCAGGGCGAGACGCCGCTGCCGGTGGGCGTCGGCTTCGGCATCCGCACGCCGCAGCAGGCCGCGGCGACGGCGCGCATCGCCGACGCGGTGGTCGTCGGCAGCGCGGTGGTGTCGCTGGTCGAGGCCGGCCGCGGTCCGGGCCTGGTGGCGGCGGTGAGCGAGCTCTTCACGGTCATGACGCAGGCCGTGCACGATGCGCGTCGGTATGGCGGGGCCTGAGGCACAGGACGCCGCCGAGCTCTGGGCGCGCTGTCCCGAGTGCGCGGAGCTCTGGCAGCGACGAAAGCTCGAGCGCCGGCTGTTCGTCTGTCCGCGGTGCGGCTACCACTTCCGCCTGAGCGCGGACCAGCGCCTGGAGCTGCTGCTCGACCGCGGCTCGTTCGTCGAGCACGACGCCGGCATCGGCTCGCGCGACGTGCTCGATTTCCCCGACGATCCGCCATACGAGCGCCGGCTCGCCGACGTCGCGCAGCGCACGGGGCGCCGGGAGGCCGTGGTCACGGGCCTCGGGCGCGTCGACGGCATCACGATTGCGATCGGCGTGTTCGACTTCGCCTTCATGGGAGGCAGCATGGGCTCGGCGGTCGGCGAGAAGCTGACCCGCCTCATCGAGTACGCGCTCGGCGAGCGTCTGCCGCTCGTCATCGTGTCCGCGTCGGGTGGCGCGCGCATGCAGGAGGGCATCTACTCGCTGATGCAGATGGCGAAGCTCACGGTCGCGCTCGGCCGACTGCGCGCCGCGGGGATCCCGTACGTCTCGATCCTCACGGACCCGACGACCGGCGGCGTCGCGGCGTCCGTCGGCCTCCTCGGCGACGTCAACCTCGCCGAGCCGCGGGCGCTGATCGGCTTCGCCGGTCCGCGCGTCATCGCGCAGTCCCAGAGCGAGGAGATGCCCGAGGACTTCCAGCGCGCCGAGTTCGTGATGAAGCATGGGTTTCTCGACGACGTGGTCGAGCGGCGCGAGCTGCGCGTGACCCTGGCGCGCCTGCTCCGACTGCTCACCGCACGGGCGTCCACCCACGGCTCGATCGACGACGAGCGGCCGCCGCTGGTCGAGGACGGCAACGGCGCGGCGCCGGTGCGCCGCGGCGGCGCGCAGCCGAAGCGCGACGTCGACTCGTGAGCGGCGGCGACGCCTACGTCCAGACGCTCACCTGGCTGTACGCCCGCGAGGCGCAGGCCGGCATAGATCTAAAAATCGCCCGCGTGGCCGCCGCCGTCGAGCGTCTCGGGCACCCCGAGCGCGCCGCGCCAGCGCTGCACGTGGGCGGCACGAACGGCAAAGGCTCGACGGCCGCGATGCTCGACGCGATGCTGCGCGCCGGTGGACGCCGGGTCGGCCTCTACACCTCGCCGCACCTGGTCTCGTTCCGCGAGCGCATCGTCGTCGACGGCGTGCCCGTCTCCGAGGAGGAGGTGGTCGACGGCATCGCCCGTCTCCGCCGTGACCTCGACGACGCGCGCGGCCTCACCGCCTTCGAGGTCATGACCCTGCTCGCCTGGCTCGTCTTCGCGGCGCGCGCGGTCGAGATGCAGGTGCTCGAGGTCGGCCTCGGCGGCCGGCTCGACGCGACCAACGTCATGACCCCGGAGGTGGCGGTCATCACCAACGTCGGCCGTGATCATGAGGCCTTTCTCGGCGACACGATCGGCGCGATCGCCGGGGAGAAGGCGGGAATCGTGAAACCGGGCGTGCCGGTCGTTTCGGGGGCGCGTGGCGAGGCCCGGGAGGTGATCGCCGCGCGTGCGGCCGCGCTCGGGAGTCCGCTGTCGGAGCTCGGCCGCGACTTCGCGCTCACGCCCTCGGCCGACGGAACCTGTGCCTACCGGGCCCCGGGGGCGTCCATCGAGGGCATCACGCTCGCGCTCCAGGGCAGGTTCCAACGCGCCAACGCGGCGCTCGCTCTCCGGGCGCTCGAGCTCGCGGTGCCGCTCGAGGCCGCGGCCGTCCGCGCCGGACTCGCGTCCGCCTCGTGGCCGGGCCGCCTCCAGCTAGTGCGCCGTGCGCCGGACGTGCTATTGGATGGCGCCCACAACCCCGCGGGGATCGACGTCTTGGTGGAGGAGATGCGCGTGCTCGCGGCCGGCCGGCGGATCCGGGTGCTCATCGGCGTCATGCAGGACAAGGATTGGTCGCCGATGCTGCGGTCCCTGGCGCGCATCACCGCGAGTCTCGTCGTGACCCGTCCGCGTCAGGCGCGGAGCGCCGATCCATGGCGCGTCGCCGCCGACTCGCCGGTACCCGCGCGCGTCGTCGAAGACCCGGCGGAGGCCTACGGGGAGATCCTCGCGACGAGCCGCCCCGACGACGTCGTGCTGGCGACGGGCTCGCTCTTCCTGGTCGGCGATCTGCTCGCCGCAATCGACCCGGCCTGGGCCGCCGCGGCCGAGCGCGAGCGCGCGGCCGTCCGCGCGACGGCCCGCGCATGAGCCGCGCGGCGCGCCTGCTTCTCCTCTGCGCGGTCGTTGCGCTCCTGGTGGCGCGCGCCGCGCCGCGCGTCGGCGCCTCCGACTCCGACCTCGGCAGTCTCGGCAAGCTCGGCAAGGTCGGCGGCGAGGGCGGAAACGGCCAGGTCGGGGTCGACGCCGAGACCATCACCTACGATCAGGCGGCCAACATGATCACCGCGAAGGGCGCGGTGAAGGTCACCCGCGGCGAGATGACGCTCACCGCGGACACGGTACGGATGAACCGCACCACGCAGATCGTCGATGCCGAAGGCAACGTCGTGCTGACCGACCCGCAAGGCAAGGTCACGGCCGACGCGATGTCGCTCAACATCGTCGAGGAGCTCGGCCACATGGAGCAGGGCTCGGTCTTCCTCAACAAGAATCACTACCAGCTGACGGGCGGCCACTTCGAGAAGTTCCCCGGCCAGTCGTACCGCATCGACAACGGGCGCTTCACGACCTGCCTCTGCAAGGGCGAGAGCGGGCCGCCGAGCTGGAGCGTGCGCGGCGAGCGCATCACCGTCGATGCCGAGGGCTACGGCAAGGTCGAGCGGGGCCAGTTCGAGGTGCGGGGCGTGCCGATCTTCTACCTCCCGTACGGCGTCTTTCCGGTACGTCGCGAGCGGCAATCGGGTTTCCTCTTCCCGCGCTTCGGCTACTCCAATCGCCGCGGCTTCCAGTACGAGCAGCCGTTCTACTGGGCGATCAACAAGAGCATGGACGCGACCCTCGCCCTCGACGTCGAGACCGCGGCGCGGATCGGGACGCTCGGGGAGTACCGCTACGCCCTCAGCCCCGACACCGCCGGCGAGATCAACGGCTCGTACTTCAACGAGCAGATCCGCGGCGCCTCGTCGGAGGACGTCGTCAACCAGAACATCGCCAACCCGAACATCCCGGTGAACCGCTGGAGCGCCGGCATCATCCACGACCAGTGGCTGCCGTACGGCTTCCACGGCTTCGCCGACGTCTTCCGGGTGAGCGACGACCTCTTCCTGCGCGAGATCAATCTCTACACGTTCAACCCGAGCGTGGATGTGGCGTTGCGGACGCGGCGCTACGAGCGCTCGGTCGTCGGGGTCGACCGCGTGTTCGACCGCGGCCTCCTGACCGCGACCGGCACCTGGTACCAGGACTTCATCAACCCCGACAAGTTCGTGTTCCAGGTGCCGCCGCGCATCGACGGCGTCATGGTGCAGCGCTTGTTCGACGACCACGTCGCGGTGAGCCTCGCGGGCGAAGGCGCGAACTTCCAGCGCGACAGCGGCTTCGAGGGGCAGCGCCTCGATCTGCAGCCGAAGGTCGAGGTGCCGTGGCACCTCCAGCCGTACGGCTACGGGTCGCTCTTCGGCGGCTTCCGCGAGACGGCCTACACGCTCTCCGACACGACCGTGCCGCCACAGCCGAACATCAACCCGGCCGATCCGGGCAGCAAGCCACCGAGCATCCTCTCCCAGCTCGACGCGAACGCGACGCGCGAGGTGTTCTCGCTCGGCGGCGAGGCGCATACCCAGCTCGCGCGCGTCTATCCCTTCCCGCACTTCGGCATGGTGGCGCTGAAGCACACGATCGAGCCGTCGTTGAGCTACCTGTTCATCCCCAACACCGACACCCGGCAGGCCGAGCTGCCGCTCTACGACGATGTCGACCGGGTGAACCGCCGGAGCGTGTTCACCTACGGGCTCACGACGCGCCTCGTGGCGCGCCTCGCCCCGCCGAAGACGGCGGCCGCCAAGGCGGCGCAGAACGTGCAGACGCCGATCGGCCCGGGCTACGACCCCGACGCGGATGCGACGCTCGGCGAAGGGTCGGCGGCAGTTCGCGCCCGTGATGCCGCCCGCGCCAAGCGCGACGCGGCGGACGCCGCGCCCGACGGCACCGCTCCCGCGGCCGACGGGACCGCCGCCGCGGCGCGCGGGCCGATCCGCGAGATCGGGCGCTTCTCGATCTTCCAGAGCTACGACGTCGAGCACAAGGGCGGGGATTTCATCGACGAGACCGACCCGCAGACGGGCAAGGTGATCCCGCGCGGCGCCACCCGCGCCTCCGACCTCGGCGTGTACCTCCGTCTCAACCCGACCTCGTACGCGAGCTTCGAGGGGCGCACCGACTACGACGTGAACCAGGGCCGCACCAAGGGATTGAGCCTCTACCTGTCGCTCTCGGACCCTCGCACCTTCACCGAGGATTTCACGCTCGAGTCGCTGCGCGGGCGCAGCCGGCTCAGCTTCGGCTACCGCTTCGTCGCCAACAGCGCCCTCGAGGAGATCAACGGGGGCTTTTTGTTTCGCCTGACGAAACGCTATTACGGCGCGTTCGAGGCCCGATATGACAACCTGGCGAAGAAGTTCCTCGAGGTCGGCGGCGGACTGCGCGTCATCTCCGAATGCGAGTGCTGGGTGCTCGACGTCGGCCTCTCGAATCGCGTGAACCCGAACGAGACACAGGCCCGGGTGTTGGTGTCGCTGGTCGGCCTCGGCCAGGTCGGGCGTGAGCCCTTCCAACGTACCTTCGGCGCGATCGCCGGCCCGGCGCGGAGCGTGCTCGGCCAATGAAGGGCGTCATCCTCGCAGGAGGCCTCGGGACGCGGCTCTCGCCGCTCACCCGGGTCACCAACAAGCATCTCCTGCCGGTGTTCGACCGGCCGATGATCTACTACCCGCTGCAGGCGCTGCTGAACGCCGGCGTGCACGACATCATGCTGGTGACCGGCGGCAACAACGCCGGCGACTTCCTGCGCCTCCTCGGGAACGGCAAGGACTTCGGCCTGAAGCACCTGAACTACACCTACCAGGAGGGGGAGGGCGGCATCGCGGCGGCGCTCTCGCTGGCCGAGCATTTCGTCGACGGCGAGCGCGTCTGCGTCGTCCTCGGCGACAACCTGATCGAGGGCAACTTCCGCGCCTCCGCCGAGGCGTTCGCCACCGGCTCGGAAGGGGCGCGCATCCTGCTCAAGCAGGTCCCCGATCCCGAGCGCTTCGGCGTTCCGGTCTTCCGCGGCAAGCGGATCGTGCGCATCGAGGAGAAGCCGAAGCGACCGAAGAGTCGATATGCAGTGACGGGTATCTACATGTATGATGCCAGGGTTTTCGACGTGATCCGGACCCTGAAGCCCTCCCGGCGGGGCGAGCTCGAGATCACGGACGTCAACAATTGGTACATCGCGCGCGGTGACCTCGGCTTCGAGGTCCTGCGCGGGTGGTGGACCGACGCGGGGACCTTCGACGCCCTGCATCGGGCGGGAATTCTGGTGGCGCGTACGGGGGCAAACAAGCTCGACGGCCGCTCGCGGCCGAGGAGAATACGATGATCGAGGGCGTGACCCTGAAGCGCCTGACCGTGCACACGGACGACCGCGGGTTCCTGATGGAGGTCCTCAAGTCGGACGACCGGTTCTTCCAGGTGATCAAGCAGACGACCTACACCGAGGCGCATCCCGGCGTCATCAAGGCGTTCCACTGGCATCGCCGGCAGTGGGACATGTGGTTCTTCGTCTCCGGGATGGCGCAGGTGGTGCTCTACGACCTCCGCGCCGAGTCGGCGACGCACCGGCAGACGAACGTCGTCGTCATGGGTGACCGCGCGCCCGGGCTGCTGGCGATCCCGATCGGCGTCGCGCACGGCTACCGCGTGCTCGGCAACCGTCCCGCCGGGCTGCTCTACCACACGACCGAGGCCTACGATCCGGCCGACCCCGACGAGGAGCGCATCCCGTGGGACGACCCGACGATCGGCTTCGACTGGACCACGCGTCCGCGCTGAGCGCATGCGCATCCTCGTGACCGGCGGCGCCGGCTTCATCGGCGCGAACTTCGTCCAACACGTGCTCGCCGAGCACGCCGAGGACGAGATCGTCACCTTCGATCTGCTCACCTACGCGGGCAACCTCGCGAACCTCGAGCCGGTCATGGGCGAGCGCCGCCACCGCTTCGTCCGCGGCGACGTCGCGGACGCGGCGGCCGTCGCCCAGGCGCTCGGCGGCATCGACGCCGTCGTGCACTTCGCCGCGGAGTCGCACGTCGATCGCAGCATCAGCGACGCCTCCGATTTCCTGCGCACCAACGTCACCGGCACGCAGGTGCTGCTCGACGCCGCACGCGCGGCGCGAGTACGCCGCTTCGTCCAGGTCTCGACCGACGAGGTCTACGGCAGCCTCGGCCCCACGGGGGCCTTCACCGAGGAGAGCCCGCTGCGCCCGAACAGCCCGTACGCCGCCAGCAAGGCGGGGGCGGATCTGCTGGTGCGCGCCGCGCACCGCACCCACGGTCTCGACGCGGTGATCACGCGCTGCTCCAACAACTACGGCCCGTACCAGTTTCCCGAGAAGCTGATCCCGCTCTTCGTCACCAACGCGCTCGCCGACGACGCGCTGCCGCTCTATGGCGACGGCTGCCAGGTGCGTGACTGGATCCACGTCGCCGATCACTGCCGCGCGCTCGATCTCGTGCTGCGCCGCGGCCGGAGCGGCGAGGTCTACAACATCGGTGGCGGCAACGAGCGACGGAACGTCGACGTCGCGCATGGCATTCTGAGCATCCTCGACAAGCCCGAGTCCCTGCTGCGCTCAGTGGCCGACCGGCCGGGACACGACCGCCGCTACGCCATCGATGCGACGAAGATCCGCACCGAGCTCAGCTGGGAGCCGTGCGAGACGTTCGACGCCGGCATCGTCGCGACGATCGCGTGGTACCAGGCCAACCGGCCGTGGTGGGAAGCCGTGAAGAGCGGTGCCTATCTCCAGTACTACGAGCGCATGTACGGCGCGCGCCTGCGGGCCGCCGGCGCGGAGCGCGCGGGCGTGAAGGGCCGGCCGTGAGCACGGTGCGTCCGGGCGCCAAGCCCGGCAAGCTGACGCGCGTCGAGAAGCCGTGGGGCTGGGAGCTCTGGTGGGCACACACCGAGCGCTACGTCGGCAAGATCCTGCACATCAAGCGAGGGGCCGCATTGAGCTATCAGTTCCATCGCAAGAAGGACGAGACGATCTACGTGCTGCGCGGCGAGCTGGCGCTCGAGCTCGCGCCCGGAGGCGGGCGGGTGCGCCGCACGCGGATGCGCCCCGGTGATGCGCTGCGCATACGACCCGGCGACCATCACCGCATGACCGCGATCACCGCCTGCGACGTGCTGGAGGCGTCGACGCCCGAGGTCGACGACGTCGTGCGTCTGGAAGACCGCTACGGGCGCGCGCAGGCGCCCGTACGCGCGGCGGGGGCTCGCCGCGTTTCCCCGCGCCGGGTCGCGGCTCGGAAGGCGAGCCGCTCGTGACCGCTTCGCGCGCCCTCATCACCGGCATCACCGGTCAGGACGGCTCGTATCTCGCCGAGTTCCTGCTGGCGAAGGGCTACGACGTCTACGGCATGGTGCGGCGCGCCAGCACCGAGAACTTCGAGCGCATCGAGCACGTGCGCGATCGTCTGCACCTGGTGCAGGCGGATCTGCTCGACCCCATGTCGCTGATCTCGATCCTCGAGCAGGTGCGGCCGGCCGAGGTCTACAATCTCGCGGCGCAGTCGTTCGTGCCGACGTCGTGGGCGCAGCCGGTGCTGACGGCGGAGTTCGACGCGATCGGCGTCACCCGCCTGCTCGAGGCCATCCGCCTCGTCGACAAGTCGATCCGCTTCTACCAGGCGTCGTCGAGCGAGATGTTCGGCAAGGTCCGCGAGGTGCCGCAGAGTGAGCTCACGCCCTTCCATCCGCGCAGCCCCTACGGTGTCGCCAAGGTGTACGCGCACTACATCACGGTGAACTACCGCGAGAGCTACGACATGTTCGCGTGCTCGGGCATCCTCTTCAACCACGAGTCGCCGCGCCGCGGGAAGGAGTTCGTCACCCGCAAGGTCTCCGACACCGTGGCGCGCATCGGCGCCGGCCTCGCCGACACCTTGTCGCTCGGCAACCTCGACGCGCAGCGCGACTGGGGCTTCGCCGGCGATTACGTCGAGGCGATGTGGATGATGCTGCAGCAGCCCGAACCCGACGACTACGTCGTCGCGACCGGCGAGTCGCACACGGTGCGCGAGCTCGCCGAGATCGCGTTTCGCCACGTCGGGCGCGACTGGCGCGACCACGTGCGCGAGGATCCCGCGCTCAAGCGGCCGGCCGAGGTCGATCTCCTGGTCGGCGACGCGGCGAAGGCGCGGCGCGTGCTCGGCTGGCAGCCGCACGTGACGTTCACCGGCCTGGTCGACATGATGGTCGACGCCGACGTGCGGCGCTACGCGCGCGCCTGAGCGGGCCGGTGCGCTGCTTCGTCACGGGCATCGGCGGGTTCGTCGGGCTCCACCTCGCGGAGGCCCTGCTCGCCGCCGGCCACGAGGTCGGCGGCATGGTGCAGCGCTCCGAGGGCACCGTGGGCCTGCGGGAGCTGGCGGGACGCCACGCGCGCTTCGAAGCCGCGTCGGTCGCCGTCGGCGACGTAACCGATCGCGCGTCGATCGAGCGGGCGCTCGCCGCATGGACGCCGGACCGTGTCTTCCACCTGGCGGCGATCGCCTATGCGCCGCGCGCCGAGGCCGATCCGGGCCGCACCCTCGCGGTGAACGTGCTCGGTACGATCCACGTCCTCGACGCCGCGCACGCGGCCGCGCCGGCGGCGCGGGTGCTGATCGCAGGCTCGTCGGAGGCCTACGGCGCGGTCGGCGCGGAGGAGCTGCCGATCGTCGAGCGCACGGCGCTCCGTCCGGTGAGCCTCTACGGGGTGTCGAAGGCGGCGGCGGACCTCGCCGCGTTCGAGCGCTGGTGGACGCTCCGCTACCCGGTCGTCCGCGTGCGGGCCTTCAACCACACCGGACCCGGCCAGAGTGCCGACTTCGTCTGCTCGGACTTCGCGCGCCAGGTGGCGCGCATCGAGGCCGGGCTCGCGCCGCCGGTCCTGCGGGTCGGGAACCTCGAGGCGCGGCGCGACTTCTCCGACGTCCGGGACATCGTGCGGGGCTATGCCCTCCTGGCGGAGCGCGGCGAGATCGGGGAGGCCTACAACCTCTGCAGCGGGCAGGCGGTCAGCATCGGGCGCATCGTCGAGATCCTGAGCGCGGAGAGCACGGTCGCGATCCGCTGCGAGGAGGAGGGCCGGCGGACCCGGGCGAACGAGATTCCGGTGGTCGTCGGCGACGCCGGGCGGGCCGCCGCGCTCGGCTGGCGTCCGGCCGTCCCCCTGCAACAGACGCTGCGCGACCTTCTGCACGATTGGCGGCGGCGGATCGCATCCAATGCCGCGGTCTAGCGAAGGTTCTGCAACCCGCGTTGCTGGCTGGAGAGCCGCTGTGTTAGAGCATGTGGTATGGAAGCGCGGGCTCTTGAGCGCCGGGAGGTGACCGTCCCGGAGCCGTCTGCCGAGCCGAACGGCGCCCTGCCGGCCGAGCGTAAGTCCTTCGAAGACCTGCTTCTCGGCCGGGGCCGGGTGAGCGCCGAGGACCTGCGCAAGGTCCGCATGCTGCAGCAGGAGCGCGGGGAGCGCCTCGAGCGCCTGCTCCTCGACCTCGGGTTCATCTCTGAGGACGACCTGGTCAGCCTCCTCTCGGAGCACCTCGGCATCCCGTACGTCGGGCGCAAGGAGTTCCCCGCGGTCGCGGTCACGCTGCCGACCGTCAACATCCAGTTCCTGCGCCACGCCAAGATCCTCCCGCTCGAGATCCAGGACGGCACCCTGACGGTCGCCATGGCCGACCCGAGCGACCTCGACAGCATGCACGGCCTCGAGGTCGCGACCGGCCTCCACGTCCGCCCGTTCCTGGCCCGCGAAAAGGAGATCATCGCCGCCCTCGAAGGCTACGATGAGGCCAAGGAGGCCTCGGTCGAGACCGATGGCACGCTCGAGTACGTCGGCTCCGACGAAGAGGACGTCAACCACCTCCGCGATCTCGCCAGCGAGGCACCGGTCATCCGGCTCGTCAACATGCTGATCAACCGCGCCGTCGAGCAACGCGCATCGGACATCCACATCGAGCCGTTCGAGAACGAGCTCAAGGTCCGCTACCGCATCGACGGCGTGCTGCACGACATCGAGCAGCCGCCGCGCCGCCAGCAGGCCGCGATCGTCTCGCGCGTCAAGATCATGGCGAAGCTCAACATCGCCGAGCGCCGCCTGCCGCAGGACGGCCGCATCAAGCTGCGCACCATGGGCAAGGAGATCGACCTCCGCGTCTCGACCCTGCCCACGCTCTACGGCGAGAGCGTCGTGCTGCGCATCCTCGACCGCTCGAGCATCGTGCTCGACCTCGAGCAGCTCGGCTTCCCCGCCGACACGCTCGCCGAGTTCGAGAAGATGATCGTCCGGCCGTACGGCATGATCCTGGTGACGGGCCCGACCGGCAGCGGTAAGACCACCACGCTCTACGGCGCGCTCGAGAAGATCAACTCGCCGGACAAGAAGATCATCACGATCGAGGATCCGGTCGAGTACCAGGTCTCCGGCGTGAACCAGATCCACGTGAAGCCGCAGATCGGCCTCACGTTCGCGAACGGCCTGCGCTCGATCGTCCGTCAGGACCCCGACGTCATCATGATCGGTGAGATCCGCGATCCCGAGACGGCGGAGATCGCCGTGCAGGCGGCGCTCACCGGCCATCTGGTCTTCTCCACCCTGCACACCAACGACGCGGCCGGCGCCGTGAGCCGTCTGCTCGAGATGGGCGTCGAGGACTACCTGCTCGCGTCGTCGCTGCTCGGGGTGCTGGCGCAGCGGCTCGTGCGCAACGTGTGCGCGCACTGCCGCCAGGCGGTGCCGCCCGGCGAGGCGCTGCTCGGGGCGGGCGACGTCACCAGCTCGACGGCCGCGCGCTTCGCCGATTCCGCGATGCACGCGGAGGGCGACGGCGTGATCTACCGCGCCGGCGGCTGCGAGATCTGCTCGGGCACCGGCTATCGCGGTCGCAGCGGCATCTACGAGCTGCTCCTCGTGAACGAGGGGATCCGCGAGCAGGTCCTCAAGCGCTCGTCGGCGGATGCGATCAAGACCGTCGCGACGTCGCGCGGCATGCGCACGCTGCGCGACGACGGCTGGCTGAAGGTGCGCGAGGGGACGACGACGGTGGCAGAGGTGCTGCGCGTGACGCAGGAGGAATGAGCAGCGTAGCGCGGGCGGGGAGGGCGAGGTGAGCATGACGATCGCGGCACCGGTCCACGGCGCGACGCGATCCGCGAGCGCCGCGGACGATGCGCCCGAGCTCTCGCTGGTGGTGCCCGTCTACAACGAGCGCGCCACCCTGGAGGCGCTGGTCGACGAGTGCGCCGACGCCCTTACGCCGCTCGGGATCACCTGGGAGCTGGTCTTCGTCGACGACGGCTCGACCGACGGCACGTTCACGGCGATCGGCCAGCTGCACGCGCGCGACCCGCGCATCCGCGGCGTCCGCCTGCGCACCAACCGCGGCAAGTCGGCGGCGCTGGCCGTCGGCTTCCGCACCGCGCGCGGCGCCCGCATCGTGACGCTCGATGGCGACCTGCAGGACGATCCGCACGAGATCCCGCGCCTGCTCGCCGCGCTCGACGAGGGCGCCGATCTGGTGAGCGGCTGGAAGGTGGCGCGCCAGGACCCGTTGACGCGCGTGCTCGCGTCGCGCGTCTTCAACGGCCTCTCCCGCCTGGCGTCCGGTATCGTGCTGCACGACGTCAACTGCGGCCTGAAGGCGTACCGCCGCGAGGTGACGGCCGAGGTGCCGCTCTACGGCGAGCTGCACCGCTTCATCCCGCTGCTCGCCCACTGGCGTGGCTTCAGCGTCGCCGAGGTCGCCGTGTCGCACCGACCGCGCGCGGTCGGCCGCTCGCGTTACGGCTGGTCGCGGGTGCTGCGCGGGATCATGGACCTCGTCACGGTCATCTGCCTCACCCGCTACAACCGGCGCCCGGCGCACTTCTTCTCGCTGCCCGGCGCCGGCCTCGTGATGGTCGGCCTGTCGATCTGCACCTACATCGCCTATCTGCGGCTGCGCTACGGCCACATCCTGCGCCACCATCCGCTCCTCCTGTTCGGCGTGCTGCTCGTCGTGGTGGGCGTGCAGCTCTTCACGACCGGCCTCCTCGGCGAGATGATGGTCGACGCCGAGCGCCGCATCGACGACGACTTCGACGCCGCCCGGAAGCTGTAGCGGCCTGCGCTCGGGGCGCAGCGGCTAGCGGGCCGGCGTCACGTACGGCCAGAGCCACCACTCGCCCGGATGGGCGACGACCGAGGCGAAGAGCTGCGCGATCGCCGCGTCGAGCGTCGCCTGCGGGCTCGTCGCGGGGATGCGCGGGCCGTACAGCATCTCGACGTCGCCGCCGCGGACGAGGGCCAGGACCGGCTGCACCGGCGTGCCCGTCAGGCTCGCGAGCGTCGTGATGCCGGCGGCGAGGCGCAGGCGCTCGCCGCACACCGTCACCTCGGCCGAGCGCTGGGCGACGTCGCCGGGCACGTCGAAGGCAGCGTAGAGCGACTCGCCGGCGAGCAGGCGGTCGCGCGCACGCACGACCGCCTGGCCGTCGACGCCGAAGAAGGGCAGCCCGGACACCTCGTGCACCCACGCGACCTTGCGGATGCCGAAGCGCCGCTTCGCCTCGGGCATCGGATTAGCGGCGTCGAGCTCGCGCGCGATCACGTGGACCGCGCGCGTCCGCTCGCGGCAGAGGCGGAGATAGGCGAGGATCGGGCTCCCGAAGTGCAGGATGGCGTAGATCATCGGCGCCTCGTCCGGCACCGCGCCGCGCGCGTTGCGGAAGGCGCCGGCGAGGGCGTCGGGGTGCGCCATGAAGTAGGCGCAGTCGGCCTCCTCGCGGGCCTCGGAGCGCAGGCTGTCGCGATACACGCGGCGCGCCTGCATCGGATCGACGCCGAGCCAGCGCTCGATGCGGCGCTCGGCCGTCGCCCGTCGCGGCGCATCGAGACGCAGCTCCGTCGCCGCGACGAGGGTCGCATAGGCTCGTCCGGCGGCGCGGCTCCGGCCGGCGAGCGGCAGCAGGCGCTCGTAGCGCGCCGCGGTCCAGCGGGTGCGCGGATCCGCGTCGGGAGGAAGGTCGTCGCCGTCGAGCGCCATGCGCGGGTGCCGCTCAGCGCTTGGCGGGCGGCGGCGCCGCTGTCAAGGCGGCCGAAGAGCACGGCCCCCGTTGCGGCTGCATGCGGCCGGACGCGTCCGTATGCGCCAGCATGCGGGATGCGTGGGTCCGTCCGCGCTCCTTGAGGCGCCCCGCGTTGTGTGCGACGAGCGGGGCGTGGGTGCTGGGCGGTCCGGGTCGGTCGTTCTGGCGCTCGTTCTGGCGCTCGCGCAGGCGGTCCTGCTCGCGTCGATCGCGTGGGACAAGTCGGATACCGCCGACGAGAGCCAGTATCTCGCGGCCGCCGCGACGCTCTGGGCGAACGGCGACGTGTCCTATCTCTGCGGCGCGCCCGCGCTGCCGCGCTGGGGCACGGCGCTCGCGCTCGCCGCGGTCGACGGCGCCGCCGTCGCGGCGACGCCGCGTGCAGAGCCGATCCGCTATGTCACCGCCCCGCGCGCGCCCGAGCGCCTGCGGGCGGTGCTCTTCGCGGCGCGCGTGCCGACGATGCTCGTCGTCGTGCTCGGCGGACTCCTCCTGTGGAGCGCGGCACGCCGTTTCGGCGCCCGCGCCGCGTTCGTGACGCAGGCGCTCTGGTGCCTTTCGCCGACCGTGCTCGCCAACGGCTCGCTCGCGGCGCTCGACGCGTGGCTCGCGGCGGCGATGTGCGCGGTCGTCTGGTCATGGCAGCGGGAGTACGAGCGGCCGACAGTCGCGCACGCCGTCGTGGTCGGGGCGGCGTGCGCCGCCGCGGCGACCTGCAAGATGACCGGTCTCGGCGTCCTGCCGCTCGCCGTCTACGTCATGCTCGGCAGGGCATGGCGGGCTGGACGGTGGCGCCTGCTCGCGAGCGCGTCGCTCGCCTTCGCGATCGGCGTCTGGGCCGTCTACGGGTTCTCGGTCGGCACGGTGCACGTGGACACGCCGTGCAACGCGGCGCCGCTCGGGCTGTCGATCGGGCCGCTGCCGGCGCCGGCGTGGATCGAGGGCATGGTGTTCCAGCTGCACCACCGCGTGGTCGGACACCTCGGCTATCTGGCCGGCCATGTCGGGCATGACGGCTGGTGGTGGTTCTACCTCGCCTGCCTCGCGTTCAAGGTGACGATCGGCGCCCAGCTGCTCGCGCTCCTCGCCGCCGCGGCCGTGGCGTGGCGTCGGCCCGGGCCGGCGCGCGCGATGGGATTCTGGCTCGTCTACCCGCTCGCGCTCGTGCTCGCGCTCAGCGCCGGTGCCCACCAGGGCGGCATCGCCTTCCTGCTGCCGGCGTTTCCGTTCGCCATGCTCTGGTGCGGCATCATGACGGGCGAGCTCACGCGCTCGCGGCTCGGCGCGGCCGCCGTGCTCGCCTGCCTCGTGCTCGGCGCGGTCGAGGTCCTCGCGGTGCATCCCGACGAGCTGATGTTCTTCAACCGCTGGGCGGGCGGGCCGAGCGACGGGCCGCGCTGGCTCGTGCACCGCGACGACTGGGGCCAGGACGACCGCAACCTCGCCGAGTGGCAGCGCGCGCACGGTGTCGCACGTCTCTTCTTCGCGTCCTACGGTTCGAATGCCGCGCGCTGGGGCGTCGTCGGCGATCCGGTGCCGTGCGAGCCGACCGCGGGCGTGTACGCGCTGCACGCGGTCGAGGTGCACCGCCCGCAGTTCAGCCTCGCGCCGGGGTGCATCGACTGGCTCACCGTCGAGCCACCCGACGCGCGCATCGGCTACTCCATCTACCTCTACACGGTGGACGCGGCGCGCCTCGCGCGCCTGCGGGCGGAGCGGGCGACCGCAACGCCGTTCTGGCGGAGCGGCCCGCCGTTCAAGAGCGACCCCAAAGACGATCCAAAGACCGATCCCAAGACCGACGTGGCGTTCCCGCCCGGCGTGGAATAGGGAAGGGGCATGCGTCGATCGCGCCTCGTCGGGGCCGGCGCGGCATTGCCGTCGCGCGTCGTGCCGAACGCCGAGATCGAGGACCGCCTCGGGCTCGAGCGCGGCTGGATCGAGCGCACCGGCATCCGTGAGCGCCGCGTGCTTGGCGATGATGCGACGCTCGTCGACCTGGCGGAGCGCGCGGCACGCCAGGCGCTCGCTGCGGCCCTGCTCGCCCCGGGCTCGCTCGACGCGGTGATCGTCGCCACGACGTCGGGGCCGTACCTGTTCCCGTCGCTCGCGTGCCTGCTGCACGCGCGGCTCGGCCTCGCGACGACGCCCGCCTTCGACGTCGCTGCCGCCTGCGCCGGCTTCCCGTACGCGCTCGCGACCGCCGATCAGGGCATCCGCGCCGGCGACTACGAGACGGTGCTGGTCGTCGGCGCCGACTGTCTCTCGACGGTCGTCGATCCGGCCGACCGCGGCACGGCGACGCTCTTCGGCGATGGCGCGGGGGCGGTCGTGCTGCGCGCCGAGCAGGGCGAGCGCGGCGTGCTGGCGTGCCGTCTGCGCGCGCTCGGCACGCGCTGGCAGAGCCTCTACGTTGCGGCCGGTGCGCGCCGCGCCGAGGAGCTCGCGCCCGGCAGCCCGGACCGCTGGATGCACATGGACGGCCAGGAGGTGTTCCGCACCGCCGTCGAGCAGCTCGTCGACCTGACGCGCGAGGCCCTCGCCGCCGTCGGCCTCGCGGCGAGCGACGTCACGCTCTTCGTCCCACACCAGGCGAACGTGCGCATCATCCGCATGATGCTGCAGCTCCTGCGCATCGACGAGGCGCGCGCCGCGATCAATCTCGACCGCTACGGCAACACGTCGGCGGCGTCGATTCCGATCGCGCTCGCCGAGGCGGTCGGCGCGGGGCGCCTCGCCACCGGTGACGTGGTCGTGCTGAACGCCGTCGGCGGTGGCATCACCGCGGGCGCCGTGGTGGCGCGCTGGTGAGCGGCGCCGCCGCGTGTTACAAGATCGGCCTTTTATCGGGTCGCCCGGTGCCCCGGCCCGGGCACGTTCCGGAGAGGTGGATGTCGTGGATACGTTGGAGCGCGTACGGCAGATCGTCGCCGCCGTGTTGCGGGTGGAGCCCGCGACGGTGATCCCGTCGGCGCGCCTCGCCGATCTCGCGGACCTCGACTCCCTCTCGCTGGCGGAGATCGCGTCGGCGCTCGACGACGAGTTCGCGGTGCGCGTGCCCGCGGACGGCCTCACCACACTGCAGACGGTCGACGAGCTGGCGGCCGTCGTGGCGCGCGCGCCCGCGCGCACGCTCTGAGCGAGGACGGGTGGGTTTTCTCGACCGCTTCAAGAAGGCCAAGCCGAAGCCGCGCGTCGCCGTGATCGGCCTCGACGGCGTCGGCACGCCGCTCATCGAGGCGCTGACCGACGCCGGCGTGATGCCGCGCATGGCGGCGCTGCGGCGCGGCGGCACGCTCGCGCGCATGGCCTCGAGCATCCCGACGATCTCGAGCGTCTCCTGGTCCGGCTTCATGACCGGCACGAATCCGGGACGCCACGGTATCTATGGGTTCACCGACGTGAAGCGCGACTCGTACGCCGTCTACTTCCCGAACTACCGCCACGTGCAGGGCGCGACCATCTGGGACGTGCTCGGCGCGGCCGGCAAACGCTCCATCGTCCTCAACATCCCGAACACCTACCCGGCGAAGGACATCCAGGGCGTGCTCGTGTCGGGGTTCGTCGCCGTCAACATCGAGCGCGCGGTTACGCCGGCGAGCGTGCTGCCGCTGCTCAAGAGCCACGGCTACAAGATCGACGTCGACTACGTGAACGCCAACGAGCGTCCGGACGCGTTCTTCAAGGATCTCGTCGAGACCCTCGCCGCCCGCCGTCGCACGCTCGCGCATTTCCTGCGCGAGGAGGACTGGGACTGCTTCATCGGCGTCATCACCGAGACCGACCGCCTGCACCACTACTTCTGGAGCGCGTACGCCGACCCGGCCTCGCCGCTGCATCAGCGCTTCCTCGACTTCTACGCCGAGGTCGACAAGGCGATCGGCGAGCTGGTCGACGCGATGCCGGACGGCACGCCGGTGTTCATCCTGGCCGACCACGGCCACACGCTCATCGAGTCGGAGTTCTACCCCAACGTCTGGCTGAAGGAGCAGGGGCTCCTGCGCTTCAAGACGCCGACGCCGAAGTCGGTCGCCGATCTCGATCCGTCGTCGCAGGCGTTCATCCTCGATCCCGGACGCATCTACCTCAACCTGAAGGGGCGCTTCGCGAGCGGCGTCGTCGAGCCGGGCAACGAGGCGAAGGAGCTGCTGGCGCGCGTCGCCGACGGCCTCGCCGCCGTCGAGTATCCTGGCCCGGCCGTCGATGGCGAGCGCAAGCCGGTGAAGCAGGTCTTCCGGCGCGACGAGATCTACAAGGGCCCGCTCCTCGACCAGGCGCCCGACGCCGTGCTGCACTTCCACAACGGCTTCGACATCAAGGGCGCCGTTGCGCGCGACGAGCTGTTCGGGCGGAGCGCGCTGACCGGCATGCACACCTACGACGACTCGCTCTTCTACGTGAACCGTCGCGGCGTTCCGGCGTTCGACCTCGCGATCACCGACATCGCGCCGACCGTCCTGGCGCTGCTCGGCCTGCGCCCGCCGGAGCCGATGGACGGGCGCGTCCTGGGCGTCTGAGCGGGTGGCCGAGGTCGCCGAGCGCGACGGGCTGCCGCGGCGAGCGCCTCGCCGTCTCGCGCTGATCGGCCCGAGCGCGCCGCTGCGCGGCGGCATTGCCCAGTATCACGATCGTCTCGCGGCGGCGCTCGCCGCGCGCGGCCACGCGGTGACGCGCATCTCGTTCCGCCGCATGTATCCGGGCCTGCTCTTCCCGGGGCGGACGCAGTACGAGGCGTCGGCCGCCTCTGCGCCGCCGCGCGCCGGGGGCGACGCCCTGGCGCCGCCGGCCGCCCTCCTCGACTCGATCGGCCCGCGCAGCTGGTGGCGGGTGGCGGCGCTCGCGGCGCGGAGCGACGTCGCGCTCTTCGAGTGGTGGCATCCGTTCTTCGCGCCGGCGCTCGCCTGCATCGCGACGCGGCTGCGCCGCCGCGGCGTCCCCACGATCGTTCTCTGCCACAACCTCGAGCCGCACGAGCCGATGCCGGGCGGCGCGCTGCTCGCGCGCCTCGCGCTCGGGCGCGCCGCCGGGTTCATCGTGCAGTCGAGCGCCGACGCTGCCCGGCTGCGCGCGCGCTACCCCGGGCGTCCGGTCACCCTGATGCTGCACCCGGCAGAGGCGCCGGCCGCCTGCGCGCACGCGGGGACGGCGGAGGCCGGTGCGCGGCGTGCCGCCTGCGCCGCCACCTTCGGCGCGCCGCCGGCGGCGCGTCGCATCCTCTTCTTCGGTTACGTGCGCGCCTACAAGGGCCTGCCGACCCTGATCGAGGCGATGCCGCTCCTGCCGGCCGACGTGCAGCTCGTCGTGGCCGGCGAGATCTACCACCACGACGCCGGCCACTACCGGACGCTCGCCGGGCGCCTCGGCGTCGGCGACCGTGTCGTGCTGCTCGACCGCTTCGTCGCCTCGAAAGATCTCGCGTGCTGCTTCGGCATGGCGGATCTGGTCGTGCTGCCGTACTGGAGCGCCAGCCAGAGCGGGGTCGCGCCGCTCGCGTTCGTGAGCGGGCGCGCCGTCGTGGCGAGCGCCGTCGGCGGACTGCCCGATCTGATCCGCCCCGGCGAGACGGGCTTGCTCGTGCCGCCGCGCGATGCGCCCGCGCTCGCGGCGGCGGTCGCGCAGGCGCTCGAGCACGCGGCGCAGTGGGGCACGGCGGCGGCGGCCGCGGCGCGTGGCTTCAGCTGGGACGCCGCGGCGGCGGCGGTCGAGGAGCTCGCGTCGGCTGTATCGGCGCCGCGCCCCGCCTGCTAGGTAGCGGACGATGCGACGTTTGTGGCCCTTCGCCCGGCCCTACGCCCTGATGCTCGGCGGCGCGCTCGCCGTGATGGCGCTTCGTGCCGGGCTCATCGCCGCGGTCGCGTACCTGGTGAAGCCCCTCTTCGACGAGCACCTGCTCCGCCAGCATGTCGCGATCGTGAGCCTGGCGCCGCTCTTCGTGCTCCTCTTCTACGCCTGCAAGACGACGCTCGAGTATCTGCAGACGTACTGGATCGGCGTCGCGGGCGACGGCATCTGCCGCGACATCCGCGACGCCGTGCACGCGCATCTGATGCAGCTGCCGCTCACCTACTTCGCGCGCAACCCGACCGCCGCCATCGTGGCGCGGGTGATCTCCGACGTCGGCATGGTGCAGAACGTCGTCTCGACGAGCCTCCTCACCACGCTCAAGGACGCGTTCAGCATCGTCGCGCTCGGCAGCCTGCTCCTCTACCAGAACTGGCGCATGGCACTGCTCTCGCTCGTCGTGCTGCCTGTTGCCGTATATCCGCTGGTGCGATTCGGCCGCTTCCGCCGCCGCCGGGTCCGGCTCGAGCAGGAGTGCCTGGGCGATCTGAGCGTGGTGGCGCACGAGAGCGTCGCCGGCAACAAGATCGTGAAGGCGTTCGGCATGGAGGCCTACGAGGGCGCGCGCTTCCGCGAGCGCAACCACCGGCTCTACACGATGCGC
Source organism: Binatia bacterium (assembly GCA_036496285.1). Lineage (GTDB taxonomy): Bacteria > Desulfobacterota > Binatia > UTPRO1 > UTPRO1 > DP-19. The sequence goes on from DASXLI010000010.1 coordinate 29,587, forward strand.
CGCGCGGTGCGGCACCTCATCGCCGCCAGCAGCCCGGTGAGCGAAATGGTGCTGGCGTTCGCGGCGGCGGCGATCGTCTGGTACGGCGGCCGCCAGGTACTGGACGGGCAGATGACGCTCGGCCAGCTCGCGTCGTTCTTCGTGGCGCTCGGGCTCTCGTACGAGCCGGTGAAGCGGGTGAGCCGCGGCAACCTCGAGCTGCAGGCGGCATTCGGCGCGTTCGAGCGCGTCGCCGATCTGCTCGACGAGCCGATCGAGCCGACGCGCGACGACCGCCCGCCGCTCACGATCGAGGGGGGCGCGGTCGAGTTCCGCCAGGTGCACTTCGCCTACGACGCGCGTCCCGTGCTCGTCGACGTCAGCTTCACCGCGCCGGCGGGCGCGACGATCGCCCTCGTCGGCCTCTCCGGCGCCGGCAAGTCGACGTTGATGGACTGCCTCGCGGGCTTCCTCGAGCCGACGGCGGGCGCGATCCTGATCGACGGCCAGGACCTGTGCGCCGTGCGCAGGTCGTCGGTGCGGGCGCAGATCGGCATCGTCACCCAGGACGTCTTCCTCTTCGACGACACCGTACGGGCGAACATCGCCTACGGCGCTCCCGACGCCGCTCGCGCCACGGTCGTGCGTGCGGCGGAGATGGCGGAGATCCACGACGTCATCGAGCGCCTGCCGCAGGGCTACGACACGCTCGTCGGCGAGCGCGGCGCGCGCTTCTCGGGCGGCGAGCGCCAGCGGCTGGCGATCGCGCGCGCCTTCCTGAAGGACGCGCCGATCCTGGTCCTCGACGAGGCGACGTCCGCCCTCGACACGGTGACCGAGGCGCGGGTGCAGCGCTCGCTCGAGCGCCTCATGGCCGGCCGCACGGTGTTCGTGATCGCGCACCGGCTCTCGACCGTGCAACGCGCCGACCACATCGTCGTCTTGGCCGACGGGCGCATCGTCGAGGAGGGGACGCACGCGGCGCTGCTGGCGCGTGGCGGCGAGTACCGGCGGCTCTACCGCGAGCAGTTTGCCGAGTCCGCAGGCGGGGCGACCGACGAGTCGCCGCGGGCGGCGCGCTCCTGACGGAGGTCGCCGGGGGGCTCGGCAAGCGGGGCGGAACGGGATACATTTTTCGGCAGCAAGAGCGCTGAAAATACTGATGAATCGCTCTTGGTGAGGGTCATGGCGCAGTTCCAATACCGGGCAACCGACTACACGGGGAAGATCGTCGAGGGCTCCATGGAGGCCGGCGAGGAGCGTTCGGTCGTCGCTCGCCTGCAGGAGCGCGGCCTGATTCCGCTCCGCATCGGCGCCGGGGGCGCCGTGGCGGCCCCGGCCCGGGTCCCCATCTCCCTGCCGACCATCGGCGGCCGCAAGAAGGTCCGCAACAAGGACGTCCTCGTATTCACCCAGGAGCTCAGCACCCTCCTGAAGGCCGGCCTGCCGCTCGACAAGAGCCTCACGACCCTCGCCGACCTCGCACCGGGCGACCTGAAGCGCATCGCCACCGAGGTCCTGAACTCCGTGCGCGGCGGCAGCTCGCTCGCCGAGGCGCTCGGGCAGCACCCGAAAGCCTTCAGCCCCCTCTACGTCAATATGGTGAAGGCGGGCGAGGTCGGCGGCGTGCTGGACGAGGTGCTGGCCCGCCTCCAGGAGTACCTCCGCAACGTCCAGGAGCTGCGCGATGAGGTCCGCTCGGCGATGACCTACCCGATCCTGCTGAGCGGCGTCGGCGCGATCTCGATCGCCGTGTTGCTGATATTCGTGCTGCCGAAGTTCGCCACGATGTTCGCCGACCTCGGGCAGGCGCTGCCGCTCTCGACGCGGATGATGCTCGGGATCAGCGACGCCTTCACCAACATCTGGACGCTGCCGATCTTCATCGCCGTCGTTGGCAGCCTCATCGGCCTCTTCCGCTACGTCAGCACCGGCAAGCGGCGCTACGGCTTCGACGCGTTCAAGCTGCGCATGCCGCTCTTCGGCTCGCTGCAGCGCCGCATGGAGGTCGCGCGCTTCGGCCGCACGCTCGGCACTCTGCTGCACAGCGGTGTGCCGATGCTGCAGGCGCTCGACATCGTGCGTGAGGTCGCCTCGAACCAGGTGATCGCGCGCACGGTCAGCGAGGTGCAGGTCGGCGTGCGCGAGGGCGCGGGCGTGGCGGCCCCGCTCGGCAAGAACGGCAACTTCCCGGCCCTGGCGCTGCAGATGATCGCGGTCGGCGAGGACACCGGCAAGCTCGACGAGATGTTGATCTCGACCGCCGACTATTTCGACCGCGAGGTGCGCAACGAGGTGCAGCGCCTGACGAGCCTGCTCGAGCCGATGATGATCCTGGTGATGGGCGTCGTCGTCGGCTTCATGGTCATCTCCATGCTGATGGCCGTCTTCAGCATCAACGACATCAATATGTGACCCCGGTCCGGGAGGGACGCGACACATGCCTAGACACGAACCGATGACGAACGGAATGAACGGAGGCGAGCGGCGGGCCCGAGGCGAGCGCGGCTTCACGCTGGTCGAGCTGCTGGTCGTCATGGTGATCCTCGGCCTGCTCGCCGCTCTCGTCGTGCCCGCCTACCTCGGCCGCGAGCGCAAGGCGCGCTCGCAAGCGGCGAAGACGCAGATCGAGCTTCTCGGCACCGCGCTCGACACGTTCCGGCTCGACACGGGTCGCTATCCGACCGGCTCGGAGGGCCTCGGCGCGCTGCGCGCCAACCCCGGCGGCCTGCCGCGCTGGGACGGCCCGTACCTCAAGAAGGAGGTGCCGCTCGACCCTTGGGGCCGGCCCTACATGTACGAGAGCCCGGGGCAGCACGGCGACTACGACCTCTACACGTACGGTGCGGATGGGGTGCAGGGTGGTGATGGGGATGCGAAGGACGTGGGGAGCTGGCAAGGCTAGCGCTTGCGCGTCGTTTCTCGGCTGCGTCCGTCGACGCGATCCTCGGCCGGCTTCACGCTGTTCGAGCTGATCATCGTCATGCTGATCGTCGCGATCACGGGCGCCATGGTGGCGCCGGCGGTGTCGAGCGGCTGGCACTCGCGACAGGTGCGCCAGGGCGCGCGCCACGTCGCGGGCGTGATGCGCAACCTGCGCGAGCGCGCCGTGCGCCGCGGCGTCGAGCAGACGCTCGTCATCGATGCGGACGGTGTGACGCTTCACGGGCCCGACGGGCACGACTCGACCTTGCCCGACGGCGTGCTGGTCACCGACGTGAAGGCCGGCTGGCGTGACGCGGACGGGTCCGTACGGGTGACGTTCTACCCGAACGGCGGCAGCAGTGGCCTCGGCGTGATCGTGGCGCGTGGCCCGCACGAGGGGCTGCAGTTCGCCGTCGAGGTCGAGCCGCTCCTCGGATCCGTCACCATCCGCGAGGTCGGCGGATGAGGAGAGGGACGCGCGGCTTCACGCTGCTCGAGGTCGCGATCGCGATGGCGATTCTCGGTATCGGAGTCGTAACGGTGCTCGAGCTGTTCTCGGCCGGGCTCCGCATGGAGAGCAACGCGGGCATCCGGGCGCGCGCCGTCGTCTACGCGCGCGGCCTGCTCGATCAGACCCTGGCGTTGCCCGAGCTCCGGCCCGGCAACGACCGTGGCCGATTCGACCAGACCTTCAGCTGGGAGGTCGTGGTGCGGGAGGCGCCTGAGTACACCGACGAGGCGCCGAAGGGCGGGCTCAGCGCCAAGCAGAAGGACATGGCGATCAAGAACCCGAGCGACCTCGTGATGTACGACATCGAGGTGTCGGTCTCCTGGCCGCAGGCCGGCAACCGCGAGGGCGTCTACGCGATCCACACGCTGCGCCTGACGCAGAGGAACCAGACGTGAGGCCGCGACCGCCCGCCCGCGCGACGTCGGGCTTCACGCTGCTCGAGGTCGTGCTCTCGCTCGTGATCTTCAGCTTCATCACGCTGATGATCTACGGCGCGTTCTTCATCGGCCATCGCGCGGTGCTCAAGGGCGAGGCCGAGGCCGAGGTGAACCAGCGCATGCGCGTCGCCGACGACATCCTCGGCCACCAGCTGCGCTCGACCGTGTTCTACTTCGCCCGCCACGAGGAGGAGACCTACCCGTTCTTCATCGGCCGCCCCGATGGCATGACCTTCGTGAGCGCCGCGCCGCAGGGCCACGGCGGCACCGGCCTGGCGGTCGTGACCTACCGCGCCGAGCCGGACGGGCTCGTGCTCGAGGAGCGCGCGGACTTCACCCCGCAGGATCTCAACAAGCCGCCGAAGGACGCGCACATCGACCGCGCCGTCCTGCTCTCGGGGTTCTCGAGCATCCGCTTCGAGTACCTGCCGCACGAGGAGGGCGGCTCCGAGTGGCAGCCCAACTGGGACGCGCACGAGGAGGACACGCTGCCCTCGGCGGTGCGCATCTCGATCGAGGGCCTCGACTTCTTCGACCATCCGTGGGTGCGTGAGATCCCGCTCATGACGATCGCCTTCGGCTGGGGCAACGAGGATTTCCAGGAGCCCGACGACGAGGACACGGATGGCGACACCGGCGACGGAAGCGAAGGCGAGGGCGAGGGGGAGGGGGACGATTGAGGTTCGACCTTCTCAAGACGTCGCTCGCCAACCAGCGCGGCGTCGCGTTGATGATGGTGCTCTGGATCTTCATGGTCCTCACCGTGCTGGTGGCCGAGTTCGGACGCGGCATGCGCGACGACGCGGTCGCCACCCAGAACATGGCGGAGGAGGTGCAGGCGCGTGGCGTGGCGCTCGGCGGCATCGCCCAGGCGATCTACCGCACGATGCACGCGCGTGAGGACAACAGCGACGACGAGGCCGATGACGACGATCCCGACGTCTGGAAGCCGGACGGCAGCTGGCACGACGGCGAGTACGCCGGGGGCAAGTTCTCGGTGCGCATGATCGACGAGAGCGGCAAGATCCCCCTGAACCGCGCCGACGAGGCGACGCTCCGCCTCGTGCTCACCAACGTCGGCGTCACGGGCGACGAGCAGGAGGAGCTGACCGACGCGATCCTCGACTGGCGCGACACGGACTCGATGAAGCGGCTGCACGGCGCCGAGGCTGAGTACTACCTGCACCTGCCGACGCCCTATCGCCCGAAGAACGGTCCGTTCGACTCCGTCGACGAGCTGCTGATGGTGCGGGGCGTCACGCGCGAGCTGTTCTACGGGCTCGGCACGCGCAACGCCGCCGGGGCCGGAGGCGGCCTGAAGGTCGCCAAGAACGACAAGCCTGCGATCGCCCTGCGCGACGTCTTTTCCGTCTTCAGCAAGAGCGCTAACATCAATGTGCGTAACTCGCCGGCGCCGGTGCTGATGGCACTGATGGGAGGAGGGGAGGACGACGTGGAACAGGTGCTCGAGGCACGGGGCACGGATCCGGGCAGCGCGCTCACGCTGCTGCGGGCCAAGGTGGGCGATCCGACCGTCGCGCGGCGGCTCGTCGATCGCCGTGCCAGCACGATCGCGATCGACGCCCGGGCGGTGATGCAGGGGGCGGACATCCAGGCGCGGGTTGGCGCTGTCGTGGACATCAACGAGGATGGCGAGGGATTCCACGTGATGCGCTGGTTCGACCGGCTGCCGGCAATCTGACGAGCATGGATCTCACGACCTTCGCCCATCGCGTGCGCCGCGCCGACTTCCTCGACGGCCTCGGCATCTACGTCGAGCCCGAGCAGGCGTCGATCGCGCACGTCAGCAAGCGGCTCCTGCACGTCGCCCTGCGCCACGAGCGCAGCTATCCGCTCGCGCCGACGAGCCGGCGCCCGGAGCGGGCGCAGAGCCTCTCGCAGGCGGTCGCGGCGTTCATCCACGAGTTCAAGATCGCGCCGGGCGGAGTCCACCTCTGCCTCGCCCGCCACGAGCTCCTGCTGAATCGCATCGTGCTGCCCGCCGCGGCGCGCGAGAACCTGCGCCAGGTCCTCGAGTACGAGATCGAGCGGGTCATCCCGTTGCCGCGCGCCGAGGTCTTCTGGGACTATCAGGTGCGCGAGTCGAGCGGCGGCGGCGAGACCGGCCGCCTCGCCGTGCTGATCGTGAGCGTCCCGCGCCGGGTCGTGACCGAGTACGTCGACGCGCTCGAGGCCGCGGGTGCCCGTCCGAAGGCCGTCGTGATCGGCGCCGGGGCGCTCGGCGACTATGCCGCGTTCTGCCGCGGGACCCTCGACGCCCCGCTCGGGATGGTGGTGCAGAGCGGCGCCGAGCTCGAGGTCGCGCTCTTCGCCGAGCGCCAGCTGATCGCGAGCCACGCGCTCCGCGGTACGGCGGTACCCTCGCCGGCCGAGCTGCAGCAGATGGTGCGGCGCGATCTTGCCGAGGTCTTCCATCCGGCGCAGGTGGCGGTCGAGATGCTGTACGCCACCGCGACGAACGGCAACGCCGCGCCCGCCGACGGCGCGGCGGCCGGGGAGGGGACAGGGGAGCTGCTGGCGCTCGCCAACGGCCGCCTCGACGCGCCGCCCGAGTTCTTCTCGCACCCCGAGCCGGGCCTCCTGCCGGCGGTCGGCGCCGCGCTCGGCGCGGTGCGCGAGAGCGTCGTCGACATCAACCTGCTGCCCGAGGAGCACCGGCCGGGCCTGCAGGATGGCCTCTTCGTGCCGCTCGTGCTGCTGGTCGCGGCCGTGGTGCTCGGGCTCATCTACGGCGGTAGCGTGATCGTGCGCGACGAGGTGACGCGGCACGCGCTCGCCCGTGAGGTCGAGAGCCTCGAGCCCCAGGTCGCGGCGGTCAAGAAGCAGGAGGCGGAGGCGCGCGCCCTGCAGGACAAGGTCAACACGCTCACGGCCGACCAGAGCCGGCGCATGATCATGTTTCTGAAGGAGCTGACCGACAAGCTGCCGAACGACGCCTACCTCGCGACGTTCCGCTACCGCGCCGGCCGGGTGGAGATCGACGGCTTCGCCAACCGCGCCTCCGAGCTGATCCAGGTGCTGGAGAGCTCGTCGATGTTCCGCAACGTCCAGTTCACCTCGCCCACGACCGCGGGCCAGCAAGGGCAGGAACGGTTCGCGATCGTGATGGAGATCGAGGAATGAACTGGCGCGCGCGGTGGGAGCGCCTGAGCGGGCGCGAGCGCACCCTCATCGGTGCGGCCGGAGCCGTGCTCGGCTTGCTCGTGATCCGCATGCTCGTCATCTCGCCGTTCCTCGCCTACCGCGAGGGGCTGCAGGACGAGATCGCCTCGCATCGCGAGATGCTGCAGAACGACCAGGCGTACCTGGCGCGCGCCAGCGACATCACCAAGCACCTCGAGTCGGTGCGGACGCAGTACGCGGGGATCCGCACGCAGCTCGTGCCGGGCGACACCCCGACCCTCGCCGCCGCGAGCCTGCAGGACACCCTGCACAACCTCGCCACCGAGAAGGGCATCACCGTCCAGAGCACCCAGGTGATGCGCGAGGAGACGGTCGGCGAGTTCCAGCGCATCGCCGTGCGGGTCACGGTCACGGGCGAGCTGCACGAGCTCGCGGACTTCCTGATGGCGATCGAGTACGGCAAGAGCCGATTCGCGATCCCCTTCCTCGAGATCAGCCGCCGCGGCGCGGTCCTGCGTGGACAGAGCGCGCGGGCGCTCGCGGCGACGATCGAGGTGAACGCGTTCCTGCAGGGGACCGGCGGCAAGGTCGAGCCCGCCGCGGCGCCCGCCCCCGAGGAGGCGGCGCAGGGCCAGCCCCAGCCCGGTGCCTCCGGCGCCCCGGCCGGGCCGGCCGCGGCTGCCCCTGGCCCCGCGGGGAACGGCACGCCCCAGGCGGCTCCGGGTACGCCTGCGGGCAACGGTCCGCCGATGGCCGTCCCGCCGCAGGCGCACGGCCGGGAGCGCCTGGCCGTCGCCCTCGAGGGCCTGGCATGAGGCGGGTCCTGATCCTCAACGTTCTGCTGCTAGCGATCATCCTCGGCCTCGTGGTACAAATCGCGTCGCTGTGGTGGCGCGCCGAGGCGGAGGACGACAGTGTCGCCCCCCGCGAAGCGAAGGCACAACGCCCTGAGCCACCACCGGCGCCGCGCCGACCCCCCGCGCCGGATCTCGCGAATAAAATTGCGGAAAAGGATCTGTTCGATGCGTCGCGGTCGGCAGAGAAGGCTCCAGCGGTAGCGGCGGCGGAAGCGCCACCTCCACCCCCGTTGAACGTCCAGCTACTGGGCGTCACGGTGGCCGCCGGTGCACGCGAGGCCTTGCTCAAGGATCAGAATCAGCCGAAACCCTTGTGGATGCGCGAAGGCGAGGACGTAAGTGGCTACACCATCACGCGGATCGATCCCATCTCGGTCGAGATGCGGACGCCGACGGGAGAGCAGGTGACGGTCGGGATCACGGTCGAGAAGGGCGCGCACCCCGGAGCTCCGGCGCTCGGTCCGGCGGGCGTGCAGCCGACGCCCGCCGCGGTGCAGGTGGGACGCGGCCGCCCGACGCCGCAGGCACCGCAGCACGCCGGCGCGCCGACGCCGAACGACATCAAGGAAAAGATCGAGCGTCTGCGCGAGGAAGCGCGCAAGCGCCGCCAGCAGCGGCAGCAGGCACAGTAGGAGTCGAGGGAGGGATCATGGGCCGAGTATTGGCGAGCGTGATGGCAGTGGGCGTCCTGGTGCTGTGCGCCGGTACGTACGCTCAGGGCCAGCCGCCAGCCGCACCCGTCGACGTCGTTCCGGCGCCGTCGCCCAGCCCCGCGGCGCGCGCCTCGGCCACCGACGACTCCGTCGTGCTGAACTTCGAGGGCGCCGACATCCGCGAGGTGATCCACAGCCTCGCCGACGCGCTCGGGATCAACTACCAGATCGACCCCCGCATCCAGGGCCAGGTGACGATCCGCACGACCGGCACGATCGGCAAGCAGGACCTCTTCCCGGTCTTCAACCAGATCCTGCGCTCGAACGGCATCTCGGCCGTGAAGGTCGGCGACATCTACCAGATCATGCCGGTCGCCGAGGCGAAGACGAAGGCGATCATCCCGACGAAGCCGAACGAGAAGAATCAGGCACGCCACGAGGACGCCTTCGTGATCGAGGTCGTGCCCGTCGAGCACGTCGCGGCGCAGGAGATGGTGAACGTGATCCAGCCGTTCATCACCCCGGGCGGCGACGTCATCCCGTACCCGCGGGCCAACCTGCTCATCATCACCGACCTCGAGTCGAACGTGGCGCGGCTGAAGGATCTCGTCGTCACCTTCGACCGCGACGCGTTCCGCGACCTGCGGGCGCGGGTCTACAAGATCGAGCACGCCAACATCGAGGAGATCGGCCAGGAGCTGCTGGCGATCCTCGACACCTACGGGGTGACGCCGTCGAGCGGCGAGGAGCGCGGCATCTACGTCATACCGCTGCCGCGCCTCAACTCCGTCGTGGTCGTGGCCTTCAACCCGACCGCGTTCGCCGAGATCGACCGCTGGATGAAGGTCCTCGACGTGCCGCCCGAGGAGGGTGCGGGACGTCTCGTCCACGTCTACGCCGTCGAGAACGCCAAGGCCGCCGACCTGGCGGAGATCCTGAACCAGCTCTATGGCGGCGGCTCCCAGAACGGCTCGACCACCAGCAACGCGCTCGGCCGCTCGGGCTACACGCCGTTCGGCAGCCGGCAGCGCGGCGGCGCCAACGCCGCGCCGGGCGCGCGGCAGAACGCGGCGGGCCGTCCCCCGGCGGTGGTTCGGCCGGGCCCGGGAGCGCCGACCGCGGGCAACGCGCTGCAGAACTTCGACGACTTCTCGGAGTTCGCGCAGCCCCAGCTGCAGCAGTTCAGCAACGGCAGCGGCTCGAGCTCGGGGAGCACCTCGTCGCTCGGCGGCGGCAGTAGCAGCAGCAGCCGGAGCGGCTTCGGCAGCGGCACGGGCCGGGGCAGCAGCAGCGGCAGCGGCTCGTTCGGCAACAACGGCGCTGGCGGCCAGGGCCAGGGCCAGGGGCAGGGCATCCAGGGCTACGTGCTCGCCGGCGGCGAGCCCGGCGACATCTTCCGTCAGGAGGTCCGCATCGTCGCCGACGAGGTCTCCAACTCGCTCGTCGTCCTCGCCACCAAGAAGGATTACGCCGACATCAGCGAGGTCCTGCATCGCCTCGACATCGTGCCGCGCCAGGTCCTGATCGAGGTGCTGGTCGCGGAGGTCGATCTCGGCGACGACCTCAAGTTCGGCATCGAGTGGTCACTGGCAGGCGACAGCCGCAAGGACGCGCTCGGCCGCATCACCGGCGAGTCGACGACCACGAGCGGATCGCAAACGACGAA
>DASXLI010000011.1:0-18774 GCA_036496285.1 Binatia bacterium
GTGGAGGAGGTGGAGGAGGTGGAGGAGGTGGAGGTGGCGGAGGAGGAGGCGGTGGCGGCGGCGGGGGTGGTGGCGGTGGTGCCGGCGCCACGGCCGGAGCCTGATAGAATGGCACGACGCGCCCGAAGCTCGGCGGGAACGGGTTCGCCGGCGGCGGAGGAGGTGGCGGCGCTTCCTTCGCGGGTGGCGGCGGCGATGGAACCTTCGCCGGCGCGTCCACCGGATTGCCGCAGTCGGAGAGCACGACCAGGTGATCGGTCACCGGGTCGAAGAAGCCGGTCTCGCCCTCGTGCAGCTGACGGTGCCAGTCGTTGTCGAGGATGTGGCCGTGTCCCTTGCGCTCGCGCAGGATGCGCCAGGTCCGGTACTCCTCGGTATCCCGGCTCGGACGGGCGACGAGGGTGCCGAGAAAGCGGCGCGCCTCCGCCGGATCTTGGTGCGCGATCCAGCCGCCTTTGTAGAGGGCCTCGGCGTAGTCGTCGATCGAGGCGTTCAGCTTGTGCGCGTCGAGCAGGCGCAGGAACTGCTCGGTCGACGCCACCGGGCGGCGGAGGTTCGCGAACTTCTGCGAGCGATACCGGCTATGGTCATAGGCGTGGCTGTTGGCGGCCGAGCCGAGCATCGCCAGCGTCACGCCGAGAACTGCGATCCGTACGACGGTCTTCATTGCGATCTCCTCGTTCTGGTGTGCCGGCTACAGAGTGAAGGTCTTGAAGACCGACATCGTTCCGTACACGCCGTAGTCCCCGCCGCCGCATCCGAGCTTCAGGCCCGCGTCCCAGGAGCGCTTGTAGACGGCGAGCACGCCGCCCACCTGCACCTTCACGTCGCCGTGATCGGGGTTGCGCACGAAGTCGTTGTCCCGGCGCAGCTGCCCCTCGTTGTAGAGGTAGCTCTCGACACCGCCGAACAGCACGACGTCCTTGGCCGGATCGGAGATCGGAGTGCTGAGATAGACCGTGTTCTGCCAGCGCGTGCTCTCGAACCCGTAGATGCCGGTGATCTGCAGATACAGCCACCGGTCGCCGATCAGCTGCGCGGTGCTGAAGTCGCCCTCGATGACGGGATCGAAGATGTCACCGAAATAGGAGCCGCCGAGCACGGCGATCGAGGTGTTCGGTGCGACGGTGAAGCCGAGGCCGCCTTCACCGATGCCGGAGTCGCCCTCACGGAAGCGGTCGGAATCGAGGATGTGGACGCCGGTGACGCGCGCGAGGAGCGAGACGTACTCGTGCACCCCAACCGCGGCCTGCACGCCCTCCCAGCCCTCGACGTACTCCTTGTTGCCGAACAGGCCCCCGTACAGCGTGAACGAGGCCTGCTCACAGCGGCCGGCGGCTGGCGTCGCCAGCGCGAGCGCGAAGGCGCCCACCACCGTCCAGAGTCCTCTCCTGCCTATCCGCATTGAGTTCCTCCCTCCTATTCAACCCATGAAAGCTAGCGAGCCGCCCTTACGTATGCAACGCAGTATCGTAAATCACCGTACGGACGTGCCAGCGGGCCGGGCTATGACGTCGATGGAGCCGTTGGTCAGAAATATGACCCGCGACTCCGCGCCGAGCGCGGCGGCCACCCGCCCGAACAGGCGCGCCGGTCCCGGCACGAGGCGGCGCAGCCGGTCGAGAACGAACGCGACGGTCACGTACTGCCCGGCGCCGCGGACGGCCAGCACCTCGAACCCGGCCGCCGCGAGCAGAAGCCGGATGCCGCGGGGACTGTAGTAGCGCACGTGCTCCGGGACCTTGAACGACACCCAGCGCGCTCCCGAGACGCGTGCGAGAAGCGAGCGGATGTTCGGCGTCATGAGCAGCAGGCGGGCATCCGGACGGAGACGCGCGCGCACCTCGGCCAGGAACGGCAGCGGGGCGCGCACGTGCTCGAGGACGTCGAGCATGACGACGGCGTCGAAGCGCTGCCCGGAGGGCACCGCGTCGATCGAGCCGACGCGCGCGTCGAGCCCGCGCGCGCGGGCCGCCTCGACCGCCCACGGATTCAGGTCGACGCCGAGCGGACGCGCGACGCCGAGCCGTGCCGCCTCCGCGAGAAACAAGCCCGGGCCACAGCCGATCTCGAGCAGGTCGGCGACGGCGCCGTGCCGCAGCAGCCACGCGGCCTGGCGGCGGAACGAGCGCGCGTGCTGCGCCGCATCGCCGGCGTAGTCGGCGTAGCCGACGGCGTCGCCACCGCGGAAGTACGCCTCGGATGCGTAGAGCGCGGCGAGCTCCTCGTCGGTCGGAAGCGGCACGAGCTGGCCCATCTGGCATTGTGGGCAATACAGAACGCCCCGCGCGGCGAGCGTGAAGCGCGTCTGCTGCGGCCCGCCGCAGAGAAGGCAGGCGTCCGCGGCCGCATGGAGATCCGCCGTCACGGGAGGGGCCCTCGTACTGCGGGCCGCCGCCGACCGCAATGCGACGCAATACGCGCCGCGGAAGCGGAGAACCTCGCCCAGGGGTTCCTGGCTTGACGGCTTCGCGAGCCGGGCACATACTGATTTGGACATCGGGATATGAGGATATGAGTCTGAATGTGACCTTGGCCCACTACGTGGACACGCTGAGCCTGCTCGGTGACGAGAGCCGCCTCCGGCTCTGTGCGTTGCTGCGCGACCGCGAGCTCTGCGTGACGGACCTCGTGCGCGTGACAGGGATCTCCCAACCGCGCGTCTCGACCCACCTCGGGCGCCTGCGCGAAGCGGGAGTCGTACGTGACCGCCGCAAAGGACCGCAGTCCTTCTACGCGCTCGACGGCGAACGCCTGCCGGCCTCGGCGCGCACGCTGCTCGCGGAGGCGGCGCGCTCGGACGACCCGACGCTCGAGGGCGACCGCGAGCGTCTCCAGGAGCTCGAGGCCGAGCGCCGAAACGGGCTTGCGGGATACGTCCCAGACGAGCTCGAGCGCTTCTACTCACCGGGGCGGAGCTGGCAGTCGCTCACGGTCGGGATCGCGGCGCTCCTGCGGCTCGGCGACGTGCTCGACGTCGGCTCGGGAGACGGCGCGGCGGCGAGCGTGATCGCGCCGTACTGCCGCTCGCTCATGTGCGTCGACGCGAGCGCGCGCATGGTGGAAGAGGCCCGTGAGCGGCTGGCGAGCTTCCCGCACGCGAGCGCGCGCGTGGCGGACGTCCATGCACTGCCGTTTCCGGACGCGACGTTCGACACCATCCTGTTGTTCCACACGCTGACGTACGCGGAGCGTCCCGCGCGTGCCGTCGCGGAGTGCGCGCGCGTGCTGCGGCCCGGCGGGCGCCTCGTGCTGCTCTGCCTCGACCGCCATCGGCACCAGGACGTCACCGCCAAGTACGGCGAACGCCATCCGGGCTTTTCGCCGCGCGACGTGCGGCGCCGCCTCGCGGCGGCGGGCCTCACCGTGGTGACCGCCGACGTCGCCTGCCGCGAGAGCAAGAAACCCCATCTGCAGGTCGTGCTGGCGATCGCCGAGAAGACCGAGACCAAGCACGCCGCTGCGAAAGCGACGAGGGATTGACCGTGGCGCGTCCTCACGTCCACCCGCTCGAAGATGTCCTGCGGAAGCGCATCGTCGTGCTCGACGGCGCCATGGGCACCACGATCCGCACGTACGGCATGAAGGAAGCCGACATCCGCGGCACCCGCTTCGCGGACGCAAAGAAGGATCTCCTCAACAACGGCGACCTGTTCTCGCTGACGCAGCCGCAGATGATCGGCGACATCCACCGCCGCTTTCTCGAAGCGGGCGCGGACATGATCGAGACCAACACGTTCGGCGCGACGAGCATCGCGCAGAGCGAGTTCTTCGTCGACGATCCACGCGAGCATGGTGGCCGCAAAGACCCGGAATTCTACCAGAAGATCGTCGAGGATCGTTTCCTCGGCGACCTGGCGTGGGAGATCAACGAGACCTCGGCTCGCCAGTGCCGCGAGTGGGCCGATCGGGTGGCGCAGCAAGACGGCCGGCCCCGCTTCGTCGCGGGCGCGATCGGGCCGCTCACCGTCTCGCTCTCGAACTCGCCGGACGCAGACGACCCGAGCTTCCGCGTCGTCACGTTCGATCAGGTACGCGCGGCGTACGCCCAGCAGGTGCGGGCACTGATCGCAGGCGGCGTCGACACGCTGCTCGTCGAGACGATCTTCGACTCGTTGAACGCCAAGGCTGCACTGGTCGCAATCCACGACGTGTTCGAGCAGGACGCCGTACGACTCCCCGTCATGATCTCCGCTGCCGTCGGCCGCGGTGGCGAAACCATGATCTCCGCTCAGACGACGGAGGCCTTCTGGAACGCCGTCGAACACGTGAAGCCGCTGTCGGTCGGTCTCAACTGCTCGCTCGGTCCGGACCTCATGTATCCTTTCCTCGGCGAGCTTGCGGCGAAGGCGACGGTGGCAGTCTCGGCGTATCCGAACGCGGGCCTCCCAAACCCGCTCTCGTCGACGGGGTTCGATCTGGGGCCCGCGGAGATGGCACGCTTCCTCGGCGACTTCGCGCGCGACGGCCTTCTGAACATCGCGGGCGGCTGCTGCGGCAACACGCCGGAGCACATCGCGGCGATCGCGAAGGCCGTCGCCGGCGTGCCGCCGCGCGCGCTGCCTGCGCCCGAGCCGGACGCGTCGCGCGTGCCCGAGGTGCACGGGCTCAGCCGGCAGGAGGAACGGCCGCTGCGCCTCTCGGGCTCGCAGCCCTTCACCCAACAGCCGGGCGTCTTCATGATGATCGGCGAACGCACGAACGTCGCCGGCTCGCCGAGGTTCGCGAAGCTCATCAAGGAAGGAAAGTTCGAGGAGGCCGTCGCGATTGCGCGTCAGCAAGTCGAGAACGGTGCCAACGTCCTCGACGTCTGCATGGACGAAGGCATGATCGACGGCGTCGCGGCGATGACGCGCTTTCTCCTCCTGGTCGCGAGCGAGCCCGAGGTCGCCAAGGTCCCGATCATGGTCGATTCGTCCAAATGGGAAGTGATCGAGGCCGGACTCAAATGCCTGCAGGGCAAGGGCATCGTGAACTCGATCTCGATGAAGGAAGGCGAGGAGGTGTTCAAAGCCCATGCGCGGACGGTGCTCGCGTACGGTGCGGCGGTCGTCGTCATGGCGTTCGACGAGCAGGGCCAGGCTGCGACCTGCGAGGACAAGATCCGGATCTGCGAGCGCGCCTACCGCATCCTCGTCGACGAGATCGGCATGGCGCCCGAGGACGTCATCTTCGATCCCAACATCCTCACGGTCGCAACTGGCATGGCGGAGCACGACAACTACGCCGTCGACTTCATCGAGGCGACGCGCTGGATCAAGGCGAACCTGCCGCACGCGAAAGTGAGCGGCGGTGTCTCCAACGTCTCGTTCAGCTTCCGCGGGAACAACCGCGTCCGCGAAGCGATTCACTCGGCGTTCCTCTACCACGCGATCTCGGCGGGCATGGACATGGGTATCGTCAACGCCGGCATGCTCGAGGTCTACGAGGAGATCGCGCCGGAGCTCCGCGAGCTCGTGCTCGACGTGCTGCTGAACCGCCGCCCGGACGCGACCGAGCGCCTCGTCGACTACGGCGAGAAGCTCAAAGCCGCGAGCGCCGGCGAGTCGTCCGTCGCGACCGCGAAGAAGGAAGAAGAGTGGCGGAATGGCACGGTGGAGGAGCGCCTCTCGCATGCGCTCGTCAAAGGCATCGACGCGTACATCGAGGCCGACACCGAGGAGGTACGCGCCAAGCTCGGCCGCCCGCTCGCGGTCATCGAGGGGCCGCTCATGGCCGGCATGGCCGTCGTGGGTGACCTGTTCGGCGCCGGCAAGATGTTCCTGCCGCAAGTGGTCAAGTCGGCGCGCGTGATGAAGAAGGCGGTCGCCTATCTCACTCCCTTCATGGAGATCGAGAAGGCAGAGCGCGAAGCCGCCGGGGAGACCGTGCGGACGCAGGGCAAGATCGTGCTCGCCACCGTGAAGGGCGACGTGCACGACATCGGGAAGAACATCGTCGGCGTGGTCCTCGCCTGCAACAACTACGAGGTCTTCGACATGGGCGTCATGGTGCCGTGCGAGAAGATCCTCGCGCAGGCGCGCGCGGTGAATGCGGACATCATCGGCCTCTCCGGACTCATCACGCCGTCGCTCGACGAGATGGCGCATGTCGCGCGCGAGATGGAGCGCCAGGGATTCAGGCTGCCGTTGCTCATCGGCGGTGCCACGACGAGCAAGGCGCATACCGCCGTCAAGATCGCGCCGCACTACGGCGCGCCCGTCGTGCACGTGCTCGACGCGAGCCGTGCCGTGCCCGTGACCACCAACCTCCTGAGCGACAAGGGCCGCGACGCCTTCGTCGCCCAGCACCGCGCCGAGTACGAGAAGCTCCGGAGGCTCCACGCCGCGCCGAACGTCGCGATGACGCCGCTCGCCGAGGCGCGCGCCCACGGCATTCCGATCGACTGGGCGACGGCCGACGTCCCGATGCCGTCCTTCACGGGCGTCCGCGTTCTCGACGATTTCTCGCTCGCGACCCTCCGGGAGTTCATCGATTGGTCGCCGTTCTTCCGTACCTGGCAGCTCAAGGGCGCCTATCCGCGCATCCTCGACGACGCGATCTACGGGGAGGAGGCGCGGAAGCTCCTGGCCGACGGCAACGCGCTCCTCGACCGCATCATCGCGGAGAAGCTGCTCGTCGCACGCGGCGTCTACGGCGTCTTCCCCGCTCACGCCGTCGGCGACGACGTCGAGCTCTACACCGACGAGCGCAGGGCCGACCGGCTCGCCGTCTTTCGTTTCCTCCGTCAGCAGCGGCAGCGCCCGGAGGGCGAGCCGTACCGCTGCCTCGCGGATTTCGTCGCCCCGCGTTCATCCGGCCGTGCGGATCATCTCGGCGCGTTCGCGGTCACGAGCGGCATCGGACTGGAAGAGCTTTGCGCGCGCTTCCGCGCCGAGTACGACGACTACGGCGCGATCATGGCCGAGGCCATCGCCGACCGCCTCGCCGAGGCCTTCGCGGAGTGCCTGCACAAGCGTGTCCGCGAGGAGTGGGGCTTCGGCCGCGGCGAGGGGCTCACCAACGACGACCTGATCCGCGAGCGGTACCGCGGCATCCGGCCGGCGGCCGGGTACCCCGGGTGTCCGGACCACACCGAAAAGGGCCCGCTCTGGGATCTGCTCGACGTCGAGCGCAGCATAGGCATGCGCATCACCGAGTCGTTCGCGATGTGGCCGGGCTCGAGCGTGAGCGGGCTCTACTTCGCGCATGCCGAGTCGAAGTACTTCTCGCTCGGGAAGATCGACGCCGATCAGGTC
Organism: Binatia bacterium; assembly: GCA_036496285.1. Lineage (GTDB taxonomy): Bacteria > Desulfobacterota > Binatia > UTPRO1 > UTPRO1 > DP-19. Next base: position 7,239 of record DASXLI010000011.1, read on the forward strand.
GAGGACTACGCGGCCCGGAAGGGCTTCACCGTCGCGGAAATCGAGCGCTGGCTCGGTCCGAACCTGAACTACGATCCCGCAGGCGACGCCGTCGCGGCCACGCGGTAGAAACCCGCTCGGAGGGTGATTGCATGGAGCCTGGACTCTTCGAGATCATGTACTCGCTGCGCGCGATACGGCGCCTCAAGCCCGACCGCGTGCCGGAGGACGTCGTGTGGAAGGTGCTCGAGGCGGGCACGATGGCACCGAGCGGCGGCAACTCGCAGCCGTGGCGCTTCGTCGTCCTGCAGGACCCGGAGCTGAAGCGCTTCGTGCAGGAGCGCTACTTGCGGGTGCTGCGCGTGTACCTGCAAGCGACCGCCGAGGCGGCGGGGCGGCGTCAGCCGCCGCCGGGGCCCGACGAGGCCGCGCGCCAGGTGCGCACCCGCGACGCCGCGCTCCATCTCGGCGAGCACCTGCACGAGGCGCCGCTCCTGCTGCTGGTGTGCATGGTGCAGCGCGACCTGGCCCTCCTGCGTGATGCGCAGGGCAACCTCCGCGGCCCGGCCGTGTACTCGTCCATCTTCCCCGCGGTGCAGAACATCCTGCTCGCCTGCCGGGCTTTCGGGCTCGGCGCCACGCTCACGACCCTGCACCTGGGCTTCGAGGGCCAGATCAAGGAGCGGCTCGGCATTCCGGCCGACGTCGAGACGGTCGCGATGCTGCCGATCGGCTACCCGATCGGGCGCTTCGGGCCGACCCGCCGGACCCGCGTCGAGGACGTAACGTACTGGGACGGCTGGAATCAGCTGCGCGCCCGGCGCTGACGCCACGCGCCCGCGCGGCGGGTGCCCTTGCCACCTGGGCGCGGCATGCGCACACTCGAGCCTGGGATGAAGCGCCCCGAGATCGACACGACGAAGATTCGGCTCTCGTTCACCTACGTGGCGGCCGCGCTCGCCTTGCTCTTCCTGCTCCAGGGCGTCTTCGGCAGCGCCCCGCCCGCGACGGTCCCGTACAGCCGCTTCCAGACGATGCTCGAGCAGGGGCAGATCGAGGAGGCCCTCATCGGCGCGAGCAGCATCCGCTTCACGCTGCGCGAGTCGGCGCCGCTGCCCGAGGATCTGCAGAAGATGCTGGAGCGCCAGCAGCCGCTCGCGGCGCGCTGGGCCGGCGCCGCGCCCGAGCGCCTGTTCGAGGTGAACCGGCTGCCCAACATCGACGACAACACGCTGCTGGAGCAGCTCACCCAGAAGGGCGTCACCTTCGCCGGGCGCATCGAAAGCACGTTCTGGCGCGACCTCCTCTTCGCCTGGATCCTGCCGCTCGGCATCCTCATGTTGGTCTGGAGCTTCGCTGCCCGCCGCCTGACGCAGGGCGGTCTCGGCCAGGCGCTCACGCTCGGCAAGAACCGGGCGCGCATCTACAGCGAGCAGGACATCAAGGTGCGCTTCGACGACGTCGCCGGCATCGAGGAGGCGAAGAGCGAGCTCGTCGAGATCGTGCAGTTCCTGAAGGAGCCGGAGCGCTATCGCCGGCTCGGCGCGCAGATTCCAAAGGGCGTGCTGCTGGTCGGCCCGCCGGGCACCGGCAAGACCCTGCTCGCGCGCGCCATCGCGGGTGAGGCGAGCGTACCGTTCTTCTCGATCAGCGGCTCGGAGTTCGTCGAGATGTTCGTCGGCGTCGGCGCGGCCCGCGTGCGCGACCTCTTCGAGCAGGCGAAGACGAAGGCGCCGTGCATCATCTTCATCGACGAGCTGGACGCGGTCGGCAAGTCGCGCAGCGCGGGACCGGCGGGCTTCGGCCGGCACGACGAGCAGGAGCAGACCCTGAACCAGCTGCTGGTCGAGATGGACGGCTTCGACCCGTCGCGTGGCGTGATCCTGTTGGCGGCGACGAACCGCCCCGAGGTGCTCGACCCGGCGCTGCTGCGCGCGGGACGTTTCGACCGCCGGATCGTCGTCGACATGCCGGACCTGCGCGGCCGCATGAAGATCCTCCAGGTGCACCTGCGGAAGATCAAGGTCGCGTCGCAGCTGAACGTCGGGACGATCGCCGCGCGCACGCCGGGCTTCTCGGGCGCCGATCTCGCGAACCTGGTGAACGAGGCTGCGCTGCTCGCCGCCCGTCACGGCAAACAGCAGGTCGAGCAGGCGGAGTTCGAGGAGGCGGCCGACCGGCTGACCGCCGGCATCGAGCGCCGCAGCAAGGTGCTCTCGGACACCGAGAAGAACGTCGTGGCGCACCACGAGGCCGGCCACGCGCTGGTCGCGGCGCTCCTGCCGAACGCCGATCCGGTGCACAAGATCACGATCATCCCGCGCACGCTCGGCTCCCTCGGCTTCACGATGCAGCTGCCGATCGAGGAGCGGGTGCTGCAGAGCAAGCCGGAGCTCGAGGACCGCCTCGCCGTGTTGCTGGGCGGCCGCGCCGCCGAGGAGCTGATGTTCGGCCGCATCACCACCGGCGCGCACAACGACATCGAGCGGGCGACGCAGATCGCGCGGCACATGGTGTGGGAGTTCGGGATGAGCGACAAGGTCGGCCCGCTCAGCTACGTGAGCGCCGACCGCGGCGGTTACATCCGCGGCGACGGCATCCTCGGGCGCGATCTACCGATCAGCGAGGCGACGGCCGAGCTGCTCGACGCGGAGGTCGCGGTGTTGGTGCGCGCGGCGCACGTGCGTGCCGCCGATCTGCTGCGCGGGCATCGCGCCGGCCTCGAGTGCCTCGGCGAAATCCTGCGCCAGCGCGAGACGCTCGACGGCGAGGAGCTGAAGCGGGCGCTGCACGACGCGCTCGGCGCGGACGGCTCGGCCGCGGGCGGACCCGTTCAGGCGAGCGCCTGAAACGACGCCTCGTCGGCCGCGATGGCGGTGTGCACGGCCTCGAGCGATGCGGCGCGAGCGCGCAGCTTCGTCGCCTTGAACGCGGGCCGGTTGAGCTCGGCGAGCGACTGCGCGGTCGCACGAGCGGCGTCGGCCAGCTCCGCCGCGGGGACGAGGCGGTCGAGGAAGCCGGCGGCCACGGCGGCGTCGGGAGCGTAACTCTCGGAGTGGATCACGGCGCGGTTGAAGTGCGCCGGGGTCAGCCGCTGGCGGCAGATCTCGATCGCGAAGTAGGGCATCGTGATGCCGATCGCGACCTCGTTCGCTTGGACGGTGTAGTCGCCGACGGCGCCGAGACGGTAGTCGCTCGCGAGGATCAGGAAGACGCCCATGGCGCGGGCGTTCCCCGCGCAGGCCGTCACGACCGGCGCAGGAAACGATAGGAGCCGCTCGCCCAGCCGGAAGCCGGTGAGGATGAGGCGCGCGGCGTCGGGGCCCCCCGCCATGAGCACGCGGAGGTCGAAGCCCCCCGAGAACACGTTCGGCCGGCCGGCCAGGACGACGGCGGCACGATCCGTCTCGGCCTGGTCCAGCGCGCGGTTCACGGCCTCGAACATCGCGAGCGTCAGCACGTTGACCTTGCCGTCGTCCATGGTGATGGCGGCGACGCCGTCGTCGAGGCGATACGTGACCGGGCTACTCATGCAGGCTCCTCCGTGACGGGCAGACTGGCCAGCGCGCGGAGCCGTTGCAAAGGGGCCTACGGCGCGGGCGCGGGAACGATCTCGTAGATCTCGCCGTCCTGGTCGACGACGTAGATCTCGCCGCGCGCGTCCTCGCCGAACGAGGTCACGCTGTCGATGGTGAGCCCGCCGGAGGGACGGACATCGGTCGTGCGGTCGGCGGCATTCTGTGCCGCGCCGCCGGCAACACCGTCGAAGGTGCGGAAGAAGCCGCTGCAGTAGTCGGAGTAGAGATACGTGCCGCGGAGGTCGGGCAGGGCGCAGCCGCGATAGACGAAGCCGCCGATGACCGAGCAGCCGTCGCCGTGGTCGTACTGCAGGACCGGCATCGTGTAGCCGTCGGGCGGGCTCGGGCACTGTGCTTGCGGATCCGGATCGAAGCAGCTGCCGCCCTCGAAGACGTGCCACCCGTAGTTGGCGCCGGCGCTCCCGGCGGGCTGTACGTCCACCTCCTCGATCGTGTCCTGTCCGACGTCACCGATATAGAGATCGCCGGTGCCGCGGTCGAAGCTGAAGCGCCACGGGTTGCGGAGCCCGTACGCCCAGATGAGGTCGAACGGGTCGCCGGCGTCGGGGAAGGGATTGCCGGGCGGCACGGCCCGATACGGCGCGCTCGCGACGTCGACGTCGATGCGGAGCTGCTTGCCGAGCAGCGTCCCGAGGCTCTGGCCGCTCGCGAGCGGATCCCCCGCGCCGCCGCCGTCGCCGGTCGACGCGTAGAGGAAGCCGTCGGGTCCGAACGCGAGCTGGCCGCCGTTGTGGTTGCCGTAGATGTGGTGCGGGATGGTGAGCAGCACCCTGCCGCTGGTCGGGTCGGCGAGGTCGGGGACCGGGCTCAGCTGGTAGCGCGCGATCGTGAGGTCGCCGCCCGGCGCGGTGTAGAAGACGAAGAAGCGGCCGTTATGCGCGTAGTCCGGATGGAAGGCGAGGCTCAGGAGGCCGCGCTCGTCGCCTGACTCGACCGTGTGCCGGAGATCGAGGAAGGGCTTCGGCTGGAGCACGCTGTTCTTGATGACGCGGATCGTGCCACCCTGCTCGACGACGAAGACGCGGCTCGGGTCGAGCGGCGGCGCCGTCACGTGCACGGGATCGACGAGCCCCGACGCGACGCGCACCGAGGTGATCGCGGTGCCGGTGACGCTCGGGACGCCGGCGCAGATCGCCGCGGTGGTCTCCAGCCGGCACGACGCGGAGCAGCCATCGCCGTCGAGCGTGTTGCCGTCGTCGCACCCTTCCGCGCCCTCCACGACGCCGTTGCCGCAGGTCGCGACGACCGGCGTGCACGAGGGCGGCGGCAGCGCTTTCGCGGCGGAGACCTTGCCGACGACGTCGCGAGCGAACGCCGTGAACTCGGCGCAGTAGACGTCGTCGCCGAGGGTGAGACGCAGGAAGATCGGGCCCTGCGGCTGGATGATGCGGTACGGCCAGGCGCCGCCGCCGCCGGTGACCGCGAGCGTGCCCCCGTGCGGGCCGACGGTGAGTTGGACCTTGCGGACGGCCGCGCCGGGACGCCGGTCGGCGTAACGATAGCCGCGCTTGCCGGGCGGGCGGCCGATGCCGGTCCAGAGGGAGGCGTCGAGCGGGAGGACGCCGGTCGCGCCGTCGCCCTGACCCTCGCCGAGGATCTCGAGCGTGGCGCCGCCGACGCGCGGGTCGGCCGTCTTCGCCGGATCGATCGCGAGATCGCGGGCGGCGACGAATTGAACGCGGCGGCGCGCGGCATTCGCCGGGTCGGTGAGCAGCAGGTGGTCGCCCGCGACCGGACGATCAGCGGCTGCGGACGCGGTGGCGAACAGGGCCAGCAGCAGCGCGGCAGGGCGGAGAGCGGAGCGCATGCCAACGCTCGACTCTAGGGAGGGCCCGTGCCCCCGTCAATCACATGCGCGGTCAGGGCGGGCCGCTGTCACGGTCGGCGAGGTAGATCTGCTCGGTGTACTGCCGCACCATCCGGTCGGTGTTGAACACCGGAAGGAGCGACCGCATCGACGCGCGCACGCGCGCGAGCCAGCGCACCGGGATGCCATGTGCGTCCCGTTGGTAGAAGAGCGGCGCGACCGCCTGCTCGAGCACGTGGTAGAGCGACTCCGCGTCGGCGTCGTCCTGCGACTTCGGGTTGCCGTCGACGAGGTCGCCGACCGCCCAGCCGTTGTCGGATCCGCACCCCTCGACCCACCAGCCGTCGAGGACGCTCACGTTGACGCCGCCATTGGCGACGACCTTCTGCCCGCTCGTGCCGCTCGCCTCGAGCGGACGGCGCGGCAGATTGAGCCAGACGTCGCAGCCCTGCACCAGCCAGCGGGCCAGGGCGACATCATAGTTTTCGAGGTAGACGATGCGGCCGAGGTGCTCGACCGGCTGGCGCACGCGCGCCAGCTCCTGCAGCGCTCGCTTGGCCTCGCTATCGAACGGGTGGGCCTTGCCGGCGAGCACGAACTGCACCGGGCGGCCCGCGTGATCGATCAAGCGCAGCATGCGCTGCGGATCGTGCACGATCAGACTCAGGCGCTTGTACGTGGCCATGCGGCGCGCAAAGCCGATGGTCAGCACGTCGGGATCGAGCAGCGCGTCGGCCGCGGCGATGAAGCTTTCGTCCTCCTGATTGCGGGCGCGCTGCGCGCGGGCGTGGGCACGCACCGCGGCGACGAGGCGCCGGCGCAGCTGGTTCCGCAGCTCCCAGAGCGCCACGTCGGGAATCGCATCGATGCGGCCCGGCAGCTCGGGATCGTCGAGGCGCGATTCCCAGTCGGCCCCGCAGTACTGGGTGAGGAGCGCGCGCGCCGCGGGCGCCGTCCAGGTGGGCACGTGGATGCCGTTCGTGACGTGAGCGATCGGCACCTGATCCTGCGGGCGCGGCGGCCAGAGCCCGCGCCACATCTCGCGGCACACCTCGCCGTGGCGGCGGCTGACGCCGTTGGTCGAGCGCGCGAAGCGGATCGCGAGCGGCGTCATGCCGAAGGGCTCCCACGTGTCCTCGGGGCGCCGCCGGCCGAAGCTCAGGAACTGCTCGCGCGTGATGCCGAGCGCGGTCCAGTAGTCGTCGAGGTGCGTGTCGACCAGCTCGACGCCGAAGACGTCGTGCCCCGCGGTGACCGGCGTGTGGGTGGTGAACACGCACTGGGCGCGTACGCGCGCCCGCGCCTCGTCGAGCGTGCCGCCGGCCGCCAGCTCCTCGCGCAGCAGCTCGAGCGTGAGGAACGCCGAGTGGCCCTCGTTCATGTGGAAGACCGCCGGCCGGATGCCGAGCGCGCGAAGCGCGCGCACGCCGCCGATGCCGAGCGTCAGCTCCTGCACCATGCGGGTATCCTGGTTGCCGCCGTAGAGGTGGCCCGTGATCCAGCGGTCGCGCTCCTCGTTGTCCTCGCGGTTGGTGTCGAGGAGGTAGAGCGCCACTCGCCCGACGCGTACGCGCCATATGCTCAGGTGGACCTTGCGGCGGGCGACGGAGATCGCGACGCTCAGCTCCCGCCCGTCGGCGGCGAGCGCGCGCTCGATCGGCAGCATCGGGACGTCGAGGTCGACGTAGCGCTCGTTCTGCCAGGAGGAGCGGTCGAGGTCCTGGAGGAAGTAGCCTTGTCGGTAGAGGAGGCCGACGCCGACGAGCGGCAGCCCGAGGTCGGAGGCCGACTTCACATGATCGCCCGCGAGGACGCCGAGACCACCCGCGTAGATCGGCAGCGACTCGTGGATCGCGAACTCCGCCGAGAAGTAGGCGACGGGAGCCTCCGGTCCGAGCGTGGGCGCGAGCCCCTGCGCCCACTCCGGCGTCGCCTGGAGATAGGCGGCGAAGCGGTCGAGCAGGTCGCGGGCGCGGGCGCGGAAACGCGGATCGACGTCGAGCTCCGTCAGGCGCTCGAGCGGCGTCGCGTCGAGGAGGCCACGCGGGTTGTGGCCGCTCTCCTCCCAGCGCGACGGGCTGATGTCGCGGAAGAGCTCCGGACCGTCCGGCTGCCAACTCCACCAGTAGTTGGCGGCCAGCGTGCGCAGCTCACGAAACAACGGCGGAAAGATCGTGGACTCGACCCGAGCGGACGGACCCGACATGCGCATTGACACTACTGACCCGCTGGCGAAACCGCAACGTCGGAACGGGTTACGCGATCGTCGTTGCGACGGCGGCGCCCAGCGTGAGCTGTTCGCGCACGAGCCCGTACGCGCAGCAGGCCGGAAAGAGGAACGCGGTCGGCGCGTCGGCGGGCAGCCCACCGCCGCTCGCGGCCGAGAGCAGCGCCATCATCGACGGGACACCGAGGCCGAGGAGCGCGCCGGCGACCGCGGCGCGCAGGAGCGGACTCGCCGCGTCGCCGGCACGCGCGTGCTCGACGACGAGGGTTGCGAGCAGGGCGCCGGCGGCGACGCCGAGATAGACGTCGCACGCCGCGTGCAGCAGCGCGTAGGCGGACGGTTGATCGAGGAGGAGCTGGAAGGGCACGGCAAGCGCCAGCGACGCCGCCCAGGCGACGGCGCCGAGCGCCGGCGTGAGCCCGCCGCGCTCGCACGGAAAGACGAGCGCCAGGTAGACGAGCGCCGCCGGCAGGAACGCCTCGGCGAGCGCGTGCAGGCGGAGCGTCGGGACGGGCTGGCAGAGCGCGACCGCGGAGAGCGCGTGGATGCCGGCAAGCGTGCCGAGCGTGAGGAGCGCGTGGCCGAGCCGCAGCGTCGGCGCGAGCGCCGCGGCCAGCACGCCGAGCAGCAAGTAGCAGAGGCCGGCGAGGAGGTAGGGGACGAAGACGGCCGCGTAGTCGGCGCTCGAGAAGCGTTGCGAGGCGAGGGCGATCGTTCGCGTGTCGACCCCGCGGCGGAGCGTGTAGCGGAACGTGCGGCCAGGCGCGTGCGCGCCGACGTGGCGGTAGACGTCGCCGCCGGTCGCGACGGCGCGGCCGTCGATCGCGGTGATCGTCCATCCGGATACGGCGCCGTCGCGGGCGCCGCTCCACGAGCCCAGGTTGATCGGCGAAACGACGCGGTTCGGCAGCACGAAGAAGCCGGGAAAGGGGGTCCCGATCCAACGTGTTGCCGAAGCGCCGTTCGCGGCGGTGGCGACCAGTGCGAGGAGCGCGGCGAGGACGACGCCGGCGCGGTACCAGCGCGAGGCGGCGGCCGAGTGGGTCGGGGTGCTGGGCGTCGTGGACATCGCGGCTCGCATGGTCGGACCTCCGCCTCGAATCGTCGCGGAGAGCGAGAGCAAAGGCCCGGCCAACGTGCGCCATCGTGTCCGCGCTGGGACTTGCGTGGCCGGCTCCCGGCGAGTGTGCCACGCGCGACACGCCGCGGGGACGCGTGGCGCCGGGCGCCGCCATGACTGACACGGCCACGACTGACACGTCCGGCACCGGCCCCTTCCGAAGTCGCATGCGTCCTGTGCGGCGCGCCGACCCGCTCGGGCCGGCGGCGCGACGCCGGCGTTCCTACTGCGGCCGGACGCGCTCCGGGTGGCCCGACCAGCTCCACCCGACCGTCGTCCGGCTGACGCCGAGCAGCAGCCCGCCGAGGGCGCGCGGGTGGATGAACAGCGAGTCGGTGGCGGCGCCGCCCGGCGGCGGCGACCAGTCGCGCGGCGCGTGCTCCTCGGCGCGCGCGATGATCGGCCGCAGGTCGGGCGCCTCGACGAAGCACATGTAGAGGGACGATCCGCGTTTCGCCATGAAGCGGCCCATCGTCTTGGCCGCGTCGTAGGGGGTGATGCACTCGATGCGATCGAGGCGGGTGGTGGGATCGAACATCGTGAGCACGCCGCGATAGCCGAACGTCTCGCTCTCGATCGGGCAGAACCGTGCGGCGTCGAGGCCGAAGAGCGTCGTGTAGTCGCGGCTCGCCGCCTGCCAGTCGGCGACCAGGTTCGTGACCTCGTAGAGGTGGCTCGCGAGACCGACGGCGGGGCGGGCGGCGAGGGGCGAGACGACGCAGCGCAGGCCGTGGTCGCCGGTTGCGGCCGGCGGGAGGAAGAGCTGCGTGCCCGCCTCGGCGAAGGACGACGCCCGCGCGACGAGGCGGGCACGCACCTCGCCGGCGCTCTCGGTCGCGACGCCACCGGCGAAGAGGCCGGGGCCCCAGGCGGCGAGGTGGGCGGCGACCGGACCCGCGCCGTCGGGCGCGAGCAGCTCGACCTCTGAGGCGCCGAGCGCGAGCGTCGTCCGGCGCGCCGCGAGGGGCGCGACGGCGTCCTCTCGCGTGATCTCCGCTCCGAGCAAGCGCCGGAAGGCCCGGGCGGCCTCGCCCCGATCCGCCACCGCGAGCTGGACCCTGTCGATCTCCACGCGTCCTCCCTGGCGTGCTCCCTACGCCCGATGCGGGCGGTTTGCCACCCGAGATTCCTATGGTCAGACGCGGCCGACCTCGACTAGAATCCCCCCAGCCCCGGCCGCAATGCATCGTCTGGCGGCGGCCCACGAAAGGAGACATGCCTATGGCACAACCCAGCATGCAGTCCTCGTATCCGGGCGTGACGTCCGAGGTACGGCAGTTCCTCGGCGGCCGCTCGCGCAAGATGCTGATCGACGGCAAGTGGGTGGAGGCGGCGTCCGGCAAGACGTTCACGACCTACGATCCCGCGACGGAGGAGCCGCTGGCCGAGGTGCCGGCGGGCGAGAAGGAGGACGTCGATCGCGCCGTCAAGGCGGCGCGCCGCGCCCTCGAGAGCGGCGCCTGGCCCCGTATGACGGCGTCGGAGCGCGGGCGCGCCATCTGGAAGCTCGCCGATCTCATCGAGGCGCGCACCGAGGAGTTCGCGCAGCTCGAGACGCTCGACAATGGCAAGCCGCTCGCGGTGGCGCGCGTCGCCGACGTGCCGCTCGTCGTCGACCATTTCCGCTACTATGCGGGTTGGGCGACCAAGATCGAGGGCGAGACGATCCCGGTCTCGATCCCAGGCCAGCGCGTCCTGACCTACACCAAGCGCGAGCCGGTCGGCGTCGTCGGCCAGATCATCCCCTGGAACTTCCCGCTGCTGATGGCGGCGTGGAAGCTCGGCGTCGCGCTCGCCTGCGGCAACACGGTCGTGCTGAAGCCGGCCGAGCAGACGCCGCTCTCGGCGCTCCGCCTCGGCGAGCTGCTCGAGGAGGCCGGCTTCCCGCCGGGCGTCGTCAACATCGTGACCGGCTTCGGCGAGACCGCCGGCGCCGCGATCGCGTCGCACCCGGACATCGACAAGGTCGCCTTCACCGGCTCGACCGAGATCGGCCACGTCATCATGCAGGCCGCAGGGGCGAGCAACCTGAAGCGCGTGTCGCTCGAGCTGGGCGGCAAGTCGCCGAACATCATCTTCGCCGACGCCGACATCGAGCAGGCCGCGGCCGGCGCCGCCAACGCGATCTACTTCAACCACGGCCAGTGCTGCTGCGCCGGGTCGCGTCTCTTCATCGAGCAGAAGGTCTACGACAAGGTGATGCCGCGCCTCATCGAGCATTCCGAGAAGATCAAGATCGGCCCCGGCATGGACCTCACCTCCGAGATGGGCCCGCTCGTCTCGAGCGAGCAGTTCCAACGCGTCAACGGCTTCCTCGACGCCGGCCGCAAGGAAGGCGCCAAGGTCGCGACGGGCGGCGGCCGCCCCAAGAAGTTCGACAAGGGCTACTTCGTCGCGCCCACGGTCTTCACCGACGTGAAGCCGAGCATGAAGATCATCCAGGAGGAGATCTTCGGACCGGTCGTCTGCGCGACGCCGTTCAAGGACCCGAACGAGGTCCTGGCGTCCGGCAACGACACCGCGTACGGCCTCGCCGCTGCCGTCTGGACGCGCGACATCGACAAGGCGCACCGCCTGGCCGATGGCCTCAAGGCGGGAACCGTGTGGATCAACTGCTACAACATGTTCGACGCGGCCGCGCCGTTCGGCGGCTACAAACAGAGCGGCTTCGGCAGAGAGATGGGCAAGGCGGCCCTCGAGCTGTACACGCAGATCAAGACTGTCTGGGTGAACCTCGGGGCTTACTGAGTCGGAAGACAAAGGTGAGCGCCGGTGTGCGGTGGCCGGCGTCTGCATCCGACGGG
>DASXLI010000012.1:0-40816 GCA_036496285.1 Binatia bacterium
GCACGGGTCTGGGGACCGATCGCCGCGATCGCGACGCCAGCGAGGTCGCGGACGTCGCCGCCGCGCGCCCACAGGCGGTCGAAGAACGCGCTGACGCCGTTCTCACTGGTGACGACCAGCCAGGCGTAGTCGCGCAGGTGCCCGAGCGCCGCGTCCACGGGGTCCCACGCGTCCGGCGGCACGGTCGCGATCGTCGGCAGCGCGATCACCTCCCCGCCCTGCTCCTCGAGCAGCGTCGCGAAGCTCCCCGCCTGCGCCCGGGTGCGCGTCACCACGATCCGGCGGCCGAAGAGCGGGCGGCGCGAGAACCACTCGAGCTGCGGCGCGAGGCGCACGACCTCGCCGACCACGATGACGGCCGGCGGACGGAGCCGGCGCGCGGCCGCGAGCCCGGGCAAGGTCGCCGCGGTGCCGAGGATCACCTCCTGGCGCGCCGTCGTCCCCCAGCGCACGGCCGCGGCGGGCGTGTCGGGCGCGAGGCCGGCGGCGACGAGCCGCGCCAGGTTCTGCTCGAGCTGGAGGACGCTCATGTAGAGGACGAGCGTGCCGCCCTGGCGGGCGAGCGCCTCCCACGGAAGGGCTGGGACGTCGCCGGGTTGGTCGCTCTCGTGGCCGGTCACGAACGTCACGGTCGAGGCATGATCGCGGTGCGTGAGCGGGATGCCGGCGTACGCCGGCGCCGCGATCGCGGACGTCACGCCCGGAACGATCTCGAACGGGATGCCGGCGCGCACGCACTCGAGCGCCTCCTCGCCGCCGCGCCCGAAGACGACCGGATCGCCGCCCTTCAGGCGCACGACCCAGTTCCCGGCGCGCGCCCGATCGAGCAGGATCGCCGAGATCTCCTCCTGCGCGAGCCGCACGCCGCTCCCGTGCTTGCCCGCGAACACCACCTCGGCGTCGGGACGCGTGTAGGCGAGGAGGGCCGGGTTCGAGAGGTTGTCGTAGATCACGACGTCGCACCCTTCGAGGCAGCGGCGGCCGCGCAGGGTGAGGAGACCCGGGTCGCCCGGGCCGGCGCCGACCAGGCTCACGCGACCGGTCGCAGGCGTCGCGCGCGAGCCGCTCACGCCTGCCCCGCCGCGCGGCGCGCGCGCACGATCATCTCGGCGGCGCCGCGTCCGAGGAGCGTCTGTGCGAGCCGCTCGCCGAGCGCCGCCGCCTCGCGCACCTCGCCCGCGACGCCGTCCGCGAGGAGCGCGCTGCCGTCGTACTCGGCGACGAGCGCGCGCAGCGCGAGGCGCCCGTCGGCGACGGTCGCGTGGGCGGCGAGCGGTGTCTGGCAATCGCCGCCGACCGCCACGAGGAAAGCGCGCTCGGCCGCGACGGCAGCGGCGCTCGCCGGGTCGTCGAGGGCCCGCAGCGCGGCGCACGTCGCGTCGTCGTCGGCGCGCGCCTCGAGCGCGAGCGCGCCCTGCCCGATCGCCGGCACGAACTCCTCGGCGTCGAGGACGTGCATCGCCGGCGGCGTGAGCCCGAGCCGGCGGAGGCCGGCCGCGGCGAGCAGGATCGCCTCGACCTCGCCGGCGGCGAGCTTGCGGAGCCGGGTATCGACGTTGCCGCGCAGCGCCACCGCCGCCACGTCCGGCCGGCGCGCGGCGAGCTGCGCCTGGCGGCGCGCGCTCGACGTGCCGACGCGGGCGCCGGCACCGAGCCCGGCGAGGCCGTCCGTCGGAGCCGTCGTGACGAGCACGTCGCGCGGGTCCTCGCGCGCCGGCGTCGCGACGAGCGCGAGGCCGGGAGGAAGCGTCGCGGGCATGTCCTTCAGCGAATGCACGGCGAAGTCGATCGTATGCGCCAGCAGCGCTTCCTCGATCTCCTTGACGAAGAGTCCCTTGCCGCCGGCGGCGACGAGACTGCCCGTCAGCACGTCGCCCGTGGTGCGGATGGTCACCAGCTCGACGGCGTGACCGTCGCGCTCGAGCGCGGCGGCGACGAGACTCGACTGGCGAAGCGCCAACGGGCTGCCCCGCGTCCCGAGGCGCAGGCGCACGTCAGCGGCCCCGGCTCGTGCCGGCCGCGCTCACGACGGCTCCTTCTCGTCGTCGTCCGGCGGCTCGAGGTCGAAGAGCAACCGCGCGCTCGCCAGCAGGTCGCGGCTCTCCGCGTCGGGGCTCTTCAGCGAGGAGATCGGCGCGTGCAGGATCTTGTTGACGATCGACGAGGTGAGCGCGTCGAGCAGGGCGCGATGGCGGGGCGCCTGGTCCTTCAGCGAGAGCAGCGCCTTCTCGAGCTCGCGCTGGCGGATGGCCTCGACCTTCTCACGGATCGCGACGATCGTCGGCACGACCTCGAGGCTGTCGAACCAGCGCCAGGTGCGCTCCACCTCCTCCTCGACGATCGCCTGCGCCCGCACCGACTCGCGCTCGCGCTCGTCGACGTTGCCGGCGACGGCGACGCCGAGGTCGTCGATGTCGTAGAGGTAGACGTTGGCGAGCTCGTTGATGGCGGGATCGAAGTTGCGCGGCACGCCCATGTCGATGAAGAACATCGGCCGTTGGCGGCGCGCCCGCAACGCGTCGTGCACCAGGGCGGGCGTGATGACGTACTCGGTGACGCTCACCGAGCCGATCACGACGTCGGCGAGGCGCAGATACTCGGCCAGCCGCTCGAACGGCACCGGCATGCCGCCGAACTCGCGCGCCACCTCGACCGCGTGCTCGAAGGTGCGCGTGGTGACGATGATGCCGGAGATGCCCTGCGTGCGCAGGCGACGAGCCGCGAGCTCGCTCATGTCGCCGGCACCGATCAGCATAGCGGTCTTGTCGTCGAAGTTCTCGAAGATCGTGCGCGCGAGATCCACCGCCGCCGACGCGACCGACACCGCCTTGCCGGCGATACCCGTCTCGGTGCGCACGCGTTTGGCGACGGCGAAGGCGCGGTGGAACATCTTGTGGAGCACCGCCCCGGACGTGCCCGCCTGCGTCGCTTCCTCGTAGTGCTCCTTCACCTGCCCGAGGATCTGCGGCTCGCCGACGATCATCGAGTCGAGGCTCGACGTGACCCGGAACAGGTGGCGCAGCGCATCGCGGCCGGTGTACGCGAAGACATGCGGCGCCAGGTCGGCGGCCGCGACGCTGCGGTCGTCGGCGAGCACATTGGCGATCGTCTCCGCCGGCGCGCCCGCGGCCTCGTCGACGCTCGCGATCACCTCGACCCGGTTGCAGGTCGAGACGATCACGGCCTCACGTACGCCCGCCGCACCCGTGAGACGGGTGAGCGCCGGACCGAGCTCATCGAGCCGGTAGCCGAGCCGCTCGCGCACCGCGACGGGCGCGGTGCGGTGGTTGATGCCGACGACGATGAGCGCGTCGCGTCCCATGTCAGTTGAAGCTTCCCCCGTGCTTGCCGGGGAAGAGCACGTGCCCGAAGACGAAGGATGCGAACACGAAGGCGAAGCCGATGATGGTGACGGTGGCGAGCCGACGACCGCGCCAGCCCGCGACCAGGCGCGCCTGCAGCAGGCCAGCATAGAGGAACCAGAGAATGAGCGAGAACACCTCGCGCTCCTCCCACGACCAGAAGTGGCCCCACGAGTGCTTGCCCCAGAGGGCGCCGGTGATGATGCCGAGCGTGAGCAGCGGAAAGCCGCAGGCGAGCGCCCGGTAGTTCAGGGTGTCGAGCGCCTCGAGCGACGGCATCCGCCGCATCAGGGCGCCGACCCGCTTCTCCTTCAACTGGCGCTCGTGCACCAGGTAGACCAGGCTGACGCAGCACGCGAGTGCGAGCACCGCATCACCGAGGAACGCGAGCGCGATGTGCACCAGCAGCCAGAAGCTGCGCAGGTTCGGCGGCAGATCGCGCACGCCCGCGTAGAACACGAAGGCGCCGAGCGTCACCGCGAAGGCGAGCGGCGCGACGACCGCGCCCACCGCCGGCAGCCGGTAGCGCGCCTCGACCGCGAGATACACGCCGACGATGAGCCACGCGAAGAACGAGAGCGCCTCGTACTCGGTCGTCACGGCGACGTAGCCGCCGGCGGCCGAGCGCGCGGCGATCGACGCGCCGTGCGCCAGGAAGCCGGTGAGCAGCACGGACAGGCCGATCACGCGCGGCGCCGGGTGCAGCACCATCACGTGCAGGCCGAGGATGCCCGCGGCGACGATGTACGACACGAGCGCGATCTTGAGCAGCTCGAGCTCCATCAGGAGAGTGCCACCCCGAGCGAGGCGAGACTCGTGCCCTCGCCCACCGCGGCGCGCAGGATCGCGTCCACCGACTCCGCGTCGCGGGCGCGCAGGGCCGCGAGCAGCGGGCCGTCGACCAACCCGGCGTACGTCCGCGAGCGCGTCGCGGCGTCGGGCTGGGCGGCTCGGACGAGCGGCCGCACCTTGGCGAGGATGGCCGCCGCAAGGCCGTACTCGGCGCCGACCTGGCACTCGATCTCCTGGCGCAGCCGGCGCGCCAGCGCCGGGCTCGCGCCGCCAGTGGAGACCGCGACCAGCACGGGCCCGCGCCGCACGACCGCGGGCGCGATGAAGGTGCAGAGCCGGGGCACGTCGACGACGTTCAGGAAGACGCCGGCGGCGGTCGCGGCGGCGGCGAGCGCGGCCTGCAGGGCCGGATCGTCGACGGCCGCATACGCCAGGGCGGCGCCGGCGAGGTCGCCCTGCCGGTAGGCGCGCGCGTGGTGGATGACCTCGTGGGTCTCGGCCAGGGCCGCGAGCGATGGGACCAGTGTCGGGTTCACGACGGTGACTCGGGCGCCCGCCTCGAGCAGGCTCTCGACCTTGCGCAGCGCCTCCTCTCCGCCGCCCACGACGACGCAGGGACGGCCCCGGAGATCGAGGTGGACGGGGTGATACTGCACCGGAACAGCCTAGTACCGCCTCGGCGTCCGCTCAAGCGACGCGGCCTGGCCGGAGCTTGTGTCAGCCGGTCGGGATCTTGAGCACCTGGCCGGGCTTCACCTCGTTGCCGTGGAGCCCGTTCGCGCCCTTCAGGCGCTGCACCGACACCCGGTACTGGCGGGCGATGTGCGAGAGCGTCTGGCCCCGGGCGACCCGGTGGGTGCGATTGCTGGCCGTCTCGGCGGCCTCGCTCCTCGTCCCCTTCGTGCTGCTCTTGGCGACCTTGCTCCGCTCGACCGTGCGGGAGGCCCGCGCGCGCGTCCGCGGCACCGCGACGACGCGCGCGTCGGAGGCGATCTGCGCCAGGCGCTGCGCGAACTCGCCGGCGGTGCCGGGCGGCACCCGCAACAGATACCCACGCGGGATGTTGCCGCGCCCCACGAACACGGCCGCGTCGACCGCCGGGTTCATGGCGGCGAGCGTCTCGGGCGAGACGTTGGCACAGCTCGCGGCCGCCTTGCCGGCGAGCGCGCTCTCGAGCCGCACCTCGTCGCTGCGGAAGGGCTCGTCGAACTCCAGGGTGCCGAAGTACTCGTCGCGCGCGCGCTCGACCGCCAGCGCGGCGACGAACTCCGCGTAGAAGTTGCGCGACGCGAACCCGAAGAGCGGGCCGTGATAGCGCTGTGCGATGACCCCCATGTCGCTGCTGCCGGTATCGGAGACCGCGCGCATCATGCCGGCGCGACCGTGGTTGTAGGCGGTGATCGCGAGCGGCCAGCTGCCGAGCGCCTCGTAGTTCTCGCGCAGGTGGCGGGCGGCGGCGTGCGTCGCGCGCAGCGGATCGCGGCGCTCGTCGAGCACGCCGCCGATGTTCATCGAATAGTTGCGGCCGATCGACGGCATGAACTGCCAGATGCCCGCGGCGCCCACCTTGGAGTAGGCCTCCAGGTTGAAGCACGACTCGACGAGCGGCAGGCGGGTGAGCTCGACCGGCACGTCCTCGCGCCGGAAGATCTCCTCCATCTCGGCGATGTAGCGGCGCGAGATGCGGATGCCCTCGCCGAAGCGCTCGTGCAGCCCGCGCTGCGTGCGGATACGGCTCGGGTCGGCGGCGTCGGCGAACTTGGACGGGCTCGGGTCGTTGGCGAAGAGGTTCCAGACCTTGCGCTCCTCCTCGCTGAGACCGCCGTCGTTGCCGGCCCGGGCGTCGAGCGCGAGGAGCAGGCTCCGGATGCGTGCCTTCTCGTCGGCCATGGCGGCACGCTCGGTCTGCTCGAGGCTGATGGCACCCTCGCCGGAGGCCGCGAGATCGCGGAAGTCGAGCACGGCGTACACCCGCGACAGGTTCTCCGTGTCGTGCACCAGGATCTGGTGCTCGGAGTAGCGGCCGAAGATGTTCTTCCAGAAATTGATCGCCGGGCGCAGGCTGCGCGGCACCGGGAAATCGGCAGGAGTCGCGTGCGCACGCGTCGCGGAACCCAGAGCGAGTCCCAGCACGAGCGCGGCCATGGTTACGGATCGGATCACACGCATCGACGCGGACTTCTTCACCTCCGCCACCTCTCCTCCCAGAGAGCCGCATGCTAATGCAGCCCCAGAAAACGTGTCAATTCTGAATCCCCTTTCGTTAGCACGGATTGCAACCCGGACCGCCATCCTGACGGCCATGTTGTGCGTCCTCTCATGCCGCACGGGGGCGCCGCCCCCTCCCGGGGGCACGATCGTGGTCGCCCTCGAGAGCGCACCCGCCGTCCTCGACCCGCGCTACGCGACCGACGCCAACTCCTCGCTGGTGGCAGCGCTGCTGGCGCCCGGGCTGACCCGCATGGACGAGCACGCCGAGCCCGTCCCGGCCCTCGCCGAGTCCTGGGTCCAGACCTCGCCGCTCGACTACGCGTTCGCCTTGCGGCCCGACACGAGGTTCGCGGACGGGTCGCCGCTCACGGCCGCCGACGTCGTCGCCACGTACCGCTCGGTGCTCGACCCCGCGCTGCGCTCGCCCAAGCGCGAGGCGCTCGCCGCGATCGCCGACCTCGCCGCGCCCGACCCGCGCACCGTCGTCGTCCGCCTGCGCACCGTCACGGCGTCGTTCCTCGAGACGACGAACCTCGGTATCCTGCCGGCGGCGCTCGCCCGCGAGGGCCAACTGCCGCCCGAGCGCGTGCTCGGCGGCGGGCCGTTCCGCGTGCAGCGCGGTCTGTCCGACGGCGGCGTCGACCTCGTCCCGGCTGCCGGTGTGCCGGCCACGACACCGCCCGGGCTGCGCTTCCGCGTCATCCCCGACGGTACGGTGCGCGCCCTCGAGCTTGCGAGCGGCGCCGTGCATCTCGTGCAGAACGCGCTCGAGCCGGACCTCCTGCCGTGGCTCCGGGGGCGCGCGGACCTGGCGGTCGAGATCTCGCCCGGCACGACCTTCCAATACCTCGGCATGAACCTGCGCGACCCGCGCCTCGCCGACGTGCGCGTGCGCCGCGCGCTTGCCTACGGGCTCGACCGCGAGGCGATCGTCCACGGCATGCTGCGCGACACCGCCCACGTCGCGAGCGGCCTCCTGCCGCCCTCGCACTGGGCGTACAGCGGCGAGGTCACCCGCTACCCCTTCGACCGCGCACAGGCCGGCGCGCTCCTCGCGGAAAGCGGCATCGGCGCGGACGCGGCGGAGGCGTTGCGCCATCTCTCCTACAAGACCTCGACCGTGGAGCTGCGCCGGCGCATCGCCGAGGCGGTCCAGGCGCAGCTCGGCGCGCTCTCGCTCCTCGTGGACGTGCGCAGCTACGAGTGGGCGACCTTCTACGCCGACGTGCGCCGCGGCGACTTCGAGCTGTACTCGCTCGCATGGGTGGGCGTCGGCGACCCTGACGTGTACTACCGCATCTTCCACTCGCGCATGGTGCCGCCCGAGGGCAGCAACCGCGCCGCCTACGCCAACCCGCGCATGGATGCGCTGCTCGAGGCGGCGCGCGCGACGCTCGACCCTGGCACGCGGGTCCGCCTCTACGCCGAGGTGCAGCGGGTCGCGGCAGACGACCTGCCGGTCGTGCCGCTCTGGTGGGCCGACAACGTCGTCGTGCACAGCCGCCGGCTCGCCGGCTTCGTCCCCGCCCCCGACGGAGACCTGCGCTGGCTCGCATCGGCGCATCTCGAGCCGGCGGCGCGCGCCGCCGCCACGTTTGACTGCTCGCCCCGCATCGCCTACTGCCGCGTCGAGCACGCTCCGTGACGCGACTGGCGCTGCGCCGTACGTTCCTCGCCCTGCCGACCATCGTCGCGGCCGCGACCCTGGTGTTCCTGCTGGTGCACGTGGTGCCGGGCGACCCGGTCGACGTGATGCTCGGCGAGTCCGCAGCGTCCGTCGATCGCGAGGCCCTCCGCCACGCGCTCGCCCTCGACCGCCCCCTCGCGGCGCAGTACGCGCGCTTCCTCGCCGGGCTCGCGACCGGCGATCTCGGACGCTCCCTCGTGAGCGACCGTCCGGTCGCACGCCTCGTAGCCGAGCGGCTGCCCGCGACGCTCGAGCTCGCGTTCGGGGCGCTCGCCGTCGCGCTCGCGATCGCGCTGCCGCTCGGCGTCGCGGCCGCCGCCCGCCCCGGCACGTGGCTCGACCGCGGTGCCGTCGGCTTCTCGCTGCTCGGCGCGGCGATGCCGAGCTTCTGGCTCGGGCCGCTCCTCATCATCGCCTTCGCGATCGAGCTGCGCATCCTCCCCGTCTCGGGCCGCGGCGGCCCGGCCCACCTCCTGCTGCCCGCCTGCACCCTGGGCCTCGGCATGGCCGCGATCCTCACCCGCATGACCCGCGCGAGCCTGCTCGAGTGCATCGGCGAGGACTACGTGCGCACCGCGCGCGCCAAGGGTCTCAGCCGGGTGACGGTCCTCGCCCGCCACGCGCTCGCCAATGCGCTCGCGCCGGTCGTCACCATCCTCGGGCTGCAGTTCGGTGCCCTGCTCGCGGGCACCGTGATCACCGAGACGATCTTCGCCTGGCCGGGCGTCGGACGGCTCACCGTGGAGGCGATCCAGGCCCGCGACTACCCGGTGCTGCAGGGCTGCATCCTGGCCATCGCCGCGGGGTTCGTGATCGCGAGCACGCTCGCCGACATCGTGAACGCGGCGCTCGATCCGCGCACCCGGCCTCCGTCGAGGAGGCCCTGATGCGCGGCACGGGACAAATCCGCACGGCGGCCGCGTTGCTCGCGGCGCTCGCCTGCCTCGCGATCGCGGCGCCCTGGCTCGCGCCCGAGGATCCAGGGCGCCAGGACCTCGGCGCGACGCTCGCACCCCCGTCCCACGCCCACCCGCTCGGACAGGACACGCTCGGACGCGATCTGCTCGCACGGGTGCTGCACGGCGGGCGGGTGTCGCTCGTCGTCGGCCTCGCGACCGTCACCAGCTCGCTCCTGCTCGGCACGGCGATCGGCGCGCTCGCCGGCTGGTCGGGTGGCTGGCCGGACGAGCTCGTGATGCGCCTCGTCGACGTGCTGCTGGCGTTCCCCGGGCTCCTCCTCGCGATCGCCCTCACCGCGGTGCTCGGTGCGAGCCTGCGGAACGTCCTCCTCGCGCTCTGCCTGATCGGCTGGACGGGGTACGCGCGCCTCGCGCGCGGCGAGGTGTTGCGTCTGCGCGGCCGCGAGTTCGTCGAGGCGGCGCGCGCCCTCGGCGCGTCCGACCGACGCATCCTCTGGCGCCACCTGTTGCCGTCGCTCACGGCTCCGCTCCTCGTCCAGGCGACGTTCGGCATGGCCGGCGCCATCGTCGCGGAGGCGTCGCTCAGCTTCCTCGGCCTCGGCGCTCAGCCGCCGACCGCCTCATGGGGGACGATGCTGAACGACGGCCGCGCCTTCCTGCTGGTCGCGCCGCACCTCA
Source organism: Binatia bacterium (assembly GCA_036496285.1). Taxonomy (GTDB): domain Bacteria; phylum Desulfobacterota; class Binatia; order UTPRO1; family UTPRO1; genus DP-19. Next base: position 9,651 of record DASXLI010000012.1, read on the forward strand.
CGATCGTGCCCGGGGTCGCGATCATGGTGACCGTCCTCGCGCTGAACTTCCTCGGCGAGGGCCTGCGCGACCGGCTCGACGTGCGCCCGCCGACGGACCTCTGGCGCTGAGCCGGCGAGCGGCAGGGTGACGACCAGCTCGGCGCCGCCACCCGCGGGCGTACGCGCCTCGAGGCTGCCGCCGTGCCGGGCGACGATGGCGCGCGAGATGGCGAGGCCGAGGCCGCTGCCCTGGTCGCCGTCCTTGGTGGTGAAGAAGGGCTCGAAGACGTGCGGCAGGATCGCCGGCGCGATCCCGGGACCGTCGTCGCGGATCACGACCGCGACCGCCGATTCCTCCCACCGGACCTCGACTGTCAGCGTGCCGCCGGGCCGGAGCGCATCGGCGGCGTTCAGGAGGAGGTTCATGAACAGCTGGTTCAGCTCGGCGGGGTCGCACGCGACGTCGGGCACGTCGTCCCAGTGGGTCTCGACCCGCACCCCGGCGGGCAGGCGATGGCGGACGAGCGCGAGCGTGCTCTCGAGCCCGGGGCGGATCGGCGCCGGGCGCAGCGCCGCGCCGCGGCTCGGGCGGCCGATCGTGCGCAGCTTCGCCAGCAGCGCGACCGCCCGCTCCGTCGCTTCCCTGCAGTTGGCGAGAAGGGCGGGCGCCTCGCCACGCCAGGCGTCGAGCGCCGCCGCGTCGGCGGCCTCGTAGGCGGCGACCATCTGCTCGACCGGCTCGAGACTGCCGGCGAGCACCGCGAGCGGGTTGCCGAGCTCGTGGGCGATTCCCGTGATGAGCACCTCGAAGGCGCGCATCTTCTCGCTTGCGACGATCTGCGTCTCCGCCAGCTCGCGCTCGCTGCGGGCGAGACGGCGGGTCAGATGGCCGCCGATGAAGCCGAGGAGCGCGAGCGTCAGGGCGAGGGCGAGGAGCCACACGGCGCGCTCCGGGGCGAGCGCCGGCAGACCGGCCGGCAGGCCCTCGGCGCGCCCCAGCGCCGCCGCAAGCAAGAGGACTCCCGTGCCGCCGGCAAGCACCGCGAGCCGCGCCCCGACGACCAGCGCCGCGGTCAGCACCTGGACGACGTAGAGGAAGAGGAACGGGCTCCGTGTCCCACCGGTCTGCCGCACCACGATCGTGATGAGGATCGCGTCGGCGGCGCCAGACCAGAGGATCATGGCGCCTATGCCGCGCCACCGCCGGACGGACGCCGCGGCGGCGCCGTTCATGGCCGCCCCGGCGAGCGCCGCCAGCACGACCGGCCCGAGGGAGGCGACGAGGCCGCCCGCGCGCGCCACGACGGCGACCGCCAGGAAGGACACGATCACGGCGCCGCGGATGCGTACCGCCCACCGCAGGCGCTCGCGGCGGAGCGGGGCGCGCCAGAGCGCCCGCCGCCGGCCCCCCCTCCCGTTGTCGGCCATGGCACCGCACTAGTGGCGGGCGTGCGGCGGCGCCACGCTATTCGGAGGCGGGGGGCACCCCCCGAGATGCTTTGCTCCGCCCGGTAAGCATGTTTTTATACGAGATTCGGCAGCGTCTGCGGTGGGGGGAGAGCTCGAGGACACCATGGCGATCGAATCCAGGTCCGGCGTCGCCGCGGGGGATGCCCACGTCGCCTTCGCCGACGTACACATGGCGTTCGGCGACCGCCCGGTTTTCCGGGGCCTCTCCTGTGCGTTTCCGCCGGGAAAGATCTCGGTCGTGCTCGGCGGGTCGGGCTCGGGCAAGAGCACGGCGCTCCGCTTGATCGGCGGTCTCGTCCGACCCAGCTCCGGCCACATCTACGTGACCGGCGAGGACATCACGATCCTCTCCGAGGTGAAGCTCTACGCCGTGCGGAAGAAGCTCGGGATGATGTTCCAGGGCGGCGCCCTGCTCGACTCGCTCACCATCTTCGACAACCTGGCGTTCCCGCTCCGCGAGCACACCACGCTCGACGAGCCGGCGATCGCACGCGAGGTCATGCGGCGCCTCGAGGCCGTCGGCCTGCCCGACGCCGGGAGCCTCCTGCCGAACGAGCTCTCCGGCGGCATGCTGAAACGGGCGGCGCTCGCGCGCGCGATCATGCTCGACCCGGTGATCCTGCTGTGCGACGAGCCCTTCTCCGGACTCGATCCGATCTCGGTGAAGCGCATCGAGGCGCTGCTCGTGCGGCTGAACCATCAGCGCGGCATCACGATCATCCTGGTGTCGCACCACATCGCCTCGACCATGCGCATGGCCGATCGCGTGCTCATCCTCTTTCCCGAGGAGCCGGTGGTCGGCACGCCGGCGGAGCTGCGGGCGAGCGCCGACGAGCGGGTGAGCGCGTTCCTCAGCGAGGAGCCCGACCCCGAGGAGATGCGCGAGCGCCGTGCCGACTCGGCGGCGGGGAGACGCTGACGTGATCCTCGTGCGGTTGGTGCAGGATCTCGGCTGGGCGGCGCTCCGCTTCGTCGATCATCTCGGACGGCTCACCGTCTTCGCCGGCACCGTGCTGCGCGCGTTGCTGCGCCTGCCGGCACGCCCACGCCTCTTCGCGCAGGCGCTGTTCGACGTCGGCGTCCTCTCGCTCATCATCATCTGCGTCTCCGGCACGGCCGTCGGCATGGTGCTGAGCCTGCAGGGCTACAACACCCTCGTCCGCTTCGGCGCCGAGCAGTCGCTCGGGGCGGTCGTCGGCCTGAGCCTGATCCGCGAGCTCGGGCCCGTGCTGACGGCGCTCCTCGCCACCGGCCGCGCCGGCTCGGCGACCGCGGCCGAGATCGGCACGATGGTCGCAACCGAGCAGCTCGACGGGCTGCGCATGATGGCGGTCGACCCGGTCGAGTTCGTGGTCACGCCGAAGGCGGTTGCGATGACGTTCGCGATGCCGCTGCTCTCGGCGCTCTTCATCACCTGCGGGCTCTTCGGCGGCTATCTCGTCGGGGTCGGGCTCATGGGCATCGACAGCGGCACCTACATGTCGAGCCTGCAGTCGGCGGTCGTGTTCCGCGACGACGTGCTCGGCAGCCTCCTGAAGGCGCTCGTGTTCGGCGCCCTGGTCGGCCTGATCGCGACCTTCCGCGGGTTCACCAGCGCGCCGACGTCGGCCGGCGTGAGCGCGGCGACGACCTCCACGGTCGTGGTCGCGTCGGTCTGCATCCTGCTGTTCGATTACGTCCTGACGGCGCTCTGGGGGGTGTGAGATGACGCGTTCACCGTTGCGGGACTTCATCGTCGGCTGCTTCGTGCTGGCCGGCCTCGCCGCGATCGCCTACCTCTCGGTCAGCGTCGGCGGGCTCTCCTACGCCGGCCCAGGCGGCCTCGCGCTCTACGCCACGTTCGACGAGACCGGCGGCCTGAAGGCGCGCGCCCCGGTGGTCGTGGCGGGCGTGAAGGTCGGCCAGGTCGAGTCCATCAGCCTCGACAAGAACGCCCGCGCCCGGGTGCGCCTCGACATCGACAAGAGCCTCAGCGTGCCCACCGACACGACGGCCTCGATCGTCACCTCGGGCATCCTCGGCGACCGTTTCATCTCCCTGCAGCTCGGGGGCGAGGAGCAATTCCTCAAGTCCGGCGAGGAAATCAGCTTTACCGAATCGGCAGTGCTTCTGGAGCGCCTGATCGGTAAGCTGATCCACAACAACGACACCGGCCCGGCCACGGCGAGCACCCCGGCCAAGGCCGAGTAGGACGCGAGTAGACGAATGATGAGCCCGATCCGCGTGCGCACCGCCCTGTGTCTCGTCGCGCTGACCGCTGCCTGCACCGTCGGCCTGACGGCGTGCGGCCCACCGGCGTCGCGCGGCCTCCACACCGAGGCGCGCACCGACTACGACCCGTGGCAGCCGCTCAACCGCAAGATCTTCTGGTTCAACGACCACGTCGATCGCTACGTGCTCGAGCCGGTGGCGCGCGGCTGGGACTGGATCGCGCCGGACGTCGTGGAGCGCTCCGTCTCGAACTTCTTCGTGAACCTGCGGGCCCCGATCGTCGTGCTGAACGACCTGCTGCAGGCGAAGCCCAAGAACGCCGCCTCGGACGTCGGCCGGTTCGCCGTGAACACGACCGTCGGTGTCGTCGGTTTCTTCGACTACGCGACGCCGCTCGGAATGCCGCAACACAGCGAGGACTTCGGTCAGACGCTCGGCTGGTGGGGCCTGCCGGCAGGCCCCTATCTCGTCCTTCCCGTGTTCGGGCCCTCGAACATCCGCGATACCGTCGGGATCGTCGGCGACAGCGCAGCGTCGGTGCCCGGCTGGTTCGTGAGCTGGTGGATCCTCCTCCCGCCGCGCATCGGCGAGGCGGTCAACACCCGTGCGCTTCTGCTCAAACAGGTCGAGGAAGCGAAGCGCGCGGCCTTCGACTACTATGTGTTGGTACGTGACGCGTATCTGCAACGCCGCAACGCGCAGCTGAACGACATCGCTCCCGGCAGCAGGAGCGGCACCGAGGAGGGAGAGGATCTGTACCACCCGGACGTCACGCCACCCGCGCGCGACGCCGCGCCGCCCTATGGAGGACCCCGATCGTGATTCTGCGAAGCGCCCTTCTGACTCTCGCCCTGGCCTGTGCGTTGCCGGGCGCGACACTCGCCGCCGACGCGGCTCCCGCCGCCGACGGCAGCGGTCCGCGCGCGACCGTCCAGGCGACGACCAGCCAGGTGATCGGCGTGCTGGCGAATGCCAGCCTGCCCACGGACGAGAAGCGCCACCGGGTCGAGCAGATCGTCTACGCCCAGGTCGATTTCGAGACCCTCTCGCGCCTCGTGCTCGCGCGCAACTGGAGCCAGCTCTCCGAGGCGCAGCAGAAGCAGTTCATGGAGGAGTTCCGCCAGAACCTGTCCGCGACGTACGGACGGAACGTCGAAAGCTACAAGAACGAGAAGGTCCGGATCATCGACGACCACACCGAGCCGCGCGGCGACTGGACGGTACGGACGAAGATCGTGCGCAACGGCAGCGACGACATCAACGTCGACTACCGCCTGCGGCAAATCGACGGCAGCTGGAAGATCATCGACATCATCATCGAGAACGTGAGCCTGGTCGCAAATTTCCGCTCCCAGTTCCAGGAGATCATGTCGAACGGCGGCCCGGGCCGGTTGCTGCAGGTGCTGCACGAGAAGAACGAGAGGGGCGAGCCCCTGAAGGCGCCGGCCGCGGCGACGTCGTGACGATGGCCGCCGCGCGGCCCGGCCGTCAGGTCTGGCAGCGCGGGCAGTAGAAGCTGCTGCGGCCGATGATCACCTGGCGTCGGATCGGCGTCGCGCAGCGGACGCACGGCGCGCCGTCGCGCTCGTACACGCGGAAGCGGTCCTGGAAGGCGCCGGGCTCGCCGCGCTCGTCGCGGTAGTCGGAGATCGACGAGCCGCGCGCCGCCAGCGCCTCGGCGAGGATCTCGCCGGTTGCGGCGACCACGCGGGCCGCGGCCTCGCGCGAGAGGCGCGACGTCTTGCGCCCGGGGCGGACGCCGGCGGTGAAGAGGATCTCGTTCGCGTAGATGTTGCCGATGCCGACGACGACACGCTGATCCATGAGGAGGCTCTTCACCGCCCGACGGCTGTTGCGGGCGGCGGCGTGCAGCATGTCGGCCGAGAACGCCGCGTCGAGCGGCTCGACCCCGAGGCCGGACAGCTCGGCAAACGTCGCGGGATCGCCGGCGCGCATGAGACCGAAGCGGCGCGGGTCGTTGAAGTGCACGGTGCGGCCGTCGTCGAGGGTGAGGACCACGTGGGTGTGCTTGCGGCGTGGCACCGCCCCGGGCAGCACGACGAGCGTGCCGGTCATGCCGAAATGGACGAGCCAGACGGTGTCGTCGTCGAGCCCGACGACCAGGTACTTCGCCCGCCGCCCGACGGTGACGATACGCCGGCCCGCGAGCGCACGCGCGAAGGAACGGGCGAGCGGGCGCCGCAGCCGCCGCTCGTATACGCGCACGCCGCTGACGGTGCGGCCCTCGAGCGCAGCGGCGAGTCCCCGCCGCAGCGTCTCGACCTCGGGAAGCTCCGGCATCCCGCTAGACGGGTGACCGGGGCCGGCGCGGCGGCGTAGCGCGCGCCGCGAGGGCACGCCCGGTGGCGTCCGCCAGTGTCGCGAAGGCGGCGAGATCGAGCGTCTCGCCGCGCACGCGCCCGTCGATACCGCTTGCCCGGAAGACGTCCTCCCAGGCGTCGGGCTCCAGGCGCAGCGCCGGCGGCACCGTCTGCACGGCATTCCGCAGCATCTTCCGCCGCTGATTGAAGGCGGCGCGGACGAGCGCGCGCAAGACCGCCGGATCGTCGACCGCGACCCGCGGCGCGAGGCTCAGCCGCACCCGGATCACCTCGGACGTGACCTGCGGGCGCGGATAGAAGGCCGACGCCGGCACCCGGAAGCGCCCGACGCTCTCCGCATAGAGCTGGAAGAGCAGCGACGGGGCCCCGTAGGCGCGCGTGCCCGGCCGGGCGAGCAGGCGGTCGGCGACCTCGCGCTGCACCATGACGGTCAGGTCGTCGAAGATCGCGCGCTCGTCGAGGAAACGGAAGAGGATCGGCACCGCGACGTTGTAGGGCAGGCTCGCGACCACCTTGGCCGTGCCCTCCGGCACCGCCGTACGCAGATCGATCTTCAGCGCGTCGCCCTCGATGACCCGTACCGACGGCGACTGCGCGAACTTGCGCCGCAGCACGGTGCAGAGGCCGCGATCGTACTCGATGACGTACAGCCGGGCGGCACGCGTCGCGAGCACGTCGGTCAGCGCGCCGAGGCCCGGACCGACCTCGACCACGGCCTCGTCCGCGCCGATGGCCGCCAGGTCGAGCATGCGACCGACGACCTTGCGGTCGACGAGGAAGTTCTGGCCGAGATGCTTGCGCGGCGCGAGTCCCTCCTCGGCGAGCAACGCCCGCGTCTCGGCGGAGAGCCCGCTCATACGCGTGCAGCCGGGGCGCCGATCGGCAAGGTCGCGTGCGCGTTCAGCGTGAGCGGATCGCGCTCGCCGCGCACCAGCCGCGCGCGGCCGGCGTAGGCGATCATCGCCGCGTTGTCGGTGCAGTAGGCGAAACGCGGGAACGCGACGTCGAGCCCGACGCGCGCGCCCTCCTCCTCCATGCGCGTCCGCAGCCGGCGGTTGGCGGAGACGCCGCCCGAGACGACGATCGTCCCCAGGCCGAGCTCCTGTGCCGCGCGCAGCGACGGCGCGATCAGCATGTCGACGATCGCCTCCTGGAACGCCGCGCACACGTCGGCCAGCGGCGCGCCGCCGCCGTCGAGCAGATACTGGCGGAGCGACGTCTTCACCCCGCTGAAGCTGAAGTCGTAGCCGCCGCTCTTCAGCGTGGCGCGCGGAAAGCGGATCGCGCGCGGATTGCCCTCGGCCGCGCGGCGGTCGATCTCACGGCCGCCCGGGAACCCGAGGCCGAGCATCTTGGCGCCCTTGTCGAACGCCTCGCCCGCCGCGTCGTCGCGCGTCCGTCCGAGGAGCCGGTACCGCCCGACGTCCTCCACGACGTAGAGGCTCGTGTGGCCGCCGGACACGAGCAGGCCGAGGTAGGGAAAGGCGACCAGACGGTCGAGCAGGATGGCCAGCAGGTGCCCTTCGAGGTGGTTCACTCCGACGAACGGCAGGGCGCGCGCGAACGCGATGCCCTTCGCCACCTGGAGGCCGACGAGCAGCGAGCCGACGAGACCCGGGCCGTTGGTGGCGGCGATGCCCTCGACGTCGTCGAGCGTCATCGCCGCGCGCGCGAGCGCGTGCTCGATCACCGGCAGGATGGCGCGCACGTGCTGGCGCGACGCCAGCTCCGGCACGACGCCGCCGTAGCGCTCGTGCACGAGGTCCTGGGACGCGACGATGCTCGAGCGGATACCGTCACCGTCGATCACGGCGGCGGCGGTATCGTCGCAGGAGCTTTCGATCGCGAGGACCCGCATCCGAGGGCCGCTCAGGGTGACGGCTTGACCGCGAGGAAGATCGTGTTGTCGCCGCGGCGCACGAGGAAGAGGACGTTCCGGGTCTTGTCGGCGGCCTGGATCTGCTTGCGGTATTCGCCGACGTCCTCGATCGCCTGGCGGTTCACCTCGAGGATGATGTCACCGCGGCGCAGGCCCGCGTCCTCGGCCGCGCCGCCGGACTCGACGGCGGTCACGACGACGCCCTTCACGTCCGTCACGCCGAGGTCCTGGGCGATCTCGGGCGTGAGGGTCTGCACCGTGAGGCCGAGCTTCTCGCCCTCCGCCTTGCCGGCCGAGGCGAGGTCCTCGTCCTTCAGCTCGGCGATCGTGACCGACATGTCCTTCGTGTCCTTGTCGCGCAGCACCTTGACGCTGACCGTCTTGCCGATCGGGGTGCGCGCCACCATCAGCGGCAGCTCGTTCGAGTCGTGCACCGGATGCCCGTCGAACTCGACGATGACGTCACCGACCTTGAGGCCCGCCGCGAGCGCCGGACCGTCCTTCACCACGTCGGCCACGAGCGCGCCGTGCGCCTCGTCGATGCCGAGCGACTGCGCGATGTCGGGCGTGATCTTCTGGATCAGGACGCCGAGCCAGCCGCGTGTCACCTTGCCCTTGTCCTTCAGCTGCGGGACGAGCTCCTTGGCGATGTTGATCGGCACCGCGAAGCCGATGCCGATGTTGCCGCCGGTGCGGCTGAAGATCGCCGAGTTGATGCCGACGACCTCGCCGCGCAGGTTGAGCAGCGGCCCGCCGGAGTTGCCCGGATTGATGGCGGCGTCGGTCTGGATGTAGTCGTCGTAGTTGCCGGCGCCGATGAAGCGCCCTTTGGCGCTCACGATCCCCGAGGTCACCGTATGGTCGAGGCCGAAGGGATTGCCGATCGCCATCACCCACTCGCCGACGCGCAGCGAGTCCGAGTCGCCGAGCGTGACGGCCTTCAGGTCGGAGACGTTCTCGATGCGCAGGAGCGCGATGTCGGTCTTGGCGTCCTTGCCGAGCAGGGTCGCCTTGTACTCCTTGCCGTTGTCGAGGCGGACGATGATCTCGTCGGCGTTCTCGACCACGTGGTTGTTGGTGAGGATCTCGCCGTCGGTCGCGACGATGAAGCCGGAGCCGAGGCTGCGCTGACGCGGGGCGCGCTGCGGTGGCTGCTTCTGATTCGGGCCGAAGAAGCGGTCGAAGGGCTCGCCGAACTCGCGCGGGTCGCCGTCGCCGAACGGCCACTGCGGACCCGGGCCAGGGCCCGGGCCGCCGCCGTGGAACTGCTGCTCCTGCGGCTTCGCCTGGGAGGTGGTGGAGATGTTGACGACGGACGGGCTCAGGCGCTCGGCGAGGCTCGCGAAATCGGGGAAGACCGCGAGCGGAGCCGGCGCGGGCGGAATCGTCTCACCGGTACCGGCCGGAGCCGGTGCGGCGCCGATCGCGGCCTGCGCGGCCTGCGTCGTGGGCGCGGCGGCGATCTGCGACATGGGACGCTTCGCCTGCTCCTTCGGCCGGGCCAGCCAGATCGTCGCGCCGACCCCGATGATGATGCCGACAACGAGCGTGAGGAGCACCCCCCTGATCGTACGCACTGCCATCATGCCTCCAGATCTGTGTGTGGAATGTCGTGCCCGGCGTGGTCGCTAGCGACTGCGAGCCACCTCGACGTAGCGCATGCGCAGGTCGTAGAGCATCTCGCCGAGGAGTTGCTCTTCGGCCGCGTCGAGATTGCCCTTCGTCTTCTCGCGCAGGATGCCGAGCAGATCGATCATCTGCTTGGCGGCGGGGAGATCGTGGTGCACGGTCTCGTGCATGGGATCGGGGATCTCGCCGAGATGCATCAGCGCCTGCGTCGTGAGACCCATCACGAACGTGCTGAAGTTCATCTCGCCGAAGCCGCCCTGCTCGGCGTCGTCGTCGACGTAGGGCGGCGCCTCGGACTCGGGCCCGGCGGCGGTGGGGGCCGAGGTCGGCTCCGGGCGCGGCGCCTCGGGCTCCGGCTCCGGCGCGGGCGCGGTCTGATCGTCGGCATCGACGAAGCGGCGCCGATCCTGCACCTTGAACCCGCGGCTCTCCTGCTCCTCTTCGTCCTTGCCCATGGCCTACCTGCGCTGGCCGAGCTCGCTCGCGATCTGCTCGAGCCGGGCGATACGCTGCTCGATCGGCGGGTGCGTGCTGAAGAGATTCTGCAGCGACACGCCGTGCAGCGGGTTGACGATGAACAGATGCGCCGTCGACGGGGCCGCCGCCAGCGGAATGCGCTCCGAGTACGTCGAGATCTTGCGCAGCGCCGAAGCGAGCGCTTCCGGCTCGCGGCTGACACGCGCGCCGGTGTCGTCGGCCTGGAACTCGCGCGAGCGCGAGATCGCCATCTGGATGAGCGACGCCGCGATCGGCGCGAGGATGACGCTGAGGAGCAGCCCGAGCACGCCCCCGCCACCGCCTTCGCGGTCGTCGCGCTGGCCGCCGCCGAACATCAGGCCCCAGCTCGCCATGCGCGCCAGCATCATGATCGCGCCCGCGAGGGTCGCGGCGACCGAGCTGATCAGGATGTCGCGGTTGATCACGTGCGCGAGCTCATGCGCCAGGACGCCCTCGAGCTCGTGACGGTCGAGCAGCTTCCGGATGCCGGCCGTGACCGCAACCGCCGCATGCGACGGGCTCCGGCCCGTGGCGAAGGCGTTCGGCGACTCGGTGGGGATCACGTAGAGGCGCGGCATCGGGATGCGGTTCTTGAGCGCCAGGTCGTGCACGATGCTGAAGAGCTCCGGATCGTCGGCCTCGCTGATCTGCTGGCCGCGATACATCGCGATCACGATGCGGTCGGAGAACCAGTAGCTGCCGACGTTCATGATCGCCGCGAACACGAAGGCGAGGAGCGCACCCTGCGCTCCTCCCAACGTCTGACCGAGCCAGATGATGAGCGCCGTCAGTGCCGCGAGAAGAATGGTCGTCTTGAGCGTATTGCCCACCGTTCGGTACCTCGTTGCCGGATGCCCAGGTGCGGACCGGGAGCCCGGCCGTTGCGTCACGATATCCGCAGGGAGGTTCGCTTTCCAGCGGAGCCGCGGTCGTCGCGGGCCTGCCCGATGGCCGGCCGCCGGCCCGCGCCTGCGAGGCGCCTCGGCGCTCTCCGCGGCACGTCTGCCATGTCCAAAACGCTAATGCCGGGGGGTGGGGGTGTCAAGATGACCGGCCGCGACGAGCCGCGCCAGCACGACGTCGCGCATTTGCGCATCATCGCGATCGGCGAAGACGAGCGGCACGAGGCCGTCGCCCAGCGGACGCCAGCGCGCGGGGCGCGTCGGACCGAAGAGCACGGCGCCGCGGCACCCCACGAGCGCCGCGAGGTGGCTGATCCCCGAGTCGTTGCCGACGTAGCGCGGCGCCGCGCCGAGGAGACGCGCGACGGCGCCGAGCGCGAGCCCGGCCGCGACCTCGTGCCCGCTCGCGCGCCACGTCCGCTCCTCGTCCGCCTCGGCCGGACCGAGCAGCACGGTCGTCTCGCCGCCGCGCGCCCGCCACGCGTCCGCGACGGCGCGGAAGCCGTCCGCGCTCCACCGCTTCGCCGCGCCGCCGGCCCCGGGATGGAGCACGAGGCGCCGCGAACGGACGCGCGCGTCGCGCCACGCCGCTGGGACGGCCGGCACGACCGGGGTCACGCCGAGCGCGGACGCGTAGGCGGCCGACGCGTGCGGGCCCTCGTCGCTACGCTCGACGTGCAGGCGGCGCACGGCGCCGACGCCGAGGGCCCGCGCGTGACGCGCCAGCACCGCCGGCTCGCCGAGCCACGCCTCGAGACGCGCGGCGTCGCGCATCCACTCGACGACCGCCGGATGCAGGTCTGCCGCGAAGAGCGACCCCATCGCCGCGCCATCGGCGGGCGGACCGGGCGGCCCAGGAAAGAGCTCGCGCACCAGCGGCTCGAGCGTCCGGGACACGCTCAGCTCGACGGCCGGGTGGCGTGTCCGCAGCGCCGCGATCGACGGCGCGAGCAGCAGGAAATCACCGAGCGCTCCCGGAAAGACCAGCAGCACGCGGCCGGCACGTGAATCCAGCTCGGCGCTCACGTTGACTCTCCTTCGGAGGCGCCGATATCATCTCGGTCTCCATGTCATCCACCGCGATGGTCGCCGATTCCGTCCTCGATCTGATCTCGGCGACGCCCATCGTGCAGCTGCAGCGCATCGTCCCGGAGGGCAGCGCGGCGGTCTGGGCCAAGCTCGAGTCGTTCAATCCGGGCGGCAGCATCAAAGACCGCATCTGCGTCGCGATGATCGAGGCCGCCGAGCGCGAGGGCCGCTTGAAGCCGGGCGCGACGATCATCGAGCCGACGAGCGGCAACACCGGCATCGGCCTGGCGCTCGTCTGCGCCGTCCGCGGCTACAAGCTGATCCTCACCATGCCGGACACCATGAGCGAGGAGCGTCGCAGCCTGCTGAACGCCTACGGCGCCACCATGATCCTGACGCCCGACACCAAGGGCATGCACGGCGCGATCCGCAAGGCCGAGGCGATCCTCGGTGAGCATCCGGACTACTTCATGCCGCAGCAGTTCCAGAACCCGGCCAACCCGGAGGTCCACCGCAAGACCACGGCGCCCGAGCTGCTGCGCCAGTTCACGCGCATCGACGCCTTCGTCGCCGGCGTCGGCACCGGCGGCACGATCACCGGCGTCGGCGAGGTGCTGAAGGCGCGTATGCGCGGCGTGCGCATCGTCGCGGTCGAACCGGCGGCGTCGCCGGTGCTGTCGGGCGGCGAGGCCGGGTTCCACAAGATCCAGGGCATCGGCGCCGGCTTCGTGCCGCCGATCCTCAACACCAAGGTCTACGACGAGGTGGTCACCGTCAGCGACGAGGAGGCGACGACGTGCACCCGGCGGCTCGCGCGCGAGGAGGGCATCCTCGTCGGCATCTCCGCCGGCGCCGCCTGCGCTGCGTCGCTCAAGGTCGCGAAGCGGCTGCCGCCGGACGCAACGGTCGTCACGATGTTCCCGGACACCGGCGAGCGCTACCTCACGACCGACCTCTTCCACGCCGCGGGGATCTAGCGGTATGGAGCCGCTTCCCGCGCTCGAGCCGGCGCTCGCCGCCAAGCTCGCGGACCTCCGCGGCCTGCTCGCCGCCATGCCGAGCGCGCTGGTCGCCGTCTCCGGCGGGGTCGACTCGTCGTTCCTGCTGCGCGTGGCGCACGATGTCCTCGGCGAGCGGCTGAGTGCTCTCACCAGCGTCTCGCCCACCAACCCCGAGGAGGACACCGCAGCGGCGGCCGCGCTCGCGCGCGCGCTCGGTGTCGAGCATCTGGTGATCGACCAGAACGAGCTCGAGATCCCGGGCTACGCCGCCAATCCGGTGAACCGCTGCTATCTCTGCAAGGACCGGCTCTACGACATCTGCGCCGAGCAGGCCGCCGCGCGCGGCCGCGCCGTCATCGTCGACGGCGTGAACCTCGACGACCTCGGCGACTATCGTCCGGGCCTGCGTGCCGCCGAGGAGCACGGCGTGCGCCACCCGTTGGTCGAGGCGGGGCTGCGGAAGGCCGAGCTGCGAACGATCAGCCGGGCGCTCGGGCTCGCGACGTGGGACAAGCCCGCGAGCCCGTGCTTGTCGTCGCGCTTCCCGTACGGCGCCGCAATCACGCTCGAGGGCCTGCGACAGGTAGCGGCGGCCGAGCAGGCGCTGCACGCCCTCGGCTTCCGCGAGGTCCGCGTCCGCGCCCACGGCGACGTCGCACGCATCGAGCTGCCGGTCGCCGACCTGCCGCGCCTCGCCGACCCCGAGTGCCGCGCGCAGGCCGTGCAGGGCGTGCGCGCCGCCGGCTTCCGCCACGTCACGCTCGACCTCGAGGGCTTCCGCTCCGGCAGCCTGAACGAGGCGCTCGGTGCCCGCGCGGTCAGAGACGCAGGTGCGGGAAGCCGGCGACGATCGCTTCCGCCCACGCGAGGTCGTCCGGCGTCGTGATCTTGCGGTTCAGGTGGCTGCCCGCCACCAGGCGCACCGGCAGCCCGAGCCGCTCGACCAGGGCCGACTCGTCCGTGCCGATGAAACCGGCGCGCGCCGCCTCGGCGTGCGCGCGCCGCAGCACGTCGGCGCGGAAGACCTGCGGCGTCTGCGCCAGCCAGAGCGCCTCGCGCGGCACCGTCTCCACCGCGACCCCGCCCTCGGCGCGCTTCACGGTGTCGGCGACCGGCGCGGCGAGGACGGCGCCGCCGCTCTCGCGCGCCGCGACCACGCACGCGGCGATCGCCGCTGGCTCGACCAGCGGCCGGGCGGCATCGTGGACGACGACGATGTCGCAGTGCGCGTCGGTCGCCGCGAGGCCGGAGGCGACCGAGTGCTGGCGCTCGGCGCCCGCCTCGGCCAGCCGGAGCGGCAGCGCGAGCGGCGCGAGGAGATCCCGGCAACGCTCGTGCTCCTCCGGCGCGGCGACGACGACGAACGAGCCGATGTCGGGCACGGTCGCGAGCCGGGTCGCCGACCAGACGAGGATCGGCGTCCCGGCGAGCGGCAGGAACTGCTTCGCGAGCGTGCCGCCGAAGCGCGTGCCGCGTCCGCCCGCGACGAGCACGATACCGATCATTTCGGTCCCGCCGCCGGCAAAAAAAAGGCCGGGCGCGCGCCCGGCCTCGTGATGGCGTCCGTCGCGAGCACCGGTCGCGCGTCTAGTGAGCGAAGATCGTCTTCAGCTCTTCCATGATCTTGTCTTCGGAGTGCGACTTCGCGATCGCCAGCTCCTTCACCAGAAGGTTGCGCGCGGTGTCGAGCATCTTGCGCTCCCCGAAGGAGAGCTCCTTGTCGCCCTTCAGCACGAACAGGTCGCGCAGCACCTTGGCGATCTCGAGCACGGAGCCGGTCTTGATCTTCTCGGTGTACTCCCGATAGCGGCGGTTCCAGGTCTGCTGGTCGATCTCGACCTTCTTGTCGCGCAGGATCTTGTAGACCTTCGCGACCATGTCGCGGCCGATGATGCGGCGGAGACCGACGCTGCCGACGTTCTCGGTCGGGATCATGATCGTCATGTCGCTGTCGAGGATACGCAACATGTAGAATTTCTTGGCCGTGCCGGAGATCGTCTTGCTCTGGATGCTCTCGATCACGCCGACACCGTGAGCGGGATACACGACCTTCTCGCCCACTTTGAACACATCCGCCATGCAATTCCTCCAAAATTGGGAAACAGACGTTAGCGCGCGTAGAGTAGCGTAAAATCGAGGGATCGTCAATTTTGTAGCACCCACGACCGACACGCGCGCGCAAAAGACGCGTCGCGCGCGCCGGCCCCGAGCCGTTATCGTGTGCCTCATGGCCACCGCAGCCTGCCCGCCGTCGCGCACCCGCGTTCGTCTCCCGCCGTTCTTCTTCTACGCGGAGGGCAGCGCGCGCCGGCGTCGCGGCGCGGTGCGCGCCGAGGCGACGCAGCTTCGCGAACGTGCCCGGCTGATGCGCGAGCTGAGCCTGGCGCTGCGGCGCTCCCGCCCGGCGCCCGCCTGAGCGCGGCGCGGCCCCGCTACGCGCCGGGGTCGAGGGTGCCGATCCAGTCGTTCACGTCGGCGATGCCGCGCGCCGCAAGCCCGGTCGCGAGCTCGGCCGCGATGCGCGCCGTGGCGCGCGGATCGACGAACGTCGCCGTGCCGACCTGCACCGCGCGGGCGCCGACCAGCAGGAACTCGAGCGCGTCGTCGCCGCTCGTGATGCCGCCGATGCCGATCACGGGAATGCGCACGGCCCGGACCGTGTCGTGCACCATGCGCAGGGCGACCGGCTTGATCGCTGGGCCCGACAAGCCGCCGGTGCGATTGGCGAGCAGCGGCCGGCGGTGCTCGAGGTCTATCGCCATGCCCATCAGCGTGTTGATGAGGCAGACGGCGTCCGCGCCCTCCTCCTCGGCGATGCGCGCGAAGAGCGTGACGTCGGTCACGTTCGGCGAGAGCTTCACCCAGAGCGGCAGGCGGCAGCGCGCGCGCGTCGCGCGCACCACCTCGCGCGTCATGTCGGGGTCGGTCGCGATGATGCGGCCCCACTCGCGCTTGTTCGGGCTCGAGATGTTCAGCTCGACCGCGGCGATGCCCTCGGCGTCCGAGAGCCGCGCGGCGACCTCGGCGAACTCCTCCGGGACGTTGCCCCAGCAGTTGGCGACGATCGCGGCGCCGCTCGCGCGCAGCGCCGGCAGCTTCGTCTCGATGAAAGCGCGCACGCCGATGTTCTGCAGTCCGATCGCGTTCATCATGCCGGCCGCGGTCTCGACGAGCCGCGGTGCCGGATGCCCCTTGCTCGGCTCCAGCGAGAGGCCCTTCACGACCAGCGCTCCGATGGCGCCGAGATCGGTGACGCCGGCGAACTCGACACCGTAGCCGAACGTGCCGGAGGCGGCGATGATCGGATTCTGCAGCGCCAGGCCGCCGCCGACCTCGACGCGCAGACGCGGCGCGGGCGTATCAGCTCCCGAGCAGGTCGAGGCGCATGATCAACGCGTCCTCGCCGCGGCCGTAGTAGTTGCGGCGCACCCCAACCTCCTCGAAGCCGAAGGCGAGATAGAGGCGCTGGGCCGGCTCGTTGCTGCGTCGCACCTCGAGAGTGACGGCCTCCGCCCCTACCACGCGTGCCTCGCGGAGCGCCTCCTCGAGCAACACCGAGCCGAGGCCGAGCCGCCGGTACTGGGGGTGCACGGCGACGTTCAGCACGTGGATCTCGTCGGCGACGAACCAGCGGCAGAGGTAGCCGGCGATCGCCTCCTCGGGACTGCCCGCCGGCCGCACGACGAGGATGCGGGAGAACGGGATGCGTAGCTCCTGCAGGAACAGCGCGCTCGTCCAAGGGTTCTCGAAGGAGCAGCGCTCGATCTCCAGCACCTGCCGCAGGTCCTGCGGCCGCATGTCCGAGAAGGCCCAGCCGCTCGCTCGTCCCTGCGCCGCGTTGGAGATTGACACTATCTCACGAGGACGACTTCCAGCGTCTTGTCCCGATACCGATGGCGGAAGCCACGCACCGGCTTGGCGAGCGCGATGCGCGTAGTGAAGTCGGGCGGGAACGACGGGGCGCCGGAAGCGACCTTGCGCACCTGCGGGTCGCCGAGCTTGCCGTGGACGACGAACGAGCCGTTCTGCAGCGCCAGCTCGTAGTCGTAGTCGGGCATCTCGTCGGGAACGCCGAGCTCCTCCTTCATCGAGGTCGGCGGGACGCGCTGCGGGAACTCGAGACGCAGGAGGTAGCCGTTGCCGACCTCCTCGAGCCTGTAGACCTCGCCGTAGCGCCGCTGGCGATCGCGCTTCTCGTCGAACTGGCCGTCGTAGAAGCCGTCGAAGCCGATCGTGCCGCTGTCGCGGGTATGCGACGTGCGCATGAACGGCACCGCGAGCGGGACGAGCAGCGGGCCGTAGAGCGCGGGACCGAGCCGCATCTCGTCGCTCGGCATGCCGGCGAAAAGGCCGTCGCGCAGACGCCAGGCGGTCTCGACCGTGGCGATGACGACGCCCCAGAAGATGAGGCTGTCGAAATGAAGGCTGAAGACGTTCCGGTGCAGCACGACCGCGCCGAACGCGCCGAGGACGATGGGATACAGGAAGAAGTTCACCAGCGCGTTCAAGGCCGTCGCACCGGCGGCGCTGAAGATGGCGCGGTCGCCGGCGGCATCCTCGAGGCGGCGCTTCATGCCGTTCGGCAGGGCGCCGAAGACCGGCAGGAGGAGCGGCGAGACGAGACGCGCCACGATGCCGGCGCCCCCGCTGCGCGCCCGGCGCAAACGATCGACGAGATCCTCGAAATCGTCCGGCAGCTCGCCCGGAAAGCGCTTCTCGATCCTGGGGCCCTTCGCCGCGGGCGGCGGCTTCACGGCCTTCTCCACCCGCCCCCCGGCCTTGGCCGCAGCAGCGGGCGCCGCCTTGGCGGCTGGAGCAGCCGCTGCGGCCGGAGCAGGCGCGGCCGCCGCTGCGGCAGCGGGCGCGGCGGCGGGCGCAGCCTCGGCACCCTCCTTACGGAAGCGTGATGGGAAGTCGGGACCGAAGGCCGTCTCGGGATGAAGCTGCTTGGCGCGCTCGATCAGCACGGCCTCGGTCTCGGGAATCTTCGGGTCGGGAACGCAGCAGTCGACCGGACAGACGGCGGCACAGGCCTCGTGATCGAAGAATCCGACGCACTCGGTGCATTTCTCGGGAACGATGTAGAAGATGTCGTTCGAGATCGCGGCGTGGTTGGTCCCGTTCATTTCCCACTCGACCCCGCCCTGGTAGATGGCGGTGTTCGGGCACTCGGGCTCGCACGCTCCGCAGTTGATGCACTCGCTGGTGATCACCGTCGCCATGCACTTCTGTCCTTTCTGCTCACGGGAGGGCTGGCGCTTGCCGGGAAGCGGAACGCGCCGATGACCCGTCCCGCGCCGGTATCTTGCTTCGATCCGGTTGAACTGTCAACGAAATCGCCGGCCGGCGCGGCCCGGCCACCGCCAGGAAATTGGCGGTCGGCGCCGCGATGTGCTATTCGCGGCGGCGGTCTGGGGGTGTGGTGGAGGGACGGGTGCTCCGACGGGCGGGGGTGGTGGCGTCGCTGGCGGCGATTCTCGTCGCCGTGCCGCGTGCCCATGCCGGCCACGCGCTGGTCGACGCCCTGGACGGCACCACGCTCGAGGCGACCGAGCCGCGGAGCGCCGTCGCCGCCGAGCGCGCGCTCGAGCTGCTGCTGGTCGAGGTGGTGCGCGAGCGCATCGCGGCGGGCGCGCTCCGCTTCGCGAGCGTCGTGCCCATGACCGTCGTCGGCGACGACGCCACCGCGGCGCGCGTGGCGCATGGCCATCTGGCCGTCGGCGAGCTGCTGCAGCTCGTCCTGCTGAACCGCTCGCGCTCCGCGCTGAGCAGCCTCGCGACCGCCGCCGGGCCAGGCCCCGACCAGGCCCGCGCGCGCCTGCGCCGCGCCGCCCTCCGGCTCGGCCTGCATGACACGGCCGTGCCGGACCGCTGGCCGCAGGAGGTCAGCGGCGCCGCGCGCACGACGGTCGGCGATCTCGCCCGGCTCGTCGGCGCCCTCGTGCAGGACGCCGAGCTCCGCCGCCGTCTCACGCTCGACGGCTCGCCGATCGCCGACGGCGCGTTGATCGTGCGAACGACCGACCCGCTCATCGCCTGCGCTCCGCCGGCCGAGGTGCCCCGTCCCGCCGGCGCGCGCCCCGCTACCCTCGGCGCCGATCCGCCGGCGGCGCTCGCCCTCGAGTCGCGCGACGGCCTCGATCTCCTGGCGGTCGCCTCCGGCGACGACGCTCCCGCCGCCGTCTGGCGCACGCTCGAGGACGGTTTCGCCCGCTACCGCCGCGTCGAGCTGGTGCACGCGGGGACGCCCGTCGGTGCCGACATCGAGGTGAAGGGCGGCGCGACCGACCGCTTCACCGCGATCGCCGCGCAGGCCTTCGCGCTCACCGTACCGCGCCACGGGCCGTTCTCGCTGAATGCGTGGCTCCAGCTTCCCGGGCGCGTCCTGGCACCGGTCGAGGCGAATCAGAGCGTCGGCGAGCTCATCTTCGCGCAGGGCGGGACCATCGTCGGCGCCGTGCCACTCGTCGCGCCGGCGTCAATCGCGCCGAGCGGCTGGATCGACACCGCCCGGCGTTAGCCCTACTCGGCCCTACTCTTCGGGCTGCTGCCGCTTGTCGCGGTCGCCTTGGTCCTTGTCGGGCTCGCGACGCTGGCCGCGCACGGCCGGCTCACCGTGCGGGGAGCGGACCAACGCTTCGAGGTCGTACAGATACCAGGCGTCGTCCACCCGGTCGTAACGCCACACGCGGCCCGTCTGGTTGTCGAGGACGAACGTGCCCTGCTCGGGAGCGCCGCCGAACACGTAGCGACCGAGGTCGTAGGACCAGGCCGGCGATGCTGCGAGGAGCACCAGCGCGACCACCACACCGCGTTTCATCAAAACCTCACCGGTACCCGAAATTTCGACTTCCCCCGAGCGGAGACACGGGCCTGAGAAAAGCGTGCCCCTACTAGCGGATAGGTCTCCCCAGTGCAAGCCACGGCGCGCCCGTCACGTGCCGACGGGATGGTTTCGCGCGCGCCCCGGCGGCACCGTTCATGGCGCCTCTTGAAACGCCGACCGGAAGACTTATTGTTGGCGAGCTTCCGTCGCACTCACGAGCATTTTGAAAGGAGCCCACCCATGGGCGCGAAGATCGTCCATCTGCATGACAAGGCACGCGAAGGGATTCTCCAGGGGGTCAACATCCTCGCCGATACCGCGAAGGTGACGCTCGGCCCGCGCGGCCGCAACGTCCTCCTGCAGCGCAGCTTCGGCGCCCCACTGATCACCAAGGACGGCGTCACGGTCGTGAAGGAGATCGACCTCGAGGGCAAGTTCGAGAACATGGGCGCGAAGCTCATCCGCGAGGTGGCCACCAAGACCTCGGATGTGGCGGGTGACGGCACCACGACCGCCACCGTGCTCGCCCAGGCGATCCTGCGGGAGGGCCTGCGCCTCCTCGCCGCCGGCTACGATCCGATGGAGCTGAAGCGCGGCATCGATCTGGCCGTCGAGAAGGCGGTCGAGGCGGTGAAGGCGCAGAGCAAGCCGGTGAAGGACCGCGAGCGCATCGCACAGGTCGGCACCGTGTCCGCCAACGGCGACACCACGATCGGCGACCTCCTCGCCGAAGCGATGGAGAAGGTCGGCAAGGAGGGCGTCATCACGGTCGAGGAGGCGAAGAGCCTCGACACGACGCTCGAGGTGGTCGAGGGCATGCAGTTCGACCGCGGCTACCTCTCACCCTACTTCGCCACTAACGCCGAGAAGATGATGGTCGAGCTCGACGAGCCGGTGCTGCTCTTCCACGAGAAGAAGGTCGCCGGCATGCGCGACCTCCTGCCGATGCTCGAGAAGGTGGCGCAGTCTGGCCGGCCGATCGTCATCATCGCCGAGGAGGTCGAGGGTGAGGCGCTCGCCACGCTCGTCGTGAACAAGATTCGCGGCACGCTGAAATGCGCCGCCGTCAAGGCGCCCGGCTTCGGCGACCGCCGCAAGGCGATGCTCGAGGACATGGCGATCCTCACCGGCGGCAAGGTCATCGCCGAGGAGCTCGGCCTGAAGCTCGAGAACGTCACGCTGAACGATCTCGGCCGCTGCAAGCGGATCGTGATCGACAAGGACAACACCACGATCGTCGGCGGCGCCGGCAAGAAGGACGCGATCGATGCGCGCATCAAGCAGATCCGCGCCCAGATCGAGGAGACGACGTCCGACTACGACCGCGAGAAGCTGCAGGAGCGTCTCGCGAAGCTCGTGGGCGGCGTCGCGGTGCTGCGCGTCGGCGCGGCCACCGAGATCGAGATGAAGGAGAAGAAGGCGCGCGTCGACGACGCCATGCACGCCACCAAGGCCGCCGTCGAGGAGGGCATCGTGCCGGGCGGCGGCGTCGCGCTGCTGCGCGCGCAGGCCGCGCTCGAGGGCCTGAAGACGAAGGGCAACCAATCGATCGGCGTCGACATCGTGCGGCGCGCGATGGAGGAGCCGCTGCGCCAGATCGCCTACAACGCCGGGGCCGAGCCCTCGGTGGTCCTGAGCCGGGTACGCGACGGCAAGGACGACTACGGCTACAACGCCCTGCACGACCGCTACGAGCCGCTCGTCAAGGCTGGCGTCATCGACCCGACGAAGGTCGTGCGCTCCGCGCTGCAGAACGCCGCCAGCGTCGCGGGCTTGCTGCTCACCACGGAGGCCGCGATCGCCGAGAAGCCCGAAAAGAAAGCCGCTCCGGGAGGCGCACCTGGAGGGGGTGACTACGACGAGGACTATTGATAATTTTTCCTCGCGCGTAGTCGTCCAGCCATACGATTCTGTGCGCTGCGCGTGCGAGCCGCGCTTGCGGCATCACACAATTTGTGTCACACGACGACGCGAAGTTGAGCCAACGCCGTGTGGCGGACAAAGGGGGTGAAGGCATGCGAAATGTATCCAAGAGGATGGCAGGAGGGGCGGTCGCCATGCTGCTGGTGTCGACGATGACGATGGGTTGCGCCAAGAGGGACTCGTCGGAGGCGATGACGGCAGCGCAGCGCGCCGAGGCTGCCGCGCAGCGTGCGGAGTCGGCAGCGGCCCGTGCGGACTCCGCGGCCGGTCGTTGCGAGGATGCGGCCCGTCGTTCCGAGGCCGCCGCACAGAAGACAGAAGCGATCTTCATGAAGCACATGCGCAAGTAGCTCGCGCATCCACATTTCGAGTGGAGCTCGAAAAGGGCGGCGGTCTCGAAAGAGACGCCGCCCTTTCTGTTTGCGGAGCGAAGGCGCCGTGGCGGCGCAATCGTAGAGGGCGTTGCCATGCGACTGGAGGCGCGGTGTGGCTCCGCGCGAGGATCGCTCGCGGCCACGGTGACCGCTTGAATCCGTCCATCCTCAGCAACGCCGTCGACAAACACACTGCTCACTCTTTATGCGCGCTCCGCCACCCCGCGCCTCCAGTCGCTGGGCGACGGCCATTGCGGTCGCGGCACATGGCTCGCGCGCTTCGCGCGCATCGAGATCGCGCCACATCGGGACGCCGTCAGCTTCGCGCTAGCACGGCGTCGCGCTGACCGACGCCCCTTCTATCGGACGTCGACATCCGGCCGTCGCCTTGCGCACGCCGGTCTTCCGGGCGGTCGATAGGCGTTGGAGGGCGGAGGGTGGACAGATGCAATCGGTGACGTGGGTGCGCAGCGATCTTCGCGCGGACCACCCCCCGCCCTCCAACGCCCCTACACGACGCCACGCGAGTAGCGGCTCCCGCCGTGGCGTGCGCCGGATCAGACGCGGCGTCAGATGCGGCGGACCGGCGGCAGCGCCGCGGGGTGCAGACTCAGGATCTCGGCGAACCCCCGCATGAGGCAGTCCGCGAAGAGCTCCGTCTGCGTGACGGCGGCGGGGTCGACGTTGGCGCCGATGCAGCAGGTGTCGCGGTGGGTGTTGAGGGTGATCATGCTGGCGCAGCCGGGGAGCGGGCCGAAGCCGTAGACGCGCTCGATCTTCGCTCCGGCGAGGTAGAGCTCCTCGCGCAGGCCCGGCACGTTGCTCGCCTGCAGGTCGTTCGACGCCGTCATGCCGCCCGCGATCGCGCTCAGCACGGCGGCGGGAAGGCGGGTGAGCGCCGGCGCGAGCAGCGACAGGCCGTCGATCGCGGGCTCCTCGCGGATTGCACGCACCAGCGAGCCGATCGCCTGCATGCGCCGCGCGGGATCGACGATGCCGACGGGGCCGGCGAAGCGCGCGCCCGCGATGCGGTTGCCGCCTTCCGCGTCACCCGGACGGCGGATCGAGATCGGGATCGCCATCGGCATGCGCACGATCGGGTGGCCGAGCTCCTCGTGGTACATGCGGAACGCGCCGAGGAGCGCGGCGACGAACGCGTCGTTCAGCGACGCGTCGGCGGCCTTGGCGGCGGCGCGCAGGTCGGCGAACGCGACGTCGAGGGCGATGAAGTGCCACGAGAGGCTGCGGCGCCGCAGCAGCGGTGAGCCGGTGGCGTCCGGATCGGCCATCACCCGCGCCATCGACGAGCAGAAATCGAGCGCGGCCTTTGCGGTCGTTAGCGGATGCGCGAGCACGCCGAGCGCGCCCGCCGCCTGCTGCACGAGTCCGGGAATCGCGAGCACGTCGCGGCCGATCTGCTCGAAGAGGAGGCTGACCGGCGTGGGTCGCTCGGGCGGCGGCGGCGACGGCTGCGGCTTCGACGGGTTCGACTCGCGCGTGCGCGAGTGCAGCTGCGAGAAGAGCTGGACGCCCCCCATGCCGTCGGTCGTCGAGTGGTGCATCTTCAGCATGTGCGCGGCCCGCCCGTCGGGCAGGCCCTCGAACAGGTAGGACTCCCACGGCGAGCGCGCCCGGTCGAACGGCGTCATCGCGAGCTGCTCGGCCGCCGAGAGGAGCGCCGGCCAGCCGCCGCCGTCCGGCAAGCGGACGCGGCGCACGTGGTAGTGCAGATCAAAGTCGGGATCGTTCGCCCAGCACGGGTTGCCGATGCCGAGAGCCGGCTCGACCACCTTCTGCCGGAAGCGCGGCACCATGCGCGTGCCCCAGTCGGCCGCGGCGAGGAAGCGCTCCCAGTTCGGCATGCAGTCGAGGATCTCGAGGCCCGAGATGGTCGAGCGCAGCCGTGGATCCGCCTCGATCCGCCACATGAGCGTCTCGAGCGCGTTCATCTCGCGGGATTCGCCCCAGTGGAGGCGACCGTCGGTGCCGCGCTCCGGACTCATCGGCATGCGGTGCCACCGTTGGTCGCGTGCCGCCGTCCTGTCAAGCCGCCACCGCGCCTCTGCCTCGTTTCACCCGAGGCGTTCGAGCCCACTGCCGCGCCGGAAGAGGCCGTTGCCCTGCGACCGGGGGCGTGGGGTGGCTCCGCGCGAAGATCGCTGCGCACCCACGGCAACCGATTGAATCCGTCCACACCCAGCAGCGCCGTCGACAAACACACTGCTCGCTCTTTATGCGCGCTCCGCCACCCCACGCCCCCGGTCGCTCGTCCACCGCCGCTGCCGTTGCGGCACGGCGCTCGCGCGCTTCGCGCGCATTGGGGCATTGCCACATCGGAATGCTGGGGCCACTGCGACGCGAACCGACGCACGCTGCCAACGGCCGTAACGTTGGGGTCCATCGTCCTCGGGCCACGGCCTTCCTGGGGTGCGTTGAGGGGGGGGGGGGGGCGGAGCGCGCATAAAGAGCGAGCAGCGTGTTTGTCGAGGGCTCCGCAAAAGGCTCACGAATCCCCACGAGGAACCGCCGGCGCGAGCGATCCTCGCGCGGAGCCACCCCCCGCCCCTCAACGCCTTTCGTCGGGGTCTCGCAGGTAGAAAACGACCTACGGAAAAGTAACGACCGTCTTCAGCGCGACATGCGGATCAGCAGCCGTGCGATACGCGTCGACGATCTGCGACAGGGGAAACTCATGCGTCACGACCTGCGACGCGCGCACGACCCCGGAGGTGATGAGCTCGAGCGCGTCGCGGGTGTCGTTGGGGCCGCAGGAGTAGCTCGGGACGATGCGGATCTCGCGGAAGTAGAGGTCGTGGGGTTGGACGGGCAGGCGTTCCTCGGGCTTGCTCGTGGTGAAGAGCACGACGGTGGCGCCGCGGCCGGCGAGGGCGAGGCCGAGCTGCATGGCCTCGATGCTGCCGGGGCCGACGATGACCGTGTCGGCGAGGGCGCCGTCGGTGAGGGCGCGGACGGCCTTGACCGGATCCTGCTCGTCGACGTGGACGACCGCGTCGGCGCCGAGCTGGCGGGCACGCTCGAGGCGGAACGGGATGCGGTCGAGGCCGATGATCTGCGCCGCGCCCGCGTGGCGGCCGAGGACGACGTGGAGCTGGCCCATGATGCCGAGCCCGATCACGACCATGCGCTCGCCGCCGCGCACGCCGCCGCGCCGGATGCTCTTCACGGTACAGGCGAGCGGCTCGATCAGGCTGCCATCAGTGAAGGACAGCTCGTCCGGCAGGCGGAGCGTGTCGCCGCGGACGTTCGAGCGTGGCACGACGAAGTACTCGGCCATGCCGCCCGGGACGAGCTTCCCGGCACGCCATTCGGCGCACTGCACGAACTCGCCGCGGGCGCAGAGGGCGCACGCGAAGCACGGGGCGTGGTGGTGGACGAACACGCGGTCGCCCGGCCGGAAGCCGTCGACCTCGGCGCCGACCGCCGCCACCTCGCCGGCCGGCTCGTGGCCGAAGACGAGCGGCGCCTTCCGGCGCATGTACCAGCCCATGATGTCGCCCGAGCAGATGCCGCAGGCCCGGGTGCGCACCAGGATCTCGTCGGGGCCGGGCGTCGGCACCTCGACCTCCGCGACCCGGACGGCGAGTTGGTCGTCGAGAAGTCCGACGCGCATCGAGGAGGGAATCATGGGGTGAACGCGGGAAGCGGCGCCGGTGCCGGCGGGAGGATCAGGCCTGCGGAACCAGCGCGTACTTGATGCCCTGCCCTTGCTGCAGCAGGGTGAGCACCTGATCGAGATCGGGGAACCCATAGGTGCCGCTGATCAGCGGCCGGCCGTCGATGCGACGCTCCGAGAGCATGCGCTGCGCCTTCCGTACGTCGCGCGGCGTGAAATGGAACGGGCTCATGAGCGTGATCTGATCGTAGTGCAGGCGACCGGTGTCGAAGGTGACGCTCGTGCCGGTGGGACAGCCGCCGAACAGCACGACGGTGCCGCCGCGCCGCACGTAGTGCACGGCCTGCTCCCACACCTGCGGCTGGCCGGTGCACTCGATCACCACGTCGGCGCCGCGGCCGTCGGTGGCGTCGAGCACCTGCGCGCGCGCCGCCGCCGCGTCGGGCGCGAGCAGCACCGACGCGCCGAGGTCGACGGCCGCCTGCGCGCGGTGTTGGCGCCGGCCGAGCACGAGCACCTCCTCGACGCCGATGCTCTTCAGCACGAGGAGGTGCAGCAGGCTGATCGCGCCCGCGCCGATGATCAGCACCCGGTCGTCCGGACGCGGCGCCAGGCGCTCGATCGCGTGCACCACGCAGGAGAGCGGCTCGAGGAGTGCCGCCTCGCTGTATGGCAGCTGCTGCTCCTTGTGGAACATGTTGGTCTCGACGACCGGCGCGGGCAGCTTCACGTACTCGGCGTACGCCCCGAGCACCATCGTATCCATGATGATGGTGCAGAGGTTCTCCTGCTTGTGCCGGCAGTAGTAGCAGGTCTTGCAGGGGGCCGTCGGCACGGCCATGACGGCGTCGCCCTCGCGGAAGCCGCGCACCCCGGAGCCGGCCGCGGCGATGTCACCCGAGAACTCGTGGCCGAACAAGGTCGGCATCGGCATCTTCGGGTGGCCGCGCAGAAAGGCCTTCAGATCCGTGCCGCAGGTGAGCGCCGTCGAGACGCGCACCACGACCTCTCCCGGTCCGGGAACCGGTGTCTCGACCTCGCGATAATCGATCTTCCCCGGTTCGAGCAGGAGATGTGCCAGCATGAACCCCGCGCCCCCTTATTCCGAGACCCACCACGTATGTGCCGGGCACAGAATCCGTTTCGTGTAACGGCGGGGGTCTACCTTGTCAAGGCGACGTCCGTCGCGCGCCGAGCGATCCGTCGCGTATACTCGGCCGTCTCATGCCGCCGATACCAGAAGGACCGCACCCGACCGCCGACGTCATCATCGAGCTCGCCGGCGGCGGCATCGTCCTGATCGAGCGGCGCTTTCCGCCGCCCGGCTGGGCCATTCCCGGCGGCTTCATCGAAGTCGGCGAGCGTGCGGAGACGGCCGCCGTACGCGAGGCGCACGAGGAGACGGGACTCGTCGTGACGCTCGAGACGCTGCTCGGCGTCTACTCCGATCCGCGGCGCGATCCGCGCCGGCACACGCTCACGGTGGTGTACGTCGGGCGCGCGGAGGGATCACCGGTCGCGAGCGACGACGCCGCCCGCGCCGGTGTCTTCACCGAGACGACGCTGCCCGCGCCGCTCGCCTTCGACCACGCGGGAATCCTCGGCGACTACTTCCGCTTCCGCCGGACCGGCGAGCGCCCGCTCGGGACCCCGTAGCAGCCGCGCTCAGATCTTGCCGAGCGCCGTCGCGAGCCGGTCCAGGCCCTTCTCGAGCAGCGCCATCGACGTCGCGTACGAGATGCGGATGTGCGTCGGCGCGCCGAAGTCCTCGCCCGCGACCACCGCGAGGTTGTACTCGGCGATGAGATACGACGCGAGATCGGACGCCGAGCGCAGATCGTAGCCGCCGACCTTGCGGCCGAGGTACGCCTGCATGTTCGGAAAGACGTAGAAGGCGCCGCGCGGCGGCACGCAGGTGACGTTCGGGATCGCGGCGAGCCGCTCCAGCACGTAGTCGCGCCGCTTGGCGAACTCCTCCAGCATGCGTCCGACGCACTCCTGCGAGCCAGTGAGGGCCGCGATCGCCGCCGCCTGGGTGATCGAGCACGGGTTGCTGGTCTGCTGTCCCTGCAGCGTCGCCATCGCGGAGATCACGTGCTTCGGTCCGGCCGTGTAGCCGAGGCGCCAGCCGGTCATCGCGTACGTCTTCGAGAGCGAGCTGATCACGAGCGCGTGCGGACGCAGCTCCGGACGGACGTTCAGGATGTGGCGCTGTGTGAAGCCCCCGTAGGTGAGGCGCTCGTAGACGTCGTCGGAGATGACGAGGAGGTCGTGCCGCTGGATCACGTCGGCGAGCGCGGCGAGCTCGTCGGCGTCGTAGGCGGCGCCGACCGGGTTCGACGGGCTGTTGATCAGCACGGCGCGCACGCGCGGATTGATCGCCGCCTCGAGCGCCGCCGGGGTGAGCCGGAAGCCCTCGCGCTCCTCGGTCTTGACGATGACCGGCTTGGCGCCGGCCAGCACCAGCATGTCGGCGTAGCTCACCCAGAACGGCGCGGCGATGACGATCTCGTCGCCCTCCTGGAAGAGCGCCATGAACGCCGTGGCGAGCGCGTGCTTGCCGCCGCAGCTCGCGATGACCTCGTCTGGCGCGTACGTGAGCTTGTTGTCGCGCGCGAGCTTGGTGACGATCGCCTGCTTGAGCGCGGCCGTGCCGCCGACCGGCGTGTACTTGGTCTGGCCCTCCGCCATCGCGGTGATGGCGGCGCGCTTGATGTGCTCGGGCGTGTCGAAGTCGGGCTCGCCGGCGCCGAAGTCGACGACGTCCTTGCCTTGCGCGCGCAGCGCGGCCGTCGCGGCGGTGACCGCGAGGGTTGCGGACGGCTTCACCAGGCCGAGACGGCCCGCGAGCGGAATGGCTGCACCGGGAGTGCTCATCGTCCTACCTTCTTCAGCAGGCGCCGTAGCACAGGCTCCGGCACCAGCCCCTCCACGTCACCACCGAGCGACACGACCTCCTTCACCAGCCGCGAGCTGGTGTAGAAGTAGGCCTCACCGGCCATCATGAAGATGGTCTCGATGTCGGGCTCGAGGTGGCGGTTCATCATGGTCATCTGGAACTCGTACTCGAAATCGGCGACCGCGCGCAGGCCGCGGATGATCACCCGCGCGCCGAGGTTGCGGGCGTAGTCGACCAGCAGCCCCGAGAATTTCTCGGCGCGCACGCGCTCCCCGCAATGCCGGAAGACGGTGGCGATCATCTCGACCCGCTCCTCCGGCGTGAACAGCGCGCTGTCCTTGTTCGGGTTGAACGCGACCGCGACGATCACCTGATCGAAGACCTGCATGCTGCGCTGGACGATGTCGACGTGGCCGTTCGTGATCGGGTCGAACGAGCCGGCGTAGACCGCCGTCCGCAAGCTGCCGTTCCTACGAGCCGCCATCGCTGCGCTCCTCCGCCTCCGGCACGCCGAAGATCGTGACCCGCGTGTCGCCGTAGCGCCGCGTGTCGCGATGCGCGAGCGTGCCGCCGCGGACCGCGGGCGTCTCGTCGCGTCCGTGCTCGACGACGACCCAGCCCCCGGCCTCGATCAGCCCCGACTCCTCCAGCGCAGCGAGCGTCGGATCGACCCAGCCGCGATGATACGGCGGATCGAGGAAGACGCCGCCGAAACGCCGTCCGGCCGCCGCGAGCGTCTTGATCGCGCGCGCCGCCGGCGCCACGAGGACCTCGCCTTCGACCCGGGCCGCCGCGAGGTTGGCGCGGATCGCAGTGGCGGCCGTGCGGTCGCTCTCCACGAACACCGCGGCCGCGGCGCCGCGGCTGAGCGCCTCGATGCCGAGCGCCCCGCTCCCGGCGAACAGGTCGAGCACGGCGACTCCCTCCCAGCGATGGCGACTCTCGAGCATCGAAAAGATCGATTCTTTCACGCGATCGGCCGTCGGCCGGACCGCTCTACCAGGTGGAACGCGCAGGCGCCGCCCACGCGCCGAGCCTGCCACGATACGCATGTCCCGGTGATGCTATCGCGAGCAGCGAGGAGGCGGAAGCGGCGCGTCTTATAACGTGCCCCCCGAGCCGTCGCAAGGAATTCCGGGCCGATCTGCCGCCGACGCGACCGCCGCGCATCGGCCATTGACTCTCCGCGGAGGCGCTTCTAGAAGCTGGGAGGCGTCCGCTCGCGAGGAGATCGCACGTGCACGTCGCACTCGTTCCCGCCAAGCCCCTGTTGCTCGCGAAAACACGGCTCCGTTCGGCGCTCGGCGACGACGACCGCGTCGCGGTGGCGCACGCGATGTTCGGCGACGTGCTCGACGCCCTGCTCGGCACCGCGTCGATCGACCGCGTGCTGGTCGTCACCGCCGACCCGCGACTCGCCGCGCACGCCCGCGCGGTCGGCGCCGGGGTCGTCGATGAAGGCACGCCGCGCGGCCTGAACGGCGCCGTCGCACTCGGCACCGCCCTCGCCGGCGAGCAAGGCGCGCAGGCGGTCGTCGTCGTGCTGTCGGACGTGCCGCTCATCGGCAGCGCCGACGTCGCGGAGCTGCTCGCGCGGACGCCGCGCCCCGGCATCGCGGTCGTGCCGTCGAAGGAGGGCACCGGCACGAATGCCATCGTCCACCGGCCACCGGGCATCGTCCCACCGTGCTTCGGCGGGCGCAGCCTCGAGCGCCATGCGAGCACGGCCGAGCGCCGTCACGTCGCCTGCACGATCTGGCGGAACGCGCGCATCGCCTTCGACATCGACGAGCCCGCCGACCTCACCGCGTTCGCCGCCACCGCGTCGGCAACCGCGACCTACCGCGAGGCCGTGCGCCTCGGGTTCGCGCCGCGCGCTACTTCTTCTGCCCCATCGCCTGGCCGCAGCAGTTGAGCGCGCCGTTTCCGCCCTTCGTCACGATCACCTGCGCGCCGCACCCGCCGCAGATGTAGATCTTCCCCAGTTGGTTCGCCATCAATAGCCTCCTTCCCGCGACTCCGTCCCGTCGTCTCACCGGCCGCTGAAGCGCGGCGTGCGGCGCGCGAGGAACGCCCGCACCCCTTCGCCGCGGTCGGCGCTCGTCTGCAGCAGCGCGTAGAGATCCTCCTCGAGGCGCAGCCCTTCCGCGAGCGGCAGATCCTGTGCCGCGAGGAGCGCCTCCTTCAAGAGCGGCAGGGCGAGCGGCGCGCCCGCGAGCACGTCCCGCACGAGCGCGGCCGCGGTCTCCGGGAGCGCGGCCGCTGGGGCGGTCCGCACCACGAGGCCCCAGGCAAGCGCCTCGGCGGCGCCGACCACCCTCCCCGTCAGCATCATGTCGAGCGCGCGGGCGCGTCCGACGACCCGCGGCAGGCGCTGCGTGCCGCCGCAGAACGGCAGGCCCGCGGCGAGCGGCAGCGCGAAGGTCGCGCCGTCCGCCGCGACGCGCAGGTCGCACGCCAGCGCCACCTCGAGGCCGATGCCGCGCGCCCCACCCGCGATCCCCGCGACGGTCGGCTTGCGCAGGTCCGCGAGCGCGGCGACCGCGCGCGCGGCGAGCCGCCGCTCGG
>DASXLI010000013.1:0-26564 GCA_036496285.1 Binatia bacterium
AATCTCTGTTTCGGGAGTTCGACCCAACCTGAGACGCTACGGAAAGACGGGTCATCCTGGAACGTCGCGAGGATCGAGCAGACCGTGCCGCCGCCATCCGACGGTCAGGAGCCACGTGCGAGCCCGGGCGACGGCCGGCCGTCCAAGTGGGCCAGCGCCAGTCTCGTCGGCGGCGATCGCGAACCCGCGCCTCCATCCATCGAACCATCGCCCCGATGAGGCCGGATCGAGCGATGGGCCGCTCGCCAGCTTTCCCCGGAGACCGCCCGCGTGATGACGCGCGTTCAAGAGCACGTAGCGCAGTGCCGCACGCACCTCCTTCGGCGTCCGGAGCAGCCGCACATGATAGCGATCGGCGAGCACGGAGCCCGTCCGCTTCGAAATCCGGTTCACCGCGCGCGCGAGCCGCGAGCCGACCGCCATCATCCCGCGCCCGAGCGCGTCGCGATCGGATGCTTCCACGATCAGATGCGCGTGATTTCCCTGTAGGGAGTAATGCACAAGCCGGAAGCCGGGGCGTGCACAACCCGCGGCAAAGGTGCGCTCGATCTCGTGGACGATCCGCACTGTGCGCAGCGACGGCAGATCAGCTCGCAGACGTAACGTCGCGTGCGCGGGGAGCGAGCGCACGAATCGATCCCGAGAGACATGCGGTAAGCCCGGGTGCGGGCCGGGTTTCCGCCCTGCGCCGGGCCGCGCGCCACCCCAGCTGCGAGGTGCGGGAAGCTGCAGAGCGAGTTGACGAGATCGCCGTGCCATTGCGCTGTATCTTGAATCAGCTACCTTTTATCGTGGTGCGATTCTGTGGTCCAAACCGGGTACATCGCTGACACACTGAACCGGGAACATCGCTGACAGGTACACACGCATCGGGAGGTCGGCCGATGCCGTGGAGGGAAACCTGTCCGATGGATCAGAAACGACAATTTGTCCTCGAGTGGCGGAGTCACGCGGTGAGTCGAGCTGCGCTGTGCCGGCTGTTCGGCATCAGTCGACAGACGGGCTACAAATGGGTGCGGCGCTTCGAGCGTGCCTTGCGCTGGGAGGATCTCGAAGAGCACTCGCGGCGGCCGCACGATCATCCGCAGACGACCCGGCGCATGCTCGTCCAGCGGATCATCGACGAGCGCCGACGGCTCCCACTGTGGGGCCCGATTCCGCTGCGCAAACGGCTCCAGACGAAGTGGCCGAAGATCCCCTGGCCCGCGGCCTCGACGATCGGCGCGATCTTGAAGCGCGAAGGCCTCGTCGTGCGGCGCGGGCGTCCGCGCGGGATGCCGCCTCGCACCCATCCGTTTGCCACCTGCCGCGAGCCGAACGACGTCTGGTGTATCGACTTCAAAGGCCACTTCGCCGTGCAAAACGGGCAGCGCTGTTATCCGCTGACCGTCATGGATGCGGCGACGCGCTATCTCCTGGCATGCGTCGGCTTCCGCTCACCGGACTTGGCCAACGTCCGCCGCGTCGTCGAAGCCTTGTTTCAGACCTATGGGCTCCCCACGGCGATGCGCTCCGATAACGGCGAGCCCTTCGCCTGCATCACGGCGCCCGCCGGCCTGACGCAGCTCTCGGCGTGGTGGGCGAAGCTCGGCATTCGGCTCGAACGCATCGACCCTGGCAAGCCGCAACAAAACGGGCGCCACGAACGCATGCATCTGACGCTCAAACAGGCCACGTGCTCACCGCCCAAACGCTCGCTCGTGCGCCAGCAGCTCGCCTTCGATCGGTTTAGGCGTCTCTACAATCAGGAGCGCCCGCATCAGGCGCTCCATCTCGCCACCCCGGCCAGCCTCTACCGCCCCTCGCCACGCCTCCTCCCGCCGCGCGTTCCGGTGCCGACGTATCCGTTTGCCGACACGTACCTCGTGAATGCCGCTGGGGCGATCCGCTGGCGCGCCCGGACTTTCTTCATCAGCAACGCGCTCGCTGGCGAGTGCATCGGCATCTATCCGTTGAACCACCGCTACGAGGAGGTGAGCTTTGCCCATGTGCTACGCGGCCTCATCGACACGCAGTATCCCGAGTACGGATTGATTCGCCCCAAAACGAAACGGAATGAAAAACCCACCAGCCGCGTGTCAGCGATGTCGCCGGTCTGAGTGTCAGCGGTGTTTCCGTTTGGACACTGTCAAGTGAACACAATGGACCTCGTGTTCGAGTTGGCAAAGGTTGGATGCCGGCTCGAGAACGAGTCCGCCGCGACATCGACGAGAAGTTCCGGCCCGCGGCCGAGGGATCCAATGCGGGGACGAGATTGGAGAGCGACAGCCGAGGTGTCAGGCAACCGCAATAGGAGTACAGATCGCGAGCCGAGCCGGCCGATACTGGCAAAGGGTCAAGGGACAGCCGTCGTTCATGGACCCTTTGGCTGAGACGCGCCGAGGCGGCCTCACCCGCGCGTCGGCGGTTTTGGCTCGCGGGTGAGGACCTCGCGGCGGAACACGCCGGCCTCGTACGCCAGGCCCTCCGCGAGCGGCAGCCCGGCGGTTGCGCGGATGATCTCCGTCTGCAGGCGCAGGCCGCGCCGGGGTAGGGCGACGAGCGCGGCGGCGATCGCGCGGGCGCGCGCGAGCGCCTCCCCCGCGGCGACGACCTCGGCCAGGAGGCCGAACCGCAGCGCCTCCTCGGCATCGAACGTCCGCGCCGTGAGCGCCAGCTCGCGCGCCGGACCGTCGCCGACGGCGGCACGCAACGCCGCGAAGCCGCCCGCGGCGCCGAAGCGGACCTCCGGCACGCCGAACGCAGCGCTACGGCCGGCGACCCGGATGTCGCACGCCAGGACGAGACCGAGCCCGCCGCCGAGCGCCCGCCCCTCGACCGCCGCGAGGAGCGGCTTCGGGAACGCCGCCAGCGCGGCGAAGAGCGCGGTCGAGGAGTCGACGATCTCCTGCCGGTTGGCAGCATCGCCGCCGAAGGCCGAGACGTCCATGCCGGCGCAGAAGTCCGGCGCGGTGCCGGTCAGGACGGCGCACGCGACCTGGTCGTCACGCGCGAGCGCGTCGAGCTCGGCCGCCACGCGGCGGCGCATCGCGAAGGTCAGCGCGTTCCGCTTCGCGGGCCGATCGAGCGTCACGACCGCGACGCCGTCGCCGCGGGTGATGCTCACATGGGTCTGCTCCATTGTGATCCTCCATTGTGGGCGTGGCGCTCGGATGAACAGCAGTGGTCACGCCGTGGGCAGCGTCGTACCGGATCGGGGGCCGTCATCACGCGACCGCGTAGCAAAACGACAAGGCCCGCCTCTTGCAAGGCCCAACGTGTCGCGCGATGGGCACCCCGAGCACCCGCAGGCGAAGCGCCGATCACCTCCGGCTCGCGTCTCCCATCATGGACGCGGGGTGGCAGCCGCGCGCCGTTCTGCCGGGGAGGACGCGCGTGGGCGCGACGCGCCACATCCGGCTCGTCGAGCCGGGCGTGCGGTCGCGACGAGGGAAGGCACGGCGCCGGCCGACCCATCAGGTCGCGCGCGATTTCGCGGTCGCGATCGCGATCGCCAGCATGTGGCTCGCGCTCATGGAGGCAGTGCAGGCGTTGCTCGGCTGAGCCGGCGCCCGCGTCAATGCTTGTCGGTCGGGCTGCCGGCCGTCTGCGTGGCCTTCTCCTGCTCGGCGGGGATGGGCTGTACGAGCTCACCGTCGTGGACGGCCTGCCCGACGTTCAGCGCGATGAGGTCGTCCGCGCCGACGCCTGACGTCACCTCGACGAGCCGGCCGTCGTCGTAGCCGAGGACGACCTCGGAGAGGGTGAGACGGTTGTCGTGGACGACGGGCACGTAGACCTTGCCGTCGCGGAAGATGAGGGCGTCGGCCGGTACCTGCGGGACGCCGCCCCGCATCGCGACCGTGAACGCGACCTGCGCGTACATGCCGCCGTAGAGCCGGTGCTCGGCGTCCTCGTTCGGCACGTCCACCTCGACGAGCATCGTGCGGGTCGTCGGCTGCAGCGCGTTCGCGCGGCGCGCGACCTCGCCCTTGAACTCCCGTCCGGGATACTCGGTCACCGTGATGACCGCGGGGTCGCCCGGCTGGATGAACGGCGTCGAGCTCTGCGGCACCTCGGCGTAGACGCGCACGGGCGAGATGGTCGCGAGCAGGAGGATCGGCGTGCCGGCCGAGTTGGTCGCCGTCGTGACCTGCGGAATCAGCGCGCCGGGATCGACGTTGCGGGCGATGACGATGCCGGCGTAGGGCGCGCGGATCGTCTCGTAGGACTGCGTCGCCTGCATCTGCTCGAACGTCGCCTTGGCGCGCAGCATTGCGCCCTCGGCCTCGTCTGCCATCTGACGGGCGACGATGCCCTGCCGGAAGAGCTCCTGGTTGCGCTTGTTGGTGAGCTGCTGCAGGTCGTAGTTGGCGCGCGCGTCGGCGACCTGCTGGTCGATCTCGGGGCTCTCCAGCACCGCCAGCACCTGGCCTTCGGTGACGAGGTCGCCCTTGTCGACGTTGATGGTGCGGAGGTAGCCGGGGATCTTCGCGAAGAGCGGGGTCTCGACGTAGCCGCGGATCGTCGCCGGTACCGTGAGCGCGCGGGTCGGCGGCAGCGCGTTCGGGCGCGTCACCAGCACGCGCCGGCCCTGCGCCAGATCCTGCTCGAGGCGGTCAGCGTCGCGCCGGACGCGCAGCTCGCGCGCCAGCACGAGCGCGGCCGTCACCATGACGAGCAGGACGACGGCGGCCGTCCAGCCGATCGTGAAGAGCCGTCCGGGAGCCCGTGGCGTGTAGGTGCGGGGATCGTCGTCGGTCATGCGTCCGTTCGCGTCGTGTGCATCATGCGCGCTGTGGGGTCGACGGCGCCAGTCGTTCGATCTCGGCGTCGCGATGGTGTTTGCCGATCACGTCGCGTCCGACGATCGAGTAGACCGCGGGCACGACGAAGAGCGTGGTCAGGGTGGCGAGGACGAGGCCGCCGATGACGGCGCGTCCGAGCGGCGCGTTCTGGTCGGCGCCCTCGCCGAGCGCCGCGGCCATCGGCAGCATGCCGAGGATCATGGCGAGCGCGGTCATGATGATCGGCCGCAGGCGGATGCGCCCCGCCTCGATCGCCGCCGCAACCGGGCTGTAGCCCTCCTCGCGCAGCTCGTTGGCGAACGTGATCAGGAGATTGCCATTCGCCACCGCGACGCCGACCGCCATGATCGCGCCCATGAGCGACTCGACGTTGATCGTGGTGCCGGTCGCCACCAGCATCCAGAGCACGCCGACGAGCGCACCGGGCACCGCGAGCAGGATGATGAAGGGCTCGAGCCACGACTGGAAGTTCGCGACCATGAGCAGGTACACGAGGATGACCGCGAGGATCAGCGCCTCGCCGAGCGTCGTGAACGACTCGCGCATCGCCTCGCTCTGCCCCCGTACGGTGACCTTGGTGCCCGCCGGCAGCTCGCCGAGATCGGCGATCGCCTTCCGCACGTCGGCGGCGGCGCCGCCGAGATCACGGCCGCTCACCGCCGCGTTGACGTCGACCACGCGCTGCACCGAGTAGTGATTGATCACCGCCGGCGTCACCGTGCGCTTCAGGCTCGCGAGGTTGCTGAGCAGCTGGGGCTGGCCGCCGCTCGCGAGGCGCACCGGCGAGAGCGGTGTCGAGCCGAGCGCCTGCATGGAGTCGATCATATGCTGCGGGGTCTGCAGGAGCACGCTGTAGTTGACGCCGTTGCCGGGATCGAGCCACTGGTTCGGCTGCAAAAGGAAGCTGGTACTGAGGGAGGTCAGCAGGCTCGACGCCACGTCCGACTCGGCGACGCCGAGCTCCAGCGCCTTCGCCCGGTCCACGCTCACCCGGATCGTCGGGTAGTCCGCCGGCTCGGCGATGCGGAGATCGGTGATCCCCGGGATGCGCGCCATGCTCGCCTCGAGGCGGTTGGCGAGCTCGTAGTTCGCCGGCATGTTGTTGCCGGAGATCTGCGCGTCGATCGCCGCGGGCAGGCCGAAGTTCAGCACCTGGCTCACGATGTCGGCCGCCTGGAAGTAGATCTGCGTGTCCGGGACCGTGCGCGCCAGCTCTTCGCGGATCTGCTGCTGGTAGCCGGCGGTCGGGTGATGCGACGGCTTCAGCTGCACCAGGATGTCGGCGTCCATCGGGCCGATGCTGTCGGTCTGGTAGAAGGCGAGGTTGTAGGAGACCGGCGTCCCGATGTTGTCGCTGATCGCGACCAGCTCGTCCGGCGGGACGACGCGGCGGATGGCGCGGTCGACGTCGTCGACGATGCGCTCGGTGCGCTCGAGCCGGGTGCCCGTCGGGGCGCGCACGTGCAGACGCATCATGCCGGCGTCGGTCTTGGGGAAGAAGTCCTCGCCGACGACAAAGAGGAGCCCGAATGAGGCGACGATCGCGATCGCGACGCAGCTGAGGGCGAACCGGCGGCGCGCGATGAACGATCCGAGCGCGTCGCGATAGACGTCGCGCAGGCGGTCGAAGCGCGCGTCGAAGGCGCGCACGAAGCGCGCCCAGCGCCCGTTCCCGAGCGTGTCCTCGTGCTTCTCCGGCAGGAGATAGCGCGCCATCGTGGTCACGAGCGTGCGCGACAGGAGATACGAGGTAAGCATGGCGAAGACGACCGCGAGCGCGAGCGGCATGAACAGGAACTTGGCGACCCCGGACAGCATCAGCACCGGGAAGAACACGATGCAGATGGCGATCGTGCCGACGAAGGTCGGCATCGCGATCTGCTGTGCGCCCTCGAGGATCGCGACCAGAAGCGTCTTCCCCATCGCGTGATTGCGGTGGATGTTCTCGATCTCGACCGTCGCGTCGTCGACCAGCATGCCGACGGCGAGCGCCAGGCCGCCGAGCGTCATCGTGTTGACCGTCTGGCCCGCCAGCTTGAGCGCGACGAACGCGGTCAGGATGGAGAGCGGAATCGAGCTGATCACGATCAGCATGCTGCGCGCCGAGCCCAGGAAGAGCAGCACCATGAGCGCGACCAGGACGGCGGCGGTGACGGCCTCCTGCACGACGTCCCACAGCGCGGCGCGCACGAACGTCGACTGGTCGAACGTGAGCGCCACCTGCATGCCCTTCGGCGCCGTCGCCATGATCTCGGGGATCAACGCCTTGACGTGATCGACGACGGCGAGGGTCGAGGCGGCGGCGTGCTTGATGATCATCAGATACGTGGCGCGCTTCCCGTCCACGCGGACGATGTTCGTCTGCACCTGGTGCGTGTTGGTGACCGGCGCGACGTCTCCGAGCATCACCGGCGTGCCGTTCGTCACCTTGAGCGGCAGGCTGTTGAACTCGCTCACCTTGAGTGGGCTGCCGTTCAGCTCGACGGCGTACTCGCGGTCGCCGATCTTGGCGGTGCCGGCCGGGATGATGACGTTGGTCGTGGCGAGCGCATTGCCGATGTCCTGCGGCGAGAGCGCGTTGGCGTACAGCGCGTCCGGGTGCAGGTTCACCATCACCGCGCGGCTGACGCCGCCGAGGGGCGCGGGTGACGATAGGCCCTCGATCGTGAAGAGTTTCACCCGAATGAAGTTCAGGCCGTAGTCGAAGAGATCCTGCTCGGGCAGCGTCTCGCTCGAGACGTTGAGCTGCGCCACCGGTACGTTGGCGGCGTTGTAGTCGATGATGTTGGGCGACTGGATGCCCGGCGGCATGATGCGGAGGACGGTCTGCGCGACCGAGTTCATCTGCGCGATCGCGCCTGCGACAGTCGCGCCTGGATGGAAGTACACCTTGATCATGCCGATGCCGGCGAACGACGACGACTCCATGTGCTCGATGCCGTTCACCGTCGTCGAGAAGGCGCGCTCGCTCAGCAGCACGACCCGCCGCTCCATGTCGGTGGCGGAGAGGCCCGGGTAGTTCCACACCACGAGCACGACCGGTAGGTCGATCTGCGGAAAGATGTCGACGTTCATCAGCGCGAACGACAAGGCGCCGAGGACGAGCATCAGGAGCGCCATCACGGCAACGGACAGCGGCCGGCGCAGCGCCAGACGGACGATCCACATACGACGGGGCGACTAGGGGGACACGGCCGAACGCGGCACGGAGGATCGCGGCATCATGCGGGAAGCGCTACTCTAAAGGACCCCCCGACCATCGGCAATGCGTGCCCCCGGCGGAGGCTGCGAGGCGGAATGCTGGCGGCCCATGCGGTGAGCGCGCTACAGTCGGTGCGTGGCCGGCGTCCCCGATTTCCTCGTGCTCGCGGAGGCGATGGAGGTCGCGATCTTCATCGTGCAGGGGTCGATCGTCGTCTGGGCCAATCCCGCTGCGACCCGTCTGATCGGCTACTCGCGCGAGGATCTGAGCCGCATGCCGTTCTGGGATCTGCTGCACCCCGAGTACCGGACGGTCGGCAAGGCGCGCGGCCTGGCGCGGCAGGAGGGCGTGCAGTTTCCCGCGCACCTCGAGTACCGCATGGTGGCGAAGGACGGCGCCACGCTCTGGGTCGACTTCAGCGCCGTGCGCATCGAGTATCTGGGCGAGCCCGCGATGCTCGGCACCGCGACCGACATCACGGCGCGGAAGCGCACCGAAGAGGCGCTCCGACAGAGCGAGCAGCGCCTGCGCCGGCTCGTCGACTCGCACATCCTCGGCGTGATCATCGGCGGCTTCGATGGACGCATCCGCGAGGCGAACCAGGCGATCCTCGACATGCTCGGCTACACCGCCGACGCGCCGCCGACGCGCTGGGACGAGATCACCCCGCCGGAGTGGCGATCGGCTGACGTCGAGGCGCGCGAGTCGCTGCGAACGACCGGCGTCGCGGCGCCGCGCGAGAAGGAGTACTTCCACCGCGACGGCCATCGCGTCCCGGTGATGATCGGCAGTGCGCGCGTCGCGCCCGGCGAGGAGGCGGCGATCTCCTTCATCGTCGATCTCACCGACCGCAAGCGGGCCGAGCGCGCGCTCGCCGAGTCGCTCGCGGAGCTGCGCGTGAGCCAGGAGACGCTGCGCCGCTTCGCCGCGCGCGAGGTCGCGGGTCGGGAGGCGGAGCGCAAGCGGCTCGGCTTCGATCTCCACGACAACGTGTGCCAGGAGCTCACGGGGGTCGGCATGATGATCGCGTCGGTCCGCGGCCGTGTCGGGCCGGAGCGCGGCGACCTGGCGCTCGAGCTGGACCGCGCCGGGCGGTTCCTGGACGAGCTGATCGAGCACCTGCGACTCCTGGCACGCGAGCTCCGGCCGCTGCAGCTCCACGACCTCGGCCTCGAGGAGAGCCTGCGCTCGTTCGCGGTCCGGATGTCGTCGCCGACGGCTGCCGTGCGGACGGAGGTGCCGGAGCCGCTCGCGCCCGTCGGCGAGGAGATCGAGGTGGCGGTCTACCGCGTCGCGCAGGAGGCGGTCACGAACGCGCTGCGGCACGGCGCACCGCGCACGGTCGTGCTTACCGTGCGTACGGGCGACCACCGCCTCCGGCTCGAGGTGCGCGACGACGGGTGCGGCTTCGACACGGAGGCGCGTCCGGCCGAGGCGCTCGGCCTCATCAGCATGGAGGAGCGGGCGCTCGCGCTGGGCGGCAGCTTCACGGTGCGCTCGTCGCCGGGCGCCGGCACCACGGTGACGTTCGAGTGCCCGGTGCCGCCCTCGCTCGATCGCTGATCGCTCACGCCCAGAGCGACCGGGACCGGGGTTTCGCGTGAACGCCGACGCTATGACGACCGCCTCTTTCCGAGCCGCGCCGATCTCGCGTATGTGGACGAGGGGGAAGCGGACGGGATGGAGGCGACGCCAACAGGGACCGGGAGGGGCGCGCCGCGGCGCGCGGCGAGCCTCGTCGCCGCGGGCATCCTGCTCAGCCGCATCTTCGGCTTCGTCCGGCAGTACGTCTTCGCCCACTTCTTCGGCAACGGTGCGGCAGCCGATGCCTTCAACGCCGCGCTGAAGATCCCGAACCTCCTCCAGAACCTGTTCGGCGAGGGCGTGCTCTCGGCGTCG
This sequence comes from Binatia bacterium, assembly GCA_036496285.1. Lineage (GTDB taxonomy): Bacteria > Desulfobacterota > Binatia > UTPRO1 > UTPRO1 > DP-19. Next base: position 9,889 of record DASXLI010000013.1, read on the forward strand.
TTCATCCCGGTGTACGCGCGCCTCCTCGGGCACGGCGACCAGCGCGAGGCGACGCGCGTCGCCGACGTCGTCGGCACGCTGCTCGCGCTGCTCACCGCCGTGCTGGTCACGCTCGGCGTCGTTGCGACGCCGCTTCTGATCGGCGTGATCGCGCCGGGGTTCGAGGGCGAGAAGCGTACGGCGACGATCCAGCTCGTCCGTCTCTTCTTTCCGGGCGTCGGCCTGCTCGTGCTCTCGTCCTGGTGCCTCGGCATCCTGAACAGCCATCGGCGCTTCTTCCTCTCCTACGCGGCGCCGGTCGTCTGGAGCCTGACGATGATCGCCGCGATGCTCGTGTTCGGCGGCGACGGGCCGTCCTACCATCTGGCGGCGATCGTGGCGGCGGCGGCGACCGTCGGCGCCTTCCTGCAGCTCGTGGTGCAGCTCCCCACGGTGTGGATGCTCCTCGGCCGGGTCCGTCCGTCGCTCGAGCTCGGCTCGGCGCACGTGCGACAGGTCTTCCGCAGCTTCGGACCGGTCGTGGTGTCGCGCGGCGTGGTGCAGATCAGTGCCTACGTCGATCAGGTGCTGGCGAGCCTCCTGCCGACGGGCGCCGTCGCCGGGCTCGCCTACGCGCAGCTCATCTACACCCTGCCGGTCAGCCTGTTCGGCATGTCGGTGTCGGCCTCGGAGCTTCCCGAAATGGCGCGCGCGACGGGCAGCGCCGACGAGATCGCCGCGCAGCTCCGCCGCCGCCTGCACGCGGGCTCCCGGCGCATCGCGTTCCTGGTGGTGCCGTCGGCGATCGCCATGCTGGCGCTCGGCGACGTGATCGCGGCGCTGCTCTATCAGAGCGGCCGGTTCACCCACGCCGACGCCGTCTACGTGTGGGGCATCCTCGCCGGCTCCTCGGTCGGCCTGCTGGCCTCGACGCTCGGACGCCTCTACGCGTCGACGTTCTACGCGCTGCGCGACACGCGCACGCCGCTCAACTTCGCCATCGTCCGCGTCGCGTTGACGACCGCGCTCGGATGGTTCGCGGCGATCGTGTTGCCGCAGCTGATCGGGGTCGACCCGCGCTGGGGCGTCGCCGGGCTCACCGCGTCCGCGGGCGTCGCCGGGTGGGTCGAGTTCGCGCTGCTGCGCGCGGTGCTGCGGCGGCGCATCGGGCCCGCACCGCTCGAGGCCGCGTTCCTCGCGCGGCTCTGGATCGCGGCGCTCGCCGGCGCGGCGGTCGGCTGGGGCGTGAAGACCGTGCTCGGACCCGTCCATCCCCTCGTTGCCGGGCCGCTCATCCTCGTGCCGTACGGCGCGGGCTTCCTCGGCGCCGCGCTCGCGCTCGGCGTGCCCGAGGCGCGCGCCGCCGCCGTGGCCGCCGCTCAGTCCTTGAAGATCACCCGGAAGTGAACGAGGAGCCTGCTGAGATCATCGGACAGCGGCTCCTGCGGGGCGCAACGACGCAGGAGATGATGCTGCAGGGAGCGAATCTCCAGGGCGCCGAGCTGGGGCGCGTTCGCAAGCACCGTTGCCGCGCAGTGCATGCACGTGGCTGACAGCGTCATCAGCGGAGAAGCGTACCGAGCGCCGTCGCGAAGGCAAGACGGGCGCCGCCCGCGTCGCCGCCCGGAGAATGCGCTTGTATTCGGGCCCCCGCTCTGGGAGCATCGCCCGTCCGGGAGGGCCGCGCGATGGCAGACCAGCACGATCTCCTGATTCGCGGCGGAACCGTCGTCGACGGGACGGGCGCGCCGGGCCGGGCGGCCGACGTGGCGATCGACGGGGGTCGCATCAGCGCGATCGGTGCCGTCTCCGGAACGGCGACGCGGACCCTCGACGCCTCCGGTTGCGTCGTCGCCCCGGGCTTCGTCGACATCCACACCCACTACGACGCGCAGGTTTTCTGGGACCGCATGCTGACGATCTCGCCCTGGCACGGCGTCACCTCGGTCGTGATGGGCAACTGTGGCTTCGGCGTGGCGCCCACCCGGCCGGCGCATCGGGAGATGATCCTCCGCACCCTCGAGAACGTCGAGGGCATGGCCTTCGATGCCCTGCAGATCGGACTCGGCACGGACTGGCCGTTCGAGACGTTCCCGCAGTTCCTGGATGCGATCGAGCGCCGCGGCACCGCGATCAACGTCGGCGCGATGGTCGGACACACGCCGGTGCGCATGTACGTCATGGGCGAGGAGGCGACCGAGCGCGAGGCGACCGAGGACGAGGTCGCGGCGATGGTGCGCATCGTGCGCGAGGCCCTTGCCGCGGGCGCGGTCGGCTTCGCGACGTCCAAGTCACCGACCCACGTCGGCTGGGCGGGCCGGCCGGTGCCGAGCCGCGCCGCCAATCTCGAGGAGATTGCGACCCTCGCCGGCTGCCTCGGCGAGGCCGGCCACGGGGTCATGCAAGCGACGCTCGGACGTGGGTTCTTCCTCGACGAGTTCGCGGCGATCCAGCGGGCGACCGGACGGCCGGTCACGTGGACGGCGCTCCTCGGCGGCCTCTTCGGGCCGGACGGACACCGCGCCGTGCTCGAGCAGACCGCGAGCCTGCAGCGCGACGGCGTTGCGGTCGTGCCGCAGGTGGCGTGCCGGCCGCTCAACTTCGAGTTCCAGTGGAAAGCGCCGTTCCCGTTCGAGAGCCTGCAGCTCTTCCAGCCCGTCTCGGCGGCCGACCACGCGGGGAAGAAGCGCATCTACGCCGATCCCGAGTTCCGCCGCGCGTTCCGCGAGCGCGGTGCGCGTGGTGGCATCGCCGGACGCTGGGAGGACACGGTCATCTCCGACTGCCCGACCGAGCCGGCGCTGAACGAGCGCAACGTCGTCGAGGTCGCCGCCGAGCGCGGCGTGCACCCGGTCGACCTGGTGCTCGACCTCGGCCTGGCGTCCGACCTCGCGGCACGCTTCCGCATCGCCGTGATGAACACCGACGAGGCGACCGTTGGCGAGCTGCTCAGCCATCCGACCATCGTGCTCGGGCTCTCGGATGCCGGCGCCCACGCCAGCCAGCTCTGCGACGCGCCGTTCGCGACACACCTGCTCTCGCACTGGGTGCGCGAGCGCGGCGTGCTCGAGCTCGAGCAGGCGGTGGCGCTGCTGACGTCGAAATCCGCCGATCTCTTCGGCCTCACGGGCCGCGGCCGGCTGGCGCCGGGCCTCGCCGGCGACGTTACCGTGTTCGACCCCGCGACGGTCGGTTGCTCGGCGTTGCGGCGGGTGCGCGACCTGCCCGCGGGTGCCGACCGCCTCATCGCCGACGCGACGGGCGTGCGGGCGGTGGTGGTGAACGGCGTCGTGCTGCGCGAGGACGGCCGCGACGCCGTCGATCCCGACGGGCCGCTCCCCGGCCGCGTCGTGCGAGGAGGACGTCCATGAAGCTCCCGGTGATCTCCGCCGACTCCCACATCACGGAGCCGCCCAATACCTACGTCGATCACATCGATCGCGCCTGGCGCGACAAGGCGCCGCGCATGGAGCGCCATCCGCAGATGGGCGACGTCTTCGTCGTCGACGGCATGAAGAAGCCGGTGCCGATGGGCCTGGTCGCCGCCGCCGGCAAGCCGGCGGAGGAGCTGCGCTTGACCGGCGCCCGCTTCGAGGAGCTGCACCGCGGCGGCTGGGATCCCGAGGCGCGCATGGCCGACCAGGTGCGCGACGGTGTCGCCGCCGAGGTCGTCTACCCGACCGTCGGCATGGTGCTCTGCAACCACCGCGACTTCGACTACAAGCACGCCTGCTTCGAGGCCTACAACCGCTGGATCGCGGAATACTGCTCCGCGCACCCCGACCGCCTGATCGGCGTCGGGCAGACCGCGATGCGGACGCCCGAGGAGGGCATCGCCGACCTGCGCGCCATCAAGAAGCTCGGCCTGCGCGGCGTGATGATGCCCGGCGAGCCCGCGGTGGAGGACTACGACTCGCCGATCTACGACGACTTCTGGCGCGCCGCGATCGACCTCGGCATGCCGCTCTCGTGGCACATCCTCACCAGCCGCCAGGACGGTGTGCAGCCGCGCGGCCCGAAGATGAACGGCTTCCTCTCGATCATCCGCGGCTGCCAGGACATCATCGGCACGCTCATCCTGGGCGGCGTCTTCGAGCGTCATCCCGATCTGCGCGTCGTCTGCGTCGAGGCCGACGCCGGCTGGGTGCCGCACTACATGTACCGCATGGACCACGCCTACGACCGCCACCGCAACTGGTTGCCGCCGGGACAGAAGCTCTCGAAGCCGCCGTCCCAGTATTTCCGCGACAACGTCTACACGACGTTCCAGGACGACTGGGTCGCGTTCAAGACCGCGGACCTGATGAACTGGAAGCACCTCATGTGGGCGAACGACTTCCCACACAGCGACTCGACGTGGCCGTGGTCGCAGGAGCTGCTCGCGAAGCACCACGCCGATCTCCGCGACGAGCAGAGGGAGCGCATCCTCTGCCGCAACGTCGCGGAGCTGTACGGCATCGACGTCGCGTCGCTCGCGACGGCCTAGACGCGGGCGCGGGCACGCCTCGGCCGCCCGCCGGACCGAAGCCGACGGCCGCTGCTCCTCAGGGCACCGCGCAGGGCTTCGGGCGGCAAAGCTTCAGATGCGTCGTTGTGCGTCCGTTCGTCGGTTCAGGCGGACAGGAGAGCGCGACTCCCGGGAACGTCGCCTCGAGGGTCTGCTGCCCGTGGCGGTCGGTCGTGACGGTCGCCGTCATGGTGCAGCCGTAGTCGCGAGCCTGGCCGATGCAGCCGACGCAGCAGGGCGGATTGTTGTCGAATCCGATACCGACGAAGCCGCCCGGGGTGACCGAGGCGTCGAAGAGCAATGATCACTGCGCGCTGGCCGCGCTTCCCGCGCAGGGGTTGTCGATGTCGCCGCGTACGCGACCCGGAGGCCGTTCGGCTCGGCGGTCACCGTGAGATGCGCGCAGAGCGGGTCGAACGCGCAGGTTATCGGCAGATGCCCTGAATCGATTCGAGATTGTGGGCACCCATATGCCTATGATATGGGTGCCCATATGAAGACGACCCTCGATGTATCCGATCCGCTGCTGGAAGCGGCGAAGGATCTCGCCGCCCGCGAGGGCACGACATTGCGCGCCGTCGTCGAGGAGGCGTTGCGCGCGCTGCTGGCGCGCAAGCGTTCCCAAAGTTCCGTACGGCTGCGTGATGCGAGCTTCAAAGGCCGCGGGCTTCATCCGGACTTCGCAGCGCGAGGCGGATGGACGAGACTTCGTGAGGCGGCTTACGACGACGGGGATGACGAGTGATCGCCCTCGACACCAACATCCTCGTCTATGCACATCGTACGGACGCCCCCTTCCACTCGGTCGCCAAGCATCTGGTCGCAGAGCAGGTCGAAGGACGCGCAACGTGGGCGATTCCGTGGCCCTGCATCCACGAGTTCCTCGCCATCGTGACCAGGCCGCGCGTGTTCGACCCGCCAACTCCGCTCGAGCGCGCCCTCGAGCAGGTCGAGGCCTGGCTCGCATCCCCGAGCCTCCTTCTCCTCAGCGAGAACTCCGCCTATTGGGCAGAGCTTCGAGCCGTGCTCGCCGCCGGTCAGGTGATGGGTGCCCGGATCCACGATGCACGCATCGCGGCGTTGTGCAGATCACACGGCGTTCGCCAGCTCTGGACCGCCGATCGCGACTTCTCGCGCTTCACCTGGCTCGTCGTGCGCAACCCGCTCGTGCCGGACGCCGTACACGAGCGGCCGCGACGGTACGGCCGGCACACCGCACGTCCGACGCCGTAACGAACCCGGTCAGCTCAGCTGAGTGACGCGACGTCGATGCCGTACAGCTCCACGACGTTGCGGCAGAGGAGCGAGGGTCGCCGCTACGGCATGACGCCGACGTAGCGGGCGCGCGGGCGGATCAGGCGCTCGTCCTGATACTGCTCGATCGCGTGCGCGATCCAGCCGACCGTCCGGCCGATGGCGATCAGCGCCACCGCGGAGCCGGGCGGCAGGTCGAGGGCGCGGCGCAGCGCGACGACGGCGAAGTCGATCGTCGGCTCGACGTCGACGAGCGCGCGTACGCGCTCGACCAGCGCGCGTGCCAGGACGGCGCCGCGCGTCGCGCCGCGCGCGGCGCGGATGTGCTCGAGGAGGATCACTGCGCGCGGGTCGCGCGCCGGCTTCACGTAGAGCGGGTGGCCGAAGCCGGGGAGCATCTCGCCGCGGCGTAGACGCGCGCCGACGACGCTCTCCGCGCGCGCCGGGGTCGCGACCTCGTCGAAGAGCGCCTCGATGCGCTCGCAGGTGCCGCCGTGCAGCGCTCCCTGGAGCGTGGCGAGACCGCCGGCGACGACGGCGTAGGGCGTAGAGCGCGCCGAGGCGACGCAGCGGGCGGTGAAGGTCGACGGGTTGAGCTCGTGGTCGGCGCAGAGCACGAGCGCCGTCTCGAGCAGCGGCCGCGCCGACGCCGCGCGCGGCGCCCAGCCGCGCTGCAGGGTGCGGGCGATCGCCTCGGCGCTCGGGAAGCGGCGCGTGGCCGCGGCGCCCAGCAGGCGGAGGATGCGCAGGCCGGCACGCTGCACCGCCGGGGGGCGGAGGTCGTAGGCGGTCGGGTCGTGGGCGGCGGCGATCGGCAGGACCATCTGGAAGGCGTCGATCGGCGTGAGCGCCGCCATCGTCGCCGCGAGACGCCGCCATTGGCCGCGCGGCAGGTCGGCCGGCGCGTCGGGAAGCGGCGCGCCGAGGTCGCCGTTCCACAGGAGCGCGGCGATCTGCTCGAGCGTCGTCGTGCCGGCGAGCGTCGCCACGTCGCGGCCGCGATAGTAGAGCCGGTCGCCGCTGATCAGCGAGATGGCGGAGTCGAGCACCGGGAGGCCGAAGTGCAGGGCGGCCTCGGCGACCTTTCCCGGATCGCGGCGCTGCTTGCGCGCCTTCAGCGCATCGATGTCCTCCGTGCGGTAGCGGCGCTCGCGCGAGGCGCGCGAGCCCTCGGAGCGGATGAGCCCGCGGCTCACGTAGGCGTAGAGCGTCGGCAGGCTGATGCCGAGATCCGACGCTGCCTGGCGCGCCGAGCGGTAGCCGGGCTTCATGCCACGGAGGCTGCCATATGTTGATTACGGAAATCAAGATTGACTAGATGTCGGACGCGGGCAGAATCGGAGACAACGGAGGAGGGGACATGGCGAAGAGCAGCTTGAGCGTGGTCGACGAGCGGACGGGCAGCCGCTACGACCTGCCGATCGAGAGCGGCACCATCCGGGCGACCGACCTGCGCCAGATCAAGGCCGGCGCGGACGATCTCGGTCTCCGCGCCTACGATCCGGGCCTCGCCAACACCGCGACGTGCAAGAGCGCGATCGGCTACGTCGACGGCGAGCGCGGCATCCTGCGCTATCGCGGCTACGCCATCGAGGAGCTCGCCGAGAAGAGCGACTACCTCGAGACGGCGTATCTGATCGTCAAGGGCGAGCTGCCGAACGACGAGCACTTCGCGATGTGGCGTCACAACATCACGACGCACTCGATGGTCCACGAGAACATCAAGAAATTCATGGACGGCTTCCGCTACGACGCCCACCCGATGGGCATGCTCGTCGGCACGGTCGGCGCGCTCTCCACCTTCTATCCCGACGCCAAGAACGTCCTCGATCTCGAGTCGCGCCGCCTGCAGACGCGCCGCCTGATCGGCAAGATGCCGACGCTCGCGGCCTTCGCGTACCGCCGCTCGCGCGGCCTGCCCTACGTCTACCCCGACAACGAGCTCAGCTACACGGGGAACTTCCTCTCGATGCTCTTCAAGATGACCGAGCTGCGCTACAAGCCCGACCCCGTCCTCGAGCGCGCCGTGGACGTGCTCTTCATCCTGCAGGCGGAGCACGAGCAGAACTGCTCGACCAACGCCGTGCGCTGCGTGTCGAGCGCGCGCACCGATCCGTACTCCGCCGTGGCCGCCGGCATCGCCGCGCTCTACGGGCCGCTGCACGGGGGGGCCAACGAGGCCGTCATCCGCATGCTCGAGGAGATCGGCACCACCGACCGCATCGCGGAGTACCTCGAGGGCTGCAAGTCGGGCGAGCGGCGGCTCATGGGCTTCGGCCACCGCATCTATCGCAACTACGATCCGCGGGCGCGCATCATCAAGGAGCTCGCCTACGAGGTCTTCGAGGTGGTCGGAAGGAACCCGCTCATCGACATCGCCGTCGAGCTGGAGCGCCAGGCGCTCGCGGACGACTACTTCGTCTCGCGCCGCCTCTTCCCCAACCTCGACTACTATTCGGGCCTCATCTACCAGGCGATCGGCCTGCCGATGACGATGTTCCCGGTCCTGTTCGCGATCGCACGCACCGCCGGCTGGATGGCGCATTGGGCCGAGCTGGTGCGCGACCCCGAGCAGAGGATCGTGCGTCCACGGCAGATCTACATCGGCGAGGGCGAGCGCAAGTACGTGCCGATCGCCGGGCGGCCGGAGCCGGTCATGCGGGAGGACGCGGTCAGCCGGCACATTTGATTCCTCGGACGGGGCATCGTCAGCCGTTTCCGCCGTTTTCGCCGTTTCCTCATTGATCGCGCGGGCACGGGCAGGCTATTGCGGTGGGCGGGGGATCGAGATGACGGCGCGCACCAGGGGAAGGCTCGTGACGATGTTGGCGGCCGCGGGGTTGGCGTGCGTTGCGGGTCCGGCGTGGGCGGACGGCCTCGGGCAGACGATCCTGGCGACGCAGTCGGCGGGCGTGCTCGTCATGCCGTTTGACGCGACCTCGGGGCACAAGAGCTTCCAGATCGTGACCCGCATCGGCGGCCAGTTCTCCGGCCTGCCGGTCGCGACACACTGGGTGTTCTACGCGGCCGACTGCCGGCATCTCGCCGACGTCACGATCTCGCTCACCGAGAAGGATACGGTCGTCGTCGATCCCACGCACTTCTCCGGCGAGATCCAGACGACCAACCCGCCGGAGAACCATCCGGTCGGCGCGACGGTCGATCTGAGCGGCGAGCGCGGCATCGCCGTGGTCACGGCGTTCGATCCGCAGCGCGCGATCGCGCCGGTGATCGTCGGCGGCTGGACGATCGCCAACCTCGGGACCAGCTCGAGTTTCGGTGGCGACGCAATCGGCGTGTCGGCGGATGGAGCGCTGCCCGATCCGGCCATCCTGGACGGCGGCATCACGATCCAGACCTTCAACCCGTCGACGTTGACCGACTCCGAGGTGATCCTGATCGGTCTCGAGTCCGACGGCGGCTCGATCCATCCGATCGATCGCCCGTTGCCGGGGGCCGACGGCGCGAACGTGTGCTGCGCCGCGAGCGTGACCGACAACCTCGAGGCGAGCTCCTCCATTCCGGACGTGTGCTTCTCGTGCGTCGGGTTCACCGCGGTGAGCGCCGCGCTCGCCGGACCCGACGGCACCGCGCTCCTCCCGTCCGGCGTCATGCTCGACAGCGCCGGCTTCGTCGAGCTGCGGAACTGCTTCACTGCTGCCGAGGGAGGTGGCACGGCGCCCATCGGACGCGACGCGTTCGAGCAGTTCCTGGTCGCCCTGCACGGCCAGGCGGTCGGTCCCTTCGGCGTCGTGATCGTCGGCAAGTACTCGCGCTTCTCGCCGATCTGAGCCGTCGCCGGCGCTTTCTTTCCTTCGGGGCCGATCGACGCTAAGGGAGCGCGTGGCCCTCGAGGTGAGCGTCGTCATTCCGGCACGCGATGAGGCGGGCGCGATCGGCGCGTGCCTCGCGGCGCTGGCTCGGCAGTCGATCGGCCCCGCCGCGCTCGACGTGATCGTGGTGGCGGCCGGAACCGACGACACCGAAGGCGTGGCGCGCCGGGCGAGCAGCGAGATGGGATTCGGGCGCTTCGTGGCGGTGCGCATCGAGCGCGGCAACAAGAACGCCGCGCTGCGGGCGGGCTGCGCGGTGGCCACCGCCCCGGTGGTCGTGATGCTCGATGCCGACACGGACCTCGCCGACGACGCCGTCGAGGAGCTTGCCCGCGCGGTGCGCGAGGGCCCCGAGCGCGCGGTCCACGGCGCACCCGTGCCGCGCTACCAGAGCTGGATCTCGCGCTACTGGGAGCTCAACCGTCTCCTCCACAAGGAGCTGCGCTTCGACGGGATGCTGAGCGGCGAGTTCGTCGCGATGCGCCGGGCGACCATCGAGCGCCTCGGCGGCGACGCGCTCTTCCCCGAGCTGCCGAACCTGAAGGCGGACTTCCACCTCGCGCGCACGCTCGCGAGCCTGGGCGTCGCGACCGGCTACGTGCCGAGCGCGCGCGGTACGACGTTCGTTCCGTGGACCTTTCGCGGCCTCACACGCACGATGCTGCGGAGCCGGCGCGGTACCCTCTCGATCGCGTCGCGGGCCGATGCGTGGGCGCAGGCAGCGATGTCGGCGATGCTCGTCGGAGGGCTGCCCGCGGCGTTGCTCGTGATGCACCGCTCGCGGATGCTCGCGTTCGTCTGCATGGCACCGCTCCTCGCGTACACGATGCGGCTCTGGCAGGGCGTTGAGGCGCTGCGGCGGCAAGGCTGCGGCGACCACCGTCGCGAGCTCGCGCCCTTCCTCGTCCTCGATCTCACCGGCCGGGCGATCAAGCTCTGGACGTTCGTCGAACGCGTGACCGGGCGCACCCCGCCGCTCGCCTTCCGGGGCGAGCGGCCCGGCGAGGCGGGCGCGTCCGGCGCGCCGACGCGGGGAGCATCCTCGTGAGCGCCGGGAGCGAGCGGATCACGCTCGAGGACGTCGAGGCGGTCCAGCCGCGCGAGAGTACGGGGCTCACCCAACGGCTCTGCCGCCCCGTCTCGAAGCATCTGACGCGCCTCTTCCTCGACTGGGGCGTCCCCGCCGCCGGGGTGAGCGCGCTGAACATCGTGGTCGGTCTTGTCGCCGCGGGCTGCCTCGCGTGCCCGCACCTCGGCGTGTCGCTCCTCTTCGTCCCGCTCATCTACCTCGCCGAGGTGCTCGACTGCTCCGACGGCGAGGTCGCCCGGCTGACCGGCACGAACGACGCGACCTTCTTCTTCGCCGATGTCGCCGGCCACTACTTCGTGACGCCGCTCGTGGTGCTGGCGCTCGGCGCCCGTGGCGCCCTGCAGCAGGGTAGGCTCGGGCCGCTCGTCCTCGGGGCGCTGGCGGCGATCTTCTGCACGCCGACGATCACGCTGTACCGGGTGCGCGCGTCGATCGTCCTCGAGGAGCTGCTGGCGCGTGCAGCTCGCGAGACCGTGCAGATCCATCCGCTCATCACGTCGCGCGTGGGCCGGCTCGCGGGCGACTTCGGCTTCGAGCGTCCGACGCACCGCTGGCGGCTGCCGCTCGGCACCGGCATCTCGGTGGCCGTCATCGCCGGCCTCGTGATCGAGCTCGTCCTCGGACTGCCGGCGCTGCGCATCCTCTCGATCGCGACCGCGATCGCCTTCCCGGCCGGCCGCGCCCTCGACTACGCGCTCACGATCCGCGACGGCAAGCCGGCGCGCGACCTGCGGCGCATCCTCGGCGCGTCGTGAACTGGCTCCGCGTCACGATCGCGCTCTACCGGCGCGTCTTCGGGCGCGCCGCCGAGCTCATCGCGCGCAACTGGCCCGTCATGGGCTCGCTCTTCCTCTACGCCTTCGTGCTGCGCGTCGCGCTCGAGTTCGTGTCGCTCCTCGGCTTCGTCGGCGGCATGCTGTTCAGCCTCCTGTGGGCGGGGTGCGTCGGCTCGTTCCTCTACCTCGTGGAGATGATGGTGCGCACGTCGCGCGTCTCGCTCGCGGATCTCCGCCGCAGCGCCGGGGCCTATCTCTGGGACGTCGTCGGCGTGACCTTCGTCGTGTGGATCGGCTTCCGCCTGATCGCGATGGTCCTCGCCGGCACGCCGCAGGGGCCGATCTTGTTCCTGTGCGTGCAGCTGATCGTGGGAGTCTTCTTCAACGCGGTGCCCGAGCTCATCTACCTCGGCCGCGCGTCGTCGCTCGAGCTGCTGCGGCAGAGCTACGTCTTCATCGGCGACAACTGGATCGAATGGTTCCCCGCGACCGGCGCGCTCACGCTGCTCGTGCTCGCCGTCGCGGCGGTCCCGATGGAGACGTTCCCGCTCGCGCTCGTGAAGGCGGCGCTCGTCGCGCTCCTCGTCGCTTACGCGATGATCGTGCGCGGCCTTCTCTTCCTCGAGCTCGACGCCTCGACGCGGCGCTCACGGGCGTTCCGCTACCGGGTCGGCGAATGATATCGAGGATCCCATGACGTTTCCCCGGCAAGTCCCGTTCATTCCGAAGCGCTCCCCCGTGCACGAGCTGCGCGAGGACGTCGTCTACGCCGAGGTCGACGGCGTGCCGCTGCGGTACGATCACTATCGGCCGCTGCAGGTCGACGGGCCGGCACCGGTGGTCGTGCTCGTGCACGGCGGCGGCTGGGTGCACGGCGATCCGAGCCAGGCGGCGGGCAACGCGCTGCACTTCGCCCGGCGCGGCATCGCGACCGTGGCCATCTCGTATCGCCTCGCGCCGGCGCATCGCTTTCCGGCGCCGCTCGACGACGTACGCCGGGGGCTCCGCTGGGTGCGCGCGCACGCCTCCGAGCTCGGCATCGATCCCGAGCGGATCGTGCTGATGGGCTTCTCGGCGGGCGCGCACCTCGCCATGCTCGCGCACCTCGCGCGCGACCTGCGCGAGCTGACGCCGTCGCTGCCCCCGGATCTCGCGGGTGTCAGCGAAGACGTGCGTGGCGTCATCGTGCACTACGGCCCGTACGATCTGACGCGCACGCTGCCGCTTCCCGCCGATCTCGACATGATCGGCGCGCTCCTCGGACGGCGCCGCGCCGATCCCGACTGGGTGCGGCTCGCCTCGCCGCAGTTCCACGCGGCGGCGGCGCGCGCCCCGATCCAGCTCATCCACGGTACGGGAGACGCGGTCGTCTCCCACCGTGAATCCGAGCGTTTGCACCGGGCGCTGGAGGCCGCCGGCCGACCGAGCGAGCTTCTCCTGCTCGAGGACGCCCCGCACGCCTTCCAGGTGGATTGGCGCGGCGACGCCAACCAGCGCGCCAACCGCGCGATGGACGAGTTCCTGGCTCGCGTGCTCTAGCCGCCGAGCGCGCGCCAGGGCTCAGTCACTCGTCGGATTCTTCCTCGCGCTCCTCGTAGTTCATCTCGGGGTGCTCGATCTCGCGCTGCTCCTGGACCTGATGGGCGCGCTCCTCGCGCTCCTGGAGGTCGCGGACCTCGGCCTTCCGCGCCTGGCGCTGCTCGGCGGCTTCGCTGCCGAACGGATTCTTCGAGGCGGAGGGAGGTGAGCCCGCGTAGAGTGGCGTCACGAGCAGGCAGACGGTGGCCAGGGAGAGTAGGAGCCTCATGGTGCCCTCATAGCTCCGGGCGCGGGAAAAGCAACTGAGCTCCGCGCCCGATAGCGCACGCGCCATAGGGGTCAGTCGCCGAGGGTCTCCCAGTGCATGGTCCAGTAGCGTGGCAGGGGCGGCGACAGCTCGAGATGGCCGCCGAAGCACTCGAAGCTCGGCTTGTGCGAGAGGCGCTCGCTGATCATGTGGACGTATTCCTCGACCGGCTGCGCGCCGGGATCGCCGATGTCGAGGCGCTTGCGCTGCCCGCACTTCGCGCAGCTCACGTCGACGTGCATGGGGTCCGCACCGCGCGCCGCCGGCGGCCGCTCACACCGTGTGCGGCGGCATGCGCTTGGCCCACGGGCGCGCCTCCTCGAGCTGAGCCGCGAGACGGAAGAGGGTGGCCTCGTCGCCGAAGCGCGCCATGAAGTGGGCGCCGAGCGGCAGGCCGTCCGCGTTCCAATACAGGGGGACGGACATGGCGGGCTGGCCGGTGGCGTTGCAGATGGGCGTGAACGCGCACAGCTCGCTCGCGCGGAAGAAGCCGCGCAGTGGATCGTCCCACGTGGCGTCGAGCGTGCCGAGGGGCCACGGCGGCTCGGCGAGGACGGGCGTCAGCCAGAGGTCGTGCGTCTCGTAGAAGCGCGCGACCTCACGGGCGGTGCGCTGCAGGTCCTCGACGGCGAGGAGATACGCGCCCGCGTTCACCTGCAGGCCCATCTCGTAGAGCCCCCAGGTGATGGGCTCGAACTGCTCACGCCGTGGCGTCAGACCCTGACGCTCGAGCGACGCCATGCTCTTCGCGGCCGAGGCCGCGTATACCGCCATGAACGCGCGCACGAACGGGACCGCGTCGATCTCGGGCGCGCGCTCCTCCACGTCGTGGCCGAGCTCGGCGCAGAGCGCCGCGGCGTCGCGGACGGAGCGCTGGCAGTCGGGGTGGACGGTCGTACCGGTCGGAGCCTGCACGCTGAACGCGATACGGAGGCGGCCGGGCGGGGCGTCGACCTCGGCGCGGAACGGGCGCGCCGGTGCCGGGGCGCAGTACGGATCGCCGGCATCCGGCCCCGCCGTGGCGTCGAGCAACGCCGCGCTGTCGCGCACCGAGACGGTGAGCGCATGCTCGCAGATCAGTCCGCCGACCATGTCGCCCTGATCGGGGCCGAGCGGATTGCGCCCGCGCGTCGGCTTCAGGCCGAAGATGCCGCAGCACGACGACGGGATGCGGATCGAGCCGCCGCCGTCGTTGCCGTGCGCCATCGCGACCATGCGTGCGGCGACGGCGGCGCCGGAGCCCCCGCTCGAGCCGCCCGGCGTGCGCTCACGGTTCCACGGATTGCGGGTCGGTCCGTAGGCGACCGGCTCGGTGGTCGGCGGAATGCCGAACTCGGGCGTGTTGGTTTTGCCGAGGATGACGAGGCCGGCCCGCTTGTAGCGGCGGACGAGCTCGCTGTCGTGCGGCGAGACGTAGTCCCGCAGCACGCCGGCGCCGCCGGTCATGCGTGTCCCGCCATAGCTGGCGACGAGATCCTTGAGCAGGAAGGGCACGCCGCTGAAGGGGCCATCGGGCAGCGGCGTCGCGGCGGCGGCACGTGCCTGCTCGAAGAGCGGTGTGATCACCGCGTTCAGCGCCGGATTCAACCTCTCGATGCGCGCGATCGCCGCGTCGACGAGCTCGCGCGGCGTGACCTCGCGCCGGCGTACGAGATCGGCCTGGGCGGTCGCGTCGAGGGCCGCGAATTCATCCGGGTTCACGCGTGAGACTCGTAGACGGCGGATGGCGCCACGTCAATTGCTCGCCGTCACGTGCGACGTGAGGTTGATGCGCGGCTTCCTCGGCGGCAGGAGGTCGGTCCAGAGGTCGCCGCGCTTCGCCAATCGCGCCGCCACGTTGTCGATACGGAAGTCCTCGATCGCGATGCCCGAGGCGACCTCGCGCCACGTCACCGGCGTCGACACCGACGCGCGCGGCGTCGGACGGACCGAGTAGATCGAGGCCAGCGTCCGGCCCCAGGCGTTCTGGTTGAAATCGATGACGACGCGCCCTTTGGGGCGCTTGGCGACGCGGTACTCGACGGTCATGAGCTGCGGGTGGCGGCGCGCGATGTCGCCGGCGATCCGCTTCGCCACCTGCCAGACCTGGTGCTGCGTCGGCCCGCGCACGATCGGCACGTAGACGTGTATGCCGCGCGAGCCGGTCGTCTTGGCATAGGTCGGGAAGCCGAGCGCGACCAGTGCGTCGTTCAGGCGCAGCGCGCTCTCGCGAACCTGCTCGAATCCCGCACCCGGCCCGGGATCCAGGTCGAAGTGCAGGTAGTCGGGTCGATCGACGTCGTCGCAGCGGGCGTACCATTGGTTCAGATCGATGCAGCCGAGGTTCACCACCCAGAGGAGGGACGGTACGTCCTGGATCATCGGGAAGTCGATCACGTTGCCCGAGGCGTGGGTGATCGAGCAGAGCTCGAGCCAGGGCGGGTGCGGCGACGGCACGCGCTTCATGAAGAACGACTGGCCCTCGGCGCCGTCCGGGTAGCGGCGCATGACCATCGCCCGGTCCTTCAGGTGCGGCAGCAGGAGCGGCGATACCGTGACGTAGTAGCGGATAAGATCGCCCTTGGTCAGGCCGAGGGCCGGCCAGAAGATCTTGCGCAGGTTCGTCAGCCGGACCTCGCGGCCCTTGCCGACCGCCAGCGTGACGTCGTTCACGTCGCTCGGGATCAGCTTGGCGGCGGCGGCGGCGAGCCGCGGCCGCTTCGGCGCAGGCATCAGCGCCGCCGGTGCGTCAGGCGGCGGAAGATCAACAGGTGCCGCACGGCATCGCGTTGCATGCCCGCGTCCTCGTAGAGGAGTGCCAGGTTGTAGTGCGCGTCGGCGAGATCGGGCTGGTGGTGCACCGCGCTCTCGTAGGCCCGCACGGCGTCATCCGCACGCTGCGCGTCCTCGAGGAGGACGCCGAGGTTGTACCAGGCGAGACCATTGTCCTTCTCCGCGTCGATCGCGGCGCGGTAATGCGTCTCGGCCCCCACGAGGTTGCCGTCGCCGTGCAGCAGGCGGCCGAGGTTGATGTGGGCGGTGATGTGCGTCGGCTCCTGGTCGAGCGCGTGGTGATAGGCCGCACGCGCCTCGAGCGGCGAGCTGTCCTCGAGCTCGATCGCGAGGTCGCACCACTCGTCGGCGCTCGCCTCGTCCGCGCGCCGTGCCGGCGGCGGGCGGCGCAGGTGCGCGACCGACGACGCGTTGCGCATCACCTGTGCGGCGTCGAAGTTGAAGAGGAACTGCCCGGAGTCGGGCTGCCAGCGGCTGGCGCCATCCCAGGCGACGACGCGGCGGCCGTCGACGTAGACCGAGAGCCGGGTGAGCGCGCGGTCGCCGATCTGCCGCCGCAGCGACGTGAGGATCGAGCCGATCTGGCGCACCGGGACGCGCTTCTCGAGCAGACCGCGCA
>DASXLI010000014.1:0-6563 GCA_036496285.1 Binatia bacterium
GCGACACGTCGGCGAGCGCGATGTGCATCGTCACCAGCACGACGCGCAGCTTGTCGCCGGCGAGCATCATGCGCACCTCGCGCGCTCCCGTCAGCTCGCGCAGCAGCTCGGTGTGGCCGCTGATCGGGAAGCCGGCGCGCGTCACCGCGGCCTTGTTGATCGGGGCCGTGACGATGGCATCGATCGCGCCGCGCTGCGCGAGGCGCGTCGCGGCCTCGATGTAGCGGTACGAGGCGCGCCCGCCCTCGATGCTCGGCCGGCCCGGCCGGCACGCGCGCGCGCTCAGCTCCGAGACCGGCAGGAGATCGACGAAGCGCGCGCCGCGGCCGCCCGCGCCGTCGAGCAGCGTGTCCTCGGTGACGGTGCGCAGCGCCACGCGCTCCTTCAGCCGTGCCGCGGCGGACTCGAGGATGCCGCGGTCGCCGATCACGACCGGCCGGCAGGCGGCGCGCACGTCGCGGCGCGCGAGCGCCCGGACGATCACCTCCGGCCCGATGCCCGCCGGATCGCCGAGGGTGACGCCGAGGCGAGGGATCAAAGGAAGATCTCGACGTTGTACTTCGAGCGCAGGTCTTCCTTCAGCCAGCGGTCGTAGCGGGTCTCCATGCTCTCCCGGTAGAGCTTCTCCTTGATGTCGTTCGAGACGTCGGCGAGCGACTGGTGGCCCTCGCCGGTCATCTTCTCGAGCTTGAAGATGTGGTAGCCCGTGTCGGTGGCGACCACCTCGCTCACCTCGCCAGGCTTGAGCGCGAAAACGACCTTGTCGAACTCGGGCTGCATCGTTCCGCTCGTCACCTCGCCGATGTCGCCGCCGTCGTCGGCGCCGGGACCCTTCGAGTGCGCCTTGGCGAGCGCCGCGAAATCCTTGCCGCCCGCGGCCTCCTTGCGGACGCTCTCGGCCTCCGCGCGCAGCGTCTGCTTCTGCTCGTCGGTCGCGTCCGTCGGCAGCAGGATCGAGATCAGCCGCACCTTGGCCTTCCCGGGCGCCCCGTACTCGGCGATGTGCTCCTTGTAGTAGCGCTCGATCTCCTCGGGCGAGACGTTCACCTTGTTGCGGATCTCCTTGTTGATGAGGGCCGCGCGCTCGATGTCGGTCTTCACCTGCGCGCGGTACTGCTCCCAGGTGAGCCCCTGCGCGGCGAGTGCCTGCTTGAGCGCCGCGTCGTCGAGCTTGTTGCGCTCCTTGATCGACGCGATGTACGCGTCGACCTGCTGGTCGCTCGCGGCCACCCCCTGGGCCTCGATCTGCTTGTGCAGGATCTTCTCCAGCACGAGCTCGTCGAGCATGGCGCGGTCGGTGGCCGGGGCGTCGGCGCCGCCGCGCTTGTGCATCTGCTCCGAGAACGCCTGCAGCTCGACCAGCGTGACGGGCTCGCCGTCGATGGTCGCGACGATGCGGTCGACGACCTCCGGCGCCACCGGCAGCTCTTCCGCCGGCTTCGTGGCCGCGACCTTCGGGCGCGCCGCCGTGCGCGTCTGCGCCGCGCCGGCACCCGATCCCCCGATCAGCAGAAGCGCGCCGAACGCAAGGCCGAGCGCGCCAATTCCCCTCCGATACGTCATGTGAGTCTCCCGCACAGCGCCTTCAGCTCGCCGATCAACCCGTCGGCATCGCGCTCCACCGGACGATAGCCGAGCCGGG
Source organism: Binatia bacterium (assembly GCA_036496285.1). GTDB lineage: Bacteria > Desulfobacterota > Binatia > UTPRO1 > UTPRO1 > DP-19. The sequence goes on from DASXLI010000014.1 coordinate 1,643, forward strand.
AATCGGGGAAAAGCTGCACGCGCCCCTTCTCTTTCTTGGCCAAGGCGAGCAGCACGTCGGGGCGGACGGGCGTCTCGGGGTGGAACTCGAGCACGACCATGTCGCCGCGGGTCCGCGCCGCGGTGATGAGCAGATCCTTGAACGCCCGCCGCAGCTCCATCACCCGCAGCAGGGTGTCAACGAGCGGCGGCAGCGGCCCGAAGCGATCCTGCATCTCGTCGGCGATCGCCGCGAGGTCGTCGGCGCGGTGGGCGCCGGCGAGCCGCTTGTAGAGGATGAGCCGCTGGTTGACGTCGGTGACGTAGCTCTCCGGGATGTACGCGGGGATGCCGAGCTGGATCTCCGGCTCGACGTCGGCCGTCACGGTCTCGCCGCGCACCTCCCGCACCGCGTCCTCCATCATCTGCGTGTAGAGCTCGAAGCCGACGGCCGTGATGTGGCCGGACTGCTGCTTGCCGAGCATGTTGCCGGCACCGCGGATCTCGAGGTCGTGCGCCGCGAGGCGGAAGCCGCCGCCCAGCTCGTCGAGCTCCTGCAGCGCCTGCAGGCGCTTGTGCGCGTCCTTGCCGATCAGGTGCTCGCCGGGGATCAGGAGATACGCGTAGGCCCGCACGTTGGAGCGGCCGACGCGGCCGCGCAGCTGGTAGAGCTGCGCCAGGCCGAAGGTGTCGGCGCGATTGATGACGATCGTGTTGGCGCGCGGGATGTCGAGGCCCGACTCGATGATCGCCGAGCACACGAGCACGTTGGCGCGTCCGTGCTGGAAGTCGTCCATCACCTGCTCGAGCTGGCGCTCGCCCATCTGGCCGTGGCCGACGGCGATCTGCGCCTCGGGCACGAGCTCGCGGAGGTGCGCCGCCTGGCGGTCGATCGAGTCGACCCGGTTGTGCACGAAGAACACCTGCCCGCCGCGGCGGATCTCGCGCAGGATCGCGTCGCGCACCACGTGGTCCTCGGCGCGCGTGACGTAGGTGCGGATGGCGAGCCGGTCCTGCGGCGGGCTCTCGATGACGGAGAGGTCGCGGATGCCCGAGAGCGCCATCTGCAACGTGCGCGGGATGGGCGTGGCGGTCAGCGTGAGGACGTGCACCAGCGCTCTCAGCGCCTTGATCTTCTCCTTGTCGCGCACGCCGAAGCGGTGCTCCTCGTCGATGACGAGGAGACCGAGGCGCTTGAACTGCACGTCCTTCTGCAGCAAGCGGTGCGTCGCGATGACGACGTCGATCGTGCCCTCGACGAGGCCGGCGACGATCTCGGCGTTCTCCTCCTTGGAGCGGAAGCGCGACAGCATCTCGATGCGCATCGGGTAGCCGGCAAAGCGCGTCTTGAAGGTGTCGTAGTGCTGCTGCGCGAGCACCGTCGTCGGCACGAGCACGGCGGCCTGCCGTCCCGCCATGACGACGACGAACGCGGCGCGCATCGCGACCTCGGTCTTGCCGAAGCCGACGTCGCCGCAAACGAGCCGATCCATCGGCCGCTCGCTCGCGAGGTCGTCCAGCACCTCGTCGATCGCGCGTTGCTGGTCGGGGGTCTCGTCGAACGGGAAGCGCGCCTCGAACTCCTGATAGAGCGGGTCGCCGCTCTCGAAACGTTGCCCTGACAGCACCTGGCGCTTGGCGCCGACGTCGACCAGCTCGCGCGCCATCGACAGCAGCGCCTCCTTGGTCTTCGCCTTGACCTTCGCCCACGTGGTGCCGCCGAGCTTGTCGAGCGCGGGATGCGCGTCGCCGCCGCCGCCGACATACTTCTGTACGAGGTTGATGCGATCGACGGGCAGGTAGAGACGGTCGCCGCCCAGGTACTCGAGGAAGAGGTAGTCGCCCTCGGTGCCCGCGACCGAGAGATGCTTCAGGCCATGGTAGAGGCCGATCCCGTGGTCGACGTGCACGACGTAGTCGTCGGCCTTCAGCTCCGCGAGGCTCGAGAGCACGTCGGCCGCGCTCACCTTGCGGGTGCGCCGCTGCTGGCGGCGCTCGCCGAAGATGTCCTCCTCGCCGATGAACACCCAGCGCTCGCCCGGCATGCGGAAGCCCTGGGAGAGCGCGCCGTCGACGATCACCGGGTTCCGCTCGCGCGACGCGAGCAGCGCGGGGACCGGCTCGGCCGCGAGCGTGGCGTGCACGTCGTGCTGCTCGAGCAGCTTCTGCAGGCGGGTGCGCTGCGCGGCGCTCGGCACCGCCATCAGCGCCCGGCGGCCCTCCGCCGTCCACTCGCGGATGCGGTCGGCGAGCGGACGGAAGCTCGGCGCCGCCGGCGTGATCGTCGCCGCCGTGCGGGGCGCGACGAGGTCGGCGAGGACGTAGCAGGTGAGGCGCGCGTGCCCGGCCGCGCCGCCGATGCCGATCAGCGCGTCGAGCTCGACCGTCGGGAGCGGCGCCGTCGCGGCGCGCACCTCGGCGGGCTCGAGGAAGAGCTGGCCCGCGGGCGAGAAGAAGCGGCGCGCGCTCTCCGCCTCGGCCGCGCCCGCGGCGGCCGCGGACCATGCGGCGTCGAGCGCAGCCTCGACCTGCGCCGGCTCGTCGATCCAGAGACGCGTGCCGGGCGCCAGGTAATCGAACAGCGTCTCGAGCGCGCCGTAGACATACGGCGCCAGGAACTCGATGCCGGGCACGAAGAGGCCGTGCTCCATGGCGTCGGCGAGCGCGTGGCGCTCGAGCCGCGGCATGCCGATCTCGACGGCACGGGTCTCGACGGCGCGGCGCGCCTCGCCCGTCGCGAGGACACCGAGCGACACCTCGCGCATCGGCAGGATCACCAGCTCCTCGCGCGGCTCGCGCGAGCGCTGCGAGTCGGGGTCGAAGGCGCGGATGCGCTCGATGCGGTCGCCCTCCATCTCGAGGCGGAGCGGCAGCGGCTCGAGCGCCGGATAGACGTCGAGCAGGCCGCCCCGCACGCTGAACTCCCCCCGGTCCTCCACCAGCGAGACCCGCTGGTAGCCCCACGACGCGAGGTGCGCCGCGAGCGTCTCGCTCTCGACCTCGTCACCCTCGACCAGGTAGCGCACGGCCGCGGCCAGCACCGCGCGCGGCAACACCCGCTGTACCAACGCCTCCGGCGAGGCGACGACCACCGGCGCGCGCCCCTGCGTCAGATGGAAGAGCGCCGCGATGCGGTCGCCGACGACCGCGCCCGAGGGCGAGACCGGCTCGAACGGCGGCACGTCCCACGCGGGGAAGAGGTGCACCCTGCGGTCGAGCGCCGGCGTCGCGGCGCCCTCGCCGAGGAAGAGCGCGAGGTCGCCGGCGAGCGCCTCGGCCTCGGCGGCGCTCGCCGCGACGACGAGCGTGCTCGCCGGCTGCGCGCGGTAGGCCTCGGCGATGAGCAACGCACGGCCGCCGCCGCGCAGCCCCTCGACGCGCAGCGGATGCCCCACGGCGACACCGGCGGCGCGCCGTGCAACGTCGTCGAGAGACGGCCCCTCTGCTTCTGGGAGATGCTGCATACACGAACGCCCACCAAGGTCGGCGAGACCCGGTGGGGAACGCGCCAGCGTACCAACGCCGACCCGGCGTCGCAACGTGAGTCGCCGCACACGTGGGCGCCGGAGATTCCGTCCTGACGGTCGGGAACGACGACGAGCCGCGGGCGGCTCAGGACGCCATCAGCGTCTCGGTCGCCTCGACCGTCGGGATGCCGGGACGGCCGCCGACCTGCGTGCATTTCAGCGCCGCGGCGGCGTTGGCGAAGCGCAGCGTGCGCTCGAGCGGCCAGTCGAGCAGGAGGCCGTAGATGAAGCCGGCGTGGAAGACGTCGCCGGCGCCGGTCGAGTCGACGCAGCGCACGGGGTAGGCGGGCACGGTCAAGGTGCCGAGCCGCGAGCGCGCGACGACGCCGGCGTCGCCGAGCGTGATCGCGACGAGCGGCGCCTCCGTGGCCCGCGCCAGGCGCTCGATCGCGTCCGTCGGCTCGACGATGCCGGTGAACTGCTCCGCGAACTCCTGCGAGACGATCACGGCGTCGCTCATCGCGACCAGGCGCTCGACCGCGCCCGAGCGCGTGTCGAGATCGACCACGACCGGCATGCCCGCGTCGTGCGCCCAGGCCGCCGCGGTGAGCGCGGCGTCGAGGTCGTAGCCGTCGACGTGCAGCACGCGCCCCGCGGTGACGAGGTCGCGCCGGACCTCGTCGGGCTGCAGCACGAGCGCCGGCGCGCGGTGCATGAGCACCGTGCGCTCGCCCGACGCCTGGTCGACCAGGATGACCGCCATCTGGTTGGCGACGCCCCGGCGCTGCACCGCGCCCGAGACGTCGACGTGCTCCTCGGCCAGCGAGCGCCGTGAGAGCTCGCCGATGATCCCGTCGCCGAAGGTGCCGATGTACGCGGTGCGCCGGCCCCAGCGCTGCAGCGCGACCATCGCCGTCGCCACCTGCCCGCCCGGCTGGCAGGCATAGCCGGCCATCTGCTGCTTGCTGTTGAAAGTGGGGAACGACGGCACCGTGCAGAGGTGATCGACGGCGTTCAGCCCGACGCCGATGACGTCGAACGGCCGCTCCTCCGGCAGGGTGAAGCCGATCTCCCGCATGCGCTCAGGCGTCTCCGTCGCGCAGGGGGATCGTGACCACCGGCTCGTCCGGGTCGCTCGTACGCAGCACGACGGCACCGCCGCCCCGGCGCGGTCCGTGCGCGCGCAGGACGACGCGCAGCTCGCGCGCCGCGCCCGGCGGCTGGACCTCGGCGCTCAGCCCCTCGGGCGTCTCGATCGCGGTGATCGCGACCGGCGCCGGCCCGACCGCCTTGAGCGCGATCACGGGCGGCGCGCCTCCCGTCGTCTCGCTCGGCACGTGGATCTCCGCCGGCAGCGCGATCAGGTTGCGGTAGCCGACGGCGCTCGCCGCGCGCGTGCCGCCGCGGAGTGTGAGCGTGGCGTGCAGCGCTCCCGCCGCCCGCGGCGCGAAGCGCACGCGCAGGACGCGCGCGCCG
>DASXLI010000015.1:0-104153 GCA_036496285.1 Binatia bacterium
CACGCGCCCGACGCCGAGCCCGCGCGCGAGCTGCGCGGGCGAGAGGCGGATCGGGCGCGTGCGGTCGGGAAGGTCGGCGGCCACATGGGGAAACATGGCGAGCGTGTCGGGCCGCAGACCGACGGCGGTCGGCACGCCGCGTATCATCGGCGGCTCGGGCGGCGCGCCGTCGGACACGAGCAGGCGATCGTTCGCGAGGAGGGCCGCTCCCGCCGCCGCGGCGAGGTGGCAGAGAAGCGTCGATTTCCCCGCCCCCTTCGGGCCCGCGATCGCGAGCGCGCCGCCGCCGATCACGAGACCGCCCGCGTGCAGCAGCCGCGCACCGGCGGCGAGCGCCCGTACCGTGGCGATCTCCCGCACCACGCGCATCGCTCCCGTGCGCCAGGTGGGCAGCCGCGGATGGCCGATCACCTCGATCCCGGCTGCGAGGGAGTAGAAGCACGCGAACTTCGCGTCGTACGCGACGGGCCGCTGGGCGTCGTCGTGGAAGACCGGCAGCCGAACGACCCCCTGGTCGAGACGGAAGAGCGTCTCGAACGCGTCGTCGCCGCGCGCGTCGCATGCGCGGACGAGACGCTCGTGGCGATCGCCGTCGGCAGCCAGCGTGACGGCAACGTCGCCCGCGCGCGCCGTCGTGACGGCGAACGACGGCGCGAGGAACTCCTCGAGCCTAGCCGGCCGGGGAGGCGCGAGCCAACGCCGGGCGCATGACGCTGTGACGCGGTGGACGCGAAGCGTCACGACAGAGTGCCCCCATTCTGGAACAGGCATGCACGCGGAATTTTCTTGCGACCCGGCGTGCGAACACGCTACTGCGCCGGGAAGGAGGTCACGCCATGCGGTTCATGATCCGTGCCGTCGTTCTCACCGTCACCGTGTCGCTCGTCCCTCTCGCCGCCGTGCACGCGCAGTGCACCAACTTGACCGGCAGCCCCGCGCCGGTGTTCCAGCAGTACGCCTCGAACAAGATCAAGCTCAAGTATCTTGGAACCGGGCCGGGCTCGAACGACGACCAGCCGCAGCTCTTCAAGTCGACGTTCCAGGCGCCAACGCTCACGTTCAACCCAGCCACGACGACCTACGTCACGGTCACCCTCTGGCGGAACATGGTCTCCGGACCGATGCTGTGGAACACGACGATCCCGCCGAGCCCGACGCTGTGGAGCTCGGTCACCCTCGGCAACGGGACGGTGCGCTGGAAGTTCAACGATCCGCTCGTGACGTACGGCGTACGCAAGGCGCAGGTGAACGCGATCCCGGGTGGCACGTTCATCATCGTGAAGCTCCTCGGCAAGTTCCAGAACATTGCCAACGCGCCGCTCACGACCCCGAACGCCGACGTCGCCGATGCGATGGTCGAGATGCACGACGGGGCCGGCAACGGCTTCTGCTATGATGGTCCGTCGGCACCCTGCACCGGGTCGGGCAACACCCAGACCTGCAAGGCCTTCTGATCAAGCGGAGCCGCGCGCCGCACGGCGCGCGGCTCCGCGATGTCTACGGCAGTGTCAGACCGAGGTCGTTCTTGCCGCACGCGACGATGCTCGCGTTCCCACCCGGAAAGGTCGTGCCGCCCTGGGACACGACCACGCTCGCCCAGAGCCCCGTCGCGCCGGGACCGACGTTCTTGCCCGGAACCGCCACGAACGCCAACGAGATCGTCTGCGAGGCGGCGGCGAGGCTCGCGATGAGGTTCTCCGAGCTGCCGAGCGTGTGCGACAGCTCGCCGAAGTACTTGCTGATCCCCAGCACGAGCTGGCTGCCGTCCGACGAGGCGATCGCCTGCCCGGACGCGGGAAAATGGATGACGCCACCCATCTGGGTGAGGTTCGAGTAGCCGCCGACCGCGAACGTCTTGCCCTTCTTCAACGAGAAGTTCTTCAGGACGATCTGCTCCCCCGAGTCGAGGCTGATGCAGAAGTCGGCTGCGGACACTACTGGCGCCATGAGAGCGACCAGAAGCACACCCACGGCGAGACGAGTCATCGAATCTCCCTTTCGTCCTGCATGCCATCGCTCGGCGTGTCCGCGGGAACGTCGGGACGCGGCGGCCCGTGCTCCGGGAAGCGCAGCTGTGCGCCGCCGGCCCCGACCGGCGGCGGGCCGGCGGCACCGAGCGGCGGCGGGCCGGCCGCGCCGATCGGAGGCGGACCCGCCGCGCCGAACGGCGCCGGGCCTGCGGCGCCAAGTGGCGGCGGGCCGGCGGCGCCGGTCGTCGGCGGCGGCGGATTGCCGGGCGGCAGCGCGCGATGCATGGCACGCCCGTGCGCCGGCGCGCGATGGCCGAGCTGCGCCGACGCAGTGGCGGCGTGACCGAGCACTGCGAGTACGAGCGCGAGGCGCATCAGCCTGCGTGCCACGGGGGCGCTCATCGTCCCTTCTTCCACTCGTGGTAGCGCCGCTGGAAGTCGTGGCGCTGCTCGGGGGACATCTCGCGATAGCGCTGGTAGTTGCCGCGGATGCGGTCCTTCTCCTGATCGGGCAGCTGCTGCCAGCGATCGTAGTTGCGCTCGACCGCACGCTGCTGCTCGGGTGAGAGGCTCCGGTAGTGGTCGTAGTTGCGCCGCGCCTCGTCGCGCTCCTGCGGCGTCATGTCCTCCCAGCGCTGCGCGAAGCGCAGCTCCTGCGCGGCGGCGCGCAACGCCGCCGGCGGCGTGAGCAGCGAGGCCAGCACGACCGCAACCGCGAAACCGGGACGTCGCACGGCGCTATCCGATCGTGTCGCTGGAGCCGCGCGTGCCGTTCGGCCGCGTCGTGCCGAGCGGCTCGCCGTCGCCGTGCTGCCGCACCTCCTCGAAGTGCTGCAGCCGTTGCAGGCGCTTCACGACCGGGTAGCGCAGGAAGAGCTCGGGGTGCTCGACCAGCTCCGGCGGATATTGGTCGAGATCCGATCCCGCGACCGCGACGTCGGGCTGCTTCTCGTCCTTGTCCGGCGCTTCCTTGGGCTGCGCGGCGACACGCGTCTCGCCCGCCCCCCCGTGCGGCGCCTCGCGGTGCGCCACCGCGACCGGCGCGCCCGGCGCGCGATGCTCGGTCGTCGTGACGCCCGTGAGCAGCGAGTACCACACGAGCGCCAGCGCCGCGGCAGCGGCGAGCGCCGGGGCGCCCCACACGAGCGTACGACGCCGACCCCGCGTGGGCGGCGTGACGTCGAGGCGCTGCCAGAGCGCGTCCTGGAAGACGGCGGACGGCTCGATCACCGGCAGCGCGCCGAGCAGCGTCCGGACCCGCCGCAGGCGCTCGAGCTCGCGCCGGCAGCTCAGACACGTGCCGACGTGCGTCTCGATGCGCGCGTGCTCAGCCGGCGGCTGCTCGCCGTCGAGGTAGGCGACCAGCTCCTCGGCGAACTCGACGCACGGCGCGGCGGTCACAGGAACTCCTCCAGTCCCTTGCGCATGGCCGCGGTGGCGCGGAAGACGAGGCTCTTCACGGCGCTCTCGCTGCAGTCGAGCGTCTCGGCCACCTCGCGATACGAGAGCCCGTCGATACGGCTCAAGACGAGCGCCGCACGTTGGTTCTCGGGGAGCGTGGCGAGCACCTCGCGTATCCTAGCTTCGAGCTGCCGGCCCGCCAAGGCGACGTCACCGGGCACCGCGTCCGGATCGGCGATGGCGATCTCCGCCCGCTCGCGCTCGTCCTCGCTCTCGTGCTCGAGCGGCCGCGTCTGGAACCGTCGCTCCGGCCGGCGCACCTCGTTCAGGCAGGCGTTGGTGGCGATGCGGTAGAGCCAGGTCGTGAACTTCGCCTGCGGCTCGTAGCGCGCCCCGGCGCGATGGACCTGCAGGAAGACGTCCTGCGCCAGCTCCTCGGCGCGCGCCCGGTTGCCCACGAAGTTGTACGCGAAGTTCACGATCGCCCTGCCATGCTTTTCGAACAGCTCACGGAACGCACCCTCGTCCCCCGCCCTGAAGCGCAGCATCAACTGCACGTCCGGGTCGGACGTCGGCGCAGGAGCTGGCACGTTCGGTGGGTTCAACATCGCCACGGTCGGGAGGTTGCGCTCGTAAGTAGGCGCGATGCCTCGCACCATAGAGAAGCGCGAAGCGGAACGCACGCCTCGTTCCCGGTGCGCCGGGTCGGGGCGGAGACGCCCGGCGGAAATCGCCTGCTGGTAAGGGGTTTTCTCAATTGATATGAAGACTTGGCGCACGTGGACCATCCCGTCACAACGCTCGGGAACGGGCAGGACGAAGACCTCGCCGATCACCTGCGGCGCATCGAAAACTACATGCGAGGGTGCGTGCTGCTGCGCTACCCGCGCATCCGGAGCGCGCTCCGGGACGAGCTGGCCCAGGCGCTGACGGACGGCCTGGCGGAGGTGGTCGGCACGTGGGTGGGGTACGTCGGCCGCGCCTTCCGCATCCCGGAGAGCCAATGGTTCGGCCTCTCCGCCGACATCGACGAGGCGCTGCAGCGCTGGATCCGCCACATCGGTGACCCGCAGGACACCGACACCTATGTGTTTCTGCGCAGCCACGCGCGCCGCGGCTTCATCTCGAAGTTCCCCGCGTCGCGCTTCCTCTCGGGCCAGATCAAGATCTTCCAGCTCTTCGCCGCGCACCTCCGCCGCCGCTACGCCAACGACCGGGCGCACCGCGCCGAGCTCATGGCGCTCTTCGACCAGGAGTGCGACGAGCGCATCCTCCACATCACCGACTTCTTCGTGGAGGCGCGAGAGGAGCAGCTGCGCGAACAGGAGGCGACGTACCGGCGCTCGATCGACAACGCACCGGCGGCGATCTTCCGGATCGGCTGGGACGACGCCACGATCCAGTCGGCGAACGTCGTCGCGGAGAAGTCGCTCGGTCTCTCGTCGGAGCAGCTCCGCACGATGCGCAGCTGGGACCTCCACCCCGCCGGCGAGCGCGAGGCCGCCATGCGGCTCTGGGAGGACACCCGACGCCACGGCAACGCCAGCCGCGACGACCTCCATTTGCGGGCGCTCGACGGCGCGATCGTGCCGATCTTCATCAACTCCGGCGTGATCGAGTACGCCGACCAGCGCTTCATCCAGCAGATCTGCGTCGACATCTCCGACCGCAAGCGCCTCGAGGATCAGTTGATCCAATCCGAGAAGATGGCGGCGATCGGGCAGCTCGCCGCCGGCATCGCGCACGAGATCCGCAATCCGCTCGGCATCATCATGAACGCGCTCTACGACCTGTCGGAGATCGTCGACGGCTCGAATCCCGACGTGCGCGAGGATCTCAAGATCGCCCGTGAGGAGATGGACCGCGTGCAGGCGATCATCAACAACCTGCTCGAGTTCTCGCGCGAGTCGAGCGCCGACGTCGAGCCCGTCGACGTGAACGACCTGCTGCGCAAGACGCTCACCCTGATGCACAAGTATCTGCAGAGCGGCGACGTCCAGGTGCACACCGAGCTCGACGCGACCGGCGTCTGCTCCGCCAACCAGAACGCGCTTCGCCAGATCTTCCTGAACCTCATCACCAACGCGGTGCAGGCGATGCCGCACGGCGGCGAGCTCCGCATCCGCACCATGCTCATCGACGGCAACCGCATGCGGCTCGAGTTCAGCGACAGCGGCATCGGCATTCCCGAGCACCAGCTGAAGGACATCTTCAACCCGTTCTTCACCACCAAGTCGCCGGGCCAGGGAACGGGCCTCGGCCTCTCGGTCGTGCACTCGGTGGTGCAGCGCTACGGCGGCGAGATCCGCGCCGAGAGCGCGCCGAACGTCGGCACCACCTTCACGATCGACCTGCCCTGCGGCTGGGACGGCGTCGAGGCGTCCGTCCGATGAGCGCCGACTCGACCGGCGCGGGCCGCGACGCCCACATCCTGCTCGTCGAGGACGAGCCGAACATGGCGCGCTCGCTGGCGCGCATCCTCACCCGCCGCGGCTACACGGTCGCGGTCGCGAGCAACGGCCAGGAGGCGCTCGCGCAGTTGACCGCGGAGCGTTTCCAGGCGGTGATCACGGACCTCAACATGCCGGTGATGGACGGCATGCAGCTCCTGCGCCGCCTCCAGCCCGAGGGCATCGCCGGCGAGCGCCGTCTCATCTCGCCGCCGACGATCGTGCTGACCGGCCACGGCAGCACGCAAGCGGCGGTCGAGGCAATGAAGCTCGGCGCCTTCGACTACCTGGTGAAGCCCTGCAACCCCGACGAGCTGCTGATGACCATCGACAACGTGCTGCGGGTGAGCGACCTCGAGCGCGAGAACGCGCGCCTGCGCGCGGAGGTGACGCGCACGCTGGGCTTCGGCGAGCTCATCGGCGGGAGCGCCCCGATGATCGATCTCTACCGCACGATCGAGGCCGTCGCGCGCAACAGCAGCACGATCCTGATCACCGGTGAGAGCGGCACGGGCAAGGAGCTGGTCGCCCGCACCGTCCACCAGCGCGGGCCGCGCGCCGAGCGCCCGTTCATCGCGATGAACTGCGGCGCGGTGTCGGACACCCTGCTCGACAGCCAGCTCTTCGGCCATCGCCGCGGCGCCTTCACCGGTGCCGTCTCCGACAACGAGGGCATGTTCCACGCCGCCGACGGCGGCACCCTCTTCCTCGACGAGATCGCCGACATCCCGGGCTCGCTGCAGGTGAAGTTCCTGCGCGCCATCCAGGAGCGCGAGGTGCTGCCGCTCGGGTCGAGCCGCCCCGTCAAGGTGGACGTGCGGGTGATCGCCGCCACCAACCGCGACCTCGAGACCGAGGTGCGCGAGAGCCGCTTCCGCTCCGATCTCTACTACCGTTTGAACGTCGTACCGATCATCCTGCCGCCGCTGCGCGAGCGGCGCGACGACATCTCCCTGCTCGCCGACGAGTACATCCGCCGCTACAGCGACGTGTTCCACGTCGCACCGAAGCGGCTCACCGCCGACGCGCTCGCGGAGCTGACACGGTACGACTGGCCGGGCAACGTACGCGAGTTGCAGAACGTCATCGAGCGCTGCTTCGCGCTCGGTGCCGGCGACACGATCGACCGCGACGCCCTGCCCGGCCACCTGCGCGCCCCGGCCGATCCCTCGGCGCCCCTGCCCTTCGGCGACGACGTGCCGTCGCTCGAGGCCACCGAGCGGGCCCTCATCCTCGCCGCCCTGCGCAAGAGCGGCGGCAACAAGAACCAGGCGGCGCGCACCCTCGGAATCGATCGCCAGCGCCTCTACCGCAAGCTCGAAAAATACCACCTCGACTAGGGGACCTGTCATGTTTTGCCATACAGGCGTCGAATCCGGCCGCCCGCTCCGTGGCTCGAGGCCGGTCTTCCGGCAGCTTGCCCCGGGTCGCCCCCGGGGCTTGCAATGGCACGTTTTCTGCTCCCAGGGTTCCCATTGATGGGCTGTGCTTCGAGCGCGACGCGCCGGATCCTGCTGGTCGCGACGAACGAGAACTTTCGTCGCACGATCAGCCGCATCCTCTGCCGCTGCGGCTATACCACCGACCTGGTCGGGACCGGCGAGGAAGCGATCGGCGCCCTCGAGCGCGAGGCCTACGACCTCGTCTTGAGCGAGGTGCTGCTCCCCGGGATGTGCGGCCTCACGGTGCTCTGCAATGCCCGTCAGCACGGCCGGACCATCCCCTTCGTGCTGCTCAGCGAGTCGGAGACCGAGCGCATGAAGTGGATCCTCTCGGGGATCGACGGCGTGCGCTGCCTGCGCCTGCCGGTCGACGTCGACCAGCTGAAGCAGGTCCTGGCGAGCTACCTCGTCTAGGGCCGCCGCGGGCTACGGCCCGACGCGAATGGCCCACTCCAGGCCCGCGACGCTGTCGAACTGCGGGTAATCGCCGGGGTGGGCGGCGATGTAGGCGCTCGAAGCCGCAACCAGACGGTCGAGCGTGTCGTCGCCGAGACCATTGATCACCGACTCCGTCTTGCGGACCCCGAGCGGGAACGTCGAGAGATCCTTGGAGCCGATCGGGATCTCGAGCGGCTGGTCGGCCGACTGCGCCGGCACGTTGACGCGCGCAACGCTGCCGACGGTCGTGTTGATGCGCACGTACGTCCGCCACTCCGCCGCCGTCAGCGTCCCATGGGGCGTGGCCCCGATGATCGGCGTCGGCGTCACGGTCGGCGTGGCCGTGCGCGTCGGCGTCGGGATCTGGATCGTGCCGTCGATGCGCGCCGCCCAGACGACCGCGATGACGCTGTCGAACGTCGGGTAGTCGGCGAAGTGGCCGCGCATGTAGGCGTCGGCCGCGTCGGTCAGGATCTGCAGCGTGTCGCCGCCAAGCGCACCGATCTGCGCGTTCGTGACGTGCACTCCGGAGACGAACTCCGGCACCTGATCCGTCGGGATGGACGCCAGCACCAGCTTGTCGGTCGCGCGTTGCGGCACGTCGACGCTGGTGGCGTTGCCCGCGGTGGTGGCGATGCGGACATAGAACTCCCACTGCGTGAGCGTCGTCGGCGGCCCGTTCGGCCCCGGGGTCGCGGTGGCGGTCGGGGTCGGCACGATGGGGCCGGCGTCGCCGAGGCGCGCCGCCCAGACGAGATCGACGAGCGTGTCGAAGTCCGGATAGTCGGCCGGGTGCCCGCGCATGTACACGTCGGCGGCGGCGCGCAGGACGTCGAGCGTGTCGCCGCCGAGGCCGGCGATCTGGGCCGTCGTCACGTGCACGTTGATCGGGAACAAGGGCAGCTGCGACGCGAGGATGGCCGCGACCACCGGTACGTCGATCGAGCCCAACGGGACGTTCACACTGATAGGATTCCCGGCCGTCGTGACGCTGCGCACATAGAACTGCCACTGCTCGAACGCCCGCGGCGTCGGCACCGGAATGGGCGTGACGGTCGCGGTGGGCGTCGGCGGCGGCGGCACCGCTCCATCGATGCGGGCCGCCCAGATGATCTCGACGATGCTGGCGAAGTCGGGGAAGTCGTCGGCGTGCCCGCGGATGTAGCCGTCGGTGGCCGTGGTGAGGATCTGCAGCGTGTTGCCGATCACGCCGAGCTCCTGGCCGCCGACGTGAACGCCAGGCAGGAAGTTCGGCAGGTCGGCGGTGCGGATCGTCGCGACCACCGGGAGGTCGGTCGAGCGCTGCGGCACGTCGACGGCGTTCTCGTTGCCGGCGCCCGTCAGGATGCGAACGTAGACCTGCCATTGCGTGGTCGTGAGCACGCTGGGCGTCGGGCCGACGGCGGTCGCGGTGGGGCGCGGCGTCGCAGTCGGCGTGATCGTACGAACCGGCGTCGGCGTCGGTAGCTCGGCGGTCGGCACCGGCCCATCGGTGTCGACGCGGATGGCCCAGAAGATCGAGGTGACGCCCGCGTACCCCGGGTAGTCGCCCGGGTTGAGGCGCATGTGCGCGTCGGCGGCCTCGCTGAGCGATTCCAGCGTGTCGCCGAGGGTCGCGAGCTTGGCGCCCGTCACGCGGACGCCGTCCTTGAACGACGGCAGGAGCTCCGGCCGGACGAAGGCACCGATCGGCACGTCGATCGACCGCTTGGGGACGTCGACGCTGAGCGCGTCGCCACCGGTCAGCGCGATCCGCAGATAGAGACGCCAGGCGGCGACGACCGCGGTGGCCTGCGGCGTCGGCTCGGGGGCGGGCTCCGTGCGGGTGGGGCGCGGCGTCGGGATCGGCGATGTGCCCGGGCATGGCGCGGCGGCCCGGTTCGAGGGATCCGGGCGCACCTTCACGTCGCGCTGGCCGTTGCCGGTCGCGACGTTGCCGTTCGCCATGACGTCGGCGTCGGCGGCGAAGGGCGCCGACTTCTCCACGCGGATGCCGATACCGGGATTGTCCGTCGCCGCGTTGTTGACCAGCACGAGCCCGGCCGAGTTGGTGACGTAGACCCCGTTCGGCTCGTTGCCCGAGGAGGTGCAGCCCTGGATGCTCGTGCCCGGCGACGTCAGCACGCGGATGCCGTCGGCGCCGCGGCTGTTGGTCACGTGATCGTTGAGCAGCCGGACGCACGGCGAGCTCAGCACCCGGATGCCCTCGCGCTTGGCGCCGTCGACCACGGTGTCGGACACGATCGTGCCGGGCGAATGGTCGATCAGCAGCGCCTGCTCGACGCCCCGGTCACCGACTGCCCCGAGCAGCGTGCACTGGATGATCGCGTTGTTGGCGCCGCGGCTGACCCGGATGTGCAGCGCGTCGTCCTCGAGGGTGAGCCCCGAAAGGACGCTGTTCTGGCTATTGAGCAGGCGCACGCCGTCGTACGCGCCGCGGATCGCGAAGTTCCGCAGGGTGACGCCGTTCGCGTGGTCGATCCGTACGCCGTCGTCGCTCACACCGCGCGTGCCGCGGATCGTGAACGGATCGTCGGGATCCGCGGACTCGATCGTGATCCCGTCGTTGTCGTCGCCGACGTGGACCGACTCGTGGTACTCGCCGGCGGCGACCGAGATGGTGTCACCCGGCGCGGCCGCGTCGACGGCGTCCTGGATCGTCGGCTGGTCGGCGGGGACGTTGATCACCGCCGCGTGCGCGGCGGCCGCAGCCGTGCCGAGCGCGACGCTCGCGAGCAGCGCGACGACGAGGCGCGCGAGCCGCGCCGTGGAGCTGGGGAGACGATACATCGCCGGGTTCATGGCTGCGATGCCGCGAAGGAGGCACACGGTCTCACAGCGGTCGAGTCCTGGTCAAGGTTTCATTGCGTGACGGGGACCGTTCCGCTAGCGCGAAATCCCGAGCAGATGCTGCGATGAAAAAGTTGCCGGACGCCACGCCTCGGTGAGGCGCACCCGCGCCGGACGGCCCTCCTCCGTCATGCGAAGCTCGAGCGCGCGGGTCACCAGGCCGTGCGCGGCCAGCGCCCGGTAGAGCGGGCGCGTGTCCGTGCGGAACCCGTCGGCAACGAGCGCGAGACCGTCGGGCGCGAGATGGCGGGCGAGCGTCGCGGCGAGGTCGTCGAAACGCTCCGGCTCGTAGGCGACCTCCGCGGCCAGGACGAGCGCGAAGCGCGCGCGCGGCGAGAGCAGGCGGTAGTCGGCGCAGACGCACGCGCCGCGGAGGCCGTTGGCCCGGAGCGTGGCGCGGACGAACGCGAGCGCCGGCCGTGCCCCGTCGACGAAGGTCACGTCGGCGCCAGCGGCCGCGGCGACCGCGCCGGGAAGACCGAGCCCGCAACCGATCTCGAGGACGCGCCGGCCGCGCACGCTCGTCCAGCGCGTCAGGTAGTCGGCGACGGCGCGGGCGCCACTCCAGAGATAGGCCCAGTACGGCGGCTCGGCGTCGCCGCGCAGCAGCGCGTCGCGATCGACGAGCGCCTCGAGGTCGGCGACGCCGTAGAGATCGAGCGCGGTCCCACCGAAGCGCACGCGCGTCGCCCGCGCGGGAAAGCCGGCGATCGACGTCGACGTGGTCGGCGCGGCGCCGTCGGGATTCTTCTCCGCCACGGATGCACTCGCCCGGGAATCCGACTATAGTGGGACGTTTCGTCCCACACGCGATTCAACCGGGTACATGGCCAGCGACCATATCGAGATCCGCGGCGCGCGTCAGCACAATCTGAAGGGCATCGACGTCGACGTCCCGCTGCACCAGCTCACGGTCGTGACCGGGGTGAGCGGGTCGGGCAAGTCCACGCTCGCGTTCGACATCCTCTACGCCGAGGGCCAGCGGCGCTACGTCGAGAGCTTCTCGACCTACACCCGCCAGTTCCTCGAGCGCATGGAGAAGCCGGACGTCGAGCGCATCAGCGGCATCCCGCCGGCGGTCGCGATCGACCAGCGCCGGCCGGTGACGACGTCGCGCTCCACCGTCGGCACGATGACGGAGCTGCTCGATCACCTGAAGCTCCTGTTCGCCAACGTCGCCGTCCTGCACTGCCAGCGCTGCGGCGCGCCCGTGCGCCGCAGCTCCGCGCCCGCGATCGCGGCCGAGCTGCTCGACGATTGGCTCGGCACCGGCGTGCACGTCGCGTTCCCGTTCATCGCCCCGGCGCTCGCCTGGACGGAGGTCTCGGCCGGCCTCCTGCGCGAGGGCTTCGTGCGCGCGGTCGTCGGCGACGAGGTCCTGCCGGTCGAGGAAGCGAGCCCGGAGCCCGGCGCGGCGCTGCTGATCGTCGTCGACCGGCTGGCGCTGAAGCGCGACGGTCGCGCGCGCCTCGTCGGCTCGCTCGAGCAGGCGCTGCACTACGGCAAGGGGCGTGCGACCGTCTTGGTGCCGGGCGGCGCGCGGCGCAACTTCAGCACCGCGCTCGAGTGCGCTCCCTGCGGCATCGCCTATCGCGACGGCGTCGCCAACCTCTTCTCCTTCAACAGCCCGCTCGGCGCCTGCGAGACGTGCCGCGGCTTCGGCCGCGTCATCGACCTCGACCTCGACCTCGTCATCCCGGACGTCTCCCGCTCGCTCGCCGGCGGCGCGGTGAAGCCGTGGACGACGCCCTCCACCGGCGACGAGCGCCGCAGCCTCCTCGCCTTCTGCCGCAAGCGCAAGATCCCCGCCGACGTGCCCGTCGCCAGCCTGAGCCCCGAGCAGCGCCGACTGATCGAGGACGGCGACGACGACTTCTCCGGCATCCGCGGCTGGTTCCGCTGGCTCGAGCGTAAGACCTACAAGATGCACGTGCGCGTGTTCCTGTCGCGCTTCCGCTCCTATCGCACCTGCGCCGCCTGTGAGGGCACCCGGCTCAAGCCCGAGGCGCTCGCGTTCCGCATCGACGGCCGCTCGATTGCCGACGTGAACCGCATGAGCGTCGCGGAGGCGAATGCCTTCTTCGCCGGGCTCGCCGTCGACGCTGCGCGTGACCCCGCCTCGGCGATGATCCTCGACGAGATCCGCGCCCGCCTCGGCTACCTCGTCGAAGTGGGCCTCGCGTACCTCACGCTCGACCGGCAGTCGCGCACGCTCTCCGGCGGGGAGCTCGAGCGCGTCGATCTCACCACCGCGGTCGGCTCCTCGCTGGTGAACACGCTCTACGTGCTCGACGAGCCGTCGATCGGCCTGCACCCACGCGACAGCGCGCGCCTCGTCCGCATCATGCGCAACCTGTGCGCGCGGCGGAACACGGTCGTGGTGGTCGAGCACGACCCCGAGATCATCACCGCCGCCGACCACGTCATCGACATGGGCCCCGGCCCGGGCGCGGACGGTGGCCAGGTGGTCGCGCAGGGCACCGTCGCCGACGTCGCCGCGAGCGAGGCGTCCCTCACCGGCCGCTATCTCACCGGGGCGATGCGTATCCCCGTGCCCGGCCGGCGCCGTGCGCCGGTGCCGACGCTCGACATCAACATCCGCGGCGCCCGCGCCAACAACCTGCGCGGCATCGACGTGCGCATCCCGCTCGCCCGCCTCGTGTGCCTCACCGGCGTCTCCGGATCCGGCAAGAGCACGCTGGTCGAGGAGGTCCTCCATCGCGGCCTGCTGCGGCGGCGCGGGCTCTCGACGGCGCCACCGGGCGCGTGCGACGCGATCGATGGCGCCGAGAAGATCGCCGAGGTGATCTTCGTCGACCAGACGCCGATCGGCTCGACGCCGCGCGCCAACGCTGCGACGTACGTGAAGATGTTCGACGCCGTGCGCCGGCACTTCGCCGCGACGGACGCGGCGCGGGTGCGCGGCTACTCGCCGGCCACCTTCTCCTTCAACGTCGAGGGCGGGCGCTGCGAGACCTGCCGCGGTGACGGCTTCGAGCAGGTCGAGATGCAGTTCCTTTCCGACGTCCTGCTGGTCTGCCCGGCGTGCCAGGGCCGGCGCTACCAGCCCGAGGTGCTCGACGTCCGCCTGCGCGGCAAGACGATCGCCGACGTCCTCGAGATGACGGTCGCGGAGGCGGTCGCCTTCTTTGCCGACGACAAGGACATCCGCCGCGCGCTGCAGCCGCTGATCGACGTGGGCATGGAGTACCTGCGGCTCGGCCAGCCGCTCAGCACGCTGTCGGGCGGTGAGTCGCAGCGCATCAAGCTCGCCGCGCATCTCGGGCGCGACGGCAAGGCGCACACGCTCTTCATCTTCGACGAGCCGACGACCGGCCTCCACCTGCACGACATCCAGCGGCTGATGAGCGCCTTCGGCAAGCTCGTCGAGCGCGGCCACTCGCTGCTCGTGGTCGAACACAACCTCGAGGTGGTGAAGTGTGCCGACTGGGTGATCGACCTCGGCCCCGAGGGCGGCGACGAGGGCGGCTACGTCGTCGCCTGCGGCACGCCGGAGGACATCGCCGCCTGCGCCGCGTCGCACACCGGCCGCTATCTGAAGCCCCTGCTCGCGCGCCGTCCGCCGGTCGAGACCGTGTCGGCGCTGCCGGCGCGCCCGCCGAGCGACGAGCGCGACGTCATCCGCATCGTCGGTGCCCGCGAGCACAACCTGCGCGACCTGTCGCTCGAGCTGCCGCGCGACCGCATGATCGTCATCACCGGGCTTTCCGGCTCCGGGAAGTCCACGCTCGCCTTCGACGTGATCTTCGCCGAGGGCCAGCGCCGCTATCTCGAGAGCCTCTCCACCTACGTCCGGCAGTTCATGAAGATCCTGCCGCGACCCGACGTCGATCTGGTCACCGGCATCCCGCCGACGGTGGCGATCGAGCAACGCTTGAGCCGTGGCGGCCGCAAGTCGACGGTCGCAACGGTCACCGAGATCTACCACTACCTGCGGCTCATGTACGCAAAGGTCGGCGTGCAGCACTGCGTGCGCTGCGCGCAACCCATCCAGTCGCTGCCGCGGAGCGAGATCGTCGCGCGCGTCCGCGCCGCCCTCGGCGGCGGCGGCAGCGCCACGCTGCTCGCGCCGGTCGTCCGCGGGCGCAAGGGCTTCCATCGCGACGTGCTGCGGGCGGCGCGCCGACTGCGTCACACGCACGCGCGCATCGACGGCACCGTCACGCCGCTCGACCCGCTGCCCGATCTCGACCGCTTCCGCGAGCACGACGTCGACGTCGTCGTCGGGCGGCTCTCGGCGAGCGACGCGCCCGAGCGCCTGGTCCGCCGCATCGGCGACGCGCTCCGTCTCGGCGGCGGCGTGCTCGTGCTGCTCGGCAAGCGCGGCGAGCTGGTCTTCAGCGAGCGGCTCTTCTGCGCCGCGTGCGGTCTCGGCTACGACGTGCTCGACCCGCGCCTCTTCTCGTTCAACAGCCGCCAGGGCGCCTGCGACGCGTGCCGCGGCACCGGCATCGCGACCGAGCTCGATCCCGAGCTCGTCGTGACCGATCCGCAGCGCAGCCTGCGCGACGGCGCGCTCGCCGCGCTCGACGAGGTCGGGCTCGAGCGCGAGGGGCGGAAGCTCCTTCGCCAGCTCAAGACCGCCAAGGTGCCGGTCGACAAGCCATTCGCCCGCCTCACCGCGCGCCAGCGCCGCCTCGTCCTCGAGGGCAACGGGACGGTCGAGGGGCTCGTGTCGCTGATGCAGCGCCACGCCTTCGCCCCCGAGGGCGAGGACGAGGGTGGCGGCGCGGGTGACGAGCTCCTCGTCGCCGAGGGCTTCGCGCCGTATCTCACGGCCCGCGCCTGCGCCGGCTGCGCCGGCTCGCGCCTGAACGCGCGGGCACGCGCCGTCCACGTCCTCGGGACCGCGCTGCCGGCGCTCACTGCCTGTACGGTCGACGAGCTCGCGGCACGGCTCGCCACCTGGCGCTTCGACGAGCGTGACTGGCAGGTCGCCCGCGACATCGTCGCCGAGCTGCGCCCGCGCCTACGCTTCCTCTCCTCCGTCGGCCTCGGCTACCTGACGCTCGACCGCAGCGCCGACACGCTCTCCGGCGGCGAGGCGCAGCGCATCCGCCTCGCGGCGCAGCTCGGCTCGAACCTGCGCGGCGCCTGCTACGTGCTCGACGAGCCGACGATCGGCTTGCACCCGCGCGACAACACGCTGCTGCTCGAGACCCTGCGCACCCTCACCGCGCGGCAGAACACGGTGCTCATCGTCGAGCACGACGAGGACACGATCGCCGCCGCGGACATCGTCGTCGACCTCGGCCCGGGCGCCGGACGCGATGGCGGGCGCCTGGTGACGATCGGCCCGCCGGCGGCGCTCGCGGCGGATCCGGCGTCGATCACCGGCCGGTACCTCGCGGCGCCGCGCACGCCGCGCCGGCCGCCGCGGCCGACCGCAGAGCTTCCGCGGATCGTGATCCGCAACGCCACCGCGCACAACCTGAAGGACGTCACGGTCGCGATCCCGCTCGGCGCCCTCACCTGCATCACCGGCGTCTCGGGGTCGGGCAAGAGCACCCTCGCCCGCGAGGTGCTCTACTACGGCCTGCGGCGCGCCAAGGGACTCGCCGCGCCGCGTCCTGGCGCACACGGCGGCATCGTCGGCCACGACCTGGTCGACCGCGTGGTCGAGGTGGACCAGAGCCCGATCGGACGGACGCCGCGCTCGATCCCCGCGTCCTACGTCGGGTTCTGGGACGAGATCCGTCGCCTGTTCGCTCGCACCGTGGAGGCGCGGGCGCGTGGCTACGCGCCGGGGCGGTTCTCCTTCAACGTGCAGGGCGGGCGTTGCGAGGCGTGCGCCGGCCAAGGCCGGGTGCGGATGCAGATGAGCTTCCTCCCGGAGACGTCGATCGCCTGCGACGCGTGCGACGGCCGCCGCTTCACCGACGAGACCCTGCAGGTCACGTACGCGGGCAAGTCGATCGCCGAGGTG
Organism: Binatia bacterium; assembly: GCA_036496285.1. Lineage (GTDB taxonomy): Bacteria > Desulfobacterota > Binatia > UTPRO1 > UTPRO1 > DP-19. The sequence goes on from DASXLI010000015.1 coordinate 16,499, forward strand.
CTTCAGGCCACCGTCGAGGAGGCGCACGAGATCTTCGCGGCGATCCCCGCGATCGCGCGGCCGCTCGAGATGCTGCGCGAGATCGGCCTCGGCTACCTGACGCTCGGCCAGCCGAGCAACACGCTCTCCGGCGGCGAGGCTCAGCGCATCAAGCTCGCCGCCGAGCTCGGCCGCACCGGCCCGGGCCGGACGCTCTTCGTCCTCGACGAGCCGACCACCGGGCTCCACTTCGCCGACGTCGAACGCCTGATCGGCGCCCTCCACCGGTTGGTCGACCACGGCAATACGCTGATCGTCGTCGAGCACAATCTCGACGTGCTGCGCGCGGCCGACCATGTGATCGACCTCGGCCCCGAGGCGGGGGCCGCCGGTGGCGAGATCGTGGCCGTCGGAACGCCCGAGGAGCTCAGCCGCGCGCCCGGACGATCCCACACGGCACGCTGGCTGGCCCAGCCTTCCTTTGCCGATGTTGCGCAAGCGCGCTGATCGCGCGCCGATACGGAGCAATTTTTTCTTGACAGCACCGATGGAGGGGAGCTAGTTCTTCGGGCGCGGTAGCGGCAGCGGGGTCTGGTGGTGCGTAGCCTGGTGCAGCACTCAGGAGATCCGCGGGTCCGTGGTCGCAATCCCCCTCAAAGAGTCGGCAACTTCATGAACGAGACGCTCGTCCCAGCGCCGCGCTATACGGGCCGCATCCGCACCAAGTACGCGGAGGCTGCGACGCAGGGGGATGAGACGCCGGCGACCGTGCAGTTCGTGGGGGCTTCCGACGCGACGATCGCCGAGGCCGTACGCGATGCCCTGGCACGCGCCTCGAAATCGCTCCGCACCCTCGACGGTGCGGGGGTGCTGGTGATCCCCCAGATCCTGCACGAAGGTGCAGAACCGCGCTTCCGCGTGACCCTCCAGGTCACGGCGGCAGCGCCCGAAACGCAGGTCGCCGGACCTCCACCGGCGCGCTGACCGATGCTCACCCCTCTCGACGCCGCCGCGTTTCCGACACGCGGCAGCGTCGAACCCGGCGCCTCCTCCCTGTGCGCTCTGCGGTGGACGCTTTTCGCAACCCCTTGTCCGTACGAACAGACAAAGTGTATCCACAGGTGTGGAAAACCGGGGGGAGGGACGTGATGCGTGGACGGATGAAGGATCGGGTGGAGAGGGATGACCGGGACGAGGTGCAGGCGTTCTGCGACGAGGCGGCACGCCAGATGGTCGGCATCGAGATGCGGCTTCGCACGCTCGCGGCGACGCGTCAGGAGCCAGCCATCACCTTGATCGAGGAGGCCATCGGCTGCTCCCTGCAGCTCGCCAAGAGCCTGCTCGAAGCGGGACGCGAGGGACGGCATGGCACGCTGCTGGCGGTCCGCCCGCTGCTGCGCGCATTGTCGGTCGAGCCGCGCTGACTCAGCGACCGCCGGTGATCGGATACTCCGGCTCGCCGGCGCAATACGCGCACCGGCAGAGCGCGCGTAGCTCCTCGTCCACGAAGAGGCTCTCGTGACCATCGGCCCAGCGGAGGACGAGCGTGGTGTCGCCGAGGCGGTCGAAGGCGTCGAGGCGCTCCCGTGGAGGCGCGGCGCCGGGTGCGCTCGCGGGGCCGGCCGGCGCACCCGCCGTGCGGTCCTCGGCTGCCGCGCGGCAGGCATCACATGGGCAGTGGGCACGGAGGTGCCGATACGGAAGAATGCTCTCGTGCCCATCTCCCCATCCGATACCGAGTGCGTAGCGGCCCACCTCCGTCAGCGTCTTCATCGCCGGCGTGGGGGGCCGTTTCTGCGAGTGATCGGTCATGCGTCCTCCGGCTCCAGCGTGTTTCTTGACACTTCTCCCGGCGAGACGCGAGGATGCGGCATGCAGCGTCCTCGCACCCTCCTCGTTCTGGCGGTCGCGCTCACGTGCCTGGGGACCGTCGGTCTGGCCTCGCCGGGTCGGGCAGAGACCGTTCCGGCCGCCAAGGCGCACGACTACGTCGGCAAGGACGTCACGGTCGAGGGTCGCATCGTCGCGATGCACGACTCGCCGCTCGCGAGCGTCATCGCCTTCCAGCCGAACTTCGCAGGCTTCACGGCGACGATCCTGGCCGGCGACCGGGCCAAGTTCCCGACCGATCTCGAGAGCCGCTACAGCGGCCGCGTCGTGCAGGTGAGCGGCACCATCACAGCCTACCGGGGCAAGCCCGAGATGACCTTGCGTGATCCGTCGCAGCTCACTCTGGTCGTCGATCCGAACCTCACCGCGACCCCGGCCGCCCAACCGACGCCGGCGACACCGCCGACGCCCTCCGCCGACGTCGAGCAGCTGAGGCGCGACATGGCGAACCTCGACGACCGCATGGGCGCGATCGAGCAGCGCCTCGGTGCGATCGAGCAGCTGCTCGCCGGCCAGGCGGCGCAGGCCGAGGCATTCCGCGCCACCTATCCGACGCCGGTTTCGGCCGTCGGCGGGCTCGGCATCGGCGCCGGTCCCGGGTCGGTCCGGCAGGCGCTCGGACCGCCGAACGAGGTGCGGCGCGCCCCGGGGGGCGCCGAGGTGTGGAACTACGGCACCGGCCGCACCGTCACGTTCGACAGCGCCGGACGCGTGACGAGCTGGACCGGCTTCTGATCGCGGCGCCGCGGCCGCCCCACTGACGAGGGGTCAGGCGCGCAGGAAGTCGAGGATCAGACGGTTCACGGCGTCGGGCGCCTCCTGGTGCAGGAAATGGCCCGTGCCCGGAACCACTTCCACGCGCAGCCCGCGCGGGAAGAACGTCTCCATGCCGGAAAGCAGCTCGGCGCCGATGCACCCGTCGTTCGCGCCGTGCAGCATGAGCGCCGGCACGTCGATCGGCTCGAGCATGATGCGGCTCTGCAGCGCGGCGTAGGCCGCCTGCTGCCGCGACGGGTCGAACATGGCACGGTAGTAACCGAGCGCCGCGCTCGCCACCCCCGGCTGGCGGAAGGTCTCCTTGAGCCGCGCCATCTCGTCCACCGGCCCCTGCCAGCCGGGCGACCAGTCCCGCCACAGGCGCTCGAGAAAGGCGAAATCGTCGTTGGCGAGCGCCACGTCGGCGAACGGCGTCTGGAAGAAGAACATGTACCAGGAGCGCCGTTGCTGATCGTAGTTCGTGGCGAACGCCTGCATCACCTGCGCGCCGTACGGCACGGCGGCGGTCACGAGCTTGCGGACGCGCCGCGGCGCCGCGAGGGCCGCACCGTAGGCGGCGGTGGCGCCCCAGTCGTGGCCGATGACGACCGCGTCGTCGTAGCCGAGCGCCTCGATGAGCGCGATCGCGTCCTCGGCAAGCGCCGCCGTCTGGAACGCGCCGTCCGCCGGCATCACGCCCGGCGCATAGCCGCGCATCGCCGGGGCGACGGCGCGGAAGCCCGCCTTGGCGAGCGCCGGGAGCTGGTGGCGGAACGAGCGGGCGTGATCCGGAAAGCCGTGGAGGCAGAGCGCGAGCGGCCCCTCCCCTTCTTCCAACGTCGGGAAGTCGAGGCCGCGCGCACGGACGTGGCCTTCCTTCACAGCTTCATCCAGACCTGCTTGATCTGCGTGTAGAGCTCGAGCGAGTGCCTGCCGAGCTCGCGGCCGAAGCCGCTCTGCTTGTAGCCACCGAACGGCGACGACGGGTCCATCTGGTTGTAGCAGTTGACCCAGACCGTCCCGGCCTTGAGGGCGCGCGTGATCCGGTGCGCCTTGCTGACGTCACGGGTCCAGACGCCGGCCGCGAGGCCGTACACCGTGTCGTTGCCCTGGAAGACGGCGTCGTGCTCGTCCTTGAAGGGGATCGCCGCGACGACCGGCCCGAAGATCTCCTCCTGCGCGATGCGCATGGAATTCTTCACCCCGGTGAAGACCGTCGGCTTGACGAAGTAGCCCTTCGCCATCGCGCCCTCGGTGGCGGCCTCGCCGCCCGCCTTCACCTTGGCGCCCTCCTCCTTGCCGAGCTTCAGGTAGCCCTTCACCCGGTCGTACTGCTCGGCCGAGACCAGCGGGCCCATGCGCGTCTCGGGATCGAGCGGGGCGCCGAGCTTCACGTGCTGCGCGAAGGCGCCCACCTTGTCGGTGAACTCGTCGTACAGGCTCTCCTGCACGAAGAGCCGGGAGCCGGCGCAGCAGACCTGTCCCTGATTGAAGAAGATGCCCATCAGCGCCCCGACCGTCGCGGCGTCCTGGTCGGCGTCGGCGAAGACGATGTTCGGCGACTTGCCGCCGAGCTCGAGCGAGACCCGCTTCAGGTTGCCGGCCGACGCCTTCAGGATGAGCTTGCCGACCTCGGTCGAGCCGGTGAACGCGACCTTGTCGACGCCGGGGTGCGACGCGATCGCCGCCCCGGCCGTCTCGCCGAAGCCCGGCAGGACGTTGACGACACCGTTCGGCACGCCGGCCTCGAGCAGCAGCTCGGCCAGGCGGAGCGCGGTGAGCGGCGTCTGCTCGGCCGGCTTCAGGACGACCGTGTTGCCGCACGCGAGGGCGGGCGCGATCTTCCACGTCGCCATCATGAGCGGGAAGTTCCAGGGAATGATCTGCCCGCAGACGCCGACCGGCTCGCGCAACGTGTAGCTGAAGAACTCGGGGTCGCTCGGGTTGGTTTCGCCGTAGATCTTGGTCGGCCAGCCCGCGTAGTAGCGGAACACCTCGACGGCCCCGGGCACGTCGATGTTGCGCGACTCGAAGATCGGCTTGCCGTTGTCGAGCGTCTCGAGCTGCGCCAGCTCGTCGGCGTGCTCCTCCAGGAGATCGGCGATGCGGTTGAGGAGCCGGCTGCGCTCGCTCGGCTTCGACTCGCCCCAGCCGCCCTCGAAGGCCTTGCGCGCCGCGCGCACGGCGAGATCGACGTCGGCGGCATCCGCCTCGGCGACGCGCGCCAGCACGGCGCCGGTCGTCGGGTCGATCGTCTCGAAGGTCTTGCCGGACTTGGCATCGACCCATTTGCCGTCGATCAGCAGGCGCTTCGGCGCGCCTCCGACGAAGGCGGTGACGCTGGGATCGACGGCGGGCATCTGCATAGCGGGTTGGCTCATGGCGTCCTCCCTGAAGTGGTGTGGCGCTACACTAGCCCCGCGGCCGTTCCTGTCAATTGAAGACGGCTGGTGACGCCGCAGGGCGTCCGTTACAGTCGGGCGACGGCATGCGCATCGAGGTGGTGAACGGCCTGGCCGCCGTCCGGCCCGACGAGTGGGACGCGCTCGCCGCCGCCGGGTCCCCTTTTCTCGAGTGGGGATGGCTCGCCTCGCTGGAGGACTCCGGCTGCGTCGGGGCCGACGCCGGCTGGCTGCCGCAGCACCTCCTGCTGCGCGACGGCGCCCGCCTCGTCGGAGCGTGTCCGCTCTACGTGAAGACCCACAGCCAGGGCGAGTTCGTCTTCGATCACGGCTGGGCCGAGGCGGCGCGGCGCGGCGGCATCGACTACTACCCGAAGCTGCTCGTCGCCGCGCCGTTCACGCCCGCGACCGGCGTCCGCTTCCTCGCCTCCGCCGACGCCGACCGCCCGGCCGTCGTACGCGCGCTCGCCACGGCGCTGAAGGAGATCTGCGCGCGCCAGTCCTTCTCCTCGGCCCACGTCAACTTCTGCACCGCGGACGAGGCCGCGACCCTCGCCGGGCTCGGCTTCGTGGAGCGCACCGGCTACCAGTTCCAGTGGATCAACCCCGGCTGGCGGACGTTCGACGACTACCTCGGGGCGTTCCGCAGCAAGCGGCGCACGCAGATCAAGCGCGAGCGCCGCGAGCTCGCGTCACAGGGCATCACGATCACCGTGCACGCCGGCGACGCCATTCCGGAGTCGCTCGTGCAGCCGATGTTCCGCCTCTACCGCCACACGGTCGACAAGCTGTACTGGGGACGCCAGTACCTGAACGCCGAGCTCTTCCGCCTCCTGTGGCAGCGCTGGCGCGCGCGGCTCTGCTGCGTGGTCGCGCGCCGTGGCGACACGATCGTCGCCGGCACCATCAACGTGCGCAAGGGCGACGTGCTGTACGGCCGCTACTGGGGCGCGCTCGAGGAGCTGCGCTATCTCCACTTCAACGTCTGCTACTACGCCGCGATCGACTGGTGCCTGCAGCAGGGCATCACCCGCTTCGAGCCCGGCGCGGGCGGCGAGTTCAAGCACCTGCGCGGCTTCGACGCGCGGCCGACGACCAGCATGCACTACCTCTCCGACCCGCGGCTCGCGCGCGCCGTCGCCGACTACCTGGTGGAGGAACGCGCCGCGATCGCGCGTGAGATCACCTGGATGGGCGAGCAGAGCGCGCTGAAGCGTCCCGCCGAGGAAACGGACGAGCTCGAGCGCTAGCGGTCCACCGGCCGGCCGCTCGTGCTGATCTGGACGCCGACCAGCCGGGCGACCAGGATCGTGAGATAGAACTGTCCGGTGATTCCCTCGGCGACGGCCGCGTAGCGCGCCTGCAAGGTGAGCGGGGTGATGTCGCCGAAGCCGATCGTGGCGAGCGTCGTCATGCTGAAGTAGATGAAGATCGGAAACGCTTCCTCCGGGTGGTGGGAGAGCATGGCGGCCATCTCGGGTGAGCCGCCGAAGCTGAAGGCGTCGGGCTGGAGCAGGAAGAGGACGCTGTACAGGATGCCCCAGCACATCCCGAGCAGCAGGTAGACGGCAACCGCCAGGCTGATCGTCTCGCCGGTGATCTCGCGATGGCGCAGGAGCGCGTGCAGCTCCGCCCACGTCACGAAGACAAAGAAGAGGAGCCACGTGACCCCCGCCAGCATGACCAGCTCGTCCGTCGCCCGGAGGATGAGGGCGAGTCGCGCGACGATGCCGAGCAGCCCGAGCGCGGTCCCCACGGCCCGCCGCCGCCGACGCTCCGCCAGCAGGAGATCGCGGTCGCCCGCGAGATCCTCGACCGTGATGGCGTGGAGCGCGACGAACATCAGGACGAGAACGATGAGACTGAAGACAAGCGGAGCTCCTCCCAGGGCGCCGATCAAGGGCCGAACCATGAACGCCGCGACGATCACGATCAGCAGCCCCGTCTGCCTGCGCCGTCGGAAGAACTCGAGCAGCGATGCGACGCGCGAAATCACGGAGAAGGCTTCATAGACGAGTCCCTCCGTCCGGGACAACGCACCGCTGGAGCGGCCTAGCAGCCGCCGGGATCAGTGCCCGGCAGGGCCGCCGGGCTCCACGTCTGCCGGCTCGAGCTCGTCGGGCTCCTCCGCGATCGGCGGTGCCGCCGTCGGCTCCGCGGGGGTGTACGCGAAGGTCAGCGCGCCGTCGACGGCGTCGATCTCCACCCGGCCGCCGTCGCGCAGCTGGCCGAAGAGGATGTCGTCGGCGAGCACGCGCTTGATCTCCGTCTGGATGAGCCGCGCCATCGGCCGGGCGCCGAACGTCGCGTCGTAACCCTTGGCGGCGAGGTAGGCGCGCGCCGCCGGCGTGAGCTGGATGAAGACGCGCTTCTCGTTCAGCTGGGCGTCGAGCTCGAGGATGAACTTGTCGACGACGCGCTCGATCACCGGGATCGAAAGGGTGCCGAAGGCGATGATCGCGTCGAGGCGGTTGCGGAACTCGGGGCTGAAGAGCCGCTCGATCGCCTTCGTGCCCTTCTCCGCGTTGGACCGGCCGCCGAAACCGATCGCAGCCGCCGCCATCTCCTGCGCGCCCGCGTTGGTCGTCATGATCAGGATGATGTTGCGGAAATCGGCCTGCCGCCCGTTGTTGTCCGTCAGGGTGGCGTGGTCCATCACCTGGAGCAGGATGTTGAAGAGATTCGGGTGCGCCTTCTCGATCTCGTCGAGCAGGAGCACCGCGTGCGGCGTCTTGCGGATGGCGTCCGTGAGCAGGCCGCCCTGGTCGAAGCCGACGTAGCCCGGCGGCGCGCCGATCAGGCGCGAGACGGTGTGCGCCTCCATGTACTCGCTCATGTCGAAGCGCAGGAAGCCGATGCCGAGCACCGAGGCGAGCTGCTTCGCGACCTCGGTCTTGCCGACGCCGGTCGGGCCGGCGAAGAGGAACGAGCCGACCGGCTTCTCCGGATGGCCGAGCCCCGCGCGCGCCAGCTTGATCGCGGAGGCCAGCGTGGTGATCGCCTCGTCCTGGCCGAAAACGGAGAGCTTCAGGTCGCGCTCGAGGGTCTCGAGCCGCTCTCGGTCCGACACCGAGACGCTGCGCGGCGGGATCTTGGCGATGCTCGCGACGACTTCCTCGATGTCCTTCGCGCGCACGACCTTGGCGTCGGCCTCGGTGCGCTGCTGCATCTGGACGATCGCGCCCGCCTCGTCGATGACGTCGATCGCCTTGTCGGGAAGGTGCCGGTCGTTGATGTGCTTCGCCGCGAGGTCGGCCGCGGCGCGCAGCGCGGCGCGCGTGTAGCGTACGCCGTGGTGCGACTCGTAGTGCGTCTTCAGGCCCTTCAGGATCTCGTGCGCCTCCTCGGTCGTCGGCTCCGGCACCTCGATCTTCTGGAAGCGGCGGGCCAGCGCCCGGTCGCGCTCGAAGTAGCTCTTGTAGTCGTGGTACGTCGTCGCGCCGATGCAGCGCAGCTCGCCCGAGGCGAGCGCCGGCTTCAGGATGTTCGAGGCGTCGAGCGAGCCGCCGCTCGTCGCGCCCGCCCCGACGACGGTGTGGATCTCGTCGATGAAGAGGATCGAGCCCGGCTGCTTGCGGAGCGCCGCGAGCACCGCCTTCAGGCGCTGCTCGAAATCGCCGCGGAAGCGCGTCCCGGCGAGCAGCGCGCCCATGTCGAGCGCGTAGACGCGCACGTTGCGCAGCGATGGCGGCACCGTGCCCTCGTGGATCTGCAGCGCCAGGCCCTCCGCGAGCGCCGTCTTGCCGACGCCGGCCTCGCCGACGAACACCGGGTTGTTCTTGCGGCGGCGGCAGAGCACGCGCGCAGTGCGCGCCAGCTCGGTTGCGCGGCCGATCAGCGGATCGATCTTGCCGGCGGCGGCACGTGCGACGAGATCGACGGCATAGAGCGCGAGCGGATCCTTCTGCGGACGTCGCGTCTCCTCCTCCTCGTCGCCGTCCGTCTCCTCATCTTCCTCGGCGCCCACGGGCTCCTCGGCGATCTTGGAGACGCCGTGCGAGATGTAGCTCACGACGTCGAGGCGCGAGATGCCCTGCTGCTCGAGCAGGAACGCGGCGTGGCAGTCGGGCTCGCGGAAGATCGAGACCAGCACGTTGCGCCCCAGGATCTCGTCCTTGCCCGCCGACTGCACGTGCGCCGCCGCGCGCTGGATGACGCGCTGGAAGCCGAGCGTCTGCTGCGGCGAGACCGTCGAGTCCTCCGGCAGGGTCTCGAGCTTCTCCGCGAAGAACTTCTCGAGGCCGTCCTTCAGATCCGGAACGTCGCCGCCACACTGGCGGATGATCTCCGCGACGTCGTCGTCGTGCAGCAACGCGTAGAGCACGTGCTCGATACAGAGGAACTCGTGACGCCGTCGCCGTGCCTCGGCGAGCGCCAGGTTCAGGGTGACTTCCAGCTCACGGCTGATGCGCATGCGACTCCTCTCGCGATCTCCCGACCGGGGTCACGCCTCCTCCATACTGCACCGCAACGGGTACTCGTGCGAGCGGGCGAGATCCTCGACCTGGCCGATGCGCGCCTCGGCGACCTCACGGGTGTACACGCCCGCCACCCCGATGCCGTTCTTGTGCACGTGCAGCATGATCTGCACCGCGTCCGTCTCGTTGCGGTGGAAGATGCCCTGCAGCACGTAGATGACGAACTCCATCGTCGTGTAATCGTCGTTGTGCAGCAACACCTTGTACATGCGGGGCTTCTGCAGCTTCCGCTCGGTGCGCGTCCGCGTCGCGACGCCCGTCCCGTCGTCCCGTGTCGTCCGCTCGCTCATCGCGGCCTCCAGGATAGCATCCGCATTGGCCTGGAAAAACACGCGCTGGCAACGCCGCCCCGGTCCCGGTTAAGCTAGGGCGCTCATGCGTATCCGCAACCTGTTCGAGACCGGTGAGCCGGTCTTCTCCTTCGAGTTCTTCCCGCCCAAGACCGACGAGGGCGAGCGCAAGCTGCTCGACACCGTCCGCCGCCTGAAGGAGCTCCGGCCGGGGTTCGTGTCGGTCACCAAGACCGGCGCCAAGCCGCCGGAGAAGACGATCGAGATCACCGCCCGGATCAAGAACGAGCTCGGCATCGAGGCGATGGCGCACATGACCTGCGCCACGGCCGGGCGCGGCGAGATGGACCGCATCTTCGGCCTCATCCGCGACGCGGGCATCGAGAACGTGCTCGCGCTGCGCGGCGATCCGCCGCGCGACGAGCCGGCGTTCGTGCAGCCGCCCGACGGCTTCCGTTTCGCGACCGAGCTGGTCCGCTTCATCCGCGAGCGCCGCTACGCCTTCTGCCTCGGCGGCGCCGCGTACCCGGAGAAGCACCCGGAGTGTCCGAGCGTCGAGCTCGACCTCTCGAACCTGAAGGCCAAGGTCGATTCCGGCGTCGAGTTCCTCATCACGCAGCTCTTCTACGAGAACGCCCGCTACTTCGCCTTCGTCGAGCGGGCGCGGGCGGCCGGGATCACCTCGCCGATCGTGCCCGGCATCATGCCGATCACCAACGTCGCCCAGATCGAGCGCATCGCCGGGCTCTCGGGAGCGCACATCCCGACGGCGCTGCAGCGCGACCTCGACCAGGCGCGCGGCGACGACGCGGCCGCGCAGCAGATCGGCATCGCGTTTGCGACCGAGCAGTGCCGCGAGCTGTTGCGCCGCGGCGCGCCCGGCATTCACTTCTACACGCTGAACCAGTCGCCTGCGACGTGGGCGATCCTGCGCGCGCTGCGCGAGGAGCACGGCGCGTGACGGCCGCCGTCGATCCGGTTCCCGCGCGACAGCATGGGGCAACCCCCTATCTCTGCGTGCAGGGCGCCGCGGCGGCGCTCGATTTCTACGCCGCCGCCTTCGGCGCCGTCGAGACGATGCGCCTCGTCGACCCGAACGACGGCCGCATCGGCCACGCCTGGCACCTGGCAAGCCTCAGGGAAAGCCTGAGCGACGCCGAGATGCACCGGCGCTTCGCCGCGCTCTACGGCAAGTAGCGGCGCGCCCTCGGACGAGGTGACGGCGGCGTGACCGGCCGCGCCGCCGCTAGGCCGAGACGGCGCTGCCGGGCTCGCGCGCCGCGAGCGCGCGCTGCGCGAGGTCGATCTCGTCGGCGAGCGCCGGGACCAGGCCGTGCACGGAGTCGAGCTGGCCCGTGCGGCCGAGCATCTCGACCGCGGCCGCGAGGTCACGGACCGCGAAGATCGAGAGCTGGGCGGCGCCGCCCTTCAGGTAGTGTCCGATGTGCTCGACCGCCTTCGCGTCACCGCCGGAGAGCGCGTCGCGCAGCGCCTGGCACCGTGTGACGGCCTCGTCGAGGAAACGGCCGGCGATCTCCGCCATCACGTCGTCGTCGAGGAGCGGTTCCTCGGGCTCGCTGGGCGCCGCGGGCGGATCGACGGGCGCCGCGGCGAGCGCGCGCCCGACCGTCTCCAGGAGGTCCTCGCGCCGCAGCGGCTTCACGATGTAGCCGTCCATCTGCGCCTCGCTGCAGCGCGCCCGGTCCTCCGCGGTCATCGCGGCGGTGAGCGCGAAGATCGGGCGGCGGCGCGCGGGATCCTCGCCGGCGCGGATCGCGGCCGTGGCCGCGATGCCGTCCATCTCCGGCATCTGCACGTCCATCAGCACGAGGTCGGGCGTGCGCTCACGGAACGCGGCGATCGCCTCACGGCCGTTGGTCGCCAGGCAGACGTCGTAGCCGGCGCGCAGCAGAACCTTCTGTGCGACGATCCGGTTGGCCTCGTTGTCGTCGACGACGAGGATGCAGGCGGGCCGCTCGCGTTGTGCCGTCATGTGGTCCCCTCCGGAGGACGGTCGGATGCGCGCTTTCACAATCGCCTCGGCGAGCTGCGCGTGCTTGATCGGCTTCGGAATCAGTGCGGCCAGGTCGAGGCCCTCGTGGCGGGCGCCGCTGCGGCTGACCGAGGTCAGGGCGATGATCGACACCCCGCGGATCGTCGCGTCCGCACGGATGCGGTGGACGGTCTCGATGCCATCGAGGTCGGGCATGTGCATGTCGAGCAGCACGAGGTCGAAGGGCTCGCCGCCGTGCGCCGCGTGCACGAGCAGATCGCAGCCTTCGGCGCCGCCCGAGGCGAGCGCGGCGCGGCAGCCCCAGCTCTGCAGGAGCTTAAGCAGCACCATGCGGTTGGTCGCGTTGTCGTCGATGACGAGGACACGCAGCCCCGCCAGATCACGCCTCTCGACGACGGTCGCGGGGCCGCCCGGCTCGAGCGCAACCTCGAACCAGAACATGCTGCCGTGGCCCGGCTCGCTCTCGACGCCCATCGTGCCCCCCATCATCGTGATGAGGCGCTGCGAGATGGCGAGGCCGAGGCCGGTGCCGCCGTAGCGGCGCGTCGTCGAGCTGTCCGCCTGCGTGAAGGACTCGAAGATCGTGGCCTGCTTGTCGGGCGGGACGCCGATTCCGGTGTCCTGCACCGTGCAGCGCAGGACGACGCGCTCCGGCGTCGAGGCCGCCGTAACGCCGAGGCGGATGACGATCTCGCCGTGCTCGGTGAACTTGAGGGCGTTGCCGGCGAGGTTCATGATCACCTGACGCAGCCGCCCGGGGTCGCCCTGCAGGCGCGGCGGCAGCGCGTCCTCGACGAAGCCGACCAGCTCGAGCTGCTTGCGCCCCGCCTCGATCGCCAGCGTATCGAGCACGCCGTCGACCACCGCGCGGACGTCGAACTCGATGTATTCCAGGTCGAGCTTGCCCGCCTCGATCTTGGAGAAGTCGAGCACGTCGTTGATGATCGTCATCAAGCTCTCGGCGCAGGCGCGCGCGCGGACGAGGAAGTCCCGCCGCTCGACGTCGTCGCTGGTGTCGAGCGCGAGCTCCGTCATGCCGAAGATGCCGTTCATCGGCGTCCGGATCTCGTGGCTCATGGTCGCGAGGAACTCGCTCTTCGCGCGGTTGGCGGCCTCGGCGTTGTCCCTGGCCGTGCGCAGCTCCTCCTCCACCCGCTTGCGGTCGGCGATGTCGCGCACGAACGCGGTGAAGTGGTGCACGCCGTCGAGCGTCAGGCCCGAGATCGACAGCTCGACCGGGAACTCGCGGCCGTCGCGGTGCCAGGCCATCACCTCGATACGCCGGTTGAGGACGCGGGCTTCGCCGGTCGCGAGGTAGTTCGCGAGGCCGTGCGCGTGCGCGCTGCGCTGCGCCGGAGGGATGATCGTCTCGGCGACGAGGCGGCCGAGCGCTTCCTCGCGGGTCCAGCCGAAGGTCAACTCCGCCTGCGCGCTCCACGCGGTGATGCGCCCCTCGGCGCTCATCGTGACGACCGCGTCGAGCGACCGATCGACGGTGAGGCGCATGCGGGTTTCGGCAAGCACGATCTTCTGCGTGAGGCGCCCCCACCAGAGCAGCAGCCAGACGAGCACGGCGGCGACGATCGGCGCCGTCGGCAGGCCGAATCCGGCGATCGCCCACCACTCCGCGCGGCGCTGCTCGGCCAGCCACGCCGGACGCGGCCAGGCGCGGATCGTCCAATGCTGCGACGCGATCGGGAACCGGCGCGTCACGACCAACGCGCCGGACGGCGGCTCGCCGGCCTCGCCCCACATCAGGCCGGTCTCGTCGAAGATCTGCAGGACGAAGCTCTCGCGGAGCTGCGGCAGGAACAGGTGATCGTAGAGCGGGTCGAGGCGGATCGCCTCGAGCACGGCCGCGTTGCCGTCGCCGACCGCCACGCGCACGAGCAGCGTCCGTCCCCACGTCCGCAGATCCGCCGCCAGCGCGGGCACGTCGCGCGGATTGGTGCGGACCGACACGTCGAGACGGCCGGCGATCGCCTCCACCTCGGGCGGGACATCGCTCACCCCGACCTGCCAGCCCGCGCCGTGGCCCGGCCGATACACGAGGAACGGGACCTCGGGGAGCTGCTTGACGCCCGCGTCCGCGACCGCCCGCACCGCCTGCGGCGCGGCGCCCGGCGCGGCGAGCAGCGCGCTCACTTGACGCGCGAGGCCGAGGCGCGGCTCGAGATAGTCGCGATGCGGATGGAAGGCGCCCTCGATGACCCGGCCGAGGTCGTCTCCGATCACCTGCTCCCGGCGATCGGCCGCGAGCTCGCACATGACAAGTCGCACGGCAAGCAGCGCGACGAGGGCGACCGCCCCCGCACCCCAGGCGCGCCAGCGGAACGCCGGAGCGTCGAGCACCCCGTGCTCCGCCGACCCGGACTCGACGTGGTCCCGCCGCCCGAAACCCAGAAGGCGCAGGACGGCCCACCGCGAGAATTGCATCGCGGTTCCCCCACGCAAGCCACATGCCAGGACATCGGCGATGTCACGGGCTCTTTTCTCCCGGAATGCCGTGTCCCACGCCCGGCCCCAGCGGGCCGGGCGTCACTAAATGCGCGTGGACGTCAAAGTTGTGCGCCCGCGGCCTACCAGCGGCCGCCGCGCCCACCTCCGCCCCCGCCGCCCCCGCCACCGCCGCGTCGGCCGCCCCCGCCCCCGCCCCCGCCGCCGCCACCGTCGGTGCGCGGACGCGCCTCGTTGACGTTGATCGCGCGGCCGCGGAGGGCCGTGCCGTTCAGGGCCTGCATCGCGGCGTTCGCCTCGTCCTTGGAAGGCATCTCGACGAACCCGAAGCCCTTCGATTGACCGCTCTGGCGGTCCTTCACGACGTCCGCCGTGGTGACCTGACCGTGCGCTGCAAATGCCTCCCGCAGATCGTTATCCGTGACGTCGTACGACAAATTGCCAACGTAGAGCTTCATGAGAGCCCTCCCTAGGCCGCGTGAATATCCGACCTGTCGACAAGGTCGCAACGCTCGTTTGGCACGGTGCGCCTGAGGCCCCCCGAGCGCTTGACACCCTGCGGCGCCCCGTCGTGATATGCCGCCTACGCCGTTCCACTGGAGGATCCGATGCGCCGCGCCCCCTACTCCGCCGTTTTTGCGTGTCTCGTATGGTCGCTCACCGCCGTGCCGCTCGCGCGCGCCTGCGTTTTCGACTCCGAGTGCGCCGACGGTAACCTCTGCGACGGCATCGAGCGCTGCGTCGCGGGTGCCTGCCAGGCGGGGCCGCCGCTCCAGTGCGACGACGGCGACCCCTGCACCGTCGACGCCTGCGAGCCGACGGCGGGATGCGTGCATCACGACAGCGCGTGCCCCACGAGCTGCGGCCCCGCTGATGACGGCCTGCGCTGCAGCGACGGCAGCGCGTGCACGCTCGGCGACACGTGCGCGGGCGGCGCCTGCGTCGGCACGCCGGTCGACTGCGACGACGGCGATCCGTGCACCACGGACACCTGCGACGCCGCGCTCGGCTGCGTCTACGTCGAGGAGGCGAACCCGCCGAACTGCGTGAGTGACTGCCACCAGGTCGCCGACCACACGCCGTGCCCGGGCGACGGCGATCCCTGTACGCAGGACGGCTGCCTCGAGGGCGCCTGCCAGATCGGGCTCCGCCAGTTCGTCCGTCAGTGCGACGACGGTGACCGCTGCAACGGCGACGAGTTCTGCAGCTCGGTGAAGGGCTGCCAGCCCGGTCCGCCGCCGGTCTGCGACGACGGCGAGCCGTGCAACGGCGTCGAGACCTGCGTCCCGGCGACGGGCTGCCAGCCGGGCACGGCGGCCGCCGACGGCACCGCCTGCGACGACGGCGCGGTCTGCACGATCGGCGACGCCTGCAGCGGCGGCGCCTGCGTCGGCACCCCCGGTGCGTGCGACGACGGCGACGCCGCCACGACCGACCTCTGCACGGAGGTGACCGGCTGCCTGCACTGCGCCTCGATGAGCGCCGCGAAGCTCACGCTCAGGCTCCCGAGCCCCTCGCGCGCCGGCAAGTTCACGCTGAAAGGCGCGTTCGCGCCGCCCGCACCGCTCGATCCGACGACGCCGGCCGGCGCCGATCTCCTGCTGCACGACGGCACCACGGTCTTCCAGGCGTTGCACGTGCCGGGCGCGAGCTTCGTCGCGAACCGCGCGGGCACGGCCGAGAAGTTCCGCGACAAGCTCGGCATGGTCGCGAACGGCCTCCAGACCCTGCAGCTCAAGGCGCCCACGCCGACCAAGCCGAGCAAGCTCACGGCGAAGGGTCTCCTCGCCGGGCCCGCCGTCGGCGGCAACGGAAGCAACGCGATCACGCTCGTTGCCGGTCCTGCCTGCGCCACCGCGACCCTGCCGTGCACGCTGGTGCACAACGGCGGCGGGCGGCGCTGCGCGCTGCCGTAGGCGCGTGCGAACGCTAGCCGGCGAGCGCGGCGCTCACGGCCTCGGTGCCGATCGCGCCGCGCAGGAGCGTCAAGAGGAAGCGGTGCACCTTCTCCGGCGGCTGGCGCGTGAACTTCATCTGCGCCACGACGTGGCCGGCGCCGACGATCAGCAGGCTCGTGTCGTCCGGGTCGAGGTGCGCCGGGACGCTGCCGTCGGCCTGGCCGCGCCGCAAGGTGGCGGCGATGCGCCGCACCATGCCGTCGTGGAAGCGGACGTAGAGCGGCCAGATCTCCTCGCGGATCGACGTGCTCCACTCGAGGAGGATGCGCGCGTGGTCGGGGTGCGTGTCGACGCAGGCGGCGAAGGCGATCGCGTGATCGAGGAGCGCGCGGGGCACCGGGTTGTCGGCGCGATGGTGGCGCTCGAGGAGCGCCTGCTGGAAGCGCTCGACCGCCTCGAGGACGGCGCGCACGAGATCGCCGCGCGTCTTGAAGTAGACGAACGTCGTCGACACCGCGACGCCGGCCTCCTCGGCGATCTCGGCGTGCGTTGCCCGCCCGAGCCCGCGCCGCGCCACCACGCGGATGGCACACTCGAGGAGCTGCGCCCGCCGGTTTTCCGGGGCGAGCCGGGCAGCGCGTCGCCGGACCATCGTCATGGCGGGAGCATAGCAACGGGCCGCCAGTTTGTCGATATTTTAGTCAATTAGCGGGGCGCCTCGACGGGAAGCCGCGCTCGGCGATCGCATAGCCCGTGCCCAACGGCTTCCGCGCTGTCATATTGCGCTTGACAGATAGAGAGCCCTATTGATAGTCCTATCAACAAGAGCTGCAGGCCGCGCCGGCGCAGCCACTCGCCCGAGAAGGAGCCCGCCATGAAGATGGACAGCTACGCGGTACCGGTCGCCAACGACGCCTGGGCGGTCGGCACGGCCAGCACCACCACGCTCTTCGATTGGGACTACGCCGACAGCCGCGAGAAGATGCAGAACCTCTACCAGAAGGGGAAGGACCGCCAGTGGGATGCCTCGAAGCGCATCGACTGGACCCGCCCCATCGATCACGACAACCCGCTCGGCGTCCCCGATGCCTTCATCCCGATCTCGAGCTCGCGCGTGTGGAGCAAGCTCACCGACAAGGAGAAGGCCAAGGTCCGCCACCACATGGCGTCCTGGCAGTTCTCGCAGTTCCTGCACGGTGAGCAGGGCGCGCTCATCTGCACCGCCAAGATCGTGCAGACCGTGCCCGACCTCGACGCCAAGTACTACGCCGGCACGCAGGTGATGGACGAGGCGCGCCACGTCGAGACCTACTCGCGCTACATCCGTGAGAAGCTCGAGCTCGCCTACCCGATCAACCCGAACCTGGCGACGCTCCTCGAGCAGATCGTCAGCGACTCGCGATGGGACTTCACCTACCTCGGCATGCAGATCCTGATCGAGGGTCTCGCCCTCGCTGCCTTCGGCAACATCCGCGACGTCGCGACCGAGCCGACCGCCCGCGAGGTGAACGCCTACGTCATGCAGGACGAGGCGCGCCACGTCGCCTTCGGGCGTCTTGCGCTGCGCGACTACTACCCGCAGCTCACCGAGGCGGAGCGTCGCGAGCGCGAGGAGTTCACCGTCGACGCGTGCTATCTGATGCGCGACCGCTTCCTCGGCGAGGAGGTGTGGCGCAACCTCGACTACGACGCCAACGAGTGCGTACGCCACGTCCGCGAGTCGGAGCTGATGAAGCAGTTCCGCGGCGGCCTCTTCATGCGCATCGTGCCGACGCTCAAGGACATCGGCATCTGGGGCCCGAAGATCCGCGCCGCGTTCGAGGACATGGGCGTGATGGGCTTCTCGACGCTCGATCCCGACGAGGGCAACCGGCAGGATGAGGCGGTCGCCGTGGCGCTCGAGCGCGAGCTGCACGGCGCAGCCACGGTCGGCGCCGACTCAGCGGCCTAGGAACGCGTCGAGCGTACGATTGAACTCGTCGGGATACTCGAAATAGATCGAGTGGCCCGAGCCCGGCACCACCGTCAGCTCGGCGCCAGGCACGCGCCCGTGTGATTGCTGGATCATCGGCAACGGGAAGAGCCGGTCGCGGTCGCCGGCGATGAACCCGAGCTTGAAGGGCGGCTCGCGCGGCGGCTCGAGACGGAGCCGCACGAGCGCCTGGAGGAACGCCGCCTGGAGCGGCGGGTTCAGGCCGGCGATCTGCTCGAAGAGATGGGTCTTCACCGGCTCGCGCGCGGGGTAATCCGCGGCCAGCGCGGCATGGGCATCGATCGGCTGGCCCGTCGAGGCGACGACGACCCGCAGCAGCATCTCCGTGGTCGCCTCGTCGGTGAGGCCGCCGAGCGTGCTCGCCAGGAGGACATGCGAGATGTGCGGCATCCGCAACGCGCAGCCGAGCACGGCCCACCCGCCCATCGACTGTCCGACGAGCGCCGCGCGTGCGACGCCGAGATGGTCGAGGAGCGCGACCAGGTCGCCGGCGAAGCGCGCCGGATCGGGCGCGCCGTCGGCGGTCGAGCGTCCCCACCCCGGCTGCTCGTACACGAGACAGCGGTAGCGCGAAGCGAAATGCGGGATCTGCTGCCACCACGAGAGGCAGTTGCCGCCGGCGCCGTGCGCGAACACCAGCCAGGGGCCGTCGCCGTGGGTCTCGTAGTAGATGCGCGCGCCGGGAAGCTCCGCGAAGGGCATGCGGCGGTGTAACACCTTACCGGCCGATGACACCACCGCGCCGTCCCCTGTTTGACGCACCTCCCCGCGGCAACTACACAAGAGGGCATCGATGACCGCACCGCGCGTCGTGATCACCGGCCTGGGCGGCGTCACCCCCCTCGGCTCGGACGTTCCCACGATCTGGGAGAACGCGTGCGCTGGACGATCCGGCATCGGTCCCATCACCCTGTGGGACGCGTCGAATCAGCTCTGCCGCATCGCGGGTCAGGTGAAGGGCTTCGAGCCCGGCAAGTACATGCCGCCGAAGCACCTGAAGCGCATGGACGATTTCGCACGCTACGCGGTCGCCTCGGCCGTCATGGCGGTGGACGATGCGGCATTGCCGATCGACCTCGAGAAATCGCGGCGCATCGGCGTCCTGCTCGGCAACAACAACGGCGGCGCCCGCACCATCTTCAAGACGGTGACCGGCTTCCACGAGGACGGGCCGGGCAGCGTCTCGCCCTTCTACATCACCGCGATCACCACCAACATGGCCGCCGCGCAGATCGCGATCCGCCTCCAGGTGCGCGGCCCGAACTTCACGATCGGCAACGCCTGCGCCTCGGGCCTGAACGCCGTGGGTGAGGCCTGGCGCTACGTGCGCGAGGGGACGTGCGACGCCGTCATCGCCGGCGGCACCGACGCGCTCATCGACCCGACGGAGGTCGCCGGCTTTTCCAACTCGCGCGCGGTGACGATGCGCAACGACGAGCCCGAGCGCGCCAGCCGCCCATTCGACCGCGACCGCGACGGCTTCGCGCTCTCCGAGGGCTGCGCCATGCTGATCGTCGAGTCGCTCGAGCACGCGCAGGCGCGCGGCGCCCGCATCTACGCCGAGATCGTCGGCTACGCGACCGGCAGCGAGGCCTTCCACATCGCCGCACCGCTACCCGACGGCATCGGCGTCGCGGCCTGCATGCAAGCGGCGCTCGACAGCGCCGGCCTCGCGCCCGAAGAGGTCGACTACGTCAACGCCCACGCCACCTCGACGCCGATCGGCGACGTCAACGAGACGCAGGGCCTGAAGCTCGTCTTCGGCAAGCACGCGTATCGCCTCGCGGTCACGGCCCCGAAGTCGATGACCGGGCATCTCATCGGCGCGTCGGGCGCGCTCGAGACCCTGCTCAGCGCGAAGACGCTCGAGACCGGGATCGTCACGCCGACGATCAACCTCGACAACCCCGATCCCGAGTGCGACCTCGACTACGTGCCGCACAGCGCGCGCCGGGCCGAGGTCCGCGTCGCGCTCACCAACTCCTTCGGCTTCGGCGGCGCGAACGCCTCGATGGTGCTGCGGCGATGGGAGGCGTGAGGGCGCGCGCCCTCGCCGGCCTCGTCGCCGCGCTGCTGGCGCTGACGCCGGCCGCGCACGCGGCGGAGCTCGTCCGCAATGGGACGTTCAAGGACGGCGCCGAGAATGCGCCCGCCGAGTGGCGGAACGAGGCCTGGGCGCGCGAGAGCGTCCAGTTCACGTGGACACCAGCGACCGGCGACGCGCCGAGCAGCGCCGGCATGCACAACGTCGAGCCGAACGACGCGCGCTGGTGCCAGAGCATCCCGGTGCAGCCGGGCGGCACGTACCGCGTCTCGACGCGGGTCCGCACGAGCCAGGTCGGCACCGGCGCGTCGGGGGCGCACATCGCGATCGAGCCGCGGGTCGTCGACTCGAGCGACGTGCGCGGGACGGCGGATTGGCAGCGCATCGAGGTCGAGGCGAAGGCCGGCGAGGAGCAACAGTGGGACCTCTGCCTGCGCCTCGGCAGCTACGCCAACCTGAACACGGGCACCGCCTGGTTCACCGACGTGCGCGTGCTGCAGATCGGCGCGCCGGTCGTGGTCCAGGGTCCCGGCATCGTCCAGCGCGCCGTCCTGTGGACGCGGGCCGGCAGCCTCCGCGGCGCGGCTCTCCCGCTCCTCGGCGGCGCGCTGCTCGCCTTCGGCTTCGGCATCGGCCGGTCGCGGCGTCTCTAGCCGGCGCCGCGCTTCCGTGGCCGCGCGGGCTGGTGGTATGCTCCCCGCCCCATGAGCCCTCGCGTCGTCACGATCGTCGCCGGCATCGTCATCACCGGACTCGGCATCATCGGCTTGCTGTACCCGGAGCGCGCGCTGTTCTTCATCGGTCTCGCCTACGCGAACCCGTCCCACATGGCCGCTGCGCTCGGGGAGGTGCGCGCCACCTATGGCGGGCTCTTCATCGTCATGGGCGTCGCTACGCTCTTCGCCGCCGTGGACCCGCCCGTCCATCGCGCTCGACTGCTCTTCGTGGGGCTCATGTGGCTCGGCATGGGCGCGGGGCGGCTCTTCGGCGTGTACGCGGACGGCAATCCGGGGCTCTTCGGCTGGGCCGCGGTGATCATCGAGCTGGCGCTCGGTGGCGCGCTCGTCGCGGCCGCGCAGGGCGCCGCTTCGAGCGTCGACACGCTCGAGCCGTCGGTGCGTGCGGCCGAGACCTCGTACGACGTGCCCCCGACGGTCGTGCCACCCGCCTGAGCGCGCGCACGCCGCCCATTCAGCCTTGCCTCTTCGCGACGCGCGGGTGAGAATCCGCCCTTCGGAGTGACCCCGATGCCCAAGAGCGACGCCGCCCGCACCCCCTGGATCATCCGTACCTACGCCGGTTTCGGCGACGCCGAGCAGTCGAACCGGCGCTACCGCGAGAACCTCGCCCAGGGGCAGCGCGGCCTGTCCGTCGCCTTCGATCTGCCCACCCAGAACGGCTACGACGCCGACGACCCAATGTCGGCGGGCGAGATCGGCGGCACCGGCGTCTCGATCTCCCATTTCGGCGACATGGATGCGCTCTTCCGCGAGATCGATCTCGGCTCGATCAACACGTCGATGACGATCAACGCGACGGCGCCGTGGCTCTACGCGCTGTACGTCGCCCTCGCCGACGAGCGCGGCGTGCCCCGCAATCAGCTCCGCGGCACCACGCAGAATGATCTCCTCAAGGAGTTCGTGGCGCGCGGCACGTCGATCTTCGATCCGGGCGTGTCGCTCCGCCTGTCGACCGACCTGATCGTGTTCGCCGCGACCGAGACGCCGCAGTGGAACCCGATGAACAGCTGCGGCTACCATTTCATGGAGTCGGGCGCGTCGCCGGCCGAGGAGGTGGGCTACGCCGTCGGCAACGCCATCCTGATCCTCGAGACGATCCGCGCGGCGCTCGCGCCCGAGGTCTTCGCCGGCGTCGTCGAGCGCATCAGCTTCTTCATCAACTCGGGCATCGAGCTCGTCCCCGAGATCTGCAAGGTCCGCGCGTACAGCCAGCTCTGGACCGAGCTCTGCAAGGAGCGCTACGGCATCACCACCAAGTGGCGGTCGGGCTGCCAGGTGCGCTCGCTGACGCTCACCGAGCAGCAGCCCGAGGTCAACATCATCCGCATCGCCTACGAGGCGCTGCCGGTGCTGCTGTCGGCGTCGGCGCGGGTCGGCGCGCTGCAGCTCCCGGGCTTCCGCGAGGCGCTCGGCCTGCCCGATCCGAGCGAACAGATCCTCTCGCTGCGCACGCAGCAGGTGTTGATGCACGAGACCGGCATCGCCGATTACCCCGACATCTTCGAGGGCTCCACGGTCATCGGAAAGGTGACCGACGAGATCAAGCGCGACGCCCGCGCGATCGTCGCCGACATGGAGCGGCTCGGCTACGCGCAGTGCATCGGCTGGGTTGCCACCCGGCTGACCGTCGCGCTCGTCCGCTGGCGCCAGCAGATCGAGACGAAGGAGCGCCTCGTCGTCGGGGTGAATGCTTTCACGGGCGAGGTCGGGGCCTTCAGCGGCACGTCGCGCGTCCGCGAGGAGGACCTGGTCACCGACGCGCACGTCGAGCGGCGCATCGCCGCGCTCGGCACCTGGAAGGCGCAGCGCGACGCCGGCGCGGTGACGGCCGCGCTCGCCGAGCTCGAGCGCGTCGCCAAGTCCGGTGGCAACGTGCTTCCCGCATCGATCGCGCTCGCCAAGGCCGGCGGCACGACCGGTGAGTGGACGAAGGCGATCGAGCACGCGCTCGGCGGCCGCTACCAGGCACCGCTCGGCTCCGAGATCAAGGACGCGCCGGCGCTCCGCCTGCCGCGCGCGCCGCGCCACATGCGCGTGCTCCTCGCCAAGTCGGGTCTCGACGGCCACGTGAACGCGGTGAAGCTCCTGGCGTTCGCCTGCCGCGAGGCCGGCATGGAGGTCGTCTATACCGGCCTCAAGCAGACGCCGGCGATGATCGTCGCGACGGCCGTGCAGGAGGACGTCGACCTCATCGGCATCTCGAGCCTTTCGGGATCGCACCTCTGGATCGCGACCGAGGTCCAGCGCGGCCTGCGCGAGGCCGGCGCCGACAGCATCCCGGTCGTGATGGGCGGCATCATCCCCGAAGCCGATCAGGCGAAGCTGCGCCGCCTCGGCATCCGCCACGTGTTCACGCCGAAGGACGGCGAGGTCGGGACGATCGTGCAGGCGATGATCGACACGGTCGTCGAGCGCGCGGCCTAGCGCGCCATGGCGACGCACGATCCCGCGGATCCCGGCGCGAACTTCCGGCTGTCGAAGCAGGTGCTGCCGCGGCACTATGCGCTACGGCTCGAGCTCGACCTCGACGCCTGGCGCTTCGACGGTACCGTCGACATCGCGCTCGAAATCGGCGCCCGCACCGACGTCGTCACGCTGCACGCGCTCGATCTGGAGATCGCCAACGCGCGGATCGCGGGCGGCCTGGCGGCACGCGTCGTCGTCCATCCGGAGGCC
This sequence comes from Binatia bacterium, assembly GCA_036496285.1. Taxonomy (GTDB): domain Bacteria; phylum Desulfobacterota; class Binatia; order UTPRO1; family UTPRO1; genus DP-19. The sequence goes on from DASXLI010000015.1 coordinate 40,116, forward strand.
GAGGCCGCATCGCTGATCTTCCCCTCGCCGCTGGAGCCGGGACCGGCGACGCTCCATGTGCGCTTCGCCGGCACCATCCTCGAGAAGCTTCGCGGCCTCTACCGCTCGACCAAGGACGAGCAGCGCTACGCAGCGACGCAGTTCGAGGCGGCCGACGCGCGCCGCGCCTTCCCCTGCTTCGACGAGCCCGAGTTCAAGGCGCGCTTCGCCGTCACGCTGGTCGTGCCGGCGGCCGCGCGCGCCATCGCCAACGGCGCCGTCGACGGCGAACGCCCGCTCGGCGACGGCCGGAAGGAAGTCCGCTTCCGCGAGACGCCGCCGATCTCCTCGTACCTGGTCGCGTTCGCCGTCGGTCCCTTCGACGCGACCGAGAGCGTCGCGACCGCCGACGGCGTGCCGGTCCGCGTCTGGCTGCCCGAGGGCATGGCCGAGAAGGGCCTCTACGCGCGCGACGCGCACTGCCGCGCCGTCGAGTACCTCGCCGCTTACACCGCCATCCCCTACCCGTACGGCAAGATCGACGCGATCGGCCTCGCCGACTTCGAGGCGGGCGCGATGGAGAACCCGGGCGCGATCACCTACCGCCTGACCGCCATCGCCGCCGATCCCGGGCAAGCGGCCGAGGACACGCTGAAGGACATCTTCTACACCGCCGCGCACGAGCTCACCCACATGTGGTGGGGCGACCTGGTTACCATGGCCTGGTGGAACGACCTCTGGCTGAACGAGTCGTTCGCGACCTTCGTCGGTTGGAAGGCCACCGCGGACCTCACCCCGGAATGGGGCATGTGGCGCGACTTCGTCGCGACCCTGGCGCGGCCGTTCGCGCTCGATGCGCTGGTCTCAACCCACCCGATCTCCTTCCACGTCGACAACGCCCGCCAGGCAGCGGAGCGCTTCGACGTGATCACCTACTGGAAGGGCGCCGGTGTCGTGCGCATGATCGAGGCGTTCCTCGGTGCCGACGCGTTCCGCGCCGGCGTGCGCGCCTATCTCCGCCGCTACGCCGAGCGCAACGCCACCGCCGACGACTTCTGGCGCGAGCTGTCGAGCGCGTCCGGGCACGACGTCACGACGATCGCAAACGCCTGGATTCGCGAGCCGGGCCATCCGGTGGTCGAGATCGCGACGCGTTTCGACGCCAGCGGCGCAACGCTGCGCCTGCGCCAGCGCCGCTTCTTCGCCGACCCCGACGCGGCGGCGGGTGTCGCGCCGCAGCGCTGGCCGGTGCCGCTCGTGCTCAAGGTGGGCGGCGACGACGGCGTCCGCGAGGAGCGCGTGCTGCTCACCGGCGCCGAGGACGAGGTGGCGATCGCCGGCGCGCGCTGGGTGCATCCGAACGGCGGCGCGGCGGGATTCTATCGCTACGCGCTCGACGAGGACGGCATCGCGCGCCTCGCGCGCGCGATGGAGGCGCTCTCGGCGGAGGAGCGGCTCAGCCTGGTCGGCAATCAGTGGGTGCTGGTCAAGGCCGGCGTCGGCGGCGCCGGTTCGTTCATGACGCTGCTCGACGGCTTCCGCGGCGAGGACGACCGCGCGGTGCTCGACGCCGTGCTCGAGCGGCTCTCCTGGCTCGAGACGCACGCGCTCGACGACGACGCGCGGCCCGCGTTCGCCCGCCTGGTGGAGCGCACGTTCCGTCCCCGCCTCGACGTGCTCGGCTGGGAGCCGGCGGCCGGAGAGAGCGCCGACGAGCGGATGAAGCGCGCCACGGTCATCGCGGCGCTCGGCCGGCTCGCGCGGCTCGACGACGTGCGCGCCGAGGCGCGGCGCCGGCTCGAGCGCTACCTCCAGGACCGGGCCACGCTCGATCCGAACCTCGTGCCGGTCGTCGTCGGCCTCGCGGCGCGCGGCGGCGATGCGGCGCTCTACGAGCGCTACCTGGCGCGCAAGCGGACGAGCGCCACCGACGATCCCGAGGAGGAGGAGCGCTTCCTCTTCGGCCTGACCGGCTTCGAGGACCCCGCGCTCGTCGAGCGCACGTTGGCGCTCACCTTCACCGACGACGTCCGGCCGCAGGACCGCGCGTTCGTGCTCGCCCGCCTGCTCGGTGTGCGCCATGCCCGGCTCACCGCGTGGCGCTTCGTGCGCGACCACTGGGGCGCGCGCATCCTGACGATGGACCCGATGCTGCGCCAGTACGTGATCCGCGGCATGGCCGCGCTGACGCCGGCGTCGATTGCCGACGAGGTCGGCGCCTTCCTCGATCACCACGTGACCGACGATACCCGCGAGACGACCGCCCAGGCCCGCGAGCAGCTCCGCATCGACGCCGCCGCGTCGCGTCGCATCGCGGGCGAGGTCGGTGCCTGGCTTGCGCGGACGCCCTGACCGCTTTGCCGATCGCGCCCGATTGCGTTGGATCGGGGCGGCGGCTACTGCACCCGGATGCTGAAACTCCACGGCGCGCTATTGTCTCCGTTCGTCCGCAAGGTCCGGATCGTGCTCGGCGAGAAGCAGGTCCCCTATGAGCTCGTGCGGGCCAACCCCTTCGAGAAGTCTGCCGAGTTCCTCGGGCTGAGCCCGCTCGGCCGCATCCCGGCGCTGGAGGACGAGCAGGGCCGGAAGCTCGCCGACAGCTCGGTGATCGCGGAGTACATCGAGGAGCGCTTCCCCGAGCCTCCCCTCTTCCCGCGCGATCCCTACGACCGCGCCCGCGTGCGCTGGTTCGACGAGTACGCCGACGGCGGCATGGGCCCGAGCCTCACCGGCAAGATCTTCTTCCAGCGCGTCATCAACGCGAAGCTCATGAAGAACACGCCTGACGAGCGCATCATCGCAAGCGCGCTCGCCGAGATTCCGACCTACTTCGCCTATCTGGAGAGCCAGCTCGGCGGCAACGAGTACCTCGTCGCGGGCCGCTTCACGCTCGCCGACATCAGCGTGCTCTGCCAGCTCGTCAATCTGAGCCACGCCGGTGCCGGCATCGAGCCCACGACCTACCCGGCCCTCGCCCGCTGGTTCGCCCGCGTCACCGAGCGCCCGACGGTCTCCGCCCTGATCGACCAGGACCGCGGCTTCCTCGCCAAGCTCGCCGGGTAGCGAAACCCGACACGGCATAAGCCGCGCACACGAACGGCCCGCGGGACCACGGACGGCGCAGCCGCAGCACGCGCGGCGCAGCCGCGCGTAAGGGAGCGGCGCGGGTCCCCCGCGCCGCGACGCTCACCGGAGCACGGCCGCGCAGCGGCCGGGCGCACGGGGGCGAAATCAGTGGATCAAAAATCCAGCTTCGGCTCCCGTCCCAGCAGGCGGCAGTGCAGGTACGCCTGCGCGGAGTCCTCGACGATCTCGGCGCGGTTGTACGCTTCGAGCAGGCTCGGGCCGGTGGCGGCGAGGCCGTGATTCGCGAGCAGAACGATGCGGGTGTCGGAATGGGCCTTGTAGACGTCGACGACGAGGTCGCGCAGCTTGTCGGAGCCCGCATCGGCGTAGGGCACGATCTGGATCGCGCCGAGGTGGGCGCGGGCCTGGCCCGTCATGTGCGGCGGCGTCATGCCAACGATGCCGAACGCCATGGTCGCGGTCGAATGGCTGTGCACGACGCCGTGCACCTCGGGGCGCAAGGCGAGCACGCCGGCGTGCCAGCGATGCTCCTTCGACGGCTTCCAGTCGCCGCCCCGCTGGTTGCCGGCGAGATCCATCTCGACGATGTTCTCGACCGCCGTGTCGGCGAATGTGACGCCGGTCGCGGTGCACAGATAGCGGTCCGTGTCCGGGATGCGGACGCTGATGTTGCCGCCGGAGCCGGCGGTCAGCCAGCGCTCGCTGGCGCGGTGACAGATGTCGACGAGGTGCTTCTTCAGGTCCTGCACCTGCATGCGTGGAATGTCCTTTCGGAGGTGGAGATCGGAACCGCGGGAGCGTTAGAGCACGGCGGGAGGCAGGGCGATAGAGCGGCCCGTGAGGACGCGGACGGCATCGCCGCCCGCGTCCTCACGGCATGTCGCGAGGGTTACGGCTTCACTTTCGTGGCGTTGCCGCGGAAGCACATGCCGCCGACGTTCAACGTCACCGTGGTCGTGGCCTCGGTCTCGTTGGCGAGTCCGGGCGTCCACGCACCCTTGGTCTTGGCCGTGATCTTGAAAGAGCCCGGAAGGCGGTTGTCTTCCTTGAGGGTCACCTTCGTGATCCCGACCGTGTGCCGCGGGGCAGTGAACTTGAAGGTCTTGCCCTTCAGGATGATCGACGCGCCGGGGACCGTGCCGCTGAAGATCGGCCCGCCGTTGTCGTCGATCACGACCGCCACCGCCTGGTTCGTGTAGTCGGTGATCGGAACGTCCTTGGCGGTCAGGGACAGCGTACCGCGCGAGTCCTTGATGTTCGCGTGTTGGTAGACGAAGTTGGTGATCGACGTGCAGATCGGCGTCCCGCCTGCCGGAACGCTGTTGGGATCGGTCGGGTCACTGCCGGCGGCGATCTCGTCGCCGTCGCCGAAGCCGTCGCCATCACGGTCGATGCCGATGCGGACGCCTGAGCCCGGCGGGACGCAGGTGAACGTCAGCTCCTGTCCGGCGGTGCCGCTGAGCGCGCGCAGCGCCACGTCGCCGATCTCCGGATCGGCCGCACGGTCGTCGATGAAGGAGCCGCTGCCGACGTAGAGCCAGCCGCGGGCCGCACCGCCCACCGCGCCCTTCACGACCAGATCACACTCACCGGCATCCGCGCGCTGCTCGAGCAGCGTGATGCGTCCATCGACAGTGCCGCCGTTGGAGGCGTCGCGGGTGGTCTGCTGGCCGACGATGGGCGCGAGGTTGCTGTCGAAGGCCATCATGAACTGCTCGAGCTGGCGGCGGAGCGGATCGCCGGGGGCGCCCGTCGGAATGCCCGTCGGGTTGAGGCCGCTCTGGTTGAAGACCCCAGCGTTGTGGAAGCGGAAGAGCGTGTCCACGCTGCCGTCGTGCAGGAAGCCGAAGCCGCGGACCTGAGCGCCCAGGAAGCCGTTGTCGCCGGCATTGAAGAACGGCACGGTCGGCATGCCGAACATGCCGACCTTCTGGTACATGTTCCGCAGATGCGGGACCTTGAGATGCTGGGTCTCGTTCTCGAAGGACGACTCGCCGTCGCCGCCGAAGAATCCCGGCTTGTCGACGCCGAAGGTGGCGTTGCCGTTCGCATCGGTCTGGTGGCAGCCGTGGCAGGCCTCGAACGTGTCCGAGGCCGGACCGAAGAAGAAGGTCTTGCCGGCCTGCTCGTCCGTCGTCAGCGTATTGTCGAGTGCCCGGATCGGATTCGGCGGATACGTCACCTGCAGGATGAAGTCGGTGTACGCCTGCATCTCCGCCGTCTGCAGCGGCGCACTCCGCCCGAGCAGGCCGGGGAAGGCGACGTTGAACTTCTTGAACGCCGCCTGCTCGTCGAACGTGCCGCTGTCGGGCTGCGCCGACGGCGCGTCATTGCCGCCCGTGCGATCGCCGCGCCAGTGCATCGGGCCGTGGTTGGCCATGCCGCGCAGGCTCTGCGTCGTCATCGGACCCTTCAACGGGTGGAAGTCGACGTAGACCGCGGGCGGATTGGGGAACGGGCCGACGCGGAACGGACCCGGGTTGTTCAGGACACTGCCGTCGGGATCGCCGAGGTCCCACGCGAGGCTGTCGAAGTCGGAGAAGATGTGGCAGCTCGCGCATGCGGAGTCGCCGTGGCTCGACGTGAACTTGGCGTCGTAGTTGAAGCGGCGACCATTGACGATGCTCGCCGGCTCGGGGTTGTGGAGCCCGACGTGCGACGTCTCCATGCCCGTACCGGTGCTGACGACGGAGATGCCATCGTCGAAGCGCGTCATCACGTAGAGCTGGGTGCGCGTCTCGTCGAGGACGAGACCCGTCGGACCGCAGGAGTCCCCGGGGCAGGCGTGGAGACCGGTGATCGTCAGGTCGTTGGCGCCGGGAGTGAACGTGTCCCCCTCGAGCTGGCTCGTCGCGTAGACGCCGATCTTGCTCGAGCCGAAGCCCGCGACGTAGAGCGTCGCGCCGTCGCTCGAGATCGCCATGCCGAGCGGGAAGGCGAGGCTCGCGTCGTTCTCGGCGTTCGGCGGCGCGGGGCAGCACGTCGTGTAGTCGATGTGCTTGTTCAGATGATGCGGCGTCACCCCGACGCCGTTCAGCACCGTCACGCGGCTCTCGGCGATGTGGCCGCGGACGCTCGCGGGCTCGCCCGACGGCTTGAACATCGCCGAGAAGATGCCGGTGCCCTCGAAGCGGACATCGTTCTGCGCGTCGGTGTTGGTGACGTAGATGTGGCCGTTGGCCGGATTCACCGCCATGTTGAACAGCGTCGTGCCGACGCCCGTCCAGACCGCCGACTCGGCCGGCGTGCCTGCCATCGCATCGATCGCGAAGACGTCCTTGTCGGGGAGGCTGAAGTTGACCGCGTGGTCCCAGTTGCGGTTGAGCTCGTCGGTCCAGTGGGTGCCGTCGAACTTGACGATCAGGCCGACCTCGGGCTGCTGCACGCTGTTGTGATCGGTGTTGGGGGCCGGCAGACCGCCGGGGGACTGGAACACGCAGGTGCTGCCGGGGCAGGCGCTGTTCTGGCCGCCGCACGGCCCGTTCATGTTGGGGCCGCCGGCGCAGACGGCGCCGCACGGACCGGAGCCGGAGCCGCCGTTGCAGACCACGCCTTCGCTCAGCGTGGTGGTGCGGTTGCCGGACTCGAAGATCGCGGCGTACACCGTGGCGCTGTCGCAGCTACCGGCGCCGCAATCGGCGCTCGACGTGCAGGCCTGCGTGGGGTTGTTCGAGCAGCGCGGCGGCGCGGCCGTGAGGGCGCGCGGCGTGTCGCCGAAGAGCGTCACGACCGTCTCGGGCGTCCCCTCGAGCGTGGCACCGAGGCTGTTCGCGTCGAACACCCAGACGTCGGCGCGGCCGATGCCGGGAGTCGTGAGGGTCGTGTGGATCGTCGACTGCAGCGACGTGTTCTGTCCGCGGTGGGCGGTGGTGATGAAGGCGCGGTGCAGGCCGCTGCCCGAGAAGACGATGTCACGCGGCTCGTCGCCGACGAGCAGCGTCCGCGTCACCCGCGGCGACGCCGGGTTGCTCACGTCGACGATGCTGATGCTGTCGGAGAGGTGGTTCACGACCCACACCTCGGTGTTTGAGCGCGCGGCGACCGCGACGGGCTCGAGACCGACGGCGACCGACGAGACGTGCGTCAGAGCCCCCGGACCGACCGAGAAGATCTCGAGGCGGTCGTCCGGCGTATTGACGGCGTACAGGTGCGTCCCGTCCGGCGACTGCGCCAGGGGACGGACCTGCCCGGTCTCGAAGAGCGTGTAGTTCGAAGCGGCGCGCGCCGGGGATGCAGAGACGGCGGCAAGCAACAGTCCGGCGACGACGGCCAGGCTTCGCCCGGCACGCGATATCAAGCGGATCATGGAAAGGCCTCCTTGCGGCTCGGGACCGTGGCCCGCATGACGGCACGCATGCACCAAAGGCCAGACGATCGCGTTTGTCAGCAAGTACCACATCATAGTATGAGTGTACAAGTGAAAACGCATGTCGCAGGCAGGTGAGCATCAAGCACCGACGCGCCCGGCGCGTCCGCGACCGGCCGATCGCCGGAGCGAGATCATCGCGGCCGCGATCCAGGTGATCGCCCGCGACGGCATCCGCGCGTGCACCATCAGCGCGCTCGAGCACGCGACGGGCTTCGCGCGTGGGCACTTCACCTACCACTTCGACGCCAAGGAAGAGATCATAGGTCTCGCCTTCGCGACGGTCGCGAGCGACTGGGCAAAGCTCGAGATGCAGATTCCGCCAGAGGGTCCCGCCTCGGCACGGTTGGAGCACCACGTCCGGGCGGCCGTCGAGTGGGCGCTCGCCCGGCCCGACTACTTTCGCTGTTTAATGAATTTCCGCGTCGAGATCATGCGGAACTCCGGAGCGTTTCCGCCCTCCGCAGCGATTCGCCATCAGCTCTGGGACTTCACCTCGCAGTTAATCCGTGACGGAATCGCCGAGGGAACGTTTGCGCCACCTCTCGATCCGGCGATCGAGGGACGCCTCCTTTTCGCCATGGTAGACGGGCTCTTGATGCATTCGGCGCTCGATGCGGAGTTCTGCCCGCCCGGGGAGCTCGCCGACCGGGCCTGGAACGTCGTCCTGCACCGCCTCGCCCCTGGCCGTCCCCAATCCAGGTGAGGAATCACAAAGAGTTTGACTCATCCCCGGTGATCTTCATACTGGAAGAAGTTTACGGAGGAGGTGGACGATGACTCCGCGACTGCCTCGGACGGAATTGGGAGAAGGGAAGAGCCTGGCGCGCCGGCTGCGGCTGCTGCGCCGTCGAACCGCACGCTGGTTTCAACCGCCCGTACGCTCCATGGGCGGGGACACACCCGATGTCCTGCGGGAGGCGCCAAACCCCGTCCTGTCGCGCGGCCTGAAGGCGCCGCGCTCCCTGCACTGAGCCGTCCCGGCGACGCCGGCCGCACAAGATTGCGCGGACTGCGTTAGACGCGGAGCAGGACGCCCTGCACGGCGTCGGTCGTTGCCGCCGCGACCGCGCGAGCATAGAGCGCCACCTGTCGCCGATATTCCGGCAGGCGCTCGCCGATCTCGACGTCGGTCTTGAAATCGACCACGGTCCAGTGGCCGTCCTCGGCGAACACGAGATCCGCGACCCCCTCGGCCAGCACGCCGCCGTCGAGCGGCAGGACGACCGCGACCTCACGCCGGCAGCGGCCCGCACGCGCCGCGGCCGCCGCACGTTGGAGCAAGGGATGCGCCAGGGCGTCGGCGACGCTGGCCGTCGCGGCGTCGCGCTCCTCGTCGGTGGCGCCGAGCAGCCGCGCGTGCAGCGCGGTCGAGCGCGCGACGGTCGCCGCCTCGGCGTCGAGCGCGATGCCCGCCAGCACGGCGTGCACGAGCGTTCCGAAGCGGGCGCCGAGCCCGCGGCGCCGCCGGCGTCCCGCCACCTGCTCGACGGTCACCTCCTCCGCGGTCGCGCTCCCGTCGCGCGCCCACTCCGTGGCGGTGACGACGCGCGCGGCTGGGATCGAGGCCTGGGCCCGCACCCGCAGGCGCTCCGCCTGCCAGGCGTCGTGGGCGCGCACGCCGCGCTCCGACGCGGCTCCGCCCTCGTCGGCCTCGAGCAAGCGCTGCTGGCGCAGCCCGACCGACTCCTCGACGTTCAGGACGAGCGCCTGTGGGTCCCACCACACGACACGATGCCCGCCGAGCTCGGGCGCGTGAACGCCGGGCGCGACCGCCTGCTCGCGGCCCGGCGCGCGGTCGGGCCGTACCTTCACCGAGTCGAGCGCGAAAACGGGGCAACCCGGCACCTGCTGCGCCAGCGGCTGCCGGCGACGCCCGTCGGGCGGATAGACGACCGGGGTGAGCGCCGAGAGCCAGCCGTCGATGCGCGCGTCGCCGACGACCGGTACGACCAGCAGATCCCGGGCGCGCGTGGTCGCGACGTAGAGGATGCGCGCGGCCTCCTCGCTCTCGCGCTGCAGCTCGTCGTCACGCCGTTCCACCAGCTCCGGCGGCGAGCACTCGGCGATCCGTTGCGCGCAGAGGCCACGCTCCGGATCGGTCGCGCGGCGCGGCTCGCCCGGCGTCTCCTTGGCGGTCACGTCGACCAGGATGACGACCGGGAACTCGAGCCCCTTGGCGCGGTGGACGGTCATGAGGCGCACGCCGCCGGTGCCCTCCTCGATGATGGGCGCGTCGCTCGCCTCGCCGCGCTCGGCGTCGTCGGCGAGCCGTTGCACGAAGTCGCGGAACGAGGTGACCCCCCTCCGCTCGGCGCGACGCGCCCGATCGAGGAGGCGGCCGACGTTGGCGAGCGCCTGCTCCCCCGTCGGCCAGATCGCGAGCCCGGCGTGGGCGCGCGTCGCCGCGAGCAGGCGCGCGAGCGTGTCGGCGATCGGCTGGCGGTTGCGCTCGCGGTGCAGCTCGCGCAGCACGGCGAGCGCCCCGGCGACCTCGGCGAGCGGCGGTGGGAGATCGTCCGGCAGGCGGCGGAACGGGTGCAGGCTCGCGAAGCGGTCGCGGAACGCGAGCAGCGCGCCGTCGCTCAGCGAGAAGAGCGGCCCGCGCAGCGTGGCGAACACCGAGAAGTCGTCGTCGGGGCGCTCGATCGCCGCGAGCGCGTTGCGGATCGCCTCGACCTCCTCGCGCTCGTGGAACGAGCTCCCGCCGACCAGCACGTGCGGTAGATGGCGCGCCTCGAGCGCGCGGACGTACGGACGGCTGACGTCGCGCTCCCACGAGCGGAAGCGGCGGAAGAGCAGGCACACGTGGTGCGGCGCGATCGGTACCCGCTCGTCGCGTCGGCCGCGCTCGGTCACCGTCCAGCCGCTCTCCCGTACGAGCCAATGGACGAACGCGCCGACCGCGTCGGGCAGCGAGTCGTCGATCCGGAAGTTCACGATCTTGCCGAAGTCGCCGTACGGCGCGGGCACCGGCAGCGCGACGACGGCGGGCTGCGCAACGTCGGCGCGCCGCGCGACGAGCGGCACGTAGGCGGCCTGGCTGGCGGAGCCCTCGCCCATGCGCAGCGCGAACGCGGCGTTCACGGCTTCCTGCAGCGCTGGGACGCCCCGGAAGCTGACGGTCAGATGCTCGACCTCGGCGCCGCGCGCCACCATGCGCGCCTTGATCCGCTCGTAGAGCGCGACGTCGGCGCGGCGGAAGCGATAGATCGACTGCTTCGGATCGCCGACGAGAAAGAGCTTGCCTGGCGACGGGCGGACGGCGGTCCAATCGTCGAGATCGGGATCGTCGCTCGCGAGGAGCAGCAGGATCTCCGCCTGCAGCGGATCGGTATCCTGGAACTCGTCGACGAAGACGTGGGTGAAGCGCGCCTGCAGGTCGCGGCGCACGGCCGGCGTGTCACGCAGGAGGTCGCGCGTGATCAGCAGGAGGTCGGCGAAGTCGAGGCGCCCGGCGCGGCGCTTCAGGCCTTCGTAGTCCTGCACGACCGGCCAGAGCTCGTCACGCAGCTGGGGCGCCAGATCGGCGCCGGCGTCCTCGGCAAACGCCCGCAAGCGGACCGCGAGAGCGTCACGGCGGGCGCGCAGCTCGTCGCGCGGGAAGCCGCCGTGCGAGCGGTTCCAGCCCCGCCAGGTCCAGTGGCGCGCACGGCAGAGCCCGATCAGCTCGGCCTCGAGACCGTCGTAGTCCCGCTCGTTGACGATCGCCTCGCGCCGGCGCGCCTCGTGCACGAAGCGCGCGATCTCCTGCAGTGACTTGACGAAGTAGTCCTCCCGGTCACCGCCCGCGGCACGCGCGCCGAGCGCCTCGAGCTCGGCCATCACCTCGTCGATCGCCGCGTCGCGCGCGAAGGTGATCCGCCGCCACGGCGCCGGGAAATCCCGCCACTCCGCGAGCTGCCAGGCGGCCTCACGCAACAGGGCGCGCGGCCGGCCGCGGCGCCGCAGCACCCGCCGCACGCCGGGCGGCGGAGCCTCGAGGCAGCGCTCGAACCAGCGGTCGAACGCGCGGCGGAAGAGCTCGCGCGCGACGTCCTCCGGGGCCACTTCGAAGAGCGGATCGACGCGCGCCTCGACCGGACGCTCCCGCAGGATCTCGCTGCAGAACGAGTGGATCGTCCCGATGCGCGCCTCCTCGAGCTGGCGCAGCGCCTTGTCCAGCCGCGCCGCGACCTCCGACCCCGCCTCGCCGCGGGCGCGCTCGATCTCGCCCCGCAGCCGGAGCTTCAGCTCACCGGCCGCGAGCTCGGTGAAGGTCACGGCGACCACGCGATCGAGCGTCGCCCCGCCCGCCGCCAGCGCCGCCACGATGCGGCAGACGAGCTCCGTCGTCTTGCCGGTGCCGGCCGCGGCCTCGACGATGAGCGTCGCGTCGAGATCGTGCCGGATGCGGTCGCGCGCCGCCTGGTCGGCGAGCGCCGCGGAACGGGGGTCGCTCACGGCATGCTCCGCAGGCGCGCCAGATCCTGCAAGCCGTCGGCGGGCTTGCGGCGCGCGCGAATCTCCTCGTACGGGCCGCAGATCGGACGGTAGTCGCAGTACTCGCAGGCGCGCGCGGCCGGCGCGGCCGGCAGAAAGCCGCGCGCGAGCGCGCGGTCGAGGATCGCGACGACCTCGGCCGCCGCCGCGCGCGCACGGTCGTCGATCTCCACCACGCGCTCCTCGAAACCGCCGGTCGCCGTACAGTAGTAGAGGCGCCCGACGACGACCGGCTCCGGCAGCAAGCGCTCGCAGGCGAGCGCGTAGAGTACGGGCTGCAGGATCTCGCCGCCGCCGACGACGACGTCGGGCCGGGCGCGGACCTTGCCCGTCTTGTGATCGGTGACGCGCAGGCGGCCGCGCGTCTGGCGCTCGACGAGATCGATCGCGCCGCGCAACGCGAGGCCGCCAACGATCGGCACCGCCTCGGACGTGCTCGCCGGATCGGCATTGGCGCGCTCGCGCTCGGCGAGGCCGAACGACAGCTCGAAGCGGTACGGGACCCAGCCGCTGTCGTCCTCCGACGCGAGCCGCAGCCATTCACGCAGGTCGGCGCGAATGCCACCGATCGCGTCCTCCCACACGCGGCTGATCGCCGGCGCGAGCAGCTCGCGATACCGGCCCGCGACCTCGAGCAGCACCCCGTCGACCGCGTCCTGCGCCTGTGCGCGCGTCTCTGGACGCACCGGGAGCGCGCCGTCGGCGCGCAGCTTCGTGAGCAGCGCAAACTGCACGTCGTGAAAGAGCGCGCCGCGCGTCAAGGGATCCATCTCCTCGATGGCCACGGGCTCATCGCGCGGCTGCAGCCGGTGCACCGCCTGGAGGAGGAAACGGTACGGACAGGCGGCGAAGTTCTGCAGCGCGGTCGGCGAGAAGGAGCGCGCGCCGAGCTGGTGGCGTGAGAGCGCGGCCGTGGCGAGCTCGTCCGGCTCGACGAGGCCGTCGGCGGCGGTCCACTTCCGCGGCCACCAGCGGAACCAGCGGGTGCGCAGCGCCCGCGCCAAATGGACGTTGGCGCCGAGCAGATAGCGCGCGGTGCCGCGCGTCGTGTCCGCGTCGTCGTGCAGGACGCCGGCGAGCAGCGCGAGGTCGTACTCCGCGTCGTCGATCGCGTCGGCCGCGTGCTCCGGCGCCGGCCACCCGAGGCGCGCGCTCGCCGCATCGCGCGTGCGCGCGGCGATCTCCTCGAACCCGAGCAGTCGCCCTTCCGCCGCCTGCACCGCGTCGAGCGTGTAGACCGACGGCACGCGCGGCCGCCCCTGCTCCATGTCGAGGCGTGGATACGAGAGCACCAGGCGCTCGCGTGCCGCGCCGACCGCGACGCGAAGCGTGAGGCGCTCCGCCGCGACGCGCTCCGGCTGGCGCGGCAGCGTGGCGTCGAGGGCGGCCCGCGCACGGTCGAGCAGGATCGGATCCTCGGTGATCTTGCGGGGCACGATACGCTCGGCGAGCCCGGCGACGAACACGACGTCGAACGCGAGCCCGCGCGCGCCGAGCGCGGGCGCGACGAACACGGCGCCGTAGCGGCGCCGCGGCGGACGCTCGCGCAGATCGCCGAGCCGCTCGGCCAGCACGAGCCGCACCTCGTCGAGGTCGATCGGACCGACGGGCGCCATCGGGGCGAGCTCGGCGAGCGCGCCGAGCACGTGCTCCGGCGCGCGCAGCGCCGCGGCCGCGAGCCCGCGCAGATGGTCCAGCCACGCGCCCCACGACGCCCGTGCCGGCAGATCGGCGAGACGCCCGATCAGCGGCAGAGCGAACTCCCGCAGGTGGCCGAGATCGGCGATCTCCTGGTCGAGGCGCGCCGCCCGCGCCTCGTCCTCGCGCGCGAGCTCGGCGCGCCGCAGGCGCAGCTCCTTCTCGAGCCCGTCGAGCCGCGTCGCCCAGCGCTCCTTGCGGCCGATGACCGCCGCGTCGACGAGCAGCCGCTCCCAACGCCACGGCGCGCGCACCGACCCCGCGACCACCGTGACCCGCGCCGGGTCGTCGGGGAGCGGGTCGGCAGCGGGCGCGTCGGGTACCACCGCGACCGCATCGGCGACGACCGGCGGCACGAGGTCGTGCGCGGGCGGCGCCCATACGCGATCCGGGGCGGCGGCGCGGATCCGCTGCACCTCGGGCTCCGGCACCTGCGCGAGCGACATGTACTCGGCGAAGCGCCGTGCCGACAGGCCCTCGGCCGCGCACGCCAGGAGCGCAAGCAGCGCCCGTCCGCCCGGGTCGGGGCGCGACGTGCCGCTCGCGAAGAACGCGGGGATCGTGGCGCGCCGCAACGCTTCCGCGAGCTGCGACGTGTAGTCGTGCTGCGCCGGCAGGAAGATCGCCATGCGGTCGAACGGGACACCACGCGCCGCCTCCTGCTGGATGGCGCGGGCGATCTCGACGCACTCGCGCGCCTCGCCCGGCCACGAGCGCACGGCGACGCTCTCGTCGAGCTTCCGCTCCGGCGGAGCCGCCGCGAACAGGTGGCGCTGCAGAAGGTCGAGCGACCGCTCGCCGGAGGGCGCGGCCGCGTGCGGCGCCGCCAGCGCGTCGCCGAGACGGGCGATCGTCGCCTCGTCGCCCGCGGGCACGGTCGCGAGCACGGCCGGCGCGCGACGGGCGAGCGCCGCCACCAGGTCCGCCTCGCGCGCGGTTGCGACGGGCACGTCGAGCAGAAGAAGCGGCACCCCGAGGAGCGACGACGGCACCTCGCCTCGGGCAACCGCCTCGCACGCCGCCGCGAAGACGGCCGCCCGATCGGCGGCCCCGGCAGCGACGAGCTCGCGCTCGACCGCCGCCGCCAGCTCCCGCAGCGCCGGGCCGACGCCGTCGAGCCGTGCGAGCCCCTCGAGGGCGACCCCGTGCATCCGCAGCTCGTCGATCGTGCGCGCGACCGCGCGCGGAAACCCCGGGCAGGCCGCGACCGGCGCGAAGTAGCCGAGGTCGCCGTCCGCGGTGAGCGCGTGCACGGCGCGCGCCGCGACCGCGTCGAGCGAGAGGCCGCCGAGCGGCACGCGCCCCGCCGCGGCGAGCGCCGGGGTGGCGAGAACGCCCGCGAGCGTCGCGAGCGTGTAGCGCGCGGTGCCGAAGCGCGCTCCGTCGGTGAGCGCGAGGGCGCGCACGAAGTCGTCCGCCGCCTCCCACGACGCCGCGACGACCAGCACCTCCGCCGCCGCGGGCCACTGGCGCATCCACGTCGTCGCCCGCGCCAACCGCTCCGCCGCCGCGGGGGAGACGATCACGTCCCGGGTATCCCGTGCCTTGCTCGCCATGCCGCCCCGATTTCGCTGCACAGTCATCGCGCGCGCGGCGCATGACTGCAAGTCGAAACGGACTCAGCCAGGCCGCGACGGCAGATCGGGCGGTGCGGGACGGTGGCGCAGGACGTCGGTCAGCACCTCGACCGAGGTGCGCAGCGACGCGAGCGGGCTGCCGAGCGCGTGCGACACCGTGCGCACGCAGCCGAGCGCGCAGCCGGCCTCGCACGCCTTGTGCACGTCCGCGGCGCGCAGATCGTCGGTCGTGAGGTGCCGCACGTCCTTGCCGCCGCCGACGACCTGGCTGCAGTACTGCGCGCGGCCGTCGGCGTTGACGTAGAGATACTTGTAACCGCCGAGGCACTTCCACGGACGGCTGAAATCGCCGACCAGCATTTCGGCGGCGTGGCGGCGGAAGAACTGGATGCCCGGAAAGAGCTCGTGCCGGCGCAGCAGCTCCGCGAAGTGCGGGCCGCGAATCGCGATCTTGCCCCGGCCGTCGTGCAGCAGGGAGAAGCCGAACTCGAAGTCGAAGGGCGCGAGCAGCTCGCGGAACTCGCCGTAGCTCCGCCAGCTCTCGTCGGTGAGCACGGTCTGGATCTTCACCTGGAAGCGCGCGCGCGCCGCGAGCAGCGCGAGCCGTGGCAGCACCGACTTGAGCGACTTCGGCAGCGCCTCCGTCGGCTCGACCGCGTCGACGCTCACCTGCATGCAGTCGAGCCGCGCGTCGTTCAGGCCGTCGACCAGCTCCGGCGTCAGCTTGAACGCGTTCGTGATCAGCGTGACGAGGTTCGAGCCGCGCCGGCCCGACTTGATCCGCCGCACGATCTCGACGATGTCTGGATGGAGGAGCGGCTCGCCGCCGAGCAGGTCCCAGGTCAGCGCGCCGAGCCGCGCCAGCGCGTCGACGCGCGACGCGAGCACGGCCAACGGGACGAGCGGCGCGCCGTGGGTATACTCATGGCAATATGCGCACGACAGATTGCAATCGTAGGTGACGACGAGCTGCGCATGGATCGGCCGGTGATCGAAGAGCCGCTTCACGCCGGAGCCGACGAAGTAGGCTTTCCGTACCGTATCGGGCAGTCTGCCGGTCAACGTCCCCCCGCGTCGCACGCCCGTCCGGCGTGTCGTCGCGGGCGGTGGAGTACGCCGCGCGTCCCGCGGCGTCAAGATAACCCCGGTATGCCGTCCGGCCCCGCATGACGCGCGGCGCGGAACGCCTGCTCACCGCGCCCTTCCTGCTCTCGTCGGCCGCGAACTTCCTCCAGAGCCTCGCCTTCAACCTCTATCTCCACCTGCCCGGCTACCTGAAGGACCTCGGCGCCGACGAGGTGCAGATCGGCCTCGTCTTCAGCGCCACCGCGGCGACGGCGATCGCCGCGCGCCCGAGCGTCGGCTGGGTCATGGACGCGCGGGGGCGACACGTCGTCATCATCGCCGGCGGCCTCCTGAACGTGCTGGTCTGCGCGCTCTACCTGACCGTGCATCGCCTCGGGCCATGGCTGTACGCCGTCCGCATCGCGCACGGCGTCGCGGAGGCGATGCTCTTCGCCGCCCTGTTCACCCACGCCGCCGACCTGGTCCCGCCGGCACGTCGGACCGAGGGCATGGCCCTGTTCGGCGTGTCGGGCCTCCTGCCGATCTCGCTCGGCGGGCTGCTCGGCGACGTCATCCTGCAGCACGCCGGCTACACCCGCCTCTTCCAGGCATCGACGGTGTTCGCCGCCGCGGCCCTTGCCCTCTCCCTGCCGCTCGGTGACCGCCGGCCGCACACGGGCGACGTCCCGGCACGCGGCTTCATCGCCGCGGTGACCGACGCGCGCCTGCTACCGCTCTGGTTCATCGGCTTCGTCTTCGCGGGCACCGTCACGGCCGTGTTCACGTTCCTGAAGACGTTCGTGATGCGCACCGGCCTCGGCTCGGTCGGGCTCTTCTTCAGCGCCTACTCGATCGCCGGCGTGCTGCTCCGCCTGGCACTCGGCTGGGTGCCCGAGCGCGTCGGTCCGAAACGCGCCCTCTTCCCCGCGCTCGCCATGCTCGCCGGCGGGTTCACCTTGCTCGCGACCGCCGGGAGCGCCTTCGCCGTCGGCGCTGCCGGCACGCTCTGCGGGCTCGGCCACGGCTTCACATTCCCGATCCTCTCGGCGCTGGTCGTGAACCGGACACGGACCGCCGAGCGCGGCGCGGCGATGTCGTTCTTCACGGCGCTCTTCGACTGCGGCGCGCTGATCGGCGGTCCGATCTTCGGCCTCGTGATCCGGGCGGCCGGCTATCCCGCGATGTTCGCGACCCTCGTTGCGGTCGTCGTCGTCGGCACCGCCGTCTTCGCGCTCTGGGACCGCCGCTTCGACCCGTGAAAATACGAAGGCCGCCGGAGCGACGCTCCAGCGGCCTTCGGTCGAGCTCCCCGGGCCGGACTCGAACCAGCGACCATTCGGTTACACGGACTCCCGACGTTTCCGCCGGGCGTGGACTATCTCATCACCATATCCCTCGCGGGACGTAGGTGGCGGGCGCTCGAGGGGAGATTATTCTTTCGTCACTCCCTAGTCTCTGCACCTTCCTCCCACCCTACCGGACACCGCAACGCGATGGCCGGCCCATTGGGAGGCTCGGCTCAGGATTCCCGTATGCACGATCGCACGTAGGCTTCCCTGAATTCACCCGCTTTTCACTCGCCGGTTTCCCGACGAGGCTGCGTTCTCACAGCCGAACGCTCTACCGACTGAGCTACCGGGGAACGACAACCCGCTTTGTATAGACGAGGACGATCGCGACCGCAACGCGACGGTGCCTCGCCTCGCGTCGGCGCGCGGGGAGGCCGTCGGCGTTTTCGCGCGCTCCGACGCTCTTTTACCTTGATGCGGAAGCGCCGACGTCATACATGCAGGGTTGGGATCGGCGTGGCACGCCCCATCAGGGGTCGCGCCCGGTGGCTGTGGAGAGGGACCGCATGGCGGCGCGAGGACGGAGGGGCCGGGTGGTGGTGGCCGTGGCACTCGCCGCGCTCGTCTCCGCGCGCACCGCGGCAGCGGATCCGTCCCGCGAGGCCGGGCAGGCTGCGACCGACGTCACGGACGTTGTCGGCGCGGCGGCTGCCGCCGATCTGGGCATCGTCCCGGTCGGCGACGAGGCGCGCCACACGTTTCGTCTGGTGAACGGCAGCGCCGTGCCGCTCACCCTCACGCCGGAGCGCCTTTCGCCGGGCGTCACGCTTCGCGTCCTCGACCGCACGATCCCGCCCGGCACGAGCGGCCGGGCCGAGGTCACCCTCGACGGGTTCGCCTTCGCCGGGCCCACCAGGGTCGAGGTCCCTCTCACGAGCGACGACCCGGCCCGCAGCACGATCCGGCTGACGCTCACGGCAGACGTCCGCGCCTTCGTGATCGCCGACCCCGGCTATGCCCGCTACCTCTTCGTCCAGGGCGCCGCGCCCGGGACGATCGGCCAGACGATTTTCGCGACCGACGGCGCGGCGTTCCGCGTGACCCGCGTCACCTCGCCGCTGCCTGCCCTGCGCGTGAGCGTCCGGCCGGCCAGCGCCGACGAGCGCGCGGAGGGCGGCGCCACCGGCTCGCAATGGCGGATCGAGTCGACCCTCGCGTCGCAGGCGCCGGTCGGCCCGCTCGGCGGCTTCCTCGAGGTCGCGCTCGATCACCCGCGGCAGCATCGCATGCGCATCCCGTTGAGCGGCTTCGTCCGCCCGATGTTCGCGGTCACGCCCGCGGACGCCGATCTCGGCGACGTACGGGCCGGCGAGCCGGTCCGGGGGCGGCTCGTGGTCAAGAACTTCGCCGACGAGCGCGTCACGCTCGAGCACGTCGGCAGCGATGTCCCCGGCGTCACCGGCGAGGCGCAGACGGCCGATCCCGGCCATGCGTTCTCCATCGCCCTCGCCGTCGCCGCCGACGCCCGCCCAGGAAGGTTCGACGGTCGTCTCCGCATCCGCACCTCGAGCGCGAAGCAACGGTTGCTCGAGGTCCCCATCCACGGCACCATCCTCGCGCCCGACCACGCCGCGAACGCCGCCGGCGTCATTCCCGAGTCGGCACGGTGAGCATGCGCATCCTCTTCGTCGCCGCCCGTTTCCCGGCGCCCGCGCTCGTCGGCTATCAGGTGCGCGCGCTCCACCAGCTTCGCCTGCTGTCGCGCCGCCACCGGGTCACGCTGCTCGCGTTCACGACGGGCCGGGTGCACGAGCACGAGCGCCGCCAGATCGCCGAGCTGTGCGACGAGGTGCACACGGTCCCGCTCACCCGGCTCGACATGGCGCGGGCGCTGGCGCGCGGCCTCGGCAGCGGCCGCCCTTTCCAGGCACTCTTGTTGGAGACGGCGCCCATGCAGCGCGCGCTGCGCGGCCTCCTCGCGGAGCGCCGCCACGACCTCGTCCACCTCCAGCTCGCGCGCATGGCGGGCCACCTCGAGGAGGCGCCTCCCGTGCCACGCGTCATCGACCTGATCGACGCGCTCTCGCTCAACATGCGGCGGCGTGAGCGCCGCGACCGCGCGCCGATGCGCTGGGCCGCGCATCTCGAGGCGGCGCGTCTCGGACGCTTCGAGCGCGGCCTCTGCGCGCGATGGGATGGCGCGCTCGTGGTGTCCGACGCCGATCGCGAGGCGATCGGCGACTACCCGAACCTCGCCGTCAACACGAACGGCGTCGACGTCGGGCACTTCCGTCCGTGCATCGAGGGGCGCGATCCGCAACGCATCGTCTTCACCGGCAACCTCGGCTACTTCCCCAACGTCGATGCGCTGCGCTGGTGCGTCGAGTCGATCCTGCCGGCGGTGTGGCGGGTCAGGCCCGACGTGCGGCTCGCGATCGTCGGCGCGCGCCCGGGACGCGCCGTGCGGCGCCTGGCGCGACGCGACTCGCGCATCACCCTCGAAGGATACGTGGACGACGTGCAGCCGGCGCTCGCCGGCAGCGCCGTCGCCCTCGCCCCGATGCGCGCCGGCTCGGGCCAGAAGCTGAAGGTGCTGGAGGCGATGGCGTGCGGTGTGCCGGTCGTCGCGACCGGCCGCGCGCTGAGCGGTATCGATGCCGAGCCCGAGCGCCACCTGCTGGTCGCCGACACCGCGGCGAGCTTCGCGCAGGCGGTGCTGCGCCTGCTGCGCGATCCGCGGCTCGCCGACGAGCTCGCGCTCGCGGGTCGCCGGCTCGTCGAGCAGCGCTATGCGTGGGAGCGCTCGGTCGACGAGCTCGAGGACTTCTATCGAACGCTGATCGAGCCGGCGGAGCTCGCGGCACTGCAGCACGCGTCGTGAGGCTCCTCTGGGTCGCCACGAAGCCGCCCTGGCCGTCGGTCGACGGGGGACGGCTGCTGCTTGCCGAGACCATGGACGCCGTGGCCCGCCTGGGACACGAGCTGCACCTGGTGGCCCCGCTCGCCGGCCACCGGCCCGCGCCGCAGGCTCCTGTCGGTTTTGCGTCGGGACGCTGCGTCCCGCATCTCGTCCGCAGCGCGCGGCGCTCGCGCTTGGCGCTCGTGCCGTCGCTCTGGAACGCCGCGCCGATCACGATCGCACGCCATACGGACGACTCGCTGCGCGACGAGGTCGCACGCCTGGTCGAGTCGACGTCGTTCGACGTGGTGCACGCCGAGCAGCTGCAGGCCTTCGCCCAGTGTCGCCCCGCACTCGAGCGGCGCATTCCCGTCGTCCTGCGCGCGCAGAACGTCGAGAGCGACCTGTGGGCCGGCGTCGCCGGCTGCCGCCGCGGATGGCGGCCGCTCGCCACGCGCGAGTGCGCGCGCGTCGCCGCCTACGAGGCGGCGGCGGTACGCAGCGCGGCCGCGACCGTCGCGCTCACCCGGCGCGACGCCGGCCGTCTGGCACGCCTCGTCGGCTCGCACAGCGACATCCATCACGTCGCCGCGCCGTTCGCGGGCGCGATGCCGGCGGGCCCCGCCCTTTCCGGCAGCCCGGCGCTCGTGCTGCTGGCGAGCCGCGGATGGTTTCCGGGCGTCGACGGCGCGCGCTGGTTCCTCGACTCCGTGTGGCCGGTCGTCCGCTATCGCCTGCCGGAGGCGCGCCTGCATCTCTTCGGGCTCACCGGACGCGCCTGGCGCGCCGCCGGCGTCGAGAACCATCCTGCGCCGGCGGCGAGCATCGAGGCCTTCGCCGACGGCGCCACGCTGGTCGTCCCGCTGCGCATCGCGTCGGGCGTACGCATGAAGATCCTCGAGGCGTGGGCGCGCGGCCTGCCCGTCGTCGCCACGCCGGCCGCCGTCGCAGGGCTCGAGGCGACGGTGGGGCGCGAGCTCCTCGTGGCCCGCGACGGCGAACAGTTCGCGAGCGCGCTCGGGATGCTGGCGGGTGTAGGCCCCGCGCGCGACGCGATCGTCGGCCACGCGCGCGCGTTTCTCCGCGCCCACCACGATCCGGCGACGATCGCCGCTCAGCTGGTCGCGATCGCCGAGAACGTCGCGAGCGCCGCCCGGGCGCGCCGGTAGCCGGCGCTCTCCTCGTCCCACAGGCGGCGCGCGTGCGCCGGCAGCATCTGCCCAGCCACCGCCCGGGCGCCAAGGCGGAGCGCGCCCCCGAGGCGCAGGGCGCCAACGGCGCGGCGCGCCGCCGCCGGGCCGTGACGCTTCGCCACCCAACGCACGAGATCCTCCCACAGCCGCTGCGGATGCGCCGCGCCGACGGCGCCGTGCATCCGCCCGATCGTCGCGCCGCCGACGTGCATGACCTGCATGTCGGGAACGATCGCCACGTCCCAGCCGGCGTCACGGGCGCGGACGCACCAATCGAGGTCCTGCGCGTACAGCTGGAAACGCTCGTCGAGCGGCCCGACGGCGCGCCACGTCTCGCGCCGCAGCGCCATCGCCGCGCCCGTGACCCAGTCGACGGGGGTCGCCGTGTCCGGACGGAGCGGGCGCGCGCGGCGATACCCGGGAAGGCGCGCCGCGATCGGCACGGCGCCGCTCGCGAGCGCGAGCAACCAGCGGAGCGTCGGCTCCCGGCCGCCGCTCCACTGCGGCCGGCCGTCGGGAAACTCGAGGGCGGCGCCCGCGACGCCGAGGCGCGGCCACCCCGCGAACGCCGCGACCAGCCGCAACGACGCGCCCGGCGCAACCTCGGTGTCGCTGTTCAGGAGCCACACGAGCTCGGTCGCGGCCGCCGCGACGCCGTGATTGGCGGCCGCGGTGAAGCCGCGCGCCGGCGCCAGGCGCAGGACGCGCACGCGCGGCCAGCGCCGCGCGACCGCCTCGGCGGTGCCGTCGGTGCTGCCATCGTCGACCAGGACGATCGCGCTCACCGCATCCTCGCCGACAACGGACGCGAGGCAGCGCATGGTCAACTCGCGCGTGTCGTGCGTCGGGACGACGACCGTGAGGGAGCCGCTCACGACCCGCTCGCCGCCGGCAGCGCAGGTGGCCGGACCAGGCGGCCAGCCAGTAGCGCTCGCGCCGTCTCGTCGATCGCCGCGCCCACCTCGGCGCGCTCCGTCTCGGGTATGGCGTCGAGCAGCATCGGACTCGCCCACACCGCGCGCACGAACGCGGCCTGCGCCGCCGCCGCGTCGCCGCGCAGCGCCAGCGCCCGCCCCTCGTTCAGCACGATCTCGGGGCGCTCGCCGAGCGCGAGCGCGCGCCCGTAGCGCTCGAGCGCGCCATCCGCGTCGCCCGCGACGAGGAGGGACGATCCCGCGAGGATCGGCGCGCGGGCGTCGCCCGGCAGCGCGGGCGCGAGCGCCAGCGCTGCCGCGTTGAGCGACGTGAGGATGCGACGGGCGTCGCGCACGTGCCCCGGCTGCGCGAAGAGCGCCTGCGCGAGCGACGTCAGCCCCCGCAGCTGCCGCTCGGCGCGGTAGCGCGCCACCTCGGGCGCCGCCGCGCCGAGCAGCACGAGTGTCGCGAGCACCTGGGCGCCGAGCCGCACCCGCCGGTCGATCGGTACCGCCGCCCGAGGCTCGGCAGCGCGCAGCCGGCGCCATCCCCGCCCGGTCGCCAGCAGGATCGGCAGCGCCGTCGGGGGGATCTGCAGAGGGAACCATGCGAGCGCCATCAGGGCCGCCGTCGTCAGCACCGCACCGAGCAGGACCGCCTCCGCGTCGCCCGTCCGCCACGCCAGCTGCATGAGCCCGCCGAGCAGTAATGCCGCCGCGGCGAGCGCCGCGAGCGCGGCCGGCACGCCCGCCTCCGCGGCGAGCTGCAGGTAGTCGCAGTGGGCCTGCGCGAACGTGCTCGTGAGCAGCGGGACGGTGAAGCGCCGTCCGAAGCGCAGCTCCGCGGCAAGCCGGTGCGTCATGAACTCGGCGCCGAACGTGCCGACGCCGAAGCCGGCGAGCGGACGCTCGCGCACCATCTCCAGGCCCGCCGTCCACGGGCCGAGCCGGTAGGTCAGCACCGCGTCCCAGTTGCCGGCGGCGAGGTCGCGTCCCGCTTCGAGAACGCGGGCACGGAGCGGCGGCAGCGCGACGACGCTCGCGGCGAGCGCGAGCGCCAGCACGCCGAGCGGAAGGACAGCCCGTCCGCGCCGCAGCAGCACGAGCGCGCTCGCGACGCCGGCCGCCGCCGTCGCGAGCGCGGTGAGATTGCGGGTGGCGACGATCCCCGCACCGTAGAGCAGCAGCAGCGCGCCCGCCGCGCCGCGCGTCCGCGCCGTGCCGGCCGCGATCCCGATGGTCGCGGCGGCGACGACCGCGAGCGCCAGCACCTGCGCCAGCTGTCCTTCGTTGCCGAGCAGCGCACCCGCGTCGATCCGGCCGGCAATCGACTCGACCGCGAAGAGGCTGATGAGCCCGAGCGCCTGCGTGACCGCCAGGAGCGCGTTCACCGCCGCGACGCCGAGGAACACGGCGAGGACGACGCGCCCGCCGCGGCCGTCGAGCGCGCGTGACGCGCCGAGCGGCAGGACGCAGGCGAGGAGCCACGCGACGCGCGTCGTGTCGAGCGCCACGGCACGGTGCGCGGCACCGAGCGCGGCCACGGCGCTGGTCGCGAGGCCGGCGGCGAGGAGCGCGGCGAGCAGGCCCGCCCGTCCGCCCAGCGCCGCACGATCGGCACGGCGCCATCGCCCCGACCAGAGGAGCGCAAGCGTCGCCGCGACCACCGCAACGACGGCCGCCAGGCGCTTCGGCGCGTCGAACGCCGCCTCAGCGCGCGGATCGACGGCGAGCCCCGTCGCGGCGATCGCGAGCACGGCCGCGGCGAGCACGACACGAGCCATGCGATCGGCGGCGCGCGCGTCGGTCCACGGCGCCGGGCGCCCGCCTCCGCGCTCGCTTCTGTGCGGACGCGGCCGTGCCGCCCGTGCTGCGCGGCTCACGAGGCGGCTCCCTCGCGGTAGCCCGCAAGCACGCCCTCGGCGACCTCGCGGTAGCGCTGCTCGACCGCCTCGCGCGGGCCGACAGCCTCCAGCTCGGCGAGCTTCGCCTGGGTCACGACGCGCGCGCACGCCATCACGAGCGCCAGGTAGAAGCCGCGCCAGCCGTCGCGATACCCGCCGTGGCGGACGAAGCGCGTGAGCCACTCGCGTGCCGCCCCGCGCAGCGCCGCCGTCCGGCTGGCGCGCGTACCGGCCGCGAACGCCTGCGCCGCCTCGATGCCGGAGTAGCGGCTGATGCGCGCCAGCACGTCGTCGAGGTCGAGGTAGTTGAGGTGGACGAGCGCGAGCCCGTCGTCGGCGCCGAGCGTCGTAACCCGGGCCTCCGGGCGCGGGCGCGGATCGGTGTGCAGGACCGGCAGGAACTCGACCGCGCCGCGCCGGAAGAAGCGCAGGTGCACGTCGCGCGACGGATTCCAGCCGCTGTGGCGGAGCGGCGCGCCGAGGAGGTAGTTACAGCGCGCGACGCGCACCGCGTCCGCCTCGTCCGTGTCGGCGACGGCACGCAGCCGGCGCGCCAGCTGCGGCGGCACGATCTCGTCGGCGTCGAGCACGAGGAGCCACGGACCGCGCGCCGCCTCACAGGCGAAGTCGCGCGCCGCCTCGACGAGGCCGGTCCGCGGATGATCGACGACCGTCGCGCCGAAGTGCCGCGCGATTGCGACCGTGCCGTCGGTGCTGCCCATGTCGACGACGACGATCTCATTCACCCACGACGCCACCGAGCGCAGCGCGTAGGCGAGGAAGCGCTCGGCGTCGAGCGTGTTCACGACCGCGGAGATCGCCGGGCTCATTGCGGGCGCAGCCACACCCGGGCCTGGCGGACCGCTTCCGGCGCGGCGAGGGCCAGTCCTGCGGCGTAGAGCGAGAGCGCCGCGCCGCCGGCGAATGCGAGACGCACGATCGGCGCGCCCGGCAGGATCGCGTGCAGCGCTCCGCCCACGAGCGCCGCGACGGTTGCCCAGAGCCACAGCGGCACGACCGCGGGCAACGGCTCGAATGCCACCAGGCGGCGCGCCGCCCGCACGAGCAGCAGGTTGATGGACTGGACGCCGACGTTGGCGAGCGCGAATCCGAGCGCGCCGTACGCCGCGATGAGCGGCGCGCCGAGCCCCCACGTGGCCACCATCCATGCGAGGGCGAAGCCGAAGGCGAGCCGCGAGCGGCCGCACGCGTTCAGCAGGCCGAGGAGCGGCATGGTCGTCGGCACGAGGAGGTTCGCGATCCACAGCAGCCGGAACGCGGGAAGCGCGGGCAGCCATTGCGCGCCGAACACGGCGACGGTGAGCGGCCGGATCAGCACGAGCGTCAGCATGGCGAGCGGCGCGACGACGGCGTTGCTGAGGCGTACCACCTCCTCCACCAAGGACGCGAGGCGGCGCGCGTCGTGCTGCACACGCGCGAACGTCGGCAGGTACACGCGCTGCATCACCATCACGGCCCACGTCGGATAGGTCGCCACGAGCTGCGCCCAGCCGATGTAGCCGACCGCGGCAGCGCCCCCGGTCAAGCCGAGCAGCACGGGCGTGATGGCGTCCTTGACGATGGAGACGAGGCCGATCCCCTGCATGGGCAGACCGAAGCGCAGGTGGCGGCGCGCCCGCGCCCGGTCCCAGCACCAGCCGATCGGCCACGGGCACGCGCGCGAGACGAGGACCGCCCCGAGCGCCGCCCGCGCGAGGAACGCGACGCCGATCGCGAGCGTCCCCGCGCCGCGCCACGCGAGCGCCACCGCGATCAGGTTGTATGCCGCCGCCTGCGCCACCTCGACGCGGGCAAGCGTCGCGAACGCGAGGCGGCGCTCGAGCCGCGCGGTCGGGATGGCCTGCAAGGAGGCGCAGAGCGCCGCGAGCGCCACCAGCCGCACCGTCCACGCGTCGGCGAGCGGACGCGCATACGCGGACGCGACGGCCGGCGCGCCGAGCCACAGCACGACCGTCACCGTCAGCACGACCGCCTGCTGCAGGGTGAACACGACGCGCAGGTCGTCGGCGTCGGGCTCGTCGGTCTGGCGCACGAGGCTGGTCGCCAGACCGGCGCCGCCGAGCTGCAGGAGGGCGCTCAGGCCGAAGGTGGCGATACCGAAGAGCCCGAACTCGCCTGGCGACAGGAGGCGCGCCAGGATCAGCGCGCCGACGAAGTTCGCGCCCTGCGCGAAAACTTGCCTGAACCCCAGCGCGACGGCGCCGCGGAGCGCGGCGCGCGCGACGTCGTCAAGACGGTCGGCGTCCGGCGCCCCCACGGACACCGGATCGCCGCCGCTCAGCTCCTCATGCGCGCGAAGAGACCCCGCCTGCGACACCCGTCACTACATACGCGATCACGGGGTGAAATGCGCTCCCGCGGTCGCAGAGTCGAGCTGGAACGCGCGCGTCTCCACCGTGAACTTCTTCGGGTTCTGGTGCTGCACCGTGACCCAGGCCTGGGCGCCCGTCGGATTCTCGGTCGGGTTGGCGCCCGAGCCGGTCGGCGTCGCGTTCAGGTTCAGGAAGAGCCAGCCGCTCTCGAAGGTCACCGGCAAGGTCGGGCCGTTGATCTGCACCCGCTGTGCCGCCGCGGGGAACGCGTTGGCGACGGCCGGCGTCTCGACCTCCTCCTGCTCGTTGAAGGCCTCGAGACCCTCCTGCGCGAGCGGATACCACGCCGGGGTGGTGCCGCAGGTGAACGGCGCCTGATTGACCTTCGGATCCCGCCACACGATGGCCGACGTCCCGCCCGGGAAGAGCGGACCCCTCGGGATGTTGATGAAGCGGGCCGCGAAGGTCGTCGAGAGCGGCTGGCGATTATCAGCCGCGTTCCACCCGACGAGACGCCCGTAGAAGGTGTACTGCCCGGCGACGGTGGTCTCGGGATCGGTCGGGCTCGCGACGATGTGGACCATCGGGTTGCCGACGCCGAGCTTCGCCTTGCCGTCGATGAAGTAGTAGTCGCCCCAGAGCACGTTCTGGTCCGTGGCGTCGCCGTTGCCGCCGGTGACGAAGTACCCCGCCTCGCTCGGGAACCTGGTCGTGCAGTTGTTCACGGTGTCGACGGTGACGAAGCCGCGCGCGACGTTGTCGCCGTGGTCGAGGCCGGCGCACCCGCCGAGGGCGACCGACGACTTGCCGGTGAGCGCGTTCCGCATGTCCGTCACGACCGACCCCGCGAGATCGGCCGGCGGCAGCGACGAGTCGCAGCTCGCGAAGTGGATATCCTGCGAGAACTGGCCCTTCGGGCTGACCTGATCCTGGGGATCCTGCGGCCCGGCGCTGCCGGTCTGTGGCAGATGGCCGTTCAGGACGTCCAGCAGGTTGATCGTCTGCACGTCGAAGCCCGTGAGGTAGATGTTGAACGTCTGCACCGGTACGGCGAGATCGCTCCACAACGTCACGTGCGCCAGCACGGCGGTCGCCGAGGCGTTGTTGATCTCGAAGAACGTGGTGATGCCCGCCTGCTTACCGCCCGGCGTGGAGGGCAGGTTCACCTCGAAGTAGGGCAGCAAGAGGGTCGCTGCCGGCGTGTCCGTCACCTGCGTGACCGCCGGCGGCTGCAACTGGGCCGACGCCCCGCCGCGCAGCAGTACCACGCTCACCAAACCCAGCACTACGGCGATTGTCCGCATGTTCCCCCCTCTGTCGTCCTGCCTCATCCACCACATCCGCACACCCGCTTCGTCCTCACTGCAGCTTCCACGCGGTCAGCCCGCCGGCGCTCGGGCACCGGCTTGCCTCCGAGACGCTCGAGCGCTCCTCCGCGAACGATGCCACCACCTCGGCGCGGCCGTCGCCGTCGAGATCGGCGAGGGCCACGTGCGAGCCGGCGCACGAGCCGGGGAACCGCGGGATTGCCCCGGCCTGACGCGCGAGCGCGCCCCGGCCGTCGCCGGTGAAGACGAGCGTGTCGCCGTCACCGGTGAGCGCCACGAGGTCCGCGTGGCCGTCCCCGTCGAGATCCCCCATCGCCAGCGCCGGGATGCCGGTGCGGCCCGCCTCGGCGTAGAGCGCCCGCCGCTCCCATGCGCCTCCGGCACGCGGGAAGAGGACGTCGATCGCCGTCCGCCAGTCGCCGTTCTCGTAGGCGAGATAGCCGACGGCGAGATCGGCCTTGCCGTCGCCGTCGAGGTCGCCCGCGGCGACCCCGCCGACGTACGCGGGCGGCAGCGGGACGTCGGTCGGCGCCCAGCCCCCGTCGCCGATGTTGATGTTCACCAGGTCGCGCCGGCCGAGCATGCCGGAGCCGGTCGCGAAGTCGAGGCGGCCATCGCCGTCGAAGTCGCCGACGGCGACCGCGGAGCCGAAGATCGGCTTCGGCCCTTCGCGCCGCTCCCAACGCACGCCCGAGGATCCGGATCCGCCCTGCGCGTCGCGATCGATCCGCACATTGCGATACACGACCATGCGGTCCGCCGACGGCCCCGCCGCTCCGCCGCGCATCATCGCGAGCCGCGGCCCTTCCCCGAGCGCCAGGATGTCGGGCCGCCCGTCACCGTCGAAGTCGGCGAGCACGATCGCGTGCGACGTGAAGCCCGCGTCCTTCGAGTCCGCCGCGAAGTCGAGCCCCGCGCCGGCATCGGTGAATCCGCCCTGCCCGTCGCCCAGCAGCGCGACGAGACCGTGCAGATGCATCGCCAGCACGACGTCCGTGTGGCCGTCGCCGTTCAGGTCGGCGGCTTGCGCGTCGCCGTAGTCGTAGAGCCGTGGCGGGAAGCGCGCGTCCGACCAACGGTGCCACGTACCGCGCCCGTCACCGAGGAGCACCACGGGAGCTCCGAGGGTCTTCCGTGCCGGCCCGTGCACGATGTCGGGATGGCCGTCGCCGTTCAGGTCGGCGACGCCGAAGCCGTCGCGCCACTGTCCCGACGTCGGCAGACCGGCCGCGAATGAGCGGAAGTGCAGACGGCGCTCGACCCGCGTACGCGGCTTCGGCTCGGACGGCTCGTGCTTCTTTTCGGATGCCGAGCTCTTCGTGGCGGCAGGCTGGGCAGGCTTCGCTCGCGCCGCGTAGCGCTTCACCTGATACGCGTCGTGGTCCTCCGCCACGACCTCGAGCGGCACGCCCCACGGCCCGCGGACGGTGCGGTCGTCGATGCGCACCGCCTGCGACTTCGGCACCCGCTCGATCGTGTACGGCGCATCGACGGCCGGCGCCGCCGCGCGCGACACCGTCGGCGGCTGCTGCGCGTCTTCCTGCGCCGCGTGCACCGCCGCCGCGACGGGCGCCGCCGAACGGGCGCACGCCGGCATGAGGCTCATCGCGCCCATCACACCCGAGGCAGCGAGCGCACCGACGGCACGGACACGTCTGGACGCAAACGCCATGGGCCCCTGTCCGCTCCCGCCATCAGAACCCCGGGCCGAAGTGGAGCGCGTTCTCGGCGCTGTCGAGCTGGATCGCGCGGTAGCCGATGCTGTACCGGCCCTTGGCGTCGTACGTTGCCGTCACCCACGCTTGCGCCGCCGCCGGATCCTCGGGCGGTACGGGTCCGGCCGGCGCGACGGTCGTGTTCAGATTGAGGTAGACCCACCCGGACTCGAACGGCACGGGAAAGGCGGCGCTCCCGACCACGACCCGCTGCGCCTCGGCCGGAAACGGCGCGAACGCAGGGATGGGCGGCTGCGGCGCCAGCGGGATGCTCATCGGCACCTCGGGGTGCTCCTGCTCGTCGAAGATGGTTGCGCCTTCCTGGCCGAGCGGGAACCACGGCGGCTTGAGCGCGCAAGGGAACGGTCCCTGATTGACCTTCGAGTCGCGCCAGACGATCAGCGAGCTTCCGGTCGGGAAGGTCGCCGTCTTGCTCTTGCTCGGGGCGACGAAGCGCGCGGCAAAGTTCGTCGACAGCGGCTGGCGGTGATCGATCGCGGTGAACGCGTCGTACCTTCCGTAGAACGTGTAGTTGCCGGGAACGTTGACCTCGGGATCGCTGAAGTCCGCGCGAACCGAGACCAGCGAGCTCGCCTTCCCCGTCTTCCCCTTGGTGTCGATGTAGAAGTAGTCGCCCCAGAGCACGTTCTGGAAGGTGAGGTCGGAGGTGATGTAGCCCGGGTCGCTGTGGAAGCGCAGCGTGCAGTTGTTCACCGTGTCGACGGTGACATAACCGCGGGCGATCCGGTCCCGGTGATCGAGGCCGGCGCAGAGGCCCAGGAAGAAATCGGAGGGCTGGCCGGTCAACGCGTCCTGCACGTGCGCGATGTAATCGTTCGGCATCTGCGTGAACGGCAGCTGACCGGTGCAGCTCGCGAAGTTGATGTCCTGCGACTTCGACCCGTGCTTGCTGATCATGTCGCCCGGATCCTGCCCGGCGCTCGCCGTGGCGGGCAGCGTTCCGGTGAGGAGCTGGCCGAGGTCGATCGTCTGCATGTCGTAGCCGGTCAGGTAGACGTTGAACGCCAGGACCGGCACCGAGAGGTCGCTCCAGATCGTGACGTGCGCGAGGATCGCCGTCGCCGAGGCGTTGTTGATCGCGAAGAGCGTGTCGACGCCCTTCGTCTTGCCCGTCAGCCCCTTCGGGAGCGCCACCTCGAAGTACGGCAGGAGCAAGGTCGCCCCGGGCTGGTCGGCAATGGGCGTTTGTGCCGCACGCGCCGACGTCGGCTGGAAAGCTACACAGCCGAGGAGCACCAGACAGAGAACCGCGCCGATCTTCCGCATGTCATCCCCCCCTCATCCACTCCACAACGTCCATCAAACTGCGGAGCTACGCCGTCAGACCATCGCCCACGCTTCGCGGATTGTCAATCGCAAACTCACATGTCGCGCCGGCCGTCGAGCGCACGGCCGAGCGTGACGACGTCGGCGTACTCGACGTCGCCGCCCATCGGGATACCGTGCGCGATGCGCGTGACGCGCACGCCGAGCGGCTTGATCAGCTTCGCGAGATAGAGCGCCGTCGCCTCGCCCTCGACCGTCGGATTGGTCGCGAGGATCACCTCGCGCACCGTGTCGCCGCGCAGGCGCGCCAGCAGGCCGCCGATCTTCAGATCTTCGGGGCCGACGCCGTCCAGCGGCGAGAGCGCGCCCTGCAGCACGTGATAGCGCCCGCGGAAGCCCTTCGAGCGCTCGATCGCGATCAGATCCGCCGGCTCCTCGACGACGCAGATCGAGTCGTCCGAGCGCTCGGTCGTCGCGCAGATGGGGCACGGGTCGGTCTCGGTGAGGCCGTTGCAGGTCGAGCAGAGCCGGGTCTGCTCCTTCAAGTCGACGAGCGCCGCGGCGAGCCCGTCCGCCAGCGAGCGATCGGCGCGCAGGACGTAGAACGCGAGCCGTGCTGCCGTCTTTTCGCCGATCCCCGGAAGCTTCGACAGCTCCTGGATCAGCCGCGTCATCGATGGAGTGTAGGCCATCCGCCTCCGTCCTCACCCGAGGCCGGGGATCTTGAGTCCCCCGGTCAGCTTGGTCATCTCCTCCGCCACCATCTTCTGGGCGTTGCGAATGCCCTCGTTCACGGCGGCGAGCACCAGGTCCTGCACCAGCTCCGCATCCTCGCGCAGCACCGCGGGGTCGAGCGTCACCGAAAGCAGCTCGTGCTTGCCGTTCACGACGACGCGCACCATGCCACCGCCGGCCGACGCCTCGACCGTCCGCTTGGCTACCGTGTCCTGCACCTGCGACAGACGCTCCTGGATCTGCTGCGCCTGCTTCATGATGTCGCCTAGATCTCCGAGACTCATGGCTCTCCTCCACGGCTGCGCGGCCGAACGTCGGTGATCTCGCCGCCCAGGATCTCCACGGCCGACTTGACCGTCTGGCTCGCGCGCGCACGATCGGTGAGCTCACGCGTGCGTGCCGCCGCCGTGACGGGCGGCGCCGACGCCGCGGCGCGCACGACGCTCAGCTCGACCCGGCGCGGTCCGCCATAGGCCTGCGCGGCGATCTCGGTGAGCTGCGCCAGCTCGCTGCGCAGCGCCCGCTCGGCGAGCTCGGTGGCAAGGCCGATGTGGACGTGGTGCGCGCTCTCCTCGAGCGGGCGGCTGTCGAGGAGCGACATGCGGAGGCTCACTTTGCTCTGCGCCGCGGCGAGAAACGCCGTCCATCCGGTACCCGACGCCGACACGGCCGAGGGCGGCGCCGTGGCGGGCCGCGGTGCGGCGGCGGGCGGCGGCGCCGCGCTCGCAGACGTCTCGGCACGCGCGGGCGCCGGAGCGCCCGGCGGCGTCCGCGCCGGCGCCGCGGAGCGACTCCGTGGGTCGGGCCCGCGCCCGGCCGGCGGCTCGCCGCCGCCGCCCGCCAACCGGCGCTCCATCTCCTCGAGCCGCCCGAGCAGGTCCTCGACCGGCGGCGCGTCCGGCATCGTCGCCATCTTCACCAGGGTCATCTCCAGCACGAGCTTCGGCACCGCCGATTTCCGCACCTCCTCCGTCCCCGCCTGCGCGACGCGGAAGAGCCGCTGCAGATCGTCCGAGGTCCGGAGCTTCGCTTGCCGCATCGTCTCCGTCACCTCGTGGTCGGGGAGATCGGCGAGCATGGTGGCGTCACCGAAGAGCGCCGCGACCGTCAGGTTGCGGAGCTGCTGCACGAGATCGCGGCAGAAGCGCGGCACCTCGTAGCCGTAGCGGTAGAGCTCGTCGACCGCGCGCAAGCAGGGCCCCGGATCGCGGGTGAGGATCGCCTCGGTCACCTTGTGGAGGACGGTGCGGTCGGCGACGCCGAGCGCGCTCTGCACGTCGGCCTCGGCGAGCGCCTTGCCGCTGAAGACGATCGCCTGATCGAGGAGCGACTGCGCATCGCGCATGCTGCCGTCGGCCTCACGCGCGATGGCGAAGAGCGCGCCGTCCGTGGCCTTGATACCCTCCTCCGTGACGATCCGGCGCAGGCGCTCGAGCAGGTCGGGGATGCCGATGCGCTTGAACTCGTAGCGCTGGCAGCGTGACACGACCGTCTGCGGCAGCTTGTGCACCTCGGTGGTCGCGAAGATGAACTTCACGTGCTCCGGCGGCTCCTCGAGCGTCTTCAACAGCGCGTTGAAGGCCGCTGTCGAGAGCATGTGCACCTCGTCGATGATGTAGACCTTCAAGCGCGCCGCTGCCGGGCGGTAGCGGACGTTCTCGTTCAGCTCGCGGATGTTCTCGACGCCGGTGTTCGAGGCGCCGTCGATCTCGACGACGTCGAGCGCGCCGCCGGCGGCGATCTCGGTGCAGCTGGCGCAGCGCTCGCAGGGCTCGGCCGTCGGGCCCTCGGCGCAGTTCAGCGCCTTCGCGAGCAGCCGGGCGACCGTCGTCTTGCCGACCCCGCGCGGCCCGGAGAAGAGGAAGGCGTGCGCGATGCGCTTCTGCGCGATGGCGTTCCGCAGCGTCGTGGTGACGTGCTCCTGTCCCACGACGTCCTCGAAGCGCTGCGGCCGCCACTTGCGCGCCAGAACCTGGTACTGTGCCATTACGCCGTGTCCACTCCGTCGTCCCCGTCGTCGCATTGTGCGTCCGCTCGAGGTGGCGGCCAGGCACCCCCGCGGCACAGAGAAGGAGTCGGTACCGCTGCTTCCTTCCGGACCTGACGGAGTTCGCGACGTTCTCTTGCGCGGGACCTAGCCACCACCTGGAACGGACGCTGCCGTTTGCGGGAACGTCCTCTGCATAGCATGCTCCTTCCCGCGGGCGCCAGCCAACGGCGCCCGCGACGCGCGCATGGACATCGACTGCAGCGGCATCGTCATTGCGGGCGGACGCTCGCGACGCATGGGACGTCCGAAGGCGGCGCTGCCGCTCGGCGGCACGTCGATGCTCCAGTACGTGGCGGCGCGTCTCGCGCCGCTCGTCGGCGAGCTCGTGGTCGTCGCCGCCGCCGAGCAGGAGGTGCCCATCGTGAACATGACGGGCGCGCGCGTCGTCCGCGACCGCGTCCGCGACGAGGGGCCACTGCCGGCGCTCGCGCTCGGGCTCGGCGCGATCGCAACGCCGTGGGCGATCGTGCTCGGCTGCGACACGCCGTTCGTACGCCGCGCCGTGCTCCGCCTCCTCCTCGACGCGCGCGGCGCGTCGGCCGGCGTCGTGCCGAGCTGGGACGGGCGCCTCCAGCCGCTGGTGGCGTGCTATCGCCGCGAGCTCGCGCCGGAGATCGACGCGCTCGTCGCGCGCGGCGAGCGGCGCATGCGGGCCGTCGCCGAGCTTCCCGGCGTCCGGATCGTCGACGCCGAGCGGCTCGCCCCGCTCGATCCCGCCGGCTGGAGCTTCCGCAGCCTGAACACCCCGGAGGCCTACGCCGACGCGCTCCGCCGTTTTGCCGAGGCGGCGGCCGACGCCTAACGGCCGCGCGGCCGGCGGGGGACGCTGCGGCGGCAGCGGACGAATCCTCGGCGCCTCTGCTATCGTCGCGTCGTGAGCAGGCCCGTCCCCGAGCCGAGCGGCGCCCCTACCGTCGTGCGCGAGCCCGTGCGCGCGACCGGCATGGAGGTCGAGATCGCGCGCGCCGCGGCCGGCACGACGACGACGGCGCGCGACGTCGTCGCGGTCGAGGAGCCCCTCGAGATCCGCCTGAACGGCTGGCGCTGGCTCGTCACCATGCGCACGCCGGGCGACGACGGCGACCTGATCGTCGGCCTGCTCGGGAGCGAGGGCGTGATCACGCGCGCGGCCGACGTCGAGACGGTCGTCTTCACGCGCCACCCGGAGGAGCCGGACCTGGCGAACGTCGCCGACGTGCATCTGCGCCACCCGATCGACGACGTGCGCGCACGCCTGGCGCGCCATCAGACCACCGCGGTCACGAGCTGTGGGCTCTGCGGCAAGAGCGCCGTCGAGGCGCTGCTGACCGACCGCCCCCCGCTGCCGCCCGGCCCGCTGCTCGACGCGGCCGTGCTCGCGCGGGTGCCGGACCTGCTCGCGGGCGCGCAGCCGGCCTTCCGCGCCACCGGCGGGCTGCACGCGGCGGCGCTGCTCGACGGCGCGGGCACGCTGCTCGTCGCCCGCGAGGACGTCGGGCGCCACAACGCCGTCGACAAGGCGCTCGGCTGGCGCCTCCGCGCCCACGATACGTCGGCGCTGGTGCTGGTCGTGAGCGGACGGGCGAGCTTCGAGATCGTGCAGAAGGCGCACGCCGCCGCGGTGCCGGTCGTCGCCGCCGTGTCGGCGCCGTCGAGCCTGGCGGTGACCCTGGCGCGCGACGCCAACCTCACGCTCGCCGGCTTCGTGCGCGACGGCGGCTACAACGTGTACGCGGGCGCGGAGCGCGTGCGCCCCGCGGAGCCGGTCCCTGCGTCGCGCGTGCCGACGGAGCACGACGAGCCGCTCTGGTTCATCCCGCCGGAGGTGCGCCGCGCGCTCGACGCCGTCGCGCGCAAGATCTCGCTCGACGACTGGCGCGCGCTGACCCTCGCCGAGCGCGAGCGGCTGGTCGCGCTCGGCGACGGCCCGCCGCAGCCGTTCCTCGACGCGCTGACGGCGGCGGTTCTCGCACGCACCGGGCGTCCGCCGCGTACGCTCGCAGCGAAAGCGGCCCCGTGAGCGGGCGGCCGGATGGGCACCGCGCTCCGGAGGACGGCCTCGCGCGCCGCCTCGGCCGCCTCCTGCCGTTCGGCCTCGGCGCCGACAAGCCGCGGCACTACCGCGACATGGTGCGGGTCGTATGGGAGAACCGCGACCAGCTGCCCTTCGCCTGGCGCATCCTGCGCGACGGCGTGTGCGACGGGTGCGCGCTCGGGCCACGCGGCCTGCGCGACGACGTGATCGACGGCGTCCATCTCTGCATGACCCGGCTCATGCTTCTTCGCCTCAACACGATGCCGGCCCTCGACCCGGCGCTCCTCGAGGACGTGCCGCGCCTGCGCGCGATGTCGAGCGCCGCGCTGCGCCGCCTCGGACGCCTGCCCTGGCCGATGCTGCTCGAGCGCGGCGCGACCCGCTTCCGCCGCCTCTCGTGGACCGAGGCGGAGCAGCTCGCCGGCGCGCGCCTGCGGGCGGCGGCACCGCAGCGCCTGGCGCTGTTCACCACCTCGCGCGGGCTCACCAACGAGACCTACTACGTCGCGCAGAAGCTGGCGCGCGCGCTCGGCACGAACAACGTCGACAACGACGCGCGCCTCTGCCACGCCGCCAGCACGACGGCGATGAAGACGACGCTCGGCGTCGCCGCCGCC
Source organism: Binatia bacterium (assembly GCA_036496285.1). Classification (GTDB taxonomy): domain Bacteria; phylum Desulfobacterota; class Binatia; order UTPRO1; family UTPRO1; genus DP-19. Next base: position 76,648 of record DASXLI010000015.1, read on the forward strand.
ACCTGCTCGCTGAAGGACTGGATCGGCACCGATCTCCTGGTGATCTGGGGCAGCGACCTCGCGAACAACCAGCCGGTCAGCACGAAGTACCTGCACTACGCCAAACGGGCCGGGACGCGCGTGCTGGTCGTGAACCCGTACCGCGAGCCCGGCCTCGAGCGCTACTGGGTGCCGTCGGTCGCGCGCAGTGCGCTCTTCGGCACGGCGATCATGGACGACTTCTTCCCGGTGGCCATCGGCGGCGACCGCGCCTTCGCCAACGGCGTCCTGAAGGAGCTGCTCGCGCGCGAGGCGCTCGATCGGACGTTCATCGCGGCACACACCGGCGGCTTCGCCGAGCTCGAGTCCGCGCTCGCGCGCCAGCCGTGGGACCTGCTGGAGCGCGAGTCGGGGCTCACCCGCGCCGACATGGCGCGCTTCGCCGAGCAGTACGTGAAGGCGCGGAGCGCCGTGTTCGTCTGGAGCATGGGCGTCACGCAACACCGCTTCGGGGTCGAGAACGTGAGCGCCATCGTGAATCTCGCGCTGGCGCGCGGCATGATCGGCCGTCCGCACACGGGCCTCATGCCGATCCGCGGCCACAGCGGCGTCCAGGGTGCCGCGGAGTGCGGCAGCGTGCCGGGCACCCTGCCCGGCAACGTCCCCGTCGCGGACGACGCCGCGCGGGCGCGCTGCGAGGCGACGTGGGGCTTCGCGCCCCCGACCGGCCCCGGCATGATGACGAAGGAGATGCTCGAGGCCGCGCACGCGGGCGCGCTCGACGTCTTCTACCTGATCGGCGGCAACTTCCTCGAGACCATGCCCGACCCGGACTGGTGCCGTGCGGCGCTGGCGCGGGTGCCGCTCCGCATCCACCAGGACCTCGTGCTGAACTCCTCGACGCTCGTGGAGGGTGACGCCGTGCTCGTGCTCCCGGCGGCCACCCGCTACGAGCAGCGCGGTGGCGGCACCGGGACCACCACCGAGCGGCGCATCCGCTTCTCGCCCGAGATCCCCGGGCGCCGCATCGCCGAGGCGCGCGCCGAGTGGGAGATCCTCTCGGCGGTCGCGCGCGCGGCGCTCGACCCGAGCCGCGGCGCCGGCTTCGCGCTCGACGCGCAAAGCATCCGCGGCGAGATGGACCGGGTCATGCCGCTCTACGCCGGCATCAAGGATCTGCGCCGCGCGGGCGACTCCGTCCAGTACGGCGGCCCGCTCCTCTGCGTCGACGGCGTCTGCCCGACCGCCGACGGCCGGGCGCGCTTCACGCCGATCGTCGTCGAGCCGACGCAGCTCGCCGCCGACGAGTTCGTCGTCGCCACCCGGCGCGGCAAGCAGTTCAACTCGATGACGTACGGCGAGCGCGACCCCCTCACCGGCACGGCGGGGCGCGACGCCGTCTTCATGGCGGCGGCGGACGCGGCCCGGCTCGGCCTCGCGTCGGGCGACCCGCTCAGGCTGACCTCGGCGCTCGGCTCGTTCGACGGCCGCTGCCGTCTGGCGCCGGTGAAGCCCGGCACCCTCCATATATACTGGCCCGAGGGCAACGTGCTCATCGGCCGGCGCTACGACCCCGCGAGCGGCGAGCCCGACTACAACGCGGTCGTGCGGATCGCGCCGCGCCGCGGCTGACCCGGCGCCGGCTCTGGCCATCGCGCGGCCTCTCGCAGTAAAGAGGGGCCGACACCCGCCCCGTCTTCGCAAGGAGGATTCCCGTGGCTACCGAACGTATCAGCTTCAGCGCCCCGCTCACCCTGCACGCCCAGATCGAAGTGCGCGCGACCCACCCCGCAACCGAGCGCAAGGTCTTCTTGATGCACGGCGACCGCACGTGGACGTACCGCCAGCTCCGCGACGAGTCGGTGCGGATGGCGCATTTCCTCCGCGGCCGGCTCGGCCGCATCGACGAGGGAAGGCCCGGTCACGTCGCGATGCTGCTCGAGAACCACCTCGAGCTGGTCTCCTTGATCGGCGGGTGCGCCTACGGCGGCATGACCCTCTTCGGCGTCAACACGGGCCTCCGCGGCGACACGCTCGCGGGCGTCGTCAACCAGTCGCGGGCGCGCCTCCTCATCGTCGACCAACGCCTGCTGCCGGAGCTCGAGCGCGTGCGCGGCGCGCTCAAGACCGTCGCGCCCGAGAACATCCTGGTCCTGGGCACGACCGGCGAGCCGCTGCCCGCGGGTACCGATCTGCTCGCCGCCGTCGCGGCGGAGGTGGGCCCCGCGGGCGCGTCGCTCGACGCGCCCGGCGTCGACGTCGAGGGCACGACGAATCTCATGGTGATCTACACCTCGGGCACGACCGGCCTGCCGAAGGGCATCAACAACAACCACCTGAAGCTCCTCGCGACCGGGCTCGGTGTCTCGACCCAGCTCGAGCTCGGGCCCGACGACGTCGGCTACGCCTGCATGCCGCTCTTCCATTCGAACGCCGTCTTCGTCGGCGCCATGCCGGCGTTCTGGGTGGGCGGCAGCGTCGGCGTCCGCGAGCGCTTCAGCGCCAGCAACTTCGTCCCCGACGTCCTGCGCTACGGCGTCACCTACTGGAACTACGTCGGCGAGCCCGTCCACTACGTGCTCGCCGCGATCGAGAAGCAGTACGGCGGCGACGAGGCCCGCATCGTCGCCGAGGTGGCGAACCACCCCCGGAACCACCTGCGCTACGCCGTCGGCAACGGGGCCTCGCCGGCCGACATCGATCGCTTCATCAAATGGCTCGGCCTCGAGGACATGTACGAGCTCTACGGCTCGACCGAGGCCGCCATCGCCACCTTCCGCACCAAGAAGGACCCGCGCGGCAGCGTCGGCTCCATCACCGACCCCGCGGTGAAGATCCTGAACGAGCGTGGCGACGAGTGTCCGCCCGCGGCGCTCGGCCCCGACGGCAAGATCACGAACTACGCCCAGGCCGTCGGCGAGATCTGCCGCGTCGCCGCCGACACCTCACTCTTCCAGGGCTACTTCGACAACCCGGAGGCGAACAACGCGAAGTATCGCGACGGCGTCTACCACTCCGGCGATCTCGGCCACATCGTGATCAACGACGGCATCCGCTACCTCTACTTCGACGGCCGTACCGACGACTGGATCCGCAAGGACGGCGAGAACTTCTCGGCGCAGCAGGTCGGCCGTCTCCTGAACGAGCACCCCGACGTCGATCTCGCCGCGGCGTACGGCGTCCCCTGCGCCATCTCCGACGAGCTGGTGATGGTGGCGCTCAAGATGAAGCCGGGCACGTCCTTCGATCCGAAGAGCTTCTTCGACTTCTGCGAGCGGCAGGTCAGGGACGGCGGCATGGATCGCAAGTGGTTCCCGGATTTCGTGCGCCTCGTCGACGACTTCGATTTCACCAACACGCAGAAGATCCTCGTCCGCAACCTGAAGAAGCTGCACTTCTGCCGGCGCCGACTCCCCGACGCGCTGATCTTCTGGCGCACCCGCGGCGACACCAGCTATCGGCCGTTCAATGCCGCGGATTATCAGGCCGTACGCCGCCAGTTCGAAGCTGCGGAGCGAACGGAGATGCTCGATCGTTGATCCGGCTGATCAGGACGCGCCGAGCGGACATTCGAGGCACACGGTCGTGCCCGCACCCGGCGCCGAGCGGATGGCGAGGCGGCCCCCGAGGGCGATGGCGCGCTCCTCCATGGCGACGAGTCCGAGCGCGGCGGAGCCCAGCGTCGTGCGATCGAAGCCGCGGCCGTCGTCGCGTACCTCGAGGCGGAGCCAGTCGCGCTCCGCGCCGAGCGTGAGCGTCACCGCCCGCGGCGCGGCATGGCGGACCGCGTTGGCGAGCGCCTCCTGCGCCACCCGGTAGACGGCCACCTCCGTCTCCTCCGCGAGGCGCGGCAGCGCCGCGGGAAAGCTGACCGTCACGCTGACTGCCTCCGTCGCCATGCCCTTCGCGAGCGCCCGCAGGCACTCGCCGAGGCCGAGGTCCGAGAGCTGCAGCGGCCGCAGGTCGCGCGCGAGCATCCGGATGTGCTCGCCGACCTGGCGGAGATGGCCCTGTACCTGCACGAGCTTCGGGTCGGCCCCCTCCGAGACGCCGCGGCTGCGCGCCGACTCGACCAGGATGCCGATGCCGACGAGCTCCTGGCATACCCCGTCGTGCAGATCGAAGCTCAGACGCTTGCGCTCGTCCTCGCGAACCGCCGCCTGGCGGCGCGCCATCAGACGGAGCTGCTCCTCGCGCTCGCGCAGTGCCGCGAGCGAGGCCTGGAGCGCCTCGTCGGCGGCGCGCCGCTCGCTGACGTCGTGCCCGACGCCCTGGATCTCGGTGATCGCCCCCGCCTCGTCGGCGATGGCGCAGACCTCCCACTCGACCCACCGCCACCCTTCCGGGGTCTGGCCGCGGCTGGTGCGCCGGTACCGGCCGCCGGCAGCCAGGCCGCGGAGCGCGGCGCCCGCGAAGGGCGCGTCGTCGGGGTGGACGAAATCGAGGAAGCTCACGCCCTCGGCACGCTGATCGACGCCGTACTTCCGCCGGCACGCCTCGTTGATGAACGTGAGGCTGCCGTCGAAGTCGGCGCGGAAGATGAGCTCCTCCTGCGACTCGATGAGGCCGCGATAGCGCGCCTCGCTTTCGCGCAATGCCGCCTCGGCCTCCCAACGCTCGGTGACGTCGCGGCTGATGCCGCGGAAGCCGAGCACGTCGCCGTTCGCGCCGTGGATCGGGTAGCGCACGGTCTCGATCCACATCGGCCCACGCACCGTGCGGATCTGGCTGAGGCTCGCGGGCACCTTCTCGCCCGACGTGATGCGCCGCCGGAGCGCCGCGAGATCCGGATTGGCGGGATGATCCGTGAGATACGTGTCGAACTTCCGGCCGAGGAGCGATTCCTGTGTCCCCCCGAGGATGTGCGCGCCCGCGGCGTTGACGTACGTCATCCTGCCCTCGGGGTCCGTCGCCCAGATGAAGTCCGACGCGTGCTCGGTGAGATCGCGATAGCTGTCGCGCGAGGCGGCGAGCTCGCGCAGTGCCGCCTCCTCGCTGAAGGTCCGCAGCGTGGCGGCACGGAAGGCGCGCGCGTTGCCCTCGGCGAAGGCGACGCAGAGCGCCGCGGCGACGGTGACGACCGGCACGACCTCGCTCGGGGGCAGCGCGAAGTGCAGGCGCGGAAACGCGAGCGCGAAGATCGCCAGGACCGTCGCGGTGAGCGCGAACTCGACGCGACCGCCCCAGGGAAAGAGCAACGCGCAGAGCGAGCACAACGTGAACAGCACGAAGCCGAGCACCTCGGCCGTGCCCCGTGCCCAGGCGAACAGCACGATCGACGAGAGCGCGAGCACCATCGCGAGCCCGAGCACGATCGCATAGATGCCGTCGGGGTGGCGGTCGCGCAGCCGGAGCGCGGCACGGAGCGCGGCCACCTGCACCCCGATCGTCGCCCATGCCGCGAAGGGCGCACGTGGCGAGCCGAACGTCAGGGTCAGCGCCCAGATCACCATCGGGCCTAGCCAGCTCGCCGCGAACGTCCCGAGACGCTCCGCAACGAGCGCACGGGCGGCGTAATTCAATTCCGGGATCGGTCCCGGCGCCGGGTGGGGAATCGCGGTCATCCGCGGACGGCTCGTCCTCGCTCGGAGGTAGAGCACGCCATCGGGACCACTGTCATCCCGGACGCGTCGGAGCGGACCACCTCAGCGTCCGCGGCCGCCGATGCGATGGCGCAGCGCGTTGAGGAGCGGCCGCTCGACGCTCAGGTGCACGACGACCCCGAACACGAGGATGAGCACCGACACGACGGCGAGCGTGAGGTTGGGCGCGCGGCTCGCCTCGGTGCGGACGCGGTCGAGCATGACCGATGCCAGCACGATCGCTCCGAAGTGGACGAGATAGAGGGAGTACGACGCGTCGCCCAGCAGCAGGATCGCGCGCGGAACGACCCGCGTCGTGGACTGGTCGTAGAGCGCACCGGCGAGATCAGGAGGAAGTACGGCAGCGCGTACCACGTATAGCCGTCGATCGCGCCGACGAGCTCGGCGCGCGCGACCGCCGCGACGAGCATGACCGGCGGAACGAGCCACCAGCCGGGGACTCGCAGACCGCGGAGCCGTATCGCCAGCCAAGCAGCGAGGCAGCCGAGGAAGAACTCGCCGACGAGGGGCCGCAGCAGCACCGGGTACGGGCCGAGGTACGCCACCCCGCTCCACTGCACGGCGATGGCGACGGACCAGATCAGCATCAGCAGCGCGAAGGCGCCGGCGCCCAGCAGGAAGAACACGGAAAAGAACAGGTAGAACACGAGCTCGTACGAGAGCGTCCACGCGACCGGCACGATGGCGTCCTGGTCCTGCTGATAGAGGAAGATCGCGCGCACCAGGGTCGCCGGGTCGAGCGTCTTGCCCGGCGCCCAGATCCGGTCGGGGGTCTGGGGAAATGCCCAGAAGCACGCGACGGTCACGGCGAGCACGCACCAGTAGATGGGGAAGATGCGCGCGGCCCTGAGCGCGAGGAAGCGGCCGGTCGCGCGCACGCGTCCCGCCTGCTCGTAGTGGACGTACAGCATGATGAAGCCGCTCAGGACGAAGAAGAAGTCGATGCCGCTGTGCCCGAACCCGAAGACGTTGCCGAGAAACGGCGAGTAGAAGGTGTTCACCATGCCGACGTGGTACAGCATGACCATGAGGGCGGCCGCGCCGCGGAACGCCTGGATGAGCTGCAAGGTTCGCGGCCGTGCGCGGGAATCGGAGGCGTGGGCGGCGTCGGCGTCGCGGATGCGCACGGGTCGGGTCGCCTGCCGCGTGAAAATGCCCAGCGGATCCGGCGCGCCGCGAGCCTACCGGGCCCGTCCGGGCGGCTCAAACGGCCGATGAACCTTCCGGCCGGGTTCCGCGTACTACCGGACAGGAGGGGCTTCTGATGGACGAATTCCGCGACTGTCCGTTCTGTGGCGAGCAGATCCGTACGGCGGCGACGCGCTGCCGGTACTGCCGCAGCCGTCTCACGACGCTCGATCCCGAGCGCTGGTACCGCGACCACCCCGAGCGGCGGCTCGCCGGCGTGGCGGCGGCGCTGGCGCGGGCGCTGGTCGTGCCGATCGGCGCGGTCCGCCTCGGCTTCGTGGTCTTCTCGTTCGTGCACCTGATCGGTCTACTCATCTACGGCGCGCTCTGGCTGCTGATCCCGTTCGCGCCGGGCGGCGACGCGCCGCTCGGACGCGTGTTCGCGTTCGGCCGCGAGCTGCTGACCCTGCTCCGCGACGCGATCGACCGCCTCACGGCCCATCGCGGCGAGCCGCCGCACCGCCGCGGCGACGACCACGATGCCGGCGACGAGCCGCCGCGCACCCGCGCCGCCCGTCCCACGACCCTGCCCCTGCAGCGCGCGTCCTCGTGATAGAGATGGCCGCCGCGATTCATGGCGACGGACGCCGATCTGATCAAAGCGATCGCCGCCGGCGAGGGGCGGGCACTCGACGACCTCTATCGCCGGTACGAGCGGCCGCTGCACGCCTTCCTCTACCGGCAGGGTGGTCCGCGCGACCTCGACGACCGCATGCAGGAGACCTGGCTGCACGTGGTGCGCGCGGCGCCGCGTTACGATCCGACGCGGCGCTTCTCGACCTGGCTCTTCCAGATCGCGCTGAACCTGTGCCGCGACGCGCGCCGCCGCCCGCCACCGGAGCCGATCGACCCGGAGATCGCGGCCACGACGGTTGCCGATCCGGACGCCACGCAAGCGGCGGAGAATCGCCTCGACGCCGCTCGGCTCCTGGCGGCGCTGCCGGAGGCGCAGCGCAGCGTCGTCGTGCTGCGCTATTATTGTGATCTGACGGAGACCGAGGTGGCCGAGATCCTCCAATGTCCGACCGGTACCGTGAAGAGCCGGATGCACGCCGCCCTGGCGCGGCTGACGGCGCTGGCACGCGTGCCGCGTCGGAAGGACGAGGCATGAGCGAGCGCTGCGACGACGCGCGGCTCGCGGCCGTCCTCGGTGGGGAGGCGTCTCCTGATCTGGCCGCGCACCTTGCGAGCTGCGAGGCGTGTCGCGCCGACGCACCGGCATGGCGGCAGCTCGCCACCACCCTCGCGGCCGCACACCCACCCGCGCCCGCAGCGGCGCTCGCCGCCCGCGTGCGCGAGGCCGCGGGGCCGCTGCTCGCGAGCCACGCCCGGCGTGCGCGCGAGGCCCGGCGCACCCTGTGGCGCACGGTCGGCCGTGCCGTCGCGGCGGCGCTCCTGCCGCTCCCGCTGCTCGTCCTGATCGACGGCTGGGTGCTGCGCGCGATCTACGACACCCTGCGCGCCGTGCTGCCCGCTGCGCTCAGTCTGTACTTCGTCGTGAACTACACGACGCTGCTCGCCGTGCTCCTGACCCTGGCCTACGGAGCCATCCCGCTCCTCGCCGAGCGCCAGACGCGGCTCCGTCACGAGGAGATCCATGGCTGACGTCACCAAGCTCTGCCCGTACTGCGCCGAGGAGATCCGCGGCGAGGCGCTGAAGTGCCGCTACTGCGGCAGCACCGTGGACGGCGGCACCGCGCTCTCGCGCACCTGGTACCGGCGGCGCCACGGCAAGATGATGGCGGGCGTCTGCGCCGGGCTCGCCGACCAGTTCGGCATCTCGGTGACGATCATCCGGCTCGCGTTCCTGCTGAGCGCCCTCCTCGGCGGCGGCGTCGGCATCATCGTGTATCTCGCGCTCTGGGTGGTGATGCCGTACGGCGACACCTGGGCGCCCCGAAGCGACGCGCGCATGAGCGATGTGCGCCCCGCAGCGGCACCGCCGGAGCCCCAGCGCTTCGACCGAGAGATCCTGCCCTAGCGCCGCGCGATCGCCTCGGCGGCGCCCTCTGGTAGGATCGGCGGCGTCATGCCGGAGTATCCCGACGTCGAGCTGTACCTCGAGTGCCTCGCGCCGCGGGTGCTCGGGCAGCCGCTCGCGGCGGTGCGGCTCGCGAGCCCCTTCCTCCTGCGTACGGTCGACCCGCCGATCGCCGCCGCCGTCGGCCGCGAGGTCGTCGCACTACGCCGGCTCGGCAAGCGTATCGTCCTCGCGCTCGAGGACGACCTCTTCCTCGTCTTCCATCTGATGATCGCCGGCCGCTTGCGCTGGCGTCCGCCGCGCGCGCGCATCGCGGGCAAGGTCGGACTCGCCGCGTTCGACTTCCCGACCGGCACGCTCCTCCTCACCGAGGCGAGCTCGCGTAAACGCGCCTCGCTGCACGTCGTGCGCGGCGAGGCCGGCCTGGCCATGCTCGATCCGGGCGGAGTCGAGATCTTCGCGTCCGACCTGGCCGGCTTCCGCGCGGCGCTCACGGCGGAGAGCCACACCCTGAAGCGCGCGCTCACCGACCCGCATCTCTTCAGCGGCATCGGCAACGCCTACTCCGACGAGATCCTGCACCGCGCCCGGCTCTCGCCGATCACCCTCACCGACAAGCTCGAGGACGCCGAGATCGCCCGCCTCTACGAGGCGACGCGGACGACGCTCGCCGATTGGCTCGCGCGCCTGCGCACGGAGGTCGGCGGCGGCTTCCCGGAGCACGTCACCGCCTTCCGCGAGGGCATGGCGGTGCACGGCCGCTACCGCCAGCCGTGCCCCGACTGCGGCGCGCCGGTGCAGCGCATCGCCTACGCCGACAACGAGACCAACTACTGCGCCCGCTGCCAGACCGGCGGTCGCTTGCTCGCCGATCGCAGCCTCTCGCGCCTGCTCAAACGCGACTGGCCGCGCACGCTGGAGGAGCTGGAGGCGCTGCGCCGGCCGCGCGGCGACGCACCGCGCTCACGACCATCGACGCGTCGTGCGTCACGCGATCAGCGTGTGGATCAATGACCAGGTGACGGCGGAGATGAAGGCGGACGCGGGAATGGTGAAGATCCACGCCCACACGATCCGCCCGGCGACACCCCAACGGATCGCCGACAGCTTGGTCACCGCGCCGACGCCGACGATCGCCCCGGTGATCGTGTGCGTGGTCGAGACCGGAACGCCGAGCGCGGTCGCGGCGAAGAGCGTGATCGCCCCGCCCGACTCCGCGCAGAAGCCGCCGACCGGCCGCAGCTTGGTGATGCGCATGCCCATGGTGCGGACGATCCGCCATCCGCCCGAGAGCGTGCCAAGCGCCATCGCGGCGTGACACGCGAGGACGACCCAGAGCGGCACATAGAACGTCGTCCCGAGGTGACCGGTGGCGAAGAGCAGCACGGCGATGATGCCCATCGTCTTCTGCGCATCATTGCCGCCGTGGCCGAGGCTGTAGAGCGCCGCCGAGACGAGCTGACCACGGCGGAACCAGCCGTCGACGCGCGCCGGGGTCCAGCGGCGCACGATCCAGATGACGGCCATCATCAGCACGAACGCGAGGACGAAGCCGAGCACGGGCGAGAGCACGATCGACACGGCGATCTTCGCGAGGCCGGGGCCGTCGAGGTAGCGCGTGCCCGCCTTGGCAACGGCGGCGCCTGCGAGGCCCCCGATCAGCGCGTGCGACGAGCTCGAGGGGATGCCGAACCACCAGGTGATCAGGTCCCACGCGATCGCGCCGACCAGCGCCGCCAGCACCACGGCGGCGTCGACGACGGCCGGATCGACGATGCCCTTGCCGATCGTGTTCGCGACGTGCAGCCCGAAGAAGAGGAACGCCACGAAGTTGAAGAACGCCGCCCACACGACCGCCCAGCGCGGCGACAGCACGCGGGTCGACACCACGGTCGCGATCGAGTTGGCCGCGTCGTGGAAGCCGTTGACGAAGTCGAAGACCAGCGCCACCGTGACGATGACGCCGACGAGGAGCATGCGTCAGGCGTGCTCGAGCACGACGCCCTCGATGATGTTGGCGACGTCCTCGCAGCGGTCGGTGGCGTTCTCCAAGGCTTCGTACACCTCTTTCCACTTCATCACGAAGAGCGGATCGTTGCCGCCCTTGAAGAGCGTCGCTACCGCATTGCGCAGAATCTCGTCGCCCTCGTTCTCCAGACGATTCACCTCGATGCAGTGCTCGAGGATCGTCGCCGCGCGCTTGAGATCGCGCAGGCCGGCGATGGCCCGCGCCACCGCCTCCGTCGCCCGCACGAGCACCGCCGCGAGGTCGCGCGCCTCCTGGGTCATCTCCCGCAGGTCGTAGAGCGCGATCCGCTCCGACGCCGACTCGACGTAGTCCATCACGTCGTCCATGCGCGTGATCAGGCGATGGATGTCGTCGCGGTCGAACGGCGTGATGAACGTGGTGTGCAGGCGCTCGACGCAGGCGTGCGTGATGACGTCGGTCTCGTGCTCGATCTCCTTGATGCGGGCCGCGAGCGCAAGGACGTTGTGGCCGCCCGAGACGAGCGTCGCGAACTGCCGGGCACCCTCCACGGTCAACGCGGCGTGGCGCTCGAACAACGTGAAGAAGTCTTCCTCCCGCGGAAGAAACCGTCGCAGCATCGGGCGCGCTTCTACGCGTGGCGTCCGGGGAAGGCAAGCGGGGGCGGACGCGCCCCCTTGCCTCACGTGGCGAGTGCGCTAAGAGGGTTAACAGTGTTACGTCAAAGCGTCAGACGTCCGTCGCGTCGCGCCCCGCCCGATCGCGCGGCCGCCATCCTCGACGCGGCCCGGAAGATCGCCTTCACGGACGGCGCCTCCGGCATCTCCGCGCGCAAGATCGCGGCGCGTGCCGGCTGCAGCGCCACCACGCTCTACCTCTACTACCGCAACCTCGACGATCTGCTGCATCACCTGCGCATGGAGGGCCACGCGCTGCTCGCGACCGCCTTCGGCCGGGTCGACGCGCGCCGCCCGGCGCTCGCCCGGGTACGGGCCATGGGTCGGGCCTACTACCGTTTCGGCCTCGCCAATCGCTCCTACTACCAGCTCATGTTCGTCGCCCGCGCCAGCGTCACGCCGAGTCGCGAGCTGGTGCAGCGCGAGATGTACACACTGATGTTGCTGCGCGACGTCATTCAGAGCGGCCTCGACCGCGGCGAGTTCCGGCGCGAGGTCGATCCGATGGTCGCGACCAACGCGCTCTGGGCCGAGATCCACGGCGTCACCGCGCTCGCGCTCTCGGGCATGCTCGTCGAGACCTCGGCGGGGCACCACGAGGAGGTCCTGGAAGCGGTCCTCGACGGCGCCGCGCGCTGGCTCGCTGCGGCGGGAGATTCCAATGGCCAAAGATATTAACGCTGTTAAGTCGACCGGCCCGACGGCCGGCGCCGCGCCGCGCACGACGAGTGCAACCGACTGGCCGTTCCCCTTCCCGCCTCCCGGGAAGCCGCGGCCGATCGCGCCGGACGGCGTCGCGCCCGGGACCGCACATCGTTGGCCCTTCCGGGCGCTCGAGGACGATGCGTTGCCGAGTCGGGGCGTTGCCTCATCGATCAGCCTCGCCGAGTTCAAGCGCGAGGTCGCGACCTGGGCCGACGACGTGGGCATCATCCCGATCGACCATCCCGCGATCGCGCACGAGGTCGAGGAGGTGCGCTGGGTCTACCCGCACGCGCGCTCGCTCGTCTGCTTGATCGGCGAGGAGAACAAGGCCGCGATGCAGTCGCGCTATCTGCCGAGCGCCAACACCGAGCTCTACCGCTGCGAGGAGCGGCTCTGGGAGATGGGACGGCGCACGGTGAAGCTCATCAACCGCCTGGGCGGCGAGGGACTCACGACGACGATCGGCTGGCCGCAGGAGGTCGGGCAGCGCTGGGCCGACAAGCTCTGGCCGCTCAGCCACAAGCTCGTCGCGCAGGCGGCCGGACTCGGCGTGATCGGCACCAGCCGCAACTTCCTGCACCCACGCTTCGGTGCCTACTGCCTGATCGATACCGTCGTCACCAACCTCGAGTTCCCGGAGTACGACGCGGCGATCGACTGGAACCCCTGTCTGCAGTGCAACCTCTGCGTCGCGTCGTGCCCGACCGAAGCGATCCGCGCCGACGGCACCTTCGACTTCTTCGCCTGCTACAACCACACCTACCGCGACTCGATCCCCGGCTTTCTCGACCTGGTCTGGGATCTCGCCGAGCGCAGCCCGCGCGAGTTCCGCAAGCGCTGGGCGGACAACGAGATCGCCGGACTCTGGCAGGCACTGTCGTTCAAGGTCGAGTACCGCTGCTTCAACTGCGTCGCGACCTGCCCGGCCGAGATCGAGCGCGCGTTCCACGACGACCGCGACGTGCGACGGCGCTACCTCGACGAGACCCTGAAGCCCCTCACCCACACCCGCACCGTCGAGGACACGCAGTTCGTGATCGACACGCCGAGCGCCCGCGCCACGCACGGCATCCCCCCTGGTGAGTGGCGTACGCCGATCGACCGCGTCCGCGCCAACGAGCGCGGCGTCCGCTTGGTGAGCCTGCGGCGCATCCGCACCCAGAACGTCGACGCCATGATGCGGTGGATGCCGCAGTACTTCCGCCCGACCGAGGCGCGCGGCCTCGCCTTCACCACCCAGTTCTCGCTCACCGGCCCGGGCGGCGGCGAGTGGATCATGCGCATCGCCGACCAGCGCTGCGAGGTACGGCCGGGCACGTTGCCGGCCCCCGACCTCGCGATCCGCATGCCGGCGCTCCTGCTGCTCGCGATCCACCGTGGCGAGGCCAGCCCGGTCTGGGGTCTCCTCACCCGCCGCATCCGGCTGCGCGGCCGCCGGCGCCTCTTCCTGCTCTTCCCCCGGCTCTTCCCGACCGAGGCGCCGCGCCGGCGCTTCTTGCCGTTCCCCGGCCGCGCGGCACGCTGAGCGCGCCGTGGTTCCGGGGCCCTTGCGGCGCCCACTTGCATCGATGAAACAAGTGTTTTAATCGAACGTTTCATGAGCCGGGAAGCGAGTGGAGCGGCACCCGCTGCACGGGGCCAGATGGCGAGTGGGTCGCCCCAGACGCCGGGACGCCTCCTGGCCGCGGCCACCGATCTCTTTGCCCGCCGCGGCTTCCACGCCACGTCGATCCGCGACATCGCCGAGCGGGCGGGCGCCAACGTCGCCGCCGGCCACTATCACTACGGCTCGAAACGCGGCCTCTACGTCCAGGTGCTGCGCGCCCAGTTCGCTCTCGTGCGCGAACTGACGACGCGCGACGGCGCGCTGCCGTCGAAGCGCGTGCTCGCGCGCTGGCCGCGCCGCGAGCTGATCGCGCTGCTGACGCGACGGGTCGCCGGCACCGTCGAGGTCCTGCTCGATCCGCCCTCGCAGGCGCACGGCGCGCTCATGCTGCGCGAGATGTGCGACCCGACCGACGCGCTGCCGATCATCGTGGACGAGTTCATCCGGCCGCAGATGAAGGAGACGGCGCGCATCGTCGCCTGTCTGGCCCCGCACGCCAGCGCGCGGACCGTGGAGCAGGTCGTACGCAGCATCATCGCGCAGGTGCTCTTCTACCGCTTCACCATGCCGGCCACGCTCCTCCTGATCGGCGCGCCGCGGTACTCGCGACGCTTCCTGAACGAGATGACCGCGCACGTCATCCGCTTCTCGATCGGCGGCCTGGCGCACGTCGGCCGCGGCCGCCGCCGTCGTGACAGCCCACGAGGCCGTCGGTGAGACGGGTCGTCGTGCCGCTGACGCTTCTCGCGCTCGTCGCGCTCGCGGGCTGCGTGTCGATGCTGACCCGCCCCGAGGGCGACGGCGGCTGGTCACCGGAGGAGCGCCAGCGTCAGCTCGAGCGCCTCGCGCGCGCCTCCGGCGTCGATCTCGATGCGCAGCCGCCGCCGGTGACCGCGGCGTCCGACGCCATGCCGGACGCGGCGCCGACACCCGCCGGAGCGGCGAGCCACGACGAGTCGGCCCTGACCCTCAACGACGCGCTCGCGCGGGCGGCCACCGGGAACCGCCACCTCGCGGAGGCGCGGGCGCAGCTCGCCCTCGCCCGTCAGAGGGTGTGGGAGGCGCGCGGCCGACTCTTTCCCTCGACGGTCGGCCGCGGCCGGTACACCTGGAACACCAGCGCCCAGCGCAATGCCGTCCCGATTCCGAACATCAGCCCGCAGCCCTCGTTTCCGATCCGCGACCAGAACATCGGCACCATCTCCGGCGTGCTGACGATGCCGGTCGACCTTTCCGGCGAGCTGCGCTACACGCTGGCCGCCGCGCAGGCGGGCTATCGTGGCGAGGCCGCCCGCCTGTGGGCAGCGACGCTCGACACCGACGTGGTCGTGATCGGCGCATACTACAACCTGCTCGAGGCGGAGCGCCTGCGCGACGTCACCAGGCAGACGATCGCGCTGCATCGCCAGCAGCTCTCGTTCGCCGACGACCGCTTCCGCAACGGACGGCTGACAAAGAACGAGGTGCTCGTCGTGCAGGTCGCCCTGCGCAACTCGGAGCAGGAGCTGCGCCAGCGCGAGCTCGCGATCGACGAGGGCCGCTTCGCGCTGAACCAGGCCGTCGGCCTGCCGATCGACGCGCCGACGACGGTCGTCGACGTCGCGGAGCGTCCCGCGCTTCCCGCCGAGGCCGAGGCGCTGCGCGTCGCCTACCGCAACAACCCCGCGCTGGTCGCGCTGATCGAGGACCAGCAACGGCTCGACGCCACGACGAGCGCGCTCGCGCGCAGCCGCTTGCCGCGCTTCTCCGGCGGCGGCACCGTCGACGACTCCGACTCCAAGATCCTCGCGCCGACGCTGATCGGCGCCGGCTTCGTCGGCTTCGAGTGGGATCTCGGCACCGACACCCGGCGCGAGGCCGACATCGCCGCGGCCCGGATCGCCGGCGACGAGAACCGGGTGCGCACCGAGCGCGAGCTACGCGAGCTCGAGCAGGCGGTGCGTTCGACGTATCGCGCCGCCGCCGAGCGCCTCGCGGCGCTCGATACGAGCGAGCTCGCCGTCCAGCAGGCCGAGGAGAACGTGCGCATCCGGCAGCAGCAGTTCGACGTCGGCCGGGCCACCAGCGACGACGTGCTCGACGCGGAGGCGCTGCTCGCGCAAGAGCGCGCCGGCGCGGCGACGGCGCGCTACGAGGCACACACCCGGCGCGCCGAGCTGCAGCAGTTGATGGGCCAGTCGCTCGACGCGTTGGCGAAGGGGAGGTGAACGTGCCACGACGACGACTCCTGGCGCTCGGCATCGGCAGCGCGGCTGCGCTCGCGCTCGTCATCTGGTACCTGCGCTCGGATCACGGCCCGCCGCGCTTCACGGGATTCGTCGAGGGCGAGGAGCGAGTGCTGCGCAGCGAGGTGAGCGGCCGCGTCCTGCAGGTCGCCTTCGCCGAGGGCGACGCGGTGCCCGCGAACTCGGTGATCGTGCGCCTCGCCGACGACGACATCGTGAGCCGCCTCGCCTCGATGCACCAGCAGGTGTCCGTTGACGACGCGCAGATCCGCCGCCAGGAGGAGCAGATCACGCTGACCGAGCGCACCTGGAAGGAGAACGTCGACGGCCAGCGCGCCGAGCTGGCCCAGGCGCGCTCTGCCGCGCAACTCGCAGACCGCGACCTCACGCGCGAGCAGAGCCTGGTGAAGACCGGCGCCAGCACCGCGCAGCTGCTCGACCAGGCGCGCGCGACCCGCGACCAGGCCCACGCCGCCCGCGACCACGCCGACGACATGCTCGACCGCGCGCTCGCGCAGGAGGGCGAGATCGCCGTCGCCAAGCACCAGCTCGAGGTGCTGCGCGGCCAGCGCGAGCTCGTGCTCACGCAGATCCGCGAGCTGGAGGTCACCCACGACAAGTACACCATCCGCTCGCCGGCGGTTGCGACCGTCGTGCAGACGCAGTTCGTCTGGCCGGGGGAGCTGGCCCAGCCGGGCACCGCGATGCTCTCGGTGCTCGATCCGCGCGACAAGTACGTGCAGGTCTACGTGCCGGTCGCGGACGTCAACCGGATGCCGGTCGGACAGCGGGTCGAGATCGAGCTCGACAGCCAGCCTGGCAAGCGCGTGCCGGGCGAGGTGAGCTTCGTCGCCGATCAGGCCACGTTCACGCCCGAGAAGATCGAGACCCGGAGCGACCGCCTCGGACAGGTCTACCGGGCCAAGGTGCGCATCCTCGGCGAGGTGGAGCGCTTCCAGCCCGGCACCGAGGGCAACGTGTACCTGGTCGACTCGGACCACTCGGACCATCATGCAGGCACGGCCGCGGCCGCCGCCGGCACGGGCGACCACCCCCCGCGGTGAGCGCATGAGCGAGACCGACCGACCGCAGATCCACCTGCGTCGCCTCGAGAAGCGCTTCGGCCCGCGCGTGGCGCTGGCCGGTGTCGACCTCGACCTCGACGGTCCCCAGCTCGTCGGAGTGATCGGGCCGGACGGCGCCGGCAAGACGACGCTGCTCCGCACCATCGTCGGCCTGCTCGAGTGCACCGCTGAGCGCGCCACCGTGCTCGGCGTCGATCTCCTGGCGAAGGACGTGCGCGCGCTGAAGGCCCGCGCCGGCTACGTGCCGCAGACGTTCAGCCTGCACCGCGATCTCTCGGTGATCGAGAACCTGCGCTTCACCTCGCGCCTCCACCGTCTGCCGGAGGACGAGCTGCGGCGGCGGGTCGGCCCGCTCCTCGAGCGCACCGGCCTGGCGCCGTTCGCGGACCGGGCAGCGGGCGCGCTCTCCGGCGGCATGAAGCAGAAGCTCGCGATCATCAACGCGCTCCTGCCCGAGCCGGCGTTGCTGGTGCTGGACGAGCCGACGGCGGGCGTCGACGTCGTCGCCCGTGCCGAGATC
This sequence comes from Binatia bacterium, assembly GCA_036496285.1. Classification (GTDB taxonomy): domain Bacteria; phylum Desulfobacterota; class Binatia; order UTPRO1; family UTPRO1; genus DP-19. The sequence continues at coordinate 94,204 of DASXLI010000015.1, forward strand.
GCGACGATGCTGCAGGCGCGGCGGCACGACACCCTGATCCTGCTCAGCACGAGCTACCTCGACGAGACCGCGGCGTGCGACCGTCTGATCTACCTCGACGGCGGCCGTGTGGTGGCGACCGGTACGCCGGCGGAGCTCACCGCGGCCGCCGCCGTCGAGCTCTATCGCGCCTGGGGCGCGATGCCGCGCGCCGCCGCCCGGGCCGCGCGCGGCCTGCCCTACGTCGCGGACGCGTACACGACGGGACGGTTCGCCCGCGTCGAGGTGCCGATCGCTCGCAGCCCGGGCGCGGCGCGCGTGCTCCACGACCTCGCCGCGCTCGACGACGCCGGCGTGCGCTTCGTCGAGCAGGTGCCCGCCGACACCGAGGCAATGCTGCTCGCACTCGCGCGCAGGTCGGCGGCATGAGCGCGCCGCCGATCATCCGGACGCGCGGCCTCACCAAGCGCTTCGGCGACTTCACGGCGGTCGATGCACTGAGCTTCACCGTCGAGCCCGGGTCGATCTTCGCATTCCTCGGCGCCAACGGCTCCGGCAAGAGCACGACCATCCGCATGCTGATCGGCCTGCTCACCCCGACGGCCGGCACGATCGAGGTGGACGGCATCGACGTGATCCACAACCCGCGCGTCGTCCGCGACCACATCGGCTACATGGGCCAGCGCGTGAGCCTCTACGCCGGCCTCACGCTGCGCGAGAACCTCGAATTCTACGCCGGCCTCTACGGGCTCACCGGCCGCGAGCTGGAGGAGCGGTGGGGCGCCGTGCGCGAGCGCTTCGCGCTCGGCGACGCCGAGTACACCGAGGCGAGCGAGCTGCCGGCGGGCATCCGCCAGCGCGCGGGGCTGGCGCTCAGCACCCTGCACCGCCCGCGCGTGCTCTTCCTCGACGAGCCGACCGCGGGCGTCGACGTGCAGAACCGCCTGCGCTTCTGGGACCTGATCCAGGAGGAGGCCCAGCACGGCGTGACGGTCTTCGTCACCACGCACTTCCTCGAGGAGGTGGAGTACTGCGATTGGGTCTGCTTCATCGACGCCGGCCGCCTGATCGCCAACGCCGCGCCCGAGGACATCCGCCGCCGCTACTCGGACGGCTACCGCATCACGCTCGCGGCGCCGGGCGGGGCGGATGCGGAGGCCGGCGAGCGCTGGCGGCGGGCCGGCGTGGAGGTCACGGCAAGCGCCGGGGGCCTCGTGGTGCAGGCGCCGACGCTCACCCCCGAGGTGCTCGACGCGCTGGCGGCGACGTCCCACCGCGGCGTCGACGGCACCACCCATATCGAGCAGCCGGAGATGGGCGCAGTCTTCCAGGCCCTGATGCACGCGCCACGCGCACCGACGGAGCCGGCGATCGACGAGGGCCGGACGGCCGAGGCGGCCGCATCCGCTCCCGCCGCCGCGACGCCCGAGCCCGTGGACCAGCGCCGCGCCGCGGCCGAGGGTGCGCTCGCCGCCCGCTGGCGGCGCCTCCGGACGCTCATGCGGCGCGAGGCGCGTGCGACCCTGCGCGATCCGTTCACGGTCGCCATGCTGATCCTCGTGCCGATCGGCGCGCTCCTCGCCTTCGGCTACACCCTCTCGACCGAGGTGAAGGACCTCGCGCTCGGCGTGCACGACGCGAGCGGTACCACCGCGAGCCGCCGCTTCGTCGCCGAGCTCGCCGCCAACGGCACGTTCGAGCCCCGTCGCTTCGCCGCGCGCGAGCGCATGCAGCGCGCGCTCGTCGCGGGCGACATCAGCGTCGGCGTGGTCATCCCGCCCGACTTCGACCGCCAGCTGCGCGACGAGCAGACCAGCGGACGTCCCGCCGAGGTCCAGGTCATCTACGACGGCGGCGAGACGGTGCTCGCCGGCAACTCGGAGGCCTTCCTGCGCGGCATCGCGCAGGCAACCGGCCATGCGCTCACGGCCGGTGAGCCGCCGCGCGGGCCGGTCGAGAGCGGCGGCATCGCCGTGGTGACGCGTGCGCTCTTCAACCCGCGCCTGAGCGGCGTGCCCTTCATGGTCGCTGGCACGTACGGCTTCGTGCTGACGTTCCTCACCACGCTCATCACCGCGGTCTCGATCGTGAACGAGAAGCTCTCTGGAACCTTCGAGCAGCTGCAGGTCACGCCGGCGACGGCGTCCGAGATCGTGCTCGGCAAGATCCTGCCGCTCGGCGGCGTCTTCACCCTGGACGTCATCCTGATGATGCTGATCTCCGGGTTCCTGCTCGGGGTGTGGCCGGCCGGCAGCGCGATCTTCTTCGTCATCGTCGCCTCGTTCTACATCGTGATCTCGCTTGCGCTCGGCCTCATCTTCTCGGCGACCTCCGGCAGCGCCGCGGAAGCCGTGCAGAAGACCGTCCTCTTCAGCATCCCGCTCAACTTCATCGGCGGCTTCGTCTTTCCCGTGCGCAACATGCCGGCGATCTTCCGCGGCATCTCGGTCCTGCTCCCGGCAACGCACTTCATCAGCATCAGCCGCTCGATCTACCTGCGCGCCGAAGGGCCACTGCTCCTGCTGCCGAGGCTCGCGGTCATCGCGGGCTACGGCGTGGTGCTGATGGCGTTCGCGTTCCGCAGCGTCGCCAGGCGGGCGTGAGGGCACCGTGAGCCGGCGCTTCTGGTCGAACATCCTGGCAGTCGCCTACAAGGAGGCGACCGTGCTGCGCCACGATCGCGCGTTCCTCGCCGTCGTGTTCGTGCAGCCGATCATGATGACGACGCTCTTCGCGCTGGCGCTCTCGAACAAGCCCGAGAACGTGCCGTGGGCCGTGCTCGACCACAGCGCCACCTCCGTCTCGCGGCGTCTCGTCGACGAGGTGCTGGCGACCGGACATTTCCTGCAGCCGCGTCAGGTCACGAGCTACGATGAGGGGCGCGATCTCCTGCGCACCGGCAATGCGCTCGCGTTCCTCGTGATCCCGGACGATCTCGCGCGTGCCCGCGAGCGCGGCGGCGCGCGCGTGCAGGTGCTCCTCGACGGCGCCGACCCGCTCTCGGCGGCGCGCGTCGGCGGCTACATCACAGGGGTCGGCGCCGCCTTCGGCGCGACCGACGCGCCCGCCGCCCGCCGGCCGCCGATGCCCGGGCCGCGCGACGGCGCGATCGCGCTCCGCCAGCGCTTCTGGTTCAACCCGACGCTCGACGACCGCACCTTCTTCCTCTCCGCGCTCGCGGCGATGCTGCTCACCAATCTCGCACTGTCCGCCACCAGCCTGGCGCTGGTCGGCGAGCGCGAGAACGGCACCTACGAGCAGATGCTGTCGCTGCCCACGACGCCGGTCGAGATCGTCCTCGGCAAGCTCGTGCCGTACGTGGCGCTCTGCTACCTCGAGGTGCTGATCGCGCTCATCCCGGCGGGCGTGATCTTCGGCGTCTGGCCTCAGGGCCATTGGGTGACCGTGCTGGCGATCACCCTGCCCTTCATCCTCGCCTCGCTCGGCGTCGGCACGTTCATCTCGTCGGTGGCGCGGAACTCGGCGCAATCGGTCTTCCTGAGCGTCTTCTTCATCATGCCGTCGTTCGTGCTCTCGGGCGTGAACATGCCCTACCAGCTCATGCCGAACCCGATTCGCCAGATCGGCGGCCTGCTACCGCTGCGCTGGTATCAGATCGCGCTGCGGCGGGTGTTCGAGCGCGGTGCGGGCTTCGCCGAGGTGTGGATTCCGACCGCCGTCCTCACCACGATGTTCCTCATCACGCTCGCCGCCGTCTCGTGGCGGATGAAGCCGCGTCTCGGCTGACGGGCGAGCGTGCCGTCAGGCGGCCGAGGCGCGCACGCGCAGGCCCGCCGGCAGGGACTCGTCGAGGAGGCGCCCCTCCTCCGCACGGTCGAGCGCAACGGCCTCGTGCAGCACGCGCTCGGCGCGCGTCCCGCCCGGCAGGTCGCGCAGCCGGGCCGCGAGCGCGTCCCGCACCTCGGGCGTGAGGTCGCGCTCGCGATCGTCGACGACGCGGGCCATCTGCACGAGCGCGAACGTGACCGCCTCGGGATACGGCCACGCCGGTCGCGCGAGGACGCGCGCGATCCAGCCGGCGACGACGCCCGGCGCGACCACGCAGTTGAGCGGCCCGGCGATCGGCTGGCGCGCCCCGAGCCGCGACCATGCCCAGAGCTGCTGCGGCGCGACCTTGCCGCGCTCCAGATCCGCGACGACGACCTCGCCGAGCTCCGCCTTGAGCGACGCATCGAGGCGCTCGCAGGCGCCGATCGCCTGCCACATCTCGCGGATCTCCTGCGACGCCGGCTTCGCGCCGGCGCGCGCACGCACCTTCGTCTTCTTGGCGAGACGCGGCACGAGCCACGGGCCGACCTCGCCGTGGAGGCGAAGCTGATGCGGGCGGTCGAGGCCGCCCGCCAGGCGCTTCCACAGGTTCCACCATTCCGCCCGGTTCTGCGGCGCGCGCGGGAACTGGACGCCCGCCGAGAGGAGCGGCGAGAGCTGGCGCAGCCGCCACGCGTCGAGGTCGTGCCCGAACCCGGGGCGCAGGCAGAAGCCGCACAGGTTCAGCCAGCGCGCCTCGTGCGCCGCGGTCGCGCCGCGCGCGGCCGCGCCCTCCCAGAGCACGTCCCAGAGCGCGCGGATCACCGCCAGCGGCCAGGCGTCCTTGCCGGCGCCGAGCGCCGCTTCGAGCGCGCGCGGCAGCCCCTGCACCATCTCGACCGTGGCCGTCGTCGCGCCGCTCACGGGATAGACCGCGCGCACCGCGGCCTGCGCCGCCGCGAGCTGCTCGGCGTCGATCGCGAGCTCTGCCCCGGCCTGCTCCGCGGCGTCGTCGCCGAGGAGCGGCGCGTCGCGTAGCTGGAACTCGAGACGCCAGCGGTGCTGGCCTTCCGTCGACGCGCACCACAGCTCGAGCGTCCCGAGCGCCGTGCGCCGCGCCTCGACGTGTACCGGGATCGTGCGCGCGGCGAGCTTCTTGCCGTAGCGCAACACGGTGCGGATCGGCGGCAGCGCGGTCAATTCGTCGCGTACGGCCTCGCGCAGTGTGCCGGGCATCTCGTCCTCGGCGCTCGTCGTCGAGGTGCAGAGCTGGAAGCTCACCGGGGCGTTCGCCAGCACCTCGAACGCCGGCTCGCGCAGCACGACCGGATGATCCTCGGCCATGCCGCGCGGCACGAGGCAGACGAGGCGCTCGCGCGCCGGGTCTGTCGCAGGTCCGAGGCCGAGATAGCAGGCGCGCGCGCTGCCCGCGGTGACGCGCACGCCCTCGCCGCGCCGCACCAGCGCGTAGTACGCGGCGCCGCGCGCCACGGCCTCGTCGAGGCCGACCGACGCGAGCACGGTCGGGGCGGCGCCGCCCGCCCACGCCGCGAGCACGGCGGTCATCCGCTCGCGCAGGCTCGCCGGGGTGAAGACGCCGCCGTTGTAGAGGACGGCGTCGCGGGCGCCGATCGTCGCCTCATGGCGCGCAAGGAAGGCGGCCAGGTGGCGCGGGATTTCGGACTCGGCCGCGAACGGCAGGCCCCACTCGCGGAGGCCGGCACCGCGCGCGGCACGCGGCCGCGCCTCGGCCGGCACGAGCGGGAAGAAGCCCTCGAGCACCAGCTCCTCGACATCGGTACGCGTGACCGTCTCCGCGACACTTCCCGCGACGACGCCCCGCCCGCGGCCCGCGAGCTGGACCGTCGCCGTCTCCGCCTCACCCGCGAGCAGCGTCTCCTTCGCGGCGCGGCACTGCAGCACGAGGCTCTGCCAGCGCACGCTGTCGAGCGCCCCGGTGCGCTCGGCGAGCCGCGTCTCCAGCCGGCGCGCCAGCGCGATGTCCATGTTGTCGCCGCCGAGCAGGAGATGGTCGCCGACCGCGACGCGCTCGAGCTCGAGCGTCGCGCCGCCGCGCCGCGCCTCGATGAGCGTGAGATCGGTGGTCCCGCCGCCGACGTCGACCACCAGCACGCGCGCCGCCTCGCCGAGCGCGTGCTCCCAGTCGCGCTCGTGCGCGGCGAGCCAGGCGTAGAACGCGGCCTGCGGCTCCTCGAGCAGGATGAGGCGGTCGAGCCCGGCCTCGGCCGCCGCCGCGACGGTCAGCTCGCGCGCGACCTCGTCGAACGACGCGGGCACCGTGAGGACGACCTCCTGCGCGGCGAGCGGCGCGTCGGGATGGCTCGCGTCCCACGCGGCGCGCAGGTGCTCCAGATAGCGGGCCGACGCGACGACGGGCGAGACCCGCGGCACGTCCTCGGGCGCGCCCCACGGCAGGATCCTGGCGCCGCGGTCGACGCCGCCGTGCGCCAGCCACGACTTGGCGGAGGTCACGAGCCGGCTCGGGACGCGCGCGCCCTGGGTGCGTGCGAGCTCGCCGACGACCTCGCGCCGGTCCTCGCGCCATGGCAGCGCCAGCGCGCCCGGCGGCACGTCGTGCGCAGCCGCGAGGTAGAGCGCCGACGGCAACGTCGGCCGCTCCGCGACGCGACCCTCGGCGACGAGCTGCGGCACCGGCAGCGAGATGACGGCCCGCGGGCGCGCCTGGAGGTCGATCGCGGCGATCGCCGAGTTGGTGGTGCCGAGGTCGATGCCGACGGCGTAGCGTGCGCTCATGGACGAAGTCCGCGCTCAGTCCGCGGCACGCACGCCGAACTCGAGCCGCCAGCGCTGCTCGCCGTCGCGCGCGACGCACCAGATCTCGAGCGTGCCGATCTCGGTGAGATGCACGTGCAGCCGCACCGGCACGATCGTGCCCTCGTGGTCCGGCCACGGCAAGGTCGTCACCAGCGGCGCCAGCTCCTCGAGCTCGCCGTTCCAACGCTCGAGCTCCGTGCCGACCACGTCGCCCTCGCGCGAGGTCGAGCCCAGCATGCGGAACTCGGTCGGCTCGCCGACGCGCAAGCCGAACTCGCTGCCCGGAAGATCGGCTTCCGAGCCCTCCTCCATGCCGCGTGGCACGACGCACACGGCCTTGATCGGCAGCGGCATGCCGGGCACCGCCGGCATCGCCAGCTCGACGCCGAGGTAGTACGCGCGCGCCGCGCCGCCGCGGATGCGGATGCCGCGTCCGCGCCGCGCGAGCCCATGATACGCGGCGCCGCGCGCCACGGCGTGGTCGAGGTGGATGCCCGCGAGCTCGCGCACGCCATCGAGCCAGCCGCCGACGACCTCGCGCACGCGGGTCCGCAGCGCCGCGCCATGGAAGACGCCGCCGTTGAAGAGGAGCGCCGTCGGCCGCCCGGCCTCGTGGTGGCGCGCGAGGAACTCCGCGACGTGCGCGGTGAGGCGCGCGTCGGCCGCGTACGGCAGGCCGAGCTCCTGCAGGCCGGCGCGCCGGCCGCGCACCGGCGCCGCGTCGGCCGCGACGCGCGGGAAGAAGCCGTCGATGAGCACGCGCTCGGCGTCGTCGCGGGTGAGGTCGATCTTGACGGCTCCGCCGACCACCCGCCGCGAGCGTCCGAGGATCGCGATCGGCACGGACGTGGGCGCGTCGGCGCCGAGCAAGCGCTCCTTGGCGGCGCGACAGGCATGGACGAGGCCGCGCATCTGCCACTCGTCGAGCGCCGTGCCGTTCGCGGCGAGGCGCTCGCGCAACGTGTAGGCGAGCGCGAGATCCATGTTGTCGCCGCCGAGCAGGATGTGGTCGCCGACGGCGACGCGCCGGAGCGCGAGCGCGCCCTCCTCCTCGACGACGGCGATGAGGCTCAGATCGGTGGTGCCGCCGCCGACGTCGCACACGAGGAGGACGTCGCCGACCGTCACCTGTCGCCGCCACGCGTCGCCCGCCGCGGCGATCCAGGCGTAGCAGGCGGCCTGCGGCTCCTCGAGCAGGATGACGTGGCCGAGACCGGCCGCGGCCGCCGCGCGCACCGTGAGCTCGCGCGCGGACGCGTCGAACGACGCCGGTACCGTGAGGTAGACCTCCTGCTCATCGAGCCGGGCGCGCGGATCGTCGGCGGCACGCGTCGCGTCCCATGCCTCGCGCAGGTGCCGCAGATACGCCGCGCTCGCCGCCAGCGGCGACACCCGGCGCGCCTCCGCCGGCGCGCCCCACGGCAGGATGGATGCGGTGCGGTCGACGCCACTCTGGCAGAGCCACGACTTCGCGGATGCGACCAGGCGCGACGGCACCTCGGCGCCACGCTCGCGGGCGTAGGTACCGACGGCCACGTCGCCGCCCGCCTGCCACGGCAGATCGAGCGTGCCCGTCTCCTCGGGCGCAGCGAGGTAGAGGAACGACGGCAGGAGCGTCCGCGCCTCGACCCGTCCCGGGCCGACGACCTGCGGCACCGCGACGACCTCGATCGCCGGCTCCGCCGCCTCGGTGTCGATGCAGGCGAGGACGCAGTTCGTCGTGCCGAGATCGATGCCGACGATCCAGCGCGACGACTTCGCCGCGCGTCCGCGCTCCGCCGTTCGCCGGCGCTCCGTCACGGGACCGGACGCCGGTGGTGCAGGTCCGCCACTCAGAGCACCTCGACCTCGGCGGGCGCGATGATCGTCGCGTCCGCGTCACCGGTGCGCTCGGGCAGCGCCACGCTCTCGGAGCGCCAGCCCGGATGGCGCAGCACGCCGCGGTACGGCGGCTCGCCCCGCACGTTGCCGATGACGCGCACGGCGGCCGGGTCGAAGCCGCGCTCGACCGTCACCGTCGCGCCCTCGGCGGCGGCGAGCACCGGGCGGAGCGTGATGCGCTCGCGTAGCGCGCTGCGGCAGCCGTCGTGGATGGAGCGCACGGCCGTCCCCACCTGCTCGTCGGAGTACGGCGCGAGATTCTCCTCGATGAAGTCCACGAAGCGACCCTCCTGCTGGAGGAGCGCGAGGAGTTGCAGTGCGTCCGCCCCCGCCGTGACGGGCGGCACCGGCTTCGCCCCGCGCCCCGTGGGAGGGACCTCGGCCGCCGGACGGGCGGAGCCGCGCGCCGCGAGGGCGCCGATCCAGGCCGCGACGAAGGGCGCCGCGAGCGCGCCGCCCGCCGCCAGCGGATTCGCCACGAGCGCGTCACGCAGCCCCGACTGCCCGCCCGGCAGGAGAGCCGCGAGCGCAAGCGCGCCCGCGCCGGCACCCGCCAGCGCGATCACCGCGATCAGAATCCAGTTCACCGCCGGAGCGGCGGCGCGCGTTGCTGTCATGCAGTGCTCCCGATCTCTCGACCCATACGGATGTGGTGGCGGCGCGCGAAAGGAGCGGAGAGGGTGGGATTCGAACCCACGGTAGGTGTTACCCTACACACGCTTTCCAAGCGTGCTCCTTCAGCCACTCGGACACCTCTCCAGGCGACGCCCTCGCTCTACCTCATGCGTCCCGCACCCGCTACCGAAGCGCGGCAGGAAGGAGCGGAGAGGGTGGGATTCGAACCCACGGAGGCGTTAGCCTCACACGATTTCGAGTCGTGCCGTTTCAACCGGGCTCACGCACCTCTCCATGGGGTCCGCCCGCGTACGGGAAGGCGTCCTTCCTATCCCGGTTGCCGGTCGATGCCAAATCGTACGGGCGATCGGTCCGGTATTGCTGATCCACCTGCGTCGTCTGGCACTTCTGCAACAATGGGCACCTCCAGACCTGACGCAGAAACCGTGACAATTCGCAGTCTACTACGCATGGCGTTGGGGCAGGGTTTTTGCACAGGCCCTCCATTCGCCGATCGCGCCCCGCTCGCGAGAACCATCGAACCCCATTTGAGAGAACGAAGGAGGATTCCCCGCATGCAGCGCTTCATCACCGGCCTGGCGGTCATCGCCCTGGGCCTCACCGTGGCGGCCAGCACCGCCCACGCGCAGTTCAACAGCCCGTTCAAGGGCAAGCAGTTCAAGGGCAACCTGATGACGACGTACAACCCTTGTACGGCGCCGGACACCGTGACCGACGACGCAGTTCCGGCGTGCTCGACGATCGTCCGCACCGACACGAACTGCGGCTACGGCGGCGGTCAGGGCAAGATCCAGTTGAAGACACAGACGGTCGGCAACTACGATGCGCGCCTGAAGCTCGTCACGCTCGACACCGGCTGCGAAGGAAAGACCTTGACCTTCCAAGCGGTG
>DASXLI010000016.1:0-44860 GCA_036496285.1 Binatia bacterium
GGGCAGGGTTTTTGCACAGGCCCTCCATTCGCCGATCGCGCCCCGCTCGCGAGAACCATCGAACCCCATTTGAGAGAACGAAGGAGGATTCCCCGCATGCAGCGCTTCATCACCGGTCTGGCGGCACTCGCCTTAGGCCTCACCGTGGCGGCAAGCACCGCCCACGCGCAGTTCAACAGCCCCTTCAAGGGCAAGCAGTTCAAGGGCAACCTGATGACGACGTACGACGCGTGTACGGCGCCGGACACGATGACCGACGACAGCGTGCCCGCGTGCGCGACGATCTCGCGGACCGACACCGATTGCGGCTACGGCGGCGGCCAGGGCAAGGTCCAGCTGAAGACGCAGACCGTCGGCAACTACGACGCCCGCCTGAAGCTGGTCACCCTCGACACCGGGTGCGAAGGGAAGGTCCTGGATTTCGTCGGCGTCGTGCGCCGGACCGGCCACTACTGCGGCGGCAGCATCTGCACCATCCAGGACACGACCTTCCAGTTCGGCTCCTGTACGGTGTCCCGCGGCGTCTGCAAGTTCGGTGGCCAGTTCACCTGGCCGGGAGGCCCCGCCCAGGGCAATACCGAGTTCAAGGACATCTACGTCATGGACAACGCGACGCACGTCCGCGTCTTCGACATCGGCCTCGTGAAGAGCGCCCAGTAACCGAAGAGACCGACGCAGGGCGACTCCCCCCGCCCCCGTCACGGCCGCACGGTGCGCGCGTCCTGCGCGTGTCGTGCGGCCTTTTCAATGCGCGCCCGTCGCGCCGCGCTCAGCGGCGGCGCGCGAAGAACGCCCGCACGAGCGCTGCGCACTCGGCGGCGCGCACGCCGCCGCGCACGCCGAGCCGGTGGTTCCAGCCGTCGGTGAGGTTCCAGCGCGAGCCCGCGGCGCCCGCCTTCGGATCGGCGCAGCCGAAGACGATCGTCGCGATGCGCGCGTGCAGCGCGGCGCCGACGCACATCGGACACGGCTCGATCGTGGCGTACAGTTCGCAGCCGACGAGCCGGTAGTTGCCGATCGCCGCGGCCGCGGCGCGCAGCGCGAGCACCTCGGCATGCGCCGTCGGATCGCGGCGCCCGATCGGTCCGTTGCCGGCCGCCGCGATGATCGCTCCGTCGCGCACGACCACCGCGCCGACCGGCACCTCGCCCGCCGCCTCGGCGCGTACCGCCTCGGCGAGCGCGGCCGCCATCACGCGTTCGTCACGCTCGTCCGGCGCTTCGTCGCTCATCGCCCACCCGTGCCGCAGCGCGGCCGGACATGCAACCGCCTTGCACCGTCCGCGCGCGCCCCGTAGCCTTCAGCGCCCCACCATGCGCGCAGCGATGTTCACCGGCACGGGCGACCCCTCGATCCTCCGGATCGTCGATGTCCCGGCGCGCGCGCCCGGCCCCGGCGAGGTGCGCATTCGCGTGACGTCGGCCGGGCTCAACCGGGCCGACGCCAACTATCGCGCCGGCAAGTACCTCCTGCGTACGCCCGGCGAGAGCCGGAGCGGCTTCGAGGGTGCGGGCGTCGTCGAGGCCGTCGGCAGCGGCGTACCGTTCGCGATCGGCGATCGGGTCGGCGTGCTGCCGTCCTCCTTCGACGTCGTCAAGGAGGGCGCCGCCGCGGAGTCGATGACGGTGCCCGCCGGCGTCGTCGTGCGCACGCCGACGCCGGTCAGCGACCGCGACGCCGGCGCCATCTGGATGCAGTACCTCACCGCGTGGGGGGCGCTGGTCGAGATCGCCAACGCCGGCCCGGGCGACTGGGTGATCGTGCCGGCGGCATCGAGCTCGGTCGGCATCGCCGCGATCCAGCTCTGCCGCGCGATCGGCGCCAGGGTCATCGCCACCACGACCTCGGCGGAGAAGGTCGAGGGGCTCCGTCGGTTTCAGCCCGACGCCATCATCGATACCCGCGCGGAGCCCTACGTGGAGCGCGTGCAGGCGATCACCGGCGGCGCCGGCGCGCGCGTGATCTTCGACCCGATCTACGGCCCGATCGTCAACGACCACATCAAGGTCGCGACGCGCGAGGGCATCGTGTTCGTGTACGGCGTGCTCGACTTCACGCCGTTGCAGCTGAACGCGGGCGGCATGCTGCGGAAGCAGCTCCGCCTGCAGGGTTACACACTCGGCCCGATGCTGGGGGATCCGGAGCGCCGCGCGCGCGCCGTGGCCGCCGTCGCCGCGCACCTCGAGCGCGGCGACTTCGCACCGGTCGTCGACTCGTACTTCCCGCTCGACGCCATCCAGGAAGCGCACCGCCGGCTCGAGTCGAACCGCCAGATCGGCAAAGTGGTCGTCACGCCGTGAGCGCGCCGGTGGCAGGCGCGCGCCCCCGCGACGCCGGCCGCCCGCACGCCGTCGGCGGTGGCGCTCTGGTGGTAGCCTTCGCGTCGATCTATCTGGCGTGGGGTTCGACCTACCTCGCGATCCGGGTGGCGCTCGCGGGCTTCCCGCCGCCGATCCTCGCCGGCACGCGGTTCACCGTCGCCGGGGCCGGCATGCTGGTCGCCCTCGCGCTCGCCGGCCGGCCGGTGCGTCTCGGCGCGCGCGACTTCGCAAGCGTCGCGCTCGTCGGCACCCTCCTCCTCGTCGGCGGCAACGGACTCGTCGTGTGGGCGGAGCAGACCGTGTCGTCCGGGCTCGCCGCCCTGGTGGTCGCGACCGTGCCGCTCTGGATGGCGCTGCTCGCCGCCCTGCCCCCGTCGCGCGAGCGCCTCGCGCCGCGCGCCGTCGTCGGGCTCGGCCTCGGCATGGCAGGGGTCGCGGTGCTGGTGGCGCCGGGCTTCCGGGAATCGGGGACGCTCGCCGCCGAGACGGCGCTCCTCGGCGCGACGCTCTCGTGGTCGACCGGCTCCATATTCGCGCGCCGCACGACCGGGCACATCGAGCCGATCCTCGCGACCGCGTGGGAGATGCTGGTCGGCGGGCTCGTCTTCTTCGCCATCGCCGTGCCGGCGGGGAGCTTCGCCGCGCTGCGCCCGACGCCGGCGACGACGCTCGCGGTGCTCTACCTGATCGTCGCGGGGTCGTGGATCGGCTTCACCGCGTACATCTGGCTCCTCGCCCACGTCCCCGCCGCCAAGGTCGCAACCTACGCCTACGTGAACCCGGTCATCGCCGTGCTGCTCGGCTGGTGCATCCTCGACGAGCGGATCTCGGCCGCGGTCGCGGTCGGCAGCGCGATCATCGTGGTCGCGGTCGTCCTGGTGACGACGGCGCGCATCGCCCCTGCGCGCGCGCCGGTGCCGGAAGCCGCGCCGGGCACGGCGGCCGAGGCGTGAACCGGCCGCCCGTCCCCGGCCGCGCATCACGGCTCGAACGCCGGGCCGTCACCCGCTAGAATTCCCCGACCGTTCGGAGGAGGCCGTGGAAACCAACCTGCTTTTCGTGATCGGGCCGCCCCGGTCCGGATCAACGCTGCTAATGCGCATGCTGAGCTCGCACTCGGCGATCTACAGCCGCGCCGAGCCCCACATGCTCACGCCGCTCGCCCACCTCGGCTTCTACGACACGGTCGAGAAGGCGTCGTTCGACCACCTGCAGGCCCAGCAGTCGGTGCGCGAGTTCGTCGCCGACCTTCCCGGCGGCGAGAGCGACTACCTGGATGCCTGCCGCGCCTACACCGACGTCCTCTACGGCCGCATGCTGGCCGCCCGCGGCAAGGGGAAGCCGCTCTTCCTCGACAAGACGCCGGCCAACGCGCTCATCCTGCCGTTCATCGCGAAGCTCTACCCGCGCGCCCGCTACGTCGTCCTGACCCGCCATCCGGCGGCGATCTGGAGCTCCTACGCCAACTCGTTCTTCGACGGCGACTACATCGCGGCGCGCCAGTTCAACCCCGTCCTGAACCGCTACGTCCCGGCGATGGCGCGCTTCCTGCGCGAGCGTCCGGTGCCGATGGTGCGGGTCGCGTACGAGGACCTGGTGCAGCGCCCCGAGGATGAGATGCGCCGGGTCTTCGCGTTTCTCGAGCTGCCGTTCGAGCCCGGCGTCGTCGACTACGGCCAGCACGAGCACGAGTCCAAGGGCCTCGGCGACCCGCTCGGCGTCGGCCGCCACTCACGGCCAGTGACCGACTCGATCGAGAAGTGGGCACAGGAGCTCGCGACCGACGCGGCGAAGCTCGCGATCGTGCGCGACATGGTCGGCCGCCTGGACGACGCCGACCTCGAGACCTGGGGCTTCCCGCGCGCCACCTTCTTCGCCCCGGTCGAGGCCGCCGCGCGCGCGGGCGCAACGCCGCCGCCCGCCCCGCCCTTCTTCGACCGCTACCGCCTCCAGCGGAAGATGCTCGTCACCCTGCGCCGCAACATCCACGACAACGCCTTCGGCAAGGTCGTGAAGCAGGTCCGCCTCGTCTGCGACGTCCTGCTCCGCGGCTGACTCAATCCGCCTTCGCCTTGAACTGCTGACCGTCGTTCACGCGGCTCGTGCCGTACGTCGCCTCCCAACACGCGTGCGGGCCGACGAGCTGCACCCGCACCGACGGACCCTGGCTGAGCGGCAAGGCAGGCGGGTCGAGCCGCTCGCCCTTCGCCTTCAACGTGATGGCGGCGCCGCCGGCGGGGCCGTCCTTCAGCGTGATGCTGCGGATGCCGCCGTTCGTGAGGTTGCGGTCGTTGTACTTGAAGCCGCGGCTCGTCGGCGTCCAGAGCGGGCCGGCCGGGATCCTCGTGTCGAGCTTCAGCGCCGGGACGCCGGCGGTCTCGTCGAAGAGGCAGAGCTCGAGGTCGTCGCCGACGTTCGGCTGGCCGAGGTCGGCGAGCGTCGTCGCCCCGCCCTTCAGCCATCGCCACGTCAGGTTGTCGCGCGAATCGGGGAGGCCGTTGCGCAGCGAGAGCGACGCCTTCCCCGACGCGATCGGCTGGATGCAGCCGGTTGCGGGGGCTGCCTGGCTCACGCAGACGCCGGCGGAGCAGGCGTCGGGGCTGGTGCAGACGCGCTCGTCGTCGCAGGGCGTGCCGTTCGCGACCGCCGCGCCGCCGCAGGTGCCGCGCGTGCAGGCGTCGCCGGAGGTGCACTCGTTGCCGTCGTCGCAGGCGGCGCCCTCCGTGCCGGAGCCGGGGCCGCCGCTCGCGAACGTCGTGGCCGTCACCTGATAGCTGCCCGATCCCGTGAAGCGGTTCACGAGCGCGTACCACGTGCCGGCCGCCGGCGACGTGAGCTCGCAGAAGCCGTACTGGTTGGCGCCGTCCGCCTTGCAATCGAACGCGCTCGTGGTGGGCGGGCTGCCGGCACGCACGTAGAGATCGAAGTCGGCGCCGTTTTCCTCCGAGGCGTTCATCGCCACCCGCAGACGGGTGGTGCCGGCAGGCACGGTGAACGAGTGCACCGCTTGCGGCGTGCCGCTGCTGAGCGCGCCCGTCGCGGCAACGACCGGCGCCCCCGCCTCGCCGGCCTGCGGCATCGCGCCGCACGAGGCGTTGTCGAGGTCGGCACCGGCCTGCGCGGCGATGTACGCGTGGTAGGTGAAGACGTTGGCGTCGTAGCTGTGATCGGTCGGCAGGCAGCTTGCGCTCGTGCCGCCCGACGTCGTGCCGGCGACGGTGTCGCCGCACTGGAAGCTCGCGAACAGCGGGCCGCCGGAGTCGCCGTTGCAGGTGTCGGCGTCGGTGCCCGGAGCGCCGAGCGGATTGGCGAAGTCCCAGCAGACCGACGTCGCGTCGGAGATGCCGGCCGTGCATGGCGCCATCATGACCGAGCCGGCGCGCTTCAGGCCGTAGTCGCTCGACCCGGCGTCGCGCCCGAAACCGACGATCGTGGCGGCCGAGCCGAACGCCGGCGCCGCGCTCCCGTCGATCGGCGTCGGGGCGATGCCGGTCACCGGCGTCGCCAGCGTCAGGATCGCCACGTCGCCCACGGGGAAGTTGAAGTCGGTCCGCACGCTGATGCTGCTCACGTTGAAGAAGCCGGCGTGCTGGAAGAAGACGACGTAGTCGGCCGGGTTCGGCGCGTGCACGCCGCTCTGGCAATCGGCACCGGTGAAGTCGCACACGCAATGCCCCGCGGTGAGGAACGTCCGGCAGCCGATCAAGGTGCCGCTGCAGAGGAGCCCGCCCGTCGTCGCGCTGCCGGGGGAGAGCAAGGCGCCGACCGAGGGATACGCCGAGGTGAAGACCCCGTTGACGATGCGCGGGTTCACGCCACCGGGGAGACGCTCCGCCGGCGCCAGGGCAGACGGGCCGGCCGCGCGCGCCTGCGCCGCGCACCAGACGAGGGCGATCGCGACGAGCGATGTCATGCGGAGTCGCGAAGCGTTCATGGGCGGGTCCGGCGCTACGGTTGTAGGCGCGCGCCGACGGGCGAGTCAACGTGGATTGCGGCCCGCGCCGCGGCTCTATGTGTCGCCGGAGCTGCGCTATTTCGGCGCATCGCGCAGCAGCGCCTCGGGAATCGGCACGAGCTTGGCGCGCACGAACTCGCCGAGGCTCTTCGCCTGCGGATCGCTCCGCAGCGAGGCCGCGACGCCGTCGCCGAGGAGCCCCTTCACGACGAAGTTGAGCGCGCGCAGACTCGGGAGCTCGAAGCGATCGATGGCGAGCGCCGCCGCCTCGGGCATGAGCGCGCGCATGCGCTCGACGGTGAGATAGTCGGCGAGCCAGAGATACGCCGCGTCCGTGCGCGTCCAGATGCCGACGTTGGCGTTGCCGCCCTTGTCACCGGAACGCGCGCCGCAGACGAGACCGAGCGGCGCCTCGCGCGTCGGCCCCGACGTCGGGGGACCGCTCGGACGGGGCGCGACCGGCAGCGGCGTGACACGCACGGGCGGCGTGGTCGGCGGAACGGCGATCGTCTCCTCGCCGATCACCACGCGGTGGTCGACCGCCGTCGCGGGGACGAGCGCCGGCCAATAGACGCCGAACTGCGACTCGCTGGAGGGCGGGCTCGTCATGAAGAAGCCCGGATAGCTCGCAAGCGCCATCTCGACGACCTTGTTGGAGAAGGCGCGGCCGACCTTCTGCGCGTCGGGGTCCTGCACGGCGATCGTGAGGAAGGCGAACGCCTCGTCGTTGCGCGCAGGGTTCGGATGATCCGCGCGGCGAAGCGACACCTGCGTGTCCGCGAAACGCTCGCGCCCGCCGACGAGCTCCCAGAAGGTCTCCTCGGCGAGCCGCGCCTTGGCCTCGATGTCGAGCCCGCACAGCACGAACGTCATGCTGTTCTTGTAGCCGCCGAAGTAGTTGATGCAGACCTTGGTCGTCGGCGGCGCCGGCTCGCCCTTGATGCCGTGCACCAGCACGCGGTCGGGCCCCTCGTCGGTGAGCTGGATCGTGTCGAAGCGCGCGACCACGTCGGGGTTCGGGTACTCGAGGCCACCGATCTCGTAGAGCAGCTGCGCGGTCACGGTACCGACCGAGACGCGCCCGCCGGTGCCGGCGTGCTTGGTGACGACGAAGCTGCCGTCCGCACGCATCTCGGCGATCGGGAAGCCGGGATGGCGGAGGTCCGGGATCTCGCCGAAGAAGGCGTAGTTGCCACCGGTGCACTGCGCGCCGCACTCGATGATGTGCCCGGCGACGACGCCGGCCGCGAGCCGGTCCCAGTCGTCGCGCTTCCAGCCGAAGCGCCACGCCGCGGGCCCGAGCGTCAGCGCGGCGTCGGTGACGCGTGGACAGATCACGACGTCGGCACCGCGCTCGAGCGCAGCGACGATGCCCCAGGCGCCGAGATAGGCGTTGGCGCTGAGCGCGGGCGCGCGCAGCTCGCTCAGGGGGATGCCCTTGTCGAGGTGCGCGAGCTTCTCGCCCTGCGCCTGCAGCGCCGCGAGCTTCGGCATCAGATCGTCGCCCTCGACGTGGGCGACGACTGCCTGCACGCCGAGCTTGCGGTACAAGGTGCGCGCGGCATCGGCGAGGCCGGCCGGATTGAGGCCGCCCGCGTTCACCACGATCTTGATGCCGCGCGCCTTGCACGTCGCCGCGATCTCCTCGAGCTGGCGGAGGAAGGTGCGCGCGTAGCCGAGACTGGGGTCCTTCATCCGATCCTTCAGCAGGATCATCAGGGTGAGCTCGGCGAGATAGTCGCCGGTCAAGACGTCGATCGGGCCATCCTCGACCATTTCGCGGGCGGCGCTCAGCCTGTCGCCGTAGAAGCCGCTGCAGTTCGCGATGCGTAGGGTGTCGGGCATGGCCCGCGCTTATAGCAGCATCACGCGCGAATTTCGCCCGCCGCGGCGGCGTACGCGCGGCCAACGCGCGGCGGGAGGGGACCGCCGGGTCCCCTCCCGCCCATCGCTCACGGTCCGGTCGGCGGCGCCGACGGGCACTGATCGGCGATGCAGACGATCGTCGGCAGCCGGATCGCACCCGGCCCGGGGAGGCCGGCGGCGGTATTGACTGCCGGGCTCGACGTCGCGCCGAGGCAATAGGCCGAGACCTGGAGCGGGGTCGCCTGGCTCGGCGTGCCGGTGCGGCTGATCGACGCCGAGGGGGCGCCGTTCTGATCGGTGGCGCCGAGGCAGTCGCGCAGCTTCACCTGGCAGCTGTCGCCCGCGAGCGTGCAGTCGGCATTGGTGCTGCACGAGCGGAACGTCTCGAGCTTGCAGAGCTCGTCGGTGGGACCGGTCGCGCAGGAGCCTTCCTGGCTCGCGTCGACCGTGCACACGCCATTGTCGCACGCGTTCGGCTTTTGCTGCCCTGGGCACCAGCACGTGCCGCCGCCGGAGCCGGTGCACGCCGGGCCAGGCTGCACCTCACGGGTACCGGTCGTGAGATCGAGCGGCACGTCGAAGTTGGCGATGTTGCCGCCCGGCGACGACGGACAGTCGAAGCTCACGTTGCCGAACGCCTCGGTGACGCCGTGCACGGTGCAGGCCATGCCGTCGCGCGCGCCGCCGGAGCAGGTACCGGTCGACTCGAGCGTCGCGCCGCTGCAGGTGGGGCACGGCTTGTCCTCGGCGAGGCCGGTGAAGAGCGCCGCGACGATCGGCAGGTTCGAGCTTCCTGCGCCGGCCTCGGGGCTGAGCGTGCCCGTCACCGGCCCTGCGATGCGGTTGGTGAAGCAGATCGGGAAGCCGCCGGCGGATACCGGGATCGACGGACCGAAGAAGAAGGCGCACGTGCTGCCGGGGCAATCGGTATCGCTCGTGCAGGTCTTGCTCGAGTCGTCGACGCAGCGATGGTTGTCGATCGTCGTCGTGCTCGCCACCGGACCGCTCAAGTTGCAGATGCCGCAGCCGCCGAGGAACTGGCCGGGACACGCGAGCGCGAAGCTGAGCGAGCCGCCGACGCCCAAGGGCGAGTCCGCGTAGATGCCGGTCCAACCGCTGTCGAGGTCACCCTGCGTGCCGTTCACGATGTAGGTGACGTGGCTCGGGCACGGGATGGCCACCTGCGTCGCGCTGGGACCGGGCGACGGCGAGACGACCGGCGTCGGCGTGCGCGTCTGGCCGCCGCCGTTGTCGTTGTTGCCGTTGTCCCCGCAGGCGCTCATCAACAGCGCCATCGATGCGATCACGCCAATCGTTCGCGACAACGATCCCATGGCAAGCTCCTCCCGTGATCCATGGGAGCACCAATCCGCTTGCTAGTCGAATCGTTTGCGGTCTACGACGCCCAGGCCGGCTTGCGCTTCTGGACGAACGCCGTCATGCCCTCGGCGGCCTCGGCCGAGGCGAAGAGCGCCGCGATCTTCTGCTCGGCGTAGGCGAACCCCTCGTCCATCGGCACCCGGGAGACGATGCGAATCAAGCGCTTGGCCTCGGCGACCGCGATCGGCCCGCCTTGCGCGATGGCCCCGGCGTACTCGGCGGCCGCGGCGGCGAGGCCGTCGGCCGGGACGACCCGGTGGACGAGGCCGTAGCCCGCCGCTTCGCGCGCGTCGAAGCGCGCACCCGTCAAGAAAAGTCGCATGGCGGTGTTGGCGCCGATCTTCGGCAGCACGACCACGGAGATCATGGCGGGGATGACGCCGATCCGCACCTCGCTGAAGCTGAACGTCGCGCCCTCGACCGCGACCGCGATGTCCGCCGCCGCCACCAGGCCGACGCCGCCGCCGAACGCGTGCCCGTTCACCGCCGCGATCACCGGCTTCGGCCCGTCCCACATGAGGCGCAGGATCTCGACGAACGGGTTCGGCCCACCGCCCGGCGCGACCGCGTCGCCGCGGTTCTTCAAGTCGGCTCCGGCGCAGAACGCCGGGCCGTTGCCGGTGAGGACGATCGTCCGCACGGCATCGTCCGCGATGGCCGCACGCAGATGCGCCCCGAGCTCGCTCACCAGCGGCGCGGACAAGGCGTTCCGATTGGCCGAGGAGTCGAGGGTGATCCAGGCGGCGCGGTCCCGGACCTCGTAGCGGGTGACGCTCTCCATCGCGCTCTCCTTGTCGCCGCCGCTCAGGTCGCGGCGTCGACGACGATCATCACCGTGTCCGGGTCGACCATCTGGCCGACCTCGACCCGGACCTCCGTCACGGTCCCGGCGTCGGGCGCGATCATCTGATGCTCCATCTTCATCGCCTCGAGCACCAGCATCACGGTACCCTTCTCGACCTTGTCGCCGGGGGCGACGCGCACCTGGCGGATCACGCCCGGCATCGGGGCAAGGCAGCCGCCGGCGATCTCGTCGCGGCGGGTCGGCGGCAGGCGCGGCACCGCGGTGAGCGCGGTCGTACCGAGCGCGCTGTGCACGTAGGTCGTCGCACCGTCGGTGGCAACCAGATAGCGCCGCCGTACGCCGTCGAGCTCGACGGTGAGGCTCTCCGCGTCGGCGGCGGCGATCCGTGCGCGCGAGCTCGACCCCCCGACCTCGACGTCGAAGCTGTCCGCGCCGGTCGTGACGTACTCGACGACCACCGTCTGCTCGCCGAGCCGGAAGGTCTGCTCCTGCGGCCGCCAGCGGTTGTTGCGCCAGCCCGACGGGATGCTCGCGGGAAGCGGGCCGCCGGCGCGCCGGCGCCGCTCGTGGCCGGCGAGCGTCGCGACGACGGCGTGCGCGCGCTCCTCGGCGGGCTCGTGCAGATCGGCGCGCGCCGCCGCCGGCAGATGGCGCTCGATGAAATGGGTGTCGAGCGCGCCGGCCTGGAACGCGGGGTGATCGAGGATCGCGCGCAGCAGCGCGCGGTTGGTCGTGACCCCGGCGACGCCGAGCGTGCGGAGCGCGTGGGCGAGCCGCGCCGTCGCCTCCTCGCGCGTCGCGCCGTGGGCGACGATCTTCGCGAGCAGCGGGTCGTAGTGGATGCCGACCACCGAGCCGCGCTCGACGCCGCTGTCGTAGCGCACGCCGGTCGCGGGCGCCGGCTCCCAGATCGCGAGGCGGCCCGTCGCGGGCAGGAAATCGTTGGCGGGATCCTCGGCGTAGAGACGCGCCTCGACCGCGTGGCCGTCGATCGCGAGCGCGTCCTGCGCGAGCGGGATCGGCTCGCCCTGCGCCACCTGGATCTGCCAGCGCACGAGGTCGAGGCCGGTGATCGCCTCGGTGACCGGATGCTCCACCTGCAAGCGGGTGTTGACCTCGAGGAAGTAGAAGGCGCCGCTCGCGTCGAGGATGAACTCGACGGTGCCCGCGCCGACGTAGCCGATCGCCTGCCCCGCCGCCACCGCCGCCGCGCCCATGCGGGCGCGCAGCTCCGGGGTCAGCGCCGGCGACGGCGCCTCCTCGATGATCTTCTGGTAGCGGCGCTGGATCGAGCACTCACGCTCGAAGCAGTGCACGACCGTGCCGTGGGTATCGCCGAAGATCTGGATCTCGACGTGGCGGGGCGCGTCGAAGTAGCGCTCCAGGAGAAGCGTGTCGTCGCCGAAGGCGTTGGTCGCCTCGCGCCGCGCTGCCGCCAGCGCCTCGGGAAGCGCGGCGAGGTCGCGCACGATGCGCATGCCCTTGCCGCCGCCGCCGGCCGACGCCTTGATGAGGATCGGGGTGCCGATCCTCTTCGCCTCCCCGGCGAGGTCGGCGTCGCTGAGTCCCGTGCCGACGGTGCCCGGGACGACCGGCACGCCAGCGGCCGCCATGATCGCCTTCGCCTCGATCTTGCTGCCCATGCGGCGGATGGCGTCGACGGGCGGGCCGATGAACACGAGGCCCGCCGCGGCGCAGCGCGCCGCGAAATCGGCGTTCTCGGCGAGGAAGCCGTAGCCAGGATGGACGGCGTCGGCGCCGACCTGCGCCGCCGCCGCGAGGATGCGATCGACCGCGAGATACGACTCGCGGCTCGGCGGCGGCCCGATGCGCACCGCCTCGTCGGCGTCGGCGACGTGCGGCGCATCGGCGTCGGCGTCGGAGAAGACGGCAACGCTCGCGATGCCCATCGCGCGCAACGTCCGGAAGACCCGCCGGGCGATCTCGCCCCGGTTCGCGACCAGCACCTTTCGCACGCGCGCCATGGGAACGCCTCTCCTACCGACTCCTCCGCGTGTTGCCAAACGGCTAGGGGCAGAAGGGGCTCTGCAACGGGTGCCCGACGAGCGCCAGCATCTCTCCGGCGCGCGGCGCCTCGAAACGCACGAGGTCCTCGGCGACGCAGGCGACACGGCGCTCGAGGCACCTGGAGTAGTCGGTGGGCGACGTGAGGGTCGCGACCCCGAGCGCGGCGCAGTCGGCGGCGAGCACCTGGACGTTGGCGCCGTCCGGGCCGGCGAGATCGGCGAAAGCGAGCGCCGGCGCCGCGCAGCTCTTGGCGAGCGCGCCCTCGAACGCCGTCGTCGCGTCGCCGATCGCGGTGAAGTCCTTCGCGCAGCCGGTCTGCGCCTTGGTGATGCAGGGCGCGTCGCCGGGCTTCTCGGTGACGCAGGCGTAGACGGCACCGACACAGGCGGTGAGGCTCTTCTCCACCTTGGCGACGAGCGCGTCCCCCACCTTGGCGAGCGTCACCTCGCACGCCGTCACGGCCTTGCCGGCGCCCTTCGGCGCGCCGAGGTCGCCGCCGCTGCCGTTGGCGGGCAGGCAGCCGAGCGCGTCGAGCGCATCCGACGGGACGCCGGCGAGCGCCATCAGCTGCCTGGCGCGCGGCGCCTGCGCGTCGAGGACCGCGTCGCTGCGGCAATCGTGCGAGCGCCGCACGCACTGCTCGACGGTCGCGAGCGTGTCGAGCGGCGTCGCGAACGCGCTCATGCAGTCGTCGGCGACGTTCTGGAAGCCGACACCAGCTGGGTTGAGCGTGTCGGACGCGCCGACGGGCGCGCACGCCTTGTCGATCGCGCCACCGAGCTTGGTCGCGAGCCCGTCGATCCTCGCGAGATCCTTGCTACACGAGATGCCGGCCTTTGCGACGCACGCGTCGCGCTTCGTCCCGGGGTCGTTCTCCTGGATGCATTTGAAGACACCGACGACGCAGGCGTCGAGCGCCTTGAAACGCGCGCTCGTATATCCGCTTCCGGCCTTCGCGATCGTGCTCGCGCACTTCACGAGCGCCTTCGGGGCCGACGCGGCGGCGCCGAGCGGCGCGATGTCGAGGCCTCCCTGCGTCGAGGTCACGGTGGCGCCCGTCACCACGTCGAACGCCCCGCTCGTCGAGCCGCCGGCGTTCAGCACGTGGAACGTCTGGCCCGGCGACGGCGTGAAGCCGTTGATGAAGGTGACGTGCAGCTTGCCGGCCAGCGTGACGTTGCCCGTCACGTTGATCACGTCGTAGTCGGTGCCGGGATTCGGGCCGCCGATCTGGATCTCGAGGTTGGAGCCGGTGAGCGTGCCCTGGTCGAGCTGCGACTGCAGCGTGAGGTCGCCCGTGATGCCGACCGTGCCCGGCGAGTGCCCCGGTGCGATCGTTCCCATGTTGGTCACGTTGCCGTTGAAGGTCTGGTTGCCGGTGATCGAGGCGCCGGCCTGGTTCGTGACGTCGCCGTTCACCGTGAAGTCGCCGTCCATCACGCCGAGATTGTCGACGCCGCCGTTGATGGTCATCGTGCCGTGCAGCGTCCCCGCCGACTCGACGAAGCCGTTCAAGGTGAAGGTGCCGTCCATCGTACCGGACGCGAGCACGATGAGCTCGGCTGCGGTCACCGTGCCGCTGCCGCCGAGCTTGCCGTCGAGGACGTCGAAGGCGCTGCTCGCGGTGATCGGCCCGCCGGGCTGGAGATCGAGCTCCGGCGTGCCCACCTCAGGGGTGGCGCTGCCAACGATCAGCCCGGCAATGCTCGTCGGCGCCGCGGGACCGGTGACGACGAGCGGGCCGGACTCCTTGTCCGCGGCGATGGTCACGACGCTGCCGGGGCTCGGCAGCGTCGTGAATGTCCAGTTGTCGGCGACGTCCCAACTGCCGCCAACCGTCTTCCGCCAGCTCGGGTCGAGCGTGTAGCGCACGACCGACTGGCTCGCCGCCGTGCCGGTGACGAAGGTGACCTCGCCGCGGTTATTCAGCGCGCTCAGGCCCTGCGCCGGCCCGCCGTAGTAGCCCTGCTGGAAGGCCCCGGTCAGGCTGCCCTCGGGGCCGAAGAAGTCGTCGGAGCCGGCATGCACCGTCGTCGAGCCGTCGGTCATGTAGACGCCGCGATGGTTGCCCGCGGAGCCGTCGAAGGCCTGGAAGGCGACGACGTCGTGGTCGTTGATGAGCACGTTGCGGAAGCCGGCGGCCGCCGCGTATGGCGCCTGCCCTTCGAGCGCGAGCGCCTCGAGCCCATGCGCCTGCGTCCAGCGGTAGACGCCGTGCCCGGGCCCGCCGTCGGTCCACCCTACGAAGGCGACGCTGCCGTTGGCGTTCACCTGCGGCTCGTCGAACGGCAGGGCCTCGTTGCCGTTCACGATCTTCGAGAACGTACCGCCGCCCGGCGCCGCGTCGCCACCTTTGGCAATGCGCGTGATGCCACCCCGCTGGATCAAGAACACCCCGGGGGCGTCGCTGTTCGGAGTGCTCGGGTCGCTGGTCACCGTGCGGAAGGCGATGTTCCCGCCGTCGATCATCGGCGCCGACGTGGTGGGAAAGCCGATGCCGAGCTTGTCGGCGCCGATCCCCGTGACACCCGAGGTCACGAGGTCGGTCAGCACTCCGCCGGAAACGCTGTTGACCGCCAGGACGTTCACCCCGAAGGGGAAGGCGTTCGAGTCGTTGGTGAGGAGGAACACGACGTTCCCCGCGCCGTCGATCCCGATCGGGCTATCGATCTGCACGACCTGGCCGTTCGCGAGGTCGCCCTCGCCCACGTAGCCCACGGCGACCCCGCCCGCGAGCGCCGCGCCGCCGTTGGCGTTGACGAGGACGGCGACGTCTCCAATGTCGTTGATCGACGGGTCGCCGATTCCGTTGACCGGGTACATCGGACCGTTGCCGACGAACTGCAGGGTGTTGTTGCTGGTGAGCAGCGTCTGCAGGCCGCCGCTGTCACGCGCGAGGAGCACGGTCCCGCCGTTCACGACCATCGTGACCACGCCGTGGACGTTCTGCGCGACGCTGCGATCGATGCTCGTGGTGTTCTGGCCGTCGAGCCGCAGGAACGCGGTGAGGTCGCTCGACTTCGTGCCCTGGTAGACGCCGTCGTCGGTGTCGCTCGGCCCGCTCGTGAAGGTGCTGAACGCCACCTGCCCCGCGTCGTTGATGACGGGCCAGCCGAAGTGGGCGCCGAACGTGCCGCTGCCGGGCGCGGCCTGCCCGGTCGAGGCGAGCGTGAAGAGCGCCGCCCGGGCGCAGGAGGTCCAGGCCGCCAGCAGAACGCCGGCGAGGAGGGCGGTGGCCGAGGCCGAGGCGAATCGCCGGATGGGAGGAAGGGTCGAGGTCGCTCGCGTGCGCATCCGCGCGCCGTACCGCAGTCCGAGGAGCGCGGCAATACGGGCTGCGCGCGTGAGAATTCCCCGGCTCGGTGCCGTGCATTGGCCGCAACGATCACGTCCTTCCCTCCTGCGGCGGCGATTGCGATGCCGGCTGAGCTGCCAACCCGAGACGGTGCCGAGCGGCGACAACCACTAACGCACGGCGCTACGCAAAATCCTCCTTGACGGTCTCGCGCGGACCTTGGTACGTCCGCTCGGAGCACGCCGGAATGACCGCATCGGCCACCACGGACCGCCTGACCCTCGGTCGCATGCAGAACCCCGTGCGCGGCCTGATGAACGCCGCCGCGGCCCTCGCCTCGCTCGTCGGCACCCTCTGCCTGTGGAGCCGGGGCGCCAGCTTCTCCCGCCAGCTACCGCTGCTGATCTTCGGCGGCAGCCTGCTCGGCCTCTACACGGTGAGCGCCCTCTATCACTCGGTACCGTGGCGCGCCGTCTGGAAGGGGCGCATGCAGCGCCTCGACCACTCGATGATCTACGTCGTGGTCGCCGGGACGTACACGCCGGTCGTCGGGCTCATGCTTTCCGGCTGGCGCCGCTCGGGCATCCTCGCGGTCGTCTGGGGCATCGCCGCCGTCGGCATCGCGCAGAAGGTCCTGCTGCCGCAGATCGGCGGCGGACTGTCGATCGTGCTGCAGATGGTGCAGGGGTGGATCGGCCCGTTCGTCGCGCATCCGCTCGCGCAGACGATGCCGGGCGAAGCGCTCGTGCTCATGGCGTTCGGCGGCCTCCTCTACACCGCCGGCCTGATCATGTTCGTCACCCAGCGGCCGCGCCTCTGGCCGCGCGTCTTCTCCTACCACGAGGTCTTCCACGTCTTCGTGGTCGCCGCGAGCATCGTCCACTACGCGACGATCTTCACCTTCGTCGCCGCCGCGTAGCGCTCACGCGTCGCGGTGCACCGTCGCGGGTGAGAACGCGGGAATGCAGACCGCGACGTACTCCGCGCCACCGGGCTCCGGGCTCGAGTAGCGCACCCACTCGCCGCGCCGAGTGATCACGGCCTGACCGGCCGCCACGTCCAGCACGCCGGTCTCGTGCTCGACGCGCAGCGTCCCGCGCAGGACGACGGTGAGCTCCTCGAACTCCGGCCGCTGACCCGGCTCCTGCCAGCCGGCAGGCGACACCATGCGGGCGACGCTCACGTGCTCGGTGGCGGAGTTGACGCGCCCGACGTACTCCTCGATGCGCTTCGGCATGTTCCCCGCGGCCTCGATCACGGTGGGCTTCTCGATCAGCATCGGCATCGCTCGTCACCTCCGGCGCCGAGACATATGCCGGAACCGAACCACGCGCGAGCGCGCCTGACACACGAGACCCGAAGTGCGCAGGTCGCCGCGCCACTCTCGCGCTCGGCCGGCACGCGGTATAGGCTTCGCCGGGTGCCACCGGAGATGCCGACCGACCCGGAGACCCTGAACCGCCTGCGGGACTTCGGCTGCGGCCTCGACGCGACGATGGGCTTCCGCTTCGTCAGCGTGTCGCCCGACGAGGTCGTGCTCGAGTACGACGTCGCCGAGAACCACCTCCAGCCGTACGGCATCGTACACGGCGGCGTGCATTGCGCGGCCGTCGAAACCGCCTGCTCCACCGGCGCCGGCATCGTCGCCCGGGCACGCGGCCAGGGCGTCGTCGGCATCGAGAACCACACGAGCTTCCTGCACGCGGTGCGCGGCGGCCGCATCCGGGTCACCGCCAAGCCGCTGACGCGGGGGCGGCGCTCGCAGCTCTGGGAAGCGGTCGCGCGCAACGAGGCCGGGCAGATCGTCTCGAGCGGCCGCGTCCGCCTGCTCAGCCTCGATCTCGGCAGCGACCTCGCCGGCCAGGCCGTCGGCATCGTCGACGGCCGCAAGCGCGAGCCGTAGTCGCGCTCACTGCAGGGCGCCGTTCACGCGGCGCAGCGTGACGAGCGGGATGCGCCGCGCCGTCGCGCGCTGATACGTGTCGACCGCGGGGTACATGCGCGCGTAGCGCCGCCACGTCTCCTCGCGCTCCGGCGCCGCCACCTCGCTGGCGATCACGGTGCTGCGCTCGCCGCCGATCTGCACGCTCGCGTGCGGCTCGGCGCGCAGGTTCATCCACCAGTCGGGATGACGGGGATTGCCGGCGTTGGCAGCCATGACGACCAGCTCGTCGCCGCGCTCGAGGTAGAGGAGCGGCGTCGTGCGCGTCTTGCCGCTCCGCCGCCCGCGCGTCGTGAGCAGGAGGACGGGCGGATCGCCGGTGTCGCGCTCGCCGCGGATGCGCGCGCCGAGCCGGCCGCCGCTGAGCCTGTAGAGCAGCACGTGCGCATGCGCGTAGAGCCACGCGACAACCGTGCCGCTCAGCCGGATGCGGGTCGTGGCCGAGACCGCCATCACGCGCCCCCGGCCATCGCGGCCTGCATCGACGCTGCGTCGAAGTACGCAATGCGCTCGAGCACCATGCCGTCGCGGATGGTGATGCGGTCGACGGCCGGGATCTCGAGCGTGTGGCCGTTCATCGTGCCGCGCATGATCGTCTCGATGAAGACGACGTCGCCGCCACCGCGCCAGCGCACCACGTCGATGTGCAGGTCGGGCACGAGCATGAAGACGCTGCGGAACGCCTCGATGCCGGCGGCGCGGCCGACGGTCGTCGGCATGCCCGGCGCGACGAGCCGCGAGTCGGGATGCAGCAGCGTCTCGAGGACGCGGAGATCGACCGGCGGGCGCCAGAAGTCGGCGAAGCGCGCGACGAAGTCGGCTGCGGGGTCGCGCACGCCCGGCGGGGCGGCGGCCGCCGCCGCCGTCGCCGCCTCGCCAGGTAGCGGCCAGAACGCCGTGGGCGACGGCGTCGCGGGATGCACCGCCGCGAAGGCCCGGAGCTCGCCCGCGACCCGGTCGAGCGGCAGGCCGAGCTGCACGCACAGCGTGCCGAGGTCGAAGAAGAAACGTTCGGCGGCGAGCCGCGAGCCCACGACCTCGAAGACGCAGACGAACGGCACCGTGCACGCGGCCTGCGTCGCCGCGAACGTCCCGAGCGCACCCCGCATCGTCGCGTGCCACGTGCCCCAGCACGAGACGGCGGCGCCGTCCTCGGCGACGGCCTGGCCCTCGATCGTGACCCGGTAGTCGGGGAACGTCTCGAAGAAGAGGCCCAGTTGGGTCGCGACGTCGGCGTTGCCGGCGCCGCGGATGCCGAACGGCACCGTGTCGAGGACGAAGTCGTCGGTGCAGAGCGCCAGCGCCGCCGCCCCGTCCTGGCGGCTCTTCGCAGCCGCGTAGGCGCTCACCAGCTCGAGCGGGGTCATCGTCTCGTGTCTCACCGTTGCCGCGATCGCATGCGCCGCCATCGGATGTCCCTCCCGAGACGACTCCTACAGAACGCAAGTGGATGATGGAATTGGCCACTTCTCTACCATATAGACAGTCCACTTTGCTCCGGCTCGACGGCGAGGGCGCGCTCCACTACCAGGTCTACAAGGCGCTGCGCGCCGAGATCCTCTCCGGCAACCCGCCGCACGGGGGCCGCCTGCCCTCGACGCGCGCCCTCGCGCTCGAGAGCGGCATCTCGCGCATGACGATCCAGACGGCATACGAGCAGCTCCTCGCCGAGGGCTACGCCGTCGGACGGCACGGCTCCGGCACCTACGTCGCGGGCCCGACCGACGCACCCGCGCCGGCCATGCGCCTCGGCGGCACGGCGCCGCTTCCGCGGCTGGGAGCGGTGGCGGCACGCGCGGCGGCGGCGCCGCGCGTGTCACGCCTCGGACGCCGCGTCTTCGACGACGTGACGCCGCTCCTCAGCTCGCGCGGCCATGGGCGGCCGCGGCCGCGCTGGGACTTCCGTCACGGCCTCATCGACATGCGCGACTTCCCACATGCGACGTGGCGGCGCGAGCTGGCGCGGCAGGCGCGGCGGAGCGAGATCGCCGCCCACGACTATCCGCCTGCGCAA
The DNA here is from genome assembly GCA_036496285.1 of Binatia bacterium. Taxonomy (GTDB): domain Bacteria; phylum Desulfobacterota; class Binatia; order UTPRO1; family UTPRO1; genus DP-19. The sequence goes on from DASXLI010000016.1 coordinate 19,607, forward strand.
GGTTCGCTGCTGCTGCGCGAGGCGATCGCGGCGTACCTGCGTCGCTCACGCGGCCTGCGCTGCGCTGCCGAGCACCTCGTGGTCGTGAACGGCTCCCAGCAAGGCCTCGACGTCACCGCGCGCCTGCTGCTCGACCCCGGCGCTTCCGCGCTCGTCGAGGACCCGGGCTACGAGGGCGCGCGCAGCGCATTCCAGCTCGCGGGGGCGCGCGTGATCCCGGTGCCGGTCGACGAGCACGGCCTCGACCCGGCGCGCATCCCGCGCGCCGCGCGCCGCGCCCGGCTCGCCCACGTGACACCCTCCCACCAGTACCCGCTCGGCGGCGTGATGCCGCTCGCCCGACGCCAGGCGCTGCTCGCATGGGCGGCGCACCACGACGCCTACGTCGTCGAGGACGACTACGACGGCGAGTTCCGCTTCGAGGGCCATCCGGTGGCCCCGCTCAAGGTGCTCGACGACGCCGCACGCGTGCTCTTCATCGGCACCTTCTCCAAGGTGATGTTCCCGGCACTGCGGCTCGGCTATGTGGTCGTACCGCCGCCCCTCGTCCGCGCCTTCGCGCGGGTGAAGGCGCTCGGCGACGGCGGAACCCCGGTGCTCGAGCAGGAGGCGCTCGCCGCCTTCATCGCGAGCGGCGCCTTCGAGCGCCATCTGCGCCGTGCTCGTGCGCAGCATGCAGCGCGCCGCGCCGCGCTGCTCGGCGCGCTGCGCGAGGAGCTCGGCGAGCGCGCGGAGGTCGTCGGCACGAACGCCGGCCTGCACGTCCTGCTGCGCCTGCGCGGATGGACGCCGGCACGCGTCGAGGCCCTGGCGCGCCGCGCCTACGCGGCGAACGTCGGCGTCTACCCCGCGACGCCGTACTACGCCGCCGCGCCGCGCGAAGGCAGCCTCGTGCTCGGCTACGCCGGGCTCACGCCGGCGGAGATCCGCGCCGGCATCCGTGCCCTGCGCGACGTGTTGCGCTGACGCGCCACGCCTCGACTACCGCGAACCGCCGCGTTAGTTCTTTCGGCGGATGCCGTGCGCGCACCTGCATGACTCATGCGTCGCCGCCTTTTCCCCTCCCGTACGCTTTCGGACGACGGCGGTACGGAGGTGCACGCTCCAACAGGCGAAACGCCCAACGACACACCACCGTCCGAACCGCCTCGACGGTATCGCGATTGCACCGACTCCTCCTCCGCAACCGTTCCCTCATCCCTCATCGACAAGGAGCACACGCGATGATGCAGCGACGCACGAAGCTAGTCCTTTCGGCCATGGCGGCGGCTCTCGCCCTTGGTGCGACGCCCGCGCACGCGACCGGCGTCGCCGGGGGCCCGCGCGCCGCGTTCGGCCCCCGCATCCACAGCTCACCGCGCTTCCACTTCCATCCGCACCCGCAGACGCCGCCGGGCGTCGAGGTGCTGCGGCGCTGGAACGGCATCGCGATCGACGCGAGCGGCCTCGACCACACGCCGCCCGCCGCGGGTGAGACGCGAGTCTTCGGCGAGCAGCTCGGGCCGACGCGCGCGAGCCGCGCGATGGCGATCGTCCACATCGCGATGTTCGACGTCGTCGCTTCGATTCTCGGCGGCTACCAGACGTACACGCATCTGCCGCGCGCGCCGTTCGACGTCTCGCTCACGGCGGGGGTCGCGCAGGCAGCGCACGACACGCTCGCCGCGCTCTTCCCGTCGCAGGCGTCGACCTTCGACGACGCGCTCGCCGCCGACCTCGCCACGGTGCTCTTCCCGCGCGCGAAGGCCAACGGTATCGCGCTCGGGAAGCGCGCCGCGGGCGCCATCCTGGCGCTACGCGACGGCGACGGCTCCGAGACGCCCGAGCCGCACATGGGAACCGACTTCATTCCCGGGAACCTCCCGGGCCAGTGGCGCCAGGACCCGGTCGCGCAGCAGCCGATCGCGCTCGGCGCCTTCTGGGGCGGCGTCACGCCGTTCTCGCTTCAATCGGGCGATCAGTTCCGCACCCCGCCCCCGCCCGCGCTCGACAGCACCGAGTACGCCGCCGCGTTCGACGAGGCGAAGCGGCTCGGCGGCGACGTCCTGCACACGGCGACCGAGCGCACCGACGAGCAGACGCACATCGGCTTCTTCTGGGCCTACGACGGCACGCCGAGCCTCTGCGCGCCGCCCCGGCTCTACAACCAGATCACCGTCCACATCGCGGACCAGATGCACACGACGTCGAACACATTGGCGTTCGCCCGGCTCCTCGCGCTTGCGAACGTCGCGATGGCGGACGCAGGCATCGCCGTGTGGGAGTCGAAATTCTTCTGGGACTTCTGGCGACCAGTGACCGGCATCCGCGAGTCCGACCCCGGGACGGGCCCGACCGGCGCCGGCGACGGCAACCCCGCCACCGTCGGCGACCCGACCTTCTGGCCGCTCGGCGCGCCGGCGAGCAACCTCCAGGGCCCGAACTTCACCCCACCCTTCCCGTCCTATCCCTCCGGGCACGCCGGCTTCGCCGGTGCGCTGTTCGAGACGCTCCGCAACTTCTACCGCCGCGACGATATCGCCTTCACCTTCACCTCGGACGAGTTCAACGGCACGACCATCGACAATCAGGACCACGTGCGACCGCTCGAGCCGCGCAGCTTCACCTCGCTGTCACAAGCCGAGGAGGAGAACGGCCAGAGCCGCATCTACCTCGGCATCCACTGGGCGTTCGACAAGAGCGAGGGCATCCTGCAGGGCGAGCGCGTCGGCGACTACGTCTTCCAGAACGAGTTCACGCCGCTCCGCCTCCCGCACTGGTAACACTTCGCACGGAAGGTCGCAGGCCGCTCGCGGTGCGGGCAGCGCCGAGCGCAGAAACCGGCTTGTCCGCCGCGCATGCACTGCGCATCATCGTGTGCATGCACACCTCTCACTGCGTCTTCAGAGCGGCCCGCCGATGAACGACACCCGACCGACCGATCCGCACCAGAAGGCGCTGGCGGTCAATCTCGACGCACGCCGCTACGGCACCTTCGCGGAGATCGGCGCGGGCCAGGAGGTGGTGCGCTGGTTCTTCCGCGCCGGCGGCGCAGCCGGGACGATCGCGAAGAGCATCTCCGCGTACGACATGACCGTGAGCGACGCCATCTACGGCAAGTGCGATCGCTACGTCTGCCGCCAGCGCCTCGAGCGCATGCTCGAGTACGAGCACGGCCTGAACCTCGAGCGGCTGCGCGAGCGCCGCGGCAACACGACCGCGTTCTTTGCCTTCGCCGACACCGTCAAGGCACGCGGCTTCAGCGGCACCAGCGAATGCCACGGCTGGATGGGGGTCCGCTTCCAATCGCACCCGCGCGACGAGGACAGCCAGATCATCCTGCACGTCAACATGCTCGACAAGGACAAGGAGGCGCAGCAGGAAGCGCTCGGCATCGTCGGCGTGAACCTGGTCTACGGCGCGTGCTTCCTCTACCACGAGCCCGAGCTCCTGGTGGAGTCGCTGCTCGACGGCCTCACCACCGCCCGCATCGAGATCGACATGGTCGAGATGTCGGGCATTGAGTTCCGTCACGTCGACAACCGGGTCGTGAGCCTGAAGCTCGTGCAGCTCGGCCTGACGGGCGCCGCGATGTTCGCGGCCGACGGCACCGTGCTGCAGCCGTCCGAGGTGCTCTACAAGAAGCACGTGTTGGTGGAGCGCGGCAGCTTCCGCCCCGTCACGCACGTCAACCTCGACATGCTCGGCTGCGCGGTGGAGCGCTTCGCGAACGACGCGCAGGTCGAGGCCGACCAGGTGGTCCCGCTCATGGAGATCACCATGCGCAACCTGATGGCGACGTCGCAGACGGACATGGTCGACGTCCACGACTTCCTGGCGCGCGCCGACGTGCTCGCCGCCTGCGGCAAGACCGTCCTCATCTCCGACTACTTCGAGTACTACCGCCTCGCGGCGTACATCGCACGGCACACGCAGAAACGCATCGGCATCGTCATGGGCGCCGGCAGCCTGCACGAGCTCTTCGACGAGCACTTCTACACGCACCTGCACGGGGGCATCCTCGAGTCGTTCGGGCGGCTCTTCAAGAACGACCTGAAGCTCTTCATCTATCCGTTGCTCGACGCGGTCACGGGCCAGCTCACGACCGTGCAGACGCTCGAGGTCGCGCCGCACCTCCGCAACCTCTACCAGTACCTGGTCGATCGCGGCTGCATCGAGCAGCTCGAGAACTTCCAGCGCGAGTACCTGTCGATCTACTCGCGCGACATCCTGAAGCGCATCAAGAAGGCCGACCCGTCGTGGGAGGCGATGGTGCCGCAGGTCGTCGCCGACGTGATCAAGCGCAATCGCTTCTTCGAGTACAGCGCACCGGGCGCGCTTCCCGCGTAGCCCTCGTTTACCATTGACGCGACTCGGCTGAGTCGCCGTCTATTGAGTCCTCCCGCTCCGCTCGCCTCGCGTCATAGGCACCTGCACCACTCTGGCGCGATCTTTCGACTTGGCCTTTCTTGACGTCGCGATCATCGCGGCAGCAGGATCCGCGGGTTCGACCCGTATCCTCGATCATCAGGAGGCCAGATGCGCCACCGCGGCATCGTTGCGATCGTCATTCTCACCATGTGTGTCATTGCAGGCGTTGCGTCCCGCGCGCACGCACAGCTCAGCGCCGCCGAGCTCAAATGCAGCGCGACCATCGTCAAGGGCACCAGCAAGTACGTCAAGGCGGTGACGAAGGTCCTCCAGAAGTGCAACGACGCCCAGGTGAAGATCGGACAAGCCTCGAGCGCCCCAGGCGGCGATCTGGGCCTTTGTGATTCCGCGAACAAGGCCGGCACCGCGTTCTTCAAGATGCAGGCGAAGATCGTGAGCGCGTGCGATGCTGCCGGCGTCACGCCTACCGACGTCGGCTGGCCGGGGCAGTGTCCGAACTTCGAGAATGGCAGCTGCAACGGGGCGATCGCAGGCGGCGCCGACATCGCGGCCTGTCTCAAGTGCATCGACGACGCGGCCGTCTCACAGGTGATGGACCTCTACTACGGCGCGATGACGAGCCCCGGCACGGTCGTTCCGATCATCAAGTGCCAGTCGGCGATCGGCAAGGCGCCGTCGGGCTTCCTGCTGGCGAAGCTGAAGGCCCTCGGCAAGTGTCGCAAGGCCGTCGATGGCGGCACCGCCGCGTCATGCCCTGACCCCGTCAAGGCAGTCCCGGCCATCGCCAAAGCCGAATCGAAGAAGGTCGCGAAGATCTGCAAGTCCTGCGGGTCGTCGGTCAGCGGCCTGGGCTGCGACAACATGGGTGAACCGCCGGGAAACGTCGGGTTCGTAACGATGTGCCCTGACGTCACGATCCCCGGTGGCGCGAGCTGCGCCGGCACCATCAACACCATGAGCGATCTCGTCGCGTGCGTCGATTGCGTCACGGAGTTCAAGGTCGATTGCATGGACGCGCTCTCGGCTCCGCATCAGATCCCCTACCCGGCTGAATGCAATCCTCCCCAACCGACCTCGACGCCGATCAACACGGCGACGGCCACGCCGACGACCACCGCCACGACGACGCCTACCGCCACGGCAACTCCGACCGCCACGGCTACCGCCACCGCGACGCAGACCGTCACTCCGACGCCCACGCTGACACCGACTCCGACGCCGACCGCGACAGCCATCGGTGATCTGATCGTGACCGCCGTCGGCCCCGCGGCCGGCGTCGCCGGACAGAGCCTGGCGGTCACCTGGACGGGGAAGAATCAGGGTACGGGCTCGGTCCCCGACGGCTGGGTCGACCGGATATTCCTGTCGGCCGATGCCGTCCTCGACGGAGGGGACACGTTGATCGTCGCCGCCGGGTATTTCGGGGGGACGTTGGCGGCGGGGGCCAGCTACTCGAACGGTCAGACCATCACGCTGCCGAACGTGCCACCGGGCAGCTACTACCTGATCGCCTACGCCGACGGGACGCAGGCGCGCGACGAGAGCGACGAGACCAACAACACACTCGCGACGCCAATCACGATCACGGCACCGGACCTCATCATGACCGCCGTCGGCCCCGCGGCGGGCGTCGCGGGGCAGAGCCTGACGGTCACCTGGACGGGGAAGAATCAGGGTACGGCCTCGGTCCCCGACGGCTGGGTCGACCGGGTGTTCTTGTCGGCCGATGCCGTCCTCGACGGCGGGGACACGTTGATCGTCGCCGCCGGGTATTTCGGGGGGACGCTGGCGGCGGGGGCCAGCTACTCGAACGGTCAGACCATCACGCTGCCGAACGTGCCACCGGGCAGCTACTACCTCATCGCCTATGCCGACGGAACGCAGGTGCGCGACGAGAGCGACGAGACCAACAACACGCTTGCGATGCCGATCACGATCACGGCACCGGACCTCATCGTGACCGCGGTGGGGCCGTCGACGGCCGCAGCGGGACAGAGCACCACCATCACCTGGACGGTGATGAACCAAGGCACGGCGTCGATCCCCGGCGTCTGGATCGACCGCGTCTTCCTGTCGACCGACGCCATCCTCGACGGCGGCGACCCGAACATCGTCAGCGTCGGCAGCCCCGGCGGCCCGCTGGCCGCGGGCAACAGCTATTCGGGGAGTCAGACCATCACAATGCCCAACGTCTCGCCCGGCAGCTACTACCTCATCGCCTACGCCGACGCGACGCAAGTGCGCGCTGAGAGCGACGAAACCAACAACACGCTCGCGATGCCCATCACGATCACGCCCTGAGCCGAGCGTCACGGCGGTGGCGCCCGGCGCATGAGCGAACGGTCGACGCGCACTCGACCGCGCACTCGCTTTCCGCTCCTCTGCGGGATGTGCCGCGTACGCTCCGGTGCCGCCGTCGTTTGCCCGGAACCGACGTCGCGGGCACAACGGTTGCACCTGGCTAGCCCGAGATGCGCCCCTCCCCGATCCACCGGACGTCACGCCGCCTCATCGCGCTCGCCGTCCCGCTCGCGCTGCTCGTCCTCGCGCTGCCAGCGATCGCCGCGCCTCCGGTCTCCTACGACATCGTCTACGTCCGCCAGCCGCGCTTCGGCGCCAACACCAACACCACGTGGCCCGAGGTCTTCCACCCGGCGCGCATCGACCCGGGCGCCGACCTCATGCTGCTCCACCCCGACGGGAGCGAGGAGCTGCTGGTCGCGGGCGGCAACGGCGCCGTCACCGATCCGTTCCTCTCCTTCGACGCCGCGTGGGTGTACTACGCCTATTTCCCCGACGTCCGCCCGCAGGCCTACAACTCGCAGCGCGACCTGCCCTACGACGGCGCCGACATCTACCGCATCAACCTCGCGAGCCGGCAGATCCAGCAGCTCACGCACGGCGAGTTCACGCCGAACACGGGCGCGGGCACGTTCGACGAGTCGGACCCGGTGAACCCGGGTTCGGGCTTCGACTATCTCGGCTACGGCATCCTCAACCTCGGTCCCTGTCCGCTGCCCGGCGGCAAGATCGCGTTCACCAGCAACCGGAACGGGTTCCTGCCGCCCAAGGGCTACACCAACCCGACCCTGCAGCTCTTCGTCATGGACGAGGACGGGCAGAACGTGACGCAGATCGCGCCGATGAACGTCTCGAGCGCGCTCCACCCGACGCCGCTCCGCGACGGCCGCCTCATGTACACGAGCCACGAGTCGCAGGGGCTGCGCGACACGCGCCTCTGGGGCATCTGGTCGATCTGGCCCGACGGCCGCCACTGGTCGCCGATCGTGAGCGCGTTCCACGACGGCCAGGCGTTCCATTTCATGACCCAGCTCTCGAACGACGACATCGTCGTCGTCGACTACTACAACCTGAACAACAACGGCTTCGGCGCGCTGTTCGTCGTACCGCTCGACCCGCCCGTCGGGCAGCCGCGCTTCTTCCCGGCGTTCCTCGATCAGAACCCGTCGATCGATCAGACGGTCGGCGCCGGCTTCTCGTACCCGTTCCGCATCCCATTCACGCCGCGCGGCATGTACGCGCTGACGCCGTTCACCCACCCGCAGGACGAGGCGGCGCCGGTCGGCGGCGGCGGGCAGCGCGTCGGCAAGTTCACCCAGCCGTCGGCCGCGCCGAACAACGACCTCCTCGTCGTCTGGACGCCGGGCCCCGCGAACAACCTCTCGCGGCCGACGTCGGTGCCCTACGACGACGCCGGCCTCTACCTGATCCCCGGCAGCGACGTCGTGCACGCGCCGGCCGACCTCGTCGAGATCAAGAACGATCCGCAGTACAACGAGGCCTGGCCACGCGCGGTCGTGCCGTACTCGGCGGTGCACGGCGACGCGGCGCCCGCGGAGCTGCCGTGGCTGCCGAACGACGGCAGCGAGCACGCCGACCTCATCCCGGCCGGCACCGCGTACGGTCTCGTCGGCACGAGCAGTCTCTACAAGCGCGAGAGCTTCCCCGGCATCGTCAACGGCGGCGCGTCGTACGACGGCCTCGACGTCTTCAACACGACCGAGAACGGACAGAGCGGCAACTGGGGGACCCAGGGCGCCGACGACGGGCGCTACACCGACTACGACCTGTGGGCGGTGCGCATCCTCGCGATGGAGCCCGGGACACACCGCAGCTACGGCCCGCACGGCGGTCCGAGCGGCGGCCAGCTCTTCTACAGCCACGCGATGGAGCGCCTGCGCATCCTCGGCGAGATCCCGCTCCGCAAGTTCGCGCCCGGCGGCGCGCCGATCCTCGACGCCGAGGGCAACCCGGACACGAGCTTCCTCGTGAAGCTGCCCGCCGACACGCCGTTCACCTTCCAGACGATCGACCGGAATGGCCTCGTCCTGAACATGGCGCAGACCTGGCACCAGGTCCGGCCCGGCGAGGCGCGCTACGACTGCGGCGGCTGCCACGCGCACAGCCAGCAACCGCTCGACTTCGACACGACGTACGCGGCGTCGCCGGCCTACACGGTCTACGATCTGAGCAAGGTGACGCCGCTCGTCACCCACGACGGGGGCGGCCAGCCGGCGTTGCGTACGCAGGCCGGCCTGCTCGACGTCGAGTTCTACCGCGACATCCGGCCGCTCCTGCAGCGGAGCTGTGTGAGCTGCCACGGCGGCGCGAGCCCGGCCGGCAACCTGGCGCTCGACGACACCTCGCTCGGCGCGGGCGGCCTGCCCGGCGACTACGCGCGCCTCGCCGAGGACACGGACGCGACCTTCGGCTACCCCCCGGTCATCGGCTTCCCCGCCTGGCGGCAGACCAACGCCAGCCGCTACGTGCGCCGCTTCCAGAGCCGCCGGAGCCTCCTCGTGTGGAAGATCTTCGGCGCGCGCCTCGACGGCTGGACGAACGCCGATCATCCCACCGAGTCGACGCCGGGCAACGCATCGACCCTGCCGCAGGGCGCCGACCCGAACGACGCCGACCTCGACTACACCGGCAGCGCGATGCCGCCGCCCGGCGCCAACGTCCCGCCGCTCACGATCGACGAGCGGATGCTCATCGCGCGTTGGATCGATCTCGGCGCGCCGATCAACGTCGGCGACGATGGCGCGACGCCGTACGGCTGGTTCCTCGACGAGATCCGTCCCACGCTGGCGCTCAGCCTGCCGCGCCCGGGCGCCGACCCGTCGCCCGTCGATACGATCCGGGTCGGGGTCGCCGACGCGCACGGCATCGCACCCGGCTCGCTCTCGGTGAGCGCCGACTTCGTGGTCGCCGGACGCGCGCCCGGCGCGGAGCTTGCCGACCTCGCCGTCCCGGCCGGCGACGGCATCGTCACGATCGCGATCGCGCCGGCGCTCACCGTCGAGGGCGAGCATCACGTGCGCGCGCACGTCGCCGACGTGCAGGGCAACCTGACGCGCGTCGATCGGCGCTTCTTCGTCGGCGAGGCGCCGCCTCCGCCGCCGCCCGCGGCGTGCCCGGCCGCGCCCGCCGTCGGCTGCGGCGGCGCGCGCAAGAGCACGGTGAGCCTCCAGGCCGGGACGACGGCGCGCCTCGGCTGGACGTGGACCTCCGCCGCGGCGCTCGACGGCGGCGACCTTGGCGACCCGGTCGGCGGCGGCGGCGCCTATCGCCTCTGCGTCTACGACGGCGCGGATGCCCTCCTCGCGGAGCTGGCCGTGCCCGCGGGACACCTCTGCAACAAGCGTCCGTGCTGGAAGCATACGGCCGGCGGCTTCACGTTCGCCGACTCGAGCGGCCAGAACGGCGGCGCCGTGCAGCTCAAGCTGAAGCCCGGCGCCGCCGGCAAGGGACGGCTGGGCGTGAAGGCGAAGGGCGCGCACCTGGTGCTGCCGGCGCTGCCCCTCGCGTCGCCCGCCGGCATGACCGTGCAGCTCCGGCGCGACGATGCGCCGGGCACGTGCTGGCATGCATCGTACCCGACGGCGCGCGTCAACTCCGCGAAGCAGGTCGCCGCGCGCGTCCCCTAGCTGCTCAGCGTCCGTACTCGTCGCGGCGACGCCACCAGATGCCGCTCTCGCTCCGTCCCTTGGGGGCGCGGTCGAGCCACTGGTACATGCCCCAGAGGCCGTCCAGGCCGCGCGCGTAGGCGGAATACGTGTGGTAGACGACGCCGTCCTCGAGCGCGAAGGCGCTCATGCCCGGCCGCTCGCGGGTATACGTCCACATGTCGGTGCCGCATTTCGCCGCCATGTCGGCGACGGGCCCGCTCGGTGCCTCGCGCCGTTCTCCCGTCTTGCTGTCCTCGAGCGCCTTGTACGCGCCGGACGCCGCGCCGCGCCGGTAGTTGTACTCGTAGTCGCCCGTGCGCTGCTGCTCCTCGGTGAGGGCGACGCCGAAGTCGGCGTTGAAGTCGCTGCCGTACGAGGAGGCCCACGGGAACGTCCACCCCATACGCCGCTCGTACGCCCGCAGCTTGTTGAACGGCGCGCGTGAGACCGCCCAGAGCATCACGTCGTGATTGACCAGGTGCACCGCGACGCCGTTGAAGCCGTCCGCGATCGCCGAGCACGAGGGGCAGCCCGCGCTGTACTCTGGGCCGAACATGAAATGATACACGAGGAGCTGCGAGCGCCCCCGGAAGAGGTCTGCGAGCGACGCGCCTCCTTCGCTGGTCTCGAAACGATACGGCTCGTCGATCCGCACCCATGGCAGCGCCTGCCGCCGCCGCGCCAGCTCGTCGCCCCGCCGCGTCAGCTCCTTCTCCGCCTGCAGCAGCTCGAGCCGCGCCGCGAGCCACTCCTCACGTGTCCCGGTGATGTGCGTCGTCATGGCGCTCTCCTCCCGTCGCGCATCCTCGGTCGTCGTCCCGCGCTAGTCCAGCGGGATCGGAGGAGCGCCTACGCGTGCGACGCCGCGGCGGGCGGCTCGCGCACCTCTTCCGTCGTCACGACGAAGCGGGTGAGGGTCGTCGGGCCGAACGACGTCGTGAGCGCGACGTCGACGGCGTCGCGGCCGCGCGCCATGACGATGCGGCCGATGCGCGGCTGGTTGTGGCGCGCGTCGAAGGTCCACCAGCGGCCGCCGAGGTACACCTCGAACCAGGCGCTGAAGTCCATCGGCTCGGGCAACGCCGGCACGCCGATGTCGCCCAGGTAGCCGGTGACGTAGCGGGCCGGGACGTTGAGGCAGCGGCAGAACGTCAGCGCGAGATGCGTGAAGTCGCGGCAGACGCCCTGCCGCTCGTTGAAGACCTCGAGCGCGGTCTTGGTCGCGCGCGCGTACGGGTAGCCGAACTCGACGTTGTCGTGGCACCAATCGACGACCGCCTGCACGCGCGACCATCCCGGCAGCGTGTCGCCGAAGAGCCGCCACGCGGTCTCGGTCAGGCGATCGACCTCGCAGTACCGGCTGCCGAGCAGGAACGGCAGGGTCTCGGCGGGGAGCTCGTCCACCGGGTGCTGGCAGGCGTCGAGCGCGAGGGGATCGAGGGCGCCGCTGTCCTCGACGACGGCGTCGTTGCGGATGCGCAGGCGGCCCGCCGGCGCGAGGAGCCGCCCGCAGCGGTTGCCGAAGCCGTCCGTGATCTCCTGCACGGGCACCGCGGGATCGACGCGGATGCGCTCGGGCGCGCGGAGCGACGGCTCGCGCGACGGGTGCACGCGCAGCATGAGCAGCATGACCGTCGGCGCCGGCACGTCGAACATCAGGTCGTATCCGATCCGGATCAGCATGGCAGTCCTCGCCCCGCTCGACCGCAGTCCGCCCAATCCTGCGGCACCCCGGCCGCTCTTTTGGGCACTACCCCCGTCCCTGCGCCGTCGAGCGACGTCTCAGCGACGTGCAGCACGAAGCGTTCCAGGGTAGAAATGCTCATGACCTACTGCCTCGGCATCCTCACCAAGGCCGGTCTCGTCATGGCCTCGGACTCGCGCACCAACGCCGGCTACGACCAGGTGAACGTCTGCCGCAAGATGCACACCTTCGTGCAGCACGGCGAGCGCGTCTTCATCCTGCTCGCGAGCGGCAGTCTCTCCTGCACCCAGTCGGTCGTCACCCATCTGCAGCGCGATTTCGAGCGCGGCGAGGGCCTCGCGGCAGCCGCGTCGCTCTACGATGCCGCACGTCTCGTCGGCACGCAGGTCCGGCGCGTCTCCGACATGGACCGCGAGGCGCTCGAGCGCGACGACTACAAGTTCAACGTGCACTTCATCCTCGGCGGCCAGGTGCGCGGCGAGCCGCCCGACCTCTTCCTCATCTACCCGCAGGGGAATCCGCTGCGCGCCAGCGAGGACTCGCCGTTCCTCCAGATCGGCGAGTGCAAGTACGGCCGGCCGATCCTCGACCGCGGCATCCGCTACCACAAGACCACGCTCGAGGAGGCGTCGAAGTACGCGCTGCTCTCCCTCGACTCGACGATGCGCTCGAACGTCACCGTCGGGCCGCCGATCGACCTGCTCGCGTACTCGGCCGACGAGCTCGACATCACCCGGCGCCGGCGCTTCGCCGCCGACGATCCGGATCTGGTGAAGATCGGCGCGCGTTGGGAGCAGGCGCTGCGCATGGCCGTGGGCAAGCTCCCCGAGCTGCGGTTCCGGACGGAGGCCGCGAGCGACCGGCCCGGGGAGACGATCCAGATCGTCGAGGCCGGCACCGCCGACCCGCCGGAGCAACAGGCACAGGCGGCGCAGCGCTCCTCGTCCTGACGCGACCGTCCGCGCGGTCCGTCACATCGTCGCCGGCGAAGTAACGGCGGCCGCACTTTGGTGACGCTCGCGCGCACGCGGCGCGCGGCGTTTCGTCGTGTCGACGCGCCCCTCCGGACGCGTGGGCTCCCGGCATGCTTCCTGCTGCGGCGACCCGTTGAAGGGAGTACGCGACCGCATGCGACTTTCGGGATCTCTCGTTGCCTGTCTCGCTCTGCTGAGCCTCGCCCCCGCGGCCCGGGCCCAGTCGGACAATCCGGCCCTGCTCGTGAACTGCCAGGGCTCCGTGACGGCGAGCGCCATCCGCTTCGAGCACGCGCGGCGGAACGTCCTCGGCCAGTGCGTGCGGAAGATCCTGAAGTGCCCCGACGTCCTCACCGGCGCAACGACCGCGAACGACGACACGTGCCTCGCCGGCGTCGCGGCGAAGTGCCAGGCGAAGCTGCAGAGCCCGTCGGCCGCCGCCGTCACGCTGCTCGCCGCGCTCACCACCTGCACGCAGGGTGATGCCTCCACCCCGGGCATCTCGATCGACGACATCGTCGGCGACGACGGCCTCGCATTCGACCACCTGAGCGCCCTCTGCCCGAGCGCGGGCCTCACCGCGGACGAGCTCTCGCAGTGCCAGGCGCACGTCCTCACCTGCAACGCGGATCTCCAGTTCGGACAGGCGGTCCCGCGCGGCCCCGAGCTGGTGGCGCGACTCGGCCTGCCGCTCGACGACGCGCACTGCATCGGCAACACGCCGTGCGGCAATGGCGATCTCGATCCCGGCGAGCAGTGTGACGACGGCAGCGACAACTCGGACACCGAGCCCGACGCCTGCCGCACTACCTGCGTCGACGCCCACTGCGGTGACGGCGTGACCGACTCCGGCGAGGACTGCGACGACGGCAACGCGGTGAGCGGCGACGGCTGCGAGCCCGACTGCACGCTCACCCCGCCGCCGACCTGCGGCGACGGCAACCTCGACAGCGGCGAAGAGTGCGACGACGGCGTCGACGACTCCGACACCGCACCCGATGCCTGCCGCACCAACTGCGTTGATGCCCACTGCGGCGACGGCGTCGTCGACTCCGACGAGGACTGCGACGACGGCAACACCGTCGACGGCGACGGCTGCGACTCCGACTGCACCGTGACCGTCGGCTCGTTCTGCGGCGACGGCGTCACCGACGTCGACGAGGAGTGCGACGACGGCGCCGACAACTCGGACACTACGCCCGACGCGTGCCGTACCGACTGCACGGCTCCGCGCTGCGGCGACGGCGTCGTCGATCCGGGCAACGACGAGTCGTGCGAGCCGCCGGGGACCGTGATCTGCGACTCGAGCTGCGTCTCGCGTCTCTCGATCGTGGCCGGGGCCGGCGGCCTCGAGACGGCGGACGTGGCGGTGCCGGTGCCGTCCACCGACCTCGATCGCTGCCAGACCAAGATCCTCAGCGGCACCCAGGGGCTCTACGAGCGTACGATCGGCCTCGAGTCCCGCTGCGTCGCCAAGGTGCTGCACTGCATTTTCGGCATCCCCGAGGACGCCGACCCCGACGGCATTGCGGCGGACACCTGCTTCGCGCGCGCGAACGACATGTGCCTCAAGGTGGCGGGGCAGCGCGACGCGCTCCTCGTGAAGCGTCTCGCGAAGGCCGCGTCGGACTGCACCACCGGCAAGCCCGCGACCCCGATCCCGCTCGCGACCCTCGTCGACACGGCCGCGGGCCTCGGCTTCGCCGGCGCGGCCGATGCCTGCCCCGTTCCCGACGATCAGACGGTCGACGGCGCGACGCTCCTCGGCTGCGTCTTCCACTCGATCGTCTGCACCGCCGAGGGCACCGTGTCGCGTTCGATTCCGAGCGCCGCGGACGTCCTCAGCGAGCTGGACCTCGACGCCTCGACGACCTTCCCCTGCATCACCGACTTGCAGGGCGACTGAGCCCGCGCGCACCCGCGCGTCCCGCCGGCCGACGGGCCACGGGCGGGCACTCGACTCGAGTGCCCGCCCGTTTGTCTCAGGGCACCGCGTCGCTGACCGTCGCCACGACGCACAGCTCGCGGCCGTGGTTCACGAGCAACGTGTCCGGCCCGAACTGGTTGAGGACGAAGACCGGGTCCGTCGGGCCGCGGAAGGTGGGCGCACCGCTCGCCGGCCGGACGCTGTAGCAGAGCAGCGCCGCGTCCGGATCGAGCACGCCCTCGTTGTTCTTGTCGGCGGCGACGCAGAGCCTGGCCGGCTCCTTCAGATCGAAGACGTGCGCGCCGAACTGGTCGACCACCGACACGCCGCTCGCACGGCCGCGCGCGTTGCGGAGGCTGTAGCACTGGTAGTGGTCGATCGTCGGCGTGATCGGCGCCGGCGGTCCGGTCGTGCTCTTCGCGCTCGGCACGAGCAGCGCGATCGGCCGCACCACGGTGAGATCGACGCTGCCGAAGACCGTCGTCACGGTCTGATCCTCGACGGAGGCGAAGCGCGGCGTACGCTTCGTGATGACGTAGCCCACCAGATGGTCGGCGGCACTGGGCGCGCCGGGGTCGGCGTCGTCGACGTCGGCGGGGTTGCAGAGACGCTTCACGACGTTGGTGGCGGCGGTGAGATCCACCGTGCCAGCGCCGTAGCGATCGGCGACCGCCACGCCGGTCATGGGCGCGACGGTCGAGTCATCGACCTCGTAGCACTGGAAGTCGCCGCCGATGGGGGTCGGGGTCGCGGTGGGCGTCCCCTGCCCGGTTGACGTCGGGGTCGCGGTCGAGGCGGCCTGTGTCGGCGTCGCCGTCCCGGTCGGCGTAGCAGTCGCCACCGGGGTCGCCGTTTCGGTCGCCGTCGCGCTCGCGACCGGCGTCGCGGTCTTCGTCGGCGTGGCCGTCGCCGTCGTGGTCGGGGTCGGCGTCGCGACGCAGCCGCTCACGAGGAAGTTGGCGACGGCGTCGAAGGCGCTCGCTTGCAGGTGGATCGCGGGCACGGCGCCGACGCCGAAGGCGCCGCTCGTCGGGATGATCACCGTCGAGCCTGGCGGCAGCCCGGTCGTGAGCTCGACCTTCCAATCGTCCTGGCTGTTCGGCAACGACTGGAGGAACGATCCGGTGCCGTCGGTCGTCGTCGAGAACATGCCCTGATTATTGGTGACCGACGTCATCTTGACCCCGACCCCCGCGATCGGGGTGTCGAGGCCGTCGATCATCTGGTTCTGGTTCACGTCGCACAGGACCTGGCCGCTGATGTGCCAGGCCCAGACGGGCGAGGCGGCGAGGAGCGCGAGCGCGGTGGTAGCGAGCGTGAGGAGACGGGATCCGGTGCCGGCCATGGCGAGGACTCCTTCTGAAGGCAGCGTGTGGCGCGGTCATGCATACGTGAGCGGCTTCGCTAGCGCAAAAATTTTCTTTCCAAATCGGTCGTGTAGATTTTCAACGTCCCGACGTCCGCGTCCGCGTCGGGCACATCGCGCGACCGGTCCGCTTGCGGGCCCGCGCTATCGTGCGTGCACGCACGACGGACGGCCGCATCGCGCCGCAGTGCGGATCGGCACGCACGATGCTCTTGGCGCGCATGCAACGCCTCGCCCCCTTCCTGCTCGTGCTCGCCGTCACACTGCTCGTGCGCGGCGCGGCAACCGTCCAGGCCTCCGGCGGCCCCGCGCCGACCTTTCTCCGAACCGTCGGCGTACGGCTCTTCTTCGGGACCTTCGACGACGCCGGAGCTGGCTGGGCGCTCTGGACGGCCGCCCCCGGCGACGCCGACGCGACCCTCCTGCACGACGCGCTCGGCGACGACCTCGAGCTCGCAAACGTCGGCACGACCCTCTACTTCGGCACGGACGACGGCCTCTGGCGGAGCGACGGCACCCCGGGCGGTACCGTCCAGGTGGCCGCCCTGCCGTTCTTCCCGTCGGCGCTGAAAAGCGTCGGCGGCGTGCTCTTCTTCAGCCAGGGAAACGGCGAGCTCTGGAAGTCCGACGGCACCGCCGCGGGTACCGTCCTCGTGAAGGACATCACCTCGACGACCGACCCGCACGACGCAACCCCCTCCGCCATCACCGACCTGAACGGCATCGCGCTGTTCCGGGCGATCGACGCGCAGGGCGACAACGAGCTCTGGCGGAGCGATGGCAGCGAGCAGGGCACGTACCGGGTGAAGGATATCCGGCAGTTCGGCAGCTCCATCCCGATGAGCCTCGCCGCGATCGACGGACGGCTCTACTTCAGTGCCGACAACGGCGAGGACGGACGGGAGCTCTGGCAGAGCGACGGCACCGAGCAGGGTACGATCGAGCTCGCGAACATCAATCCCGTCGGCGGCAGCTCCTGGCCGACCAGCTTCCGTAGGCTGGACAGCACCATCTACTTCAGCGCCGACGACGGCAGCGGCGCCGAGCTCTGGGCGACCGACGGCACCGGCGGCGGCACCCATCGGGTCGCCGACATCAACCCGACGGGCGCGTCGTTCCCGAGCAACCTCGTGAACGTGAACGGCGTCCTCTTCTTCCGCGCCGACGACGGCGTCTCCGGCCCGGAGATCTGGACGACGGACGGCACGGCCGACGGCACCCATCGCGTCGTCGATGTGAACTCGACCGCGGGCTCGTTCCCGGACGACCTGACCGGCGTGAACGGCACCATCTACTTCGAGGCCGATGACGGCGTTCACGGTGAGGAGCTCTGGCTCACGAACGGCACGTTTCCCGGCACGTCGCTCGTCGCCGACCTCGCACCGAACGGCGGCTCCTCCCCGCGCGAGCTGACGCGCACCGGCGACGCGCTCTTCTTCACGGCCGACGACGGGACGCACGGCGTGCAGCTCTGGACGCTCGCGAGCTGCGTGCCGCCTGCGGCGTGCACGCCGGTGACCGTCGGCGTCGCGGGGCCGAGCGCGGCGCCGCATGCGGAGCCGCATCTCGTGCGCGACATCGCGCCCGGCGCCGCCGACTCCGACCCGGAGGACATCCGCAGCCTCGGCGGCGTCGCCTTCTTCCACGCCACGACCGACGCCACCGGCGACGAGCTGTGGAAGAGCGACGGCACGCGTGACGGCACCGTGCTCGTGCGCGACATCGATCCGGGCCCCCAGGGCTCGGCGATCGAGGAGATGATCGTCGCCGGCAACCGGCTCTTCTTCCGCGCCGTCGACGACACGCACGGCGCGGAGCTCTGGACGAGCGACGGCACGACCGCGGGCACGCACCTCGTCCTCGACATCAATCAGGGCTTCAAGACCGGCTTCCCGCACGACCTCGCCGCCCTCGGCGGCCGCGTCATGTTCGCCGCGACGACCGGCAACGGCTTCGTCCACGCGTGGATCAGCGACGGCACGGACGTGGGCACCCATCCCGTCGCCACGAATCCCGCAGGCGCACCAACCGACTTCACGGCCGTCGGTGGCACGATGTTCTTCATCCTCCACACCTTCGTCGCCGCGGGGAACGGCGACCAGCTGTGGAAGACCGACGGCACCGACGCCGGCACGGTCCCGCTGCACGAAGGATTCGCGCAATCGCCGAAGCAGCCACGCCACCTCACCGCCGTCGGCTCGAAGCTCTTCTTCGCCGCTGACGACGGCAACGGGCCGGAGCTGTGGGTGAGCGACGGCGCGCGCGACGGCACCCACGGGGTCGTCGATCCGGCGGCCGCCAACGACCCGGATGCGCTCGCCGATCTCGGCGGTACCCTCCTCTTCTCCTCGACGGCGGGCGGCAACGGCCGCGAGCTGTGGAGGAGCGACGGCACCTCCATCGGGACGGTGCCGGTGAAGGACATCTTCCCCGGCTCCGGCTCGTCCAACCCGCAGTCCCCGACGCCGATGAACGGCGTCCTCTACTTCCACGCCGACGACGGCGTGCACGGCGACCAGCTATGGCGCAGCGACGGCACCGAGGACGGGACGTATCTGCTGCGCGACCTCGACCCGACCAACGCGACGATCCCGTCGTTCCTGACCGCCGTGAACGGCGTCCTCTACTTCAGCGCCGACACCCACACGCTCGGGCGCGAGCTGTGGCGTAGCGACGGCACCGCCCTCGGCACCACCATGGTGAGCAACCTCAACCCGAACCGCAGCTCGTACCCGGAGGATCTCGCCGACGTCGGCGGCGCGCTCTTCTTCTACGCGGACGACGGCCGGCACGGGAAGGAGCTCTGGGCACTCACCGCGTGCGGCGACGGCGTGCTCGAGAGCGGCGAGGAGTGCGACGACGGAAACCGGACGAGCGGCGACGGCTGCTCCGCGACGTGCCAGAGCGAGGCGCTCGTGCCGCCGCCGGGCTGCACCGGCGCCGAGGAGTGCGTGAGCGGCAAGTCGCTCACGGTGAGCGACGGGAAGACGCTCGGCATCATGCTCGGCAGCGCCGATCACATCGTCACGCCGCCGCCGACCGGCGGGGGCAGCGACCCGACGCTCGTCGGCGCGACCCTCACCCTCGTGAACCCGGCGACGGCCGAGCGGGGCACGTTCGCGCTGCCCGCCGCCGGCTGGACGGTGCACCGCGCGCATAGCGGCGCGCTGACGTACCGCTACGGCGCGCTCCGGCCCTCCTGCCATGTCGTGCTCGCCGCGGGGAAGCTGCAAGCGCGCTGCGCCGGCGGCACCGGCCTGACGCTGGACGAGCCGGCACAGGGCGCGCTCGCGGTGCGCCTCGACGTCGGCACGTCGCGCTACTGCCTGCGCTTCGGCGGCAATGTTGCGACCGATCGCGCGCGCACGTCGCGGCGCGCGGGGACCTTCCGCGCGACCAGCGCTCCCGCACCGGACGCCTGCGATCCGTCTCAGTAGACCGTGAAGCGTCCCGCGCAGCCGCGATCGACCCAGATGCCGCCGCGATCCACGCCCCAGTTGTCGTTGCGGATGCAGCGCGTGTCGCTCAGGTTCTTCTGCAGCCGCGCGTCGCGCGCCCGGCCGATCTCACAACGGTTGTAGGAGAACCCCTCCGACTTGCACGTCACCGCGCGTCCGCCCGATCCGCCGCCGTGGCGCGGCGGCCGGTGACCCGGAGGCGGGCCGCCCCATCCGCCGCCGACGAGGAACGTCGCGCGGCAGCCGTTCCACACCCACACCCCACCGCCGTCGGAATCGGCGCCCCAGGTGTCGTAGGGGACGCAGGCCGTCGCGCTCAGCTGCCGCTGCAGGCGGACCGGACCGTATGCGCCGGTGCGGCAGTAGGTGTACTTGCCACCGCGCGACTCGCACTTGATGGAACGCGTCGGCTGCGGCGGTGGGGGCCACTGGTAGGAGTGGACGATGCCCGGCACCGTCACGCCGACGAGTGCGATGGCGACGATGCCGAGACGACGAAGCTTGCGCATGCGAGAGGGATGGCAGCGCGGTCCGTCGAGGTCAAACGGCGGCCGCCGGGTGCGTCGGACCTGGAGACGACGCGCACGTAGCGCGCTACGGACAGGCGCTCGGTGCTGACGGGCATGCCGCGGGCGCGAGCGCGTCCTTGGCGCTGAACTGGCCGCGGCCGCCGTCGACCGGGGGGTCGGTGCCCGAGTCGCGCACGACGCGGCCGCCGAAGCTCGCGCACCACGTCGTGCGGCCGCTCGTCACGCGCACGGCCATCGCGCCCTGCGAGGGCTCGTCGAGGGAGTACGCGAGTGGCGCGTCCTTGGCCTTGCATATCACCTTGATGCCGCTCCCCATCGCGATCGTCGCCGTCTTGCACGGCCCGTTGGCCGCGGCCGCATCCTTATAGATGAACTTCGGCCGCGAGAGCGGGCCGCTCCGGCGCCAGCTTCCGGCGAGGCTCGGCAGCGCGAGGCAGACCGACTCGCCCGAGCCGTTCGCGTTGTAGATCTCGATGCTCGCGCCGTCGGCGACCGGATCGATGCCGAGCGTCGTGATCGCGGGGTCCTTCAGCGCGACGACGGCCGAGCGCCGGGTCGCGTCGAGCGGGTTGTCCTTGAGGACGAGCTGCTTGCCGGCGACCGGGATCGGCGCGGCGGCGCCCGGCGTCGCGGTCGGGACCGGCGTCGCGCCGGCGGTCGGCGTCATCGTGGCTGTCGCCGTCGTCGTGCGCCTGGCCGTGACGGTCGGAAGGGGCGTGGCTGTGCGGGTCGCGGTCGCGCCCGGTCCGGGGGTCGGCGTGGTGGTGCGCGTCGGCGTCGGGGTGCGCGTGGCGCTCGCGGCGGGGGTCGGCGTGCGGGTCGCGCTACGAGTCGGCGTCGGCGTCGCGCCCGACGCCGACGGCAGGACGAGCAGCGCGATCGCGTTCGCCGGGCAGGTCGCGGTGATCGTGCCGCCACTCACCGCGACGTCGGCGTCGTGCACGATCGTGGCCGGCGCGGCGGCCCCGTAGTGGTACATGCGCGCGGTCGCCGCGGGAGCGAAGCCGGCGAGCGTGATCTGGCTCGTCAGGCTCGACCCGGTCTTGTTGACCAGCATCAGGGTCAGCGCGCCGTCGCTGCCGCGGGTGGCGCCGTAGATCGCGAGCTGGCTCTGGTCCGCGCTCTGCGCGCGCACCGACGTCTCGCCGAACTTGCCGCCGGCGCCGTCGTAGTCGAGGTACATGCGGAAGGCGTACGCGCCGGGCTGGCCGCTCGACGGCGGCGACCAGAGCGTCGCGAGGTCGAGGCCCTCGCGGCCGAAGATGCCGAGCACGTCGGCCTGCGCGAGCGCGCCGTTCACGTCGTCGAGCGCGCCCCAGTTGTACTCGCTCACCGCGAGCTTGGTGCCGGGGTAGTCGGTGCTCGACCACTCGTGCATGCGCGGCACGAGGCGCACGGTGTCGTCGATCCAGCTCTCGTCGACGTACGACGGATCCCAGAGCGAGCGCGTCGAGCGCAGGCGGAGCGCTTGCGTCGCGGCGTTGCCCGCGGGGGACAGCGCGACGCCGGACGCCTGCGGGTAGTAGTGCACGTCGACGTAGTCGAGGATGCGCGTCCCGTGCTGCTGCTCGTAGGCGCGCATCTGTTGCAGGTACCACTCGACGAACGGCACGTTGCCGTGCGCCAGCCGGTCTTGCGGGTTGTTCCACCACGCGCCGCCCGGCGCCCAGTCGAGTGCCGACCAGAAGTACGCCGTCCACCCCCACACGACCGGCCCGAGCGTCAGCGCGCCGGGATCGCTGGCCTTGACGGCGGACGCGTAGCTGATGCCGCGCGCGGCGATCTCGCCGTAGCTGGTCGGCGACGGGTGGACGTCGCGGTGCGTGTCGCGCCAGAGCATCGGCTCGTTGTCGAGGTCGTAGAAGCGGACGCCGCCCGACGCGGCGCTGCCGTAGCGCCCGATCAGGTGCGCGATCCACGCCTGCACGAAGGACGGCGTGATCGCGACGCTCGTGTCGGTGGGGTCGTTGCCGGTGACGTCGGCGCCGCCCGGCGTGACGCCGTTGCCGCAGTTCGTCTGCCAGGGATCGACCGACTGCTGCGCGCCGTACTTGGCGACACCGAAGCCGCACGCGACGGCGCGCGACTTGGGCGTCCAGCCGATGAGCGGCACGGTGAGCAGGCTCGCGCTGCCGGTGCGGCGATCCTGATCGACGAACTGGTCGGAGCTCGAGCCGTCCGGCAGCGCGGCCGGATTCGGGTTGTCGTTCGGGAGGTTCTCGAAGTACCAGTCGCTCGCGTGGTTGCTGGTGTCGTTCTGCCAGTTGTAGCGCGTCGTCGAGTTGCCGCCGAAGCGACGGACGGGGACCTGGAGCTCGCCGGCGAGATCCTCGTCGGCGAAGTTCATCCCGTAGATGTAGGGGCTGATCGCGTGGCGATCGGCGCCGGCATCGACGCTGAGGGCCGGCCCCGCCCCGGCGATGGCCGCGACCGGAGCGAGCGCTGCCGCGCCGAGCAGCACCGCGACGATCGCGATCCGGAGCAGCGGGGAGACGCACATGCCGGACTGCAAGCGCGGCGCGTGCCAGCGCGCCAGCACGCGCCGGCCGCGTGATCGCCGCGTGCGCGCGGGGTCGGCGCCGTGCGGCGGCGCCGCCAGCGGCGCGGACGCGACGGGTGACGCATGCGTCGCTCCCGCGTGCTGTGTCGTCTCGCGTGGCGGGCGGAGCGCCGGGCGCCGTGCACCGCCGCGGGCGACGTTGACCCCTCTCCGCACCCCCGCTATGCGACGACCCATGCGCGGATGCTAGCAGCGGGGGGTTTTTGATGCAGCACATTCTCGTGTACGCGGATTCGCTCTCCTGGGGGATCGTCCCTCTCACGCGCGAGCGCCTCGCGTTCGACGCGCGCTGGCCCGGCGTGCTGGAGAACGCGCTCGTCACGCGCGGACGGCGCGTGCGCGTCGTCGAGGACTGCCTGAACGGCCGCCGCACCGTCTGGGACGATCCGTTCAAGCCCGGCCGCAACGGCCTCGTCGGCCTCGCGCAGCGCATCGAGATCCACTCGCCGCTCGCGCTCGTGATCCTGCTGCTCGGCACCAATGACCTCCAGGTGATGCACCCGCACGACGCGTGGCTCTCGGCGCAGGGCACGCAGGCCCTGATCGGCGCGATCCGCCAGGCGCCGATCGAGCCGGGCATGCCGGTGCCGGCGATCCTCGTCGTAGTGCCGCCGCCGGTCGAGCAGCCGCGCGGCCCGCTGGCGCCGAAGTTCGCGGGCGCGGAGCGGAAGGGCGTCGGGCTCGCGCAGGCGCTGCGCGCGGTCGCGGACACGGCCGGCTGCCACTTCTTCGACGCCGCCTCGGTCACGCCGGCGAGCCGCGTCGACGGCATCCATCTCGACGCCGATCAGCACCGGCGCCTCGGCGACGCGCTCGCCTTGGTCGTCGCGCCGCTGCTCGCGGTCGCGGAGCGCTGAGCATGGCCGGCCCGGTCGCCGCGTTCCAGGGTGCCGCCTTCATTCCCGCGGAGACCGTCGGCGCCGGCACGCTGCGCCCCGGGCAGGTGCTGCAGGGCACCGTCGCGGGCGTGCCCGGCGAGCTCGAGCTACGGGTCGCCGGCCTGCGCGCGTCGCTCGACTCGTCGGTCGGGTTGAGCGCCGGCGAGATCGTCTCGGTGACGGTCGAATCGGCGGAGAACGGCCTCCGCCTCGTGGTCCTGCCCATCGCCGCGCCCGCCGAGACCCAGCCGAGCACGGCGGGTGAGGTCGCGACGACGACGCTGGCACAGGTGCTCGATCTGCTCGATGCGGCGCCCGGGCTGCGCGCCGCCGCCGCCGAGCTGTTGCCGGCCAACCTTCCCCTGGCCGAGCCGGAGATGGCCGCGCTCCTCCGGCTCCTCACGACCCGCGGCACGGTCGCCGAGGACCTGCAGCAGATCGCGAGCTGGGTCGCGCAGGCGAGCGACGAGGGCGCGCTCGCGCCCGAGCTCGCGGTACAGCTCGCGGCGCTCGCGCACGAGCTCGTCCCCGCCGAGGCCGACGACCTGGAGCGCGCGGCCCGTGACTGGGGCACGAGCACGAGCCGTCCGTTCGAAGCGCGCCTCGCCGAGGCGATCGAGGCCCGCAGCTTCGGCGAGGTATCCGCGATGCTCGGTCGTGACCTGCGCGCCGTCCTGCAACGCCTCCAGACGGACGAGACGTTCCGCCAGTGGATCGCGCGGCACGGCCAGCTCGCCGCCTTCGAGAGCGCGATCGGCCGGGTCCTCGAGCGCACGCTCGCCGGCTCGCTGCAGAACCTGCGGCAGTTCGAGGCGCCCTACCTCTTCTTCGATTTGCCGCTCCCGCCCGACGCGCCCGTGACCCGCGCGCAGGTGCACGTCTTCGGCGAGGGCGGCCGCGGACACCACGGCTTCGACAAGCAGAACGCGTCGATCACGCTCGACCTCTCGACGCAGAAGCTCGGCGATCTCTGGATCAGCCTCACGATCACGGCCGGCGTCTGCAGCTGCGTCGTGCGTGCGACGAGCGATGCGACCTTCGCCGCGATGACCGCCGCGAGCGGCGAGCTCGCCCAGGTGCTCGCCGACACCGGCTACCCGAACGCGGCGGTACAGGTGACGCAGTGGAGCGGCAACCGCCTGGAGGAGACCGCGTACCTCATGCGGCGCTTCTCCGGCCTCGACGTGCGCGCATGACGGCACCGGACGATCCCGAGCGGCGCCGCGCGGTCGCGCTGCAGTACGAGGCGGGCAAGGACCTCGCGCCACGCATCGTCGCCAAGGGCGAGGGCCACGTCGCGGAGAGCATCATCGAGCTGGCGCGCCGCCACGGCGTCCACATCCGTGAGGACCGCGAGCTCGTCGCCGTGCTCGCCAAGCTCGAGCTCGACACGGTGATCCCGCCCGAGCTGTATCGCGTCGTCGCCGCGCTGCTCGTGTTCGTCTACCGCCTGAGCGGCCGCGTGCCGGCCGGCACTGAGAGCACGGACGCGGGCTGAGCGTCGCGCGCGTCGCTC
>DASXLI010000017.1:0-7915 GCA_036496285.1 Binatia bacterium
CTACGACGGCGCCGTCGGCGGAGAGCGCCCCACCGAAGACGTTGCTGCGCGTCGAGGACGACCCGTCCGGCGTGACGTCGGCGACGGCCGTCGCGCCGTCGTCCGGAACGCGCACGAACACCCAGCTGCACGCCCCGATGCTGCACCCCATCTCCGGAGTGCCGAGCAGATTCGTCGCGGTGCTGGTGAAGACGACGGATCGTCCGTCGGCGGAGATGCCGTCGGAGTAGCTCGGGCCGTTGCCTCGAGTCCCGTCGGGCGCGACGCTCATGCGCTCGGTGACCCCGGTCTCGCGATCGTGCCGGTAGGCGTCGAACCAATCGACGCCGCGGTCGTCGTCGCCGGGGACGAGATTGGTCGCGTTGCTGCTGAACGTGACGAACCGCCCGTCCGCCGAGATGCCGAGCGCGGTGTTGATCGCGCTCGTGCCGTTCGCCTCGCTGCCGTCGGAGGCGACGTTGACGCGCTCCGTCGTTCCGGCGGCGCGGTCGCGGACGAACACGTCGGCGCAGCCGTCGATATCGTTGCAGCGCTCCGTGCTGTTGTGATCGTCGGGAACGAGGTTGCTCGCCGCGGTCGAGAACGCGACGAAACGTCCGTCGGCGGAGATCGCCGGCCCGATGAAGAATCCGCTGGCGTTCGCCTCGGTGCCGTCGGACGAGACGCTCACGCGCTCGGTCACGTGGCGCGTGCGGTCCCGTACAAACACGTCAGCGACGCCGTTTGTGTCGCCGTCGACGAGGTCCGGCGCGTCGCTGCCGAAGACGACGAAGCGACCGTCCGGTGAGATCGCGGGGCTGGTGAGGAAGTTGCCCCGCGCGAGGTGGCTCGGAGTGCCGTCCGGGCGGACGTCGATGCGATCGATGTGGCCGCGGATGCGGTCGAGGATGAGGACCGCAGCCGCGATCTGCCCGCCGACCCGCGCCGTGAATGCCACGAAGCGGCCGTCGAGCGAGAGGGCGGGTCCGAACGGCGCCTCGCCGTCCACGGCGACGCGCGAGGTCGTCCCGGCCGCACGATCGCGGATGAAGAGGCAGGGCTCCCCTACGCAATTTGCGGCGTCGGGGGTGAGATTGGTCGCCTCGCTGAGGAACGCGATGATGCCGGCGTTGCCGGAGATCGCGACGTCCGTGCTCACGCGGTTGGCCTGAACTCCCGCGGTGCTGACGCTCACGAGGGTCGTCCCCGGCTCCTCGACCGGCATCGTATGCCCGTCGCCGCCACGACCCCCGCCGCAGCCCACACCCATGAGGAAGGCCCCGACGCACACGACAGCGCGACGCGACATGGTCATCGATCACCCCCCGGGACCAGACGGTGCCGGCGAGGCAGATCTTTCACCGCTTGCACCGCGACTGTCGCAAATGCCGAAGGCAGCCGGCAAACGTGAGCGCTCCGCAGACGGCGGAGCGGGCCGCGCTCAATGCACGGTGTCGTTGAGCGCCGGACGGCGGCGGTCGAAGGGCGCGCCGCTCAGCAGGCGGTACTCCTCGACCAGCTCGAGGTACTCCGCGCGCGCGACCAGACCGTCGACGCGGCGGTACACCATGCCCTCGCTGACCCGGCCGTAGGAGTCGCGGAAGCGCCGCGGGCGCGGCGGCTCGGCGACGATCCAGATCTCGCGGCCGTGGTGCTCGACCGGCACCCGCCACGTTCCGTAGTCACCGCTCACGATGCGGGCCTTGCGCAGGAGTGAGGGATTGGCATGCGAGGGCATGAGACAGAGGCATTGCAGGAGGAGTGCCAGCGATCGCGGTAGGCGGCACGGGGGTGTTGCGCTAGAAAGTCGGGTCGAAGTGGCGGAAATTCGTCGTTCCGCCAAGGCATTGACCGCGAAAGGAGCCGCGTCTGTCGTCCATCGGCGTGGGAGTCATCGGTGGCGGAAAGCATGGCGAGCGCTACCTCCGCCACGTCCCCGACGTGCCGGGGCTCCGCCTCGTCGGCCTCTGCCGTCGTGACGGGACGCGCGGCGAGGCGCAGGCGCGCGCCGCCGGCTGTCGCTTCTACGCGCGCGGCGAGGATCTGATCGCCGATCCCGACGTCGCGGCGGTGGTCCTGGTCGTGCCGCCGACCCGGACGGTACGCTTCGCGACGGCGGCCGCCGCCGCGGGGAAGGCGCTCCTCATCGAGAAGCCGCTCGCGCCGACCCTCGCGGAGTGCGCGACGATCGCCGCGGCAGTCGAGTGCGCCCAGGTCACGGCCATGGTCGCGCACACGCTGCGCTTCAACGCGGTGGTCGTCGCGCTGCGCGCCGCGCTGCCGGCGATCGGGCCACTGCACGCGGCGGCGCTGACCCAGCGCTTCGAGACGTCGTCGCTCGGCTGGCTCGATCGGCGCGCGGAGGCGGGCGGCGGCATCATCCTCCACACCGGCGTCCACAGCTTCGACCTGTTGCGCCACCTCACCGGCGATGAGGCGGTGCGCGTGACCGCCTTCGCGTCGCGCGTCGACACCACCGAGACCGAGGACAACTTCGCCGCGACGATCGAGATGGGGAGCGGCCTGCTGGCGCTGGTCGGCGGCTCGCGCGCGACGCGCGGCCGCTCGGGCGCGATCGAGCTCGCTGGCCACGAGGCGCAGCTCTCCGGCGATCACGTCCATGGGCGCGCGGTGCGCTTCGTCGGCACGACGTCCGAGCCGCTGCCGCTCGGGCCGCCGGCGCAGACCGTGGAGGCGACGCTCGTCGAGTTCGCCACGGCGCTCGCTGCCCGGCGCGCGCCGTCGATCGGCATCGCCGACGGCGCCGCCGCCGTGGCCCTCGCCGACGCCTGCTACCGCTCGATCGCCACCGGCCGGACGCAAGCCGTCGAGCGCCTGTAGCGACCCGCCGGTCTATCCGTCGCGCTGGGCGCCGCTCTGGGCGGCGCGCACGATGCGAAGGAGGCCAGCGGTCGCGTCGAGCTCGAGCTGGTCGCCGTCGCGGATCGTCCGCGTCGCGTCCGCGACGTTCACCAGCGCCGGGATGCCGAGCTCGCGTGCCACGATGGCGCCGTGCGAGAGCAGGCCGCCGGCGTCGAGCACGAGGCCGCACGCGAGCTCGAGGACGGGCGTCCATCCGGGGTCGGTGTAGCCGGCCACCATGATGTCGCCCGGCGCGAAGGACGCGAAGTCAGCGGTGTCGCGGACGACGCGCGCGCGCCCGCGGCACGTCCCCGGCGCGGCGCACTCGCCGCGCATCGTGAGCGGGCCGCCGCCGTCCGCGTGAGGGGGAGGGACCTCCGGCGTGGGCGTCTCGTGGGCGTCGAGCGTCGTCGGCGGCGGCCAGGCGGCGTCGCGGGCGAGCGCCTCGCGGCGCTCGGCGGTGCGCGCCATGAGCGAGGCCGTCGCGGGCTCGTCGAGCTCCTCGAGCGCCAGGAAGAACACGTCATCGGCGCAGGCGAGACGGCCCTGCGCGACCAGCCGCGCGCCCGCGGCACGCGCCAGCTCGCGCATGCGTACCAGGAAGAAATCCGCGTAGTAGCGCATGTTCTCGCGCACGACGTAGTAGCGCTGGGCGGCCGCCAGGGCGGCGTCGAAGACGCGCACGCGGAGCGCCCCGGCGCTGCCGGCGGCGACCGCGGCCTCGACCCGTGCGGCTGCGTCGAGGCGGCGCCGCGCCGCGTCCTCCGGCGGGTGACGCTCGAGGCTTCGCACCGCCAGTCCGACGACGATCTCGGGCCGCTCGCGCCAGCTCGCGCACGACAGGTCGCGGCCGACGAGGCGATGGCCGTGGCGCTCGAGGATCGCCTGCAGTGCATCCCCCGCGGGACCGCCGCGGCTGCCGACCGCGCGCGCCGCGCCGTCGAGGTCGGCGCGCGCCGTCGCGACGAGCGCCGGATCGTCGGCGAGGAGCCGGCCGAGCGCGGCGATGTCGCGAGCCGCCTCGAGCGATGCCACGTCGGGGAGGCCGACGGTGAGGGCCGCGTGGTCCCCCTCACGGCCGGGCGCCCAGCGCCGGCAGAGCTCCTGGAGGAGATGGTAGAAGACATAGGCGTAGACGACCCCCCAGCTGACGCCTTCGAGGTAGCGGCCGAGCTCGCTCCGCGCCGCGCGCAGGTCGTCGAGGAGCCGGTCGAGGGTCTCCTCGGATTGCGGGGGACGTTCGGCGCCAAACCGTGTCCGGACGGCGGCGCAGGTGGACTCGAACGCCGCGGCGCGCTGCCACGGCGACCAGGACGGCTCCTGCAGGGCGAAGCGCGCCACCATCTCGACCGTTCGCGCCGTAGCCGTGAGCGCCGAGGTCGGCGCGAGCCGCTCGCGAATCTCGGGCGGCAGCAGGTGGAGGAGGCCGTCGCTGCGAAGAATCGGCGGCAGGAGGCTCACGACCTCGGCGAGGAGCGCCCCGTTCACGTACACGTGGCTCAGGCTGCGGCGCAGGACCGGCTCCTCGGCGAGCCTGCCGAGCCCCGCCTGGCGCAGCACCCGGCGGACCATGTGCTCGGCCATGGTCTCGGAGAGAAGCGAGTAGGTCAGCGGGGTTACGGGCCCGCTCCAGAACTCGTCGGCGATTCGTCTGGTCCAGATCGGCTGCACGGAAAAATCCCTTGACACTCCCGTAGGGTGCGACTAGAAGTGAATCATAGTTCAGTTATGAATATGAGTTCATCGCAATCGTGAACGCCGCACCGGCAGGCGTCGAGACCTCGATCGGCTCCCGGCAGGATCGCCGTCGCGCCCGCACGCGCGCCGAGCTGCTCGCCGCGGCGAAGCGTCTCCTCGCGGAGAAGGGCTTCCACGGCACCAAGATCACCGACATCGCTGCCGCCGCCGACGTCGGCACCGGGACGTTCTATCTCTACTTCCCGACCAAGGACGCGCTCTTCTCCGATCTGGTGCGCGAGACGGCGCTGCTCGCCCGTGAGGAGATCGACCGCGCCAAGGCGACGGTCAGCGACCCGCGCGAGCAGGGCCGCGCGGCGACGGAAGCGCTCTTCCGCTTCGCCGACCGCAACCGCGACGTCTTCAAGATCCTGTTCGGTCACGGCGCCCAGTTCAACGAGCTGCTGCGCGAGGTGCACCAGCTCTTCATCGTCGAGATCGAGGAAACCCAGATCCGCGGCGCCGAAGCGGGCGCCTTCAAGCCGTTCCGGCCCGCGCTCGTCGCCCAGGCGATCGTCGGCATGGTGTCGCAGGTCGTGTCGTGGTGGCTCGAGCACGACGACATCGCCATCGAGGAGATCACGGATACCGTCGCGCGCATGCTGCAGGAAGGCATCGCGATCAAGGAGAGCATCCATGAGTGAGCCAGCCCAGGGCGCCGAGGCGCTCGTCGCCGTCGAAGACTTCACCGAGCGTCTCTCGACCACATTCGACACCTGCTACACGTGGAGCTACGACAGCTTCAAGGTCGGCCTGCGCAACCTCTACGAGAAGGCCAAGCAGAACCAGTGGGACTCCGCGACCGCGCTCGCCTGGGACACCGACGTCGATCCCGAGGCCGAGAACGTTCCCGACCTGAACAACCCGCTCTTCGGCACGCCCATGTGGAGCAAGTTCACCGAGCGGGAGATCCGCAAGTTCCGCCGTGAGCAGCTCTCGTGGAGCCTCTCGCAGTTCCTGCACGGCGAGCAGGGCGCGCTCCTCGCCACCGCGCAGATCGTCGACGCGGTGCCGTGGATGGAGGCCAAGTACTACGGCTCGACGCAGGTGATGGACGAGGCGCGCCACGTCGAGACGTACGATCACTACCTGCGTGAGAAGATTCAGAAGGAATACCCGATCAACCCGAACCTGAAGACGCTGCTCGACCAGATCCTCACCGACTCGCGCTGGGACATGAAGTACCTCGGCATGCAGATCCTGGTGGAGGGCCTGGCGATGGCGGCCTTCGGCTTGATGGAGAAGTTCTCCAACGAGCCGCTCCTGAAGCAGCTCACCCAGTACGTGATGCGCGACGAGTCGCGCCACGTGGCGTTCGGCGTGCTCTCGCTCGAGACCTACTACCAGGAGCTGAACGAGCGCGAGATGCGCGAGCGCGAGGAGTTCTGCTACGAGGGCTCGCGCCTCATGCGCGATCGTCTGTACGCGGAGGAGGTCTGGAAGGAGATGGGTCTGCCGATCGACGAGACGCGCGAGATCGTCCAGAGCTCCGAGATCATGCGCGAGTTCCAGAAGATGCTCTTCTCGAAGATCGTACCGAACGTGAAGCGGCTCGGCCTGCTGAGCCCCTGGCTGCGCGAGCGCTTCCACGAGCTCGACATCCTCAAGTTCGAGCACGAGGAGCCCTCCGCCTAGTCTCGCGGACTCAGGGCCCGTAGACCTCGAGCTCGCCTACCGAGATGAAGTCGGCGCTGCCGCCGGGAGCGCCGTCGAGGCGAATTCCGTCGCCGGTGACGGGCGGGAAGCTGATGACGTACGTCTCGTAGCTGATCCCGTCGTTCGCGGGGTAGGCAGGGGTGAAGCTCAGGTTGCCGACGTTCGTCCACACGCCGCTCTGGCGGATCTGGACGGTCAGGGTGTCGAACCAACCGCCGTCGGCAAAGTTCTTGCCCTCCTGGAAGACGACGCGGGCGAAGGTCTTCTGGCTCGCGAAGGTGTAGCCGATCCAATCCTCGGGGGCGGTGTTGGCGCCGTCCCAGGTGTCGTACTGGCGCGACGAGTCGCCGCTGTCGACGGGAGGCTTGTCGCCGTCGCGGATGACCTCCAGGCTCTTGTTGCCGCTCCCCGTCGGCGCCGTCACGCGCGCTACGATGGTTCCCTGCGACGCGAGGTTCACACCTGGGGTGGCGGTCGTCGTCGGCGTCGGCCGGCTGCCGATGATGCCGCCATACACTTCGAGCTCGCCCACCGAGATGAAGTCGTCGCTGCCGCCCGGGGCGCCGTCCAGGCGGATACCGTCGCCCGTGGTCGGCGCGAAATCGAGAGTGTAGCTCTCGTAGTTGATGCCGTCGTTCGCAGGGTATGCCGGCGTGCTGGAGAGCCCCGCCACGTTCACCCACACCCCGTTCTGCCGCACCTGCACGGTCAGCGTGTCGAACCAGCCGCCGTCACCGAAGTTCTTGCCCTCCTGGAAGACGACGCGACTGAAGGTCTGCGGCGTCGGATACGCATACCCGATCCAGTCCTCGGGCGCGGTGTTGTATCCGTCCCAGGTGTCGTACTGGCGGCTCGAGTCGGTATTGCCGACGGGCGGCTTGTCGCCGTCGCGGATGATCTCCAGGTTCTTGCTGCCCGTACCGGTTGGCGCGGTCACGCGCGCGACGATCGCGCCGAGACGCGTGAGGTTGCACGGGGTCGTCTCGATCTGGCAGGCCGCGGAGCAGCAGTCGCCGCCGGTCGTATTGCCGTCGTCGCATTGCTCGCCGGCATCGAGCAGGCCATTGCCGCAGGTGCTGCCTGGCGTCGTCGTGCTGGTCGGTGCGCCGGGCGTTGCCGTGCCGGTCGGCGTGCTGGTGGACGCAACCGGCGTCAGCGTGCGCGTCGGAAGGGGAGTGGGCGTGACGATCGGCGTCGGGGTGCCCGTCAGAGTGGCCGTGGGCGTGACGATCGGGGTCGGGGTGCCCGTCGGAGTGGCCGTGGGCGTGACGATCGACGTTGGGGTGCCCGTCGTAGTGGCCGTGGGCGTGATGATCGGGGTCGGGGTGCGTGTCGTCGTCGCCGCGGGGGTGATCGTTGCCGTGAGCAGCGGCGTCGCGGTGGCGGTTGCCGTGCGAAGAGGGGTGGCGGTGCGGGTCGGGGACGTCGTGGTGGTGACGGTTGCGGTCGCGGTGGGCGCAGCCGTCGATGTCGGCGTGGGCGTGCCGGCGCTCGCTGCGTACACCTCGAGCTCACCCACCGAGATGAAGTCGGCGCTGCCACCGGGGGCGCCGTCGAGGCGGATGCCGTCTCCGGTCGTGGGCGCAAAGTTGAGGGTGTACGTCTCGTAGTTGACGCCGTCGTTCGTGGGGTAGGCCGGCGTGCTGGTGAGCCCCGTCACGTTGACCCACACCCCGTTCTG